>NZ_CP182212.1:0-823238 GCF_048076865.1 Mycoplasma razini
AAAAACTTATAAAATTTAGACATGAATATATTAGAAAAAAACGACGAAATAGATAACGACACAGTTAAACTGAATGTTTTGAATGATGTTTTTATCGAGTATATGAAAAATGAAATTCAGGATAATATGCTCTTTAGAACATTTTTCAAAAATTTAAGAATTATGTCTGTCGAAAATAATGAAGTTATAATATTTTTCCCAAAAGTTTATCCAGATTTACATAACTTTAGGAAATATTATAATGATACATTTGTTAAAGCTGTTAATGAAGTGTTTGGAGATGGGTTTTCTTTCAAAATTATCGATAAAGATTATCTTGAAGCAAGCAAAACTGCTGAAAAAGCTATCAAGAAAGCTGATAATTTAGTTAAAAAATCTAATCAGACTAATCCGCAATATACTTTTGATAATTATGTTGAAAGTAAATTCAATCGTGAAGCTTTAAATATATGTAAAACAATCGCTGATGGAGATTACACATTTAATGTCTTGTTTATTTCTGGTAATTCAGGTTTAGGAAAAACACATTTACTTAAAGCTTTAGAAAATAGTTTTATTGAAAAAGGTAAAAAAGTTTACTTAGTAAACCCTAATACTTTTACAAATTCATTAACTACTTTACTAAAAGAAAACGATCAAAAAAAGCTGCTCTCAATTCACAAAAACTTAGTTTCCAACTATGATTTAGTGCTTTTTGATGATTTTCAGCTTTTTGGAGAAGGTAATAAGAAGTCAACAAAAGATTTTATTTTCCAAATTTTAGATGGACGGATGGAACGTAATAAGATTACAGTTTTCTGTAGTGATAAAGATATTAATCAAATCTCTTCAATGTTTGATAATCGTCTGATCACCCGTTTTCAATCAGGATTTATCACTAAAATTAAGCAACCAGATATAGATGATTTATCTAAATTGCTGGACTTTTTCTTAGATGATATTGATTTAAGTAACAACTTGATTTCAGAAGAAGCAAAAGACTTTATAATACGAAATCATACAGCTTCAATTAGAACTTTATTAGGGGCTGTTAAAAGAATTTCTCATTATAAGCAAGACATATTAAACACACCACAAGAATATGTTTATAAAACAATCACTAATATTTTTGAAGATGTTATTCAACAGCAAGAAAATATTACAGCTGATATTATTATAAAAGCTGTTTCTAAGTACTATAAAATACCTACAAAAGATATTTTATCTAATTCAAGAAAGGCAGAAATAGTTGTAGCACGTCATATCGCTATGTATATGATCTCAATTCAACTAGATTATTCTTCAACTGAGTTAGGAAAAGTATTTAAAAAAGACCATTCAACAGTTTTAAATGCTTTACGTAAGTTTAAAGAATCTGATGATGAATCTTTAAAACGTACAATTCAAGAGCTGAAGAATCAAATTTATAAAATTAATTAACAAGATATTCACAAGTTACATTTTGACTAAAATTTAACAAAAAGTTAATATTTAATATATTTTTTAGTCAAAAATTAAACATTTTAAAGTTATCCACATATCCACAGGATATATTATTAATATAAAGGAGGTTTTATGAAATTCACCATTTCAAAACCTAAAATTGATCGTCTAGTAGAATTCTTATCTACATATATAGATAGTAATGATACATTTATTCCTTTTAGATGTGTTTACATGAGTATTGACTCTGAAAACTTGACTCTAATTGGGGCTTCACCTACATTAGCTGCTAGAAAAATAGTTCCAATTGATAATAAAGAAATAACAGTTGAAAGATCAGGTAATTTCTATTTATCAGCTAACTTATTAAGAAACATTATTAAAAAGTTTGATAAAGAAATTACATTTGAAGAAAGAGCTGGTGTTGTTGATATTTATGAAGGAACAACATTATTTACTTTAACAAAATTAAATGCAGGAGTTTATCCTAAACTTGATTTTGAAGATACTGAAAATAAAGTATCTGTTAAATCACATATTTTTGAAAAAGTAATTTCAGATGTTTCTACATCAACAAGTTCTTCAAATGATAGATTAAATTCTTTAATATATAAATGTATTAATATTTCAGCTAAAAATTCAGCACAATTAAGATTCCTTGCTACAGATTCATATAGATTATCTACGGAAGTTATTCAAATAGATAAACCAGTAACTGTTGATCTAACAATTGATGCTAGAAATCTTAAAAAACTTATTACAAAAGATGCACCTGAAAATGTAGAGTTATTCTTTGATTCAAATAAAATTGGTATTTCTTATGAAAATACAGTTATTTGAACTTCATTGTATAAATCAAATTACATTGATGTTTCTTCATTATTCCAAGTTAAATACACAAGAAACTTCAAAATTGAACGTGAAGAACTTTTAAAGACATTAAATAAAGCTTTATTCTATCAAACAGAAAAAGATAAAAAAATGGAATTCCACTTTGATTACAATTCTTTAAAAGTTGTTTATGAAGTGCCTGAAATCGGAACAGCAAATGCAGTTTCAGATGCGCTTCAAATAGTTGAAGGAAAAGATATTGATATTGATTTTAACTATACATATGTTAAAGACGCAGTATCAGCTTTAGATTCTGGTATGTTAAATATCTTTATCTCTCAAAATGAAGATAAAATATTATTTATTTCAGAAAATGATCCAAACCATATCCAATTAATCACACCTATGAGAAAGTTCTATAATAAATAATGACTATTAAAATCACAGGTGATAGTATAAAACTATCTCAATTCCTTAAAAAAATAGATGAGATTGATACAGGTGGACAAGCTAAAGAATTCATTAAATATAATGTAATAAAAATTAATGGTCAAGAACCTAAAGGAAGAAGTTCAAAAATAAAAATCGGAGATGTTATTTGAATTAATGACTCTCTATACACTGTTGCATCAGCAGAAAAAGAAACTGAATAAGCCTTGCTCATAGGCTTATTTTTTTATAAAAAATAAATCCTATTAACAGGATTTATAAAAAAATAGTGTGAGAACACACTATTTAATAACTTCCATTTTCATATATGGAACTAATGCTGTTGGCACTGTAATTGTTCCATCAGCATTTTGATAAATTTCTAAAATAGCAGCAATAACTCTATCTACAGCAAGCCCTGAACCATTCATAGTATGAGCATATTGTGTTTTTCCATCAGCATCTCTATATCTAATCATAGCTCTACGGGCTTGGAAATCACCCATATAACTTACAGAAGAAGTTTCTCTGTATCTTTCTTCTGAAGGTAATCACAATTCAAGATCGATTGTTTTACGTGAAGAGAAACCTAAATCACCTGTACATAATAATAATTCACGGTAAGGTATTTCAAGTTTTTCTAATACATCTTTAGCGTCTTCAAGCATTGCTTCAAATTCTTTAATTGCATCTTGTTCATTTGTAACTTTAACTAACTCGATTTTCTTAAATTCATGTTGTCTTAAAATTCCACGAGTATCTTTACCTGATGAACCAGCTTCAGATCTAAAGCATTCTGTATATCCGGTTGCTCTAAATGGTGTACTTAAATCAACAATTTCATCATTGTAGATATTTGTTAAAGTAACTTCTGCTGTAGGTATTAAGTATTCATCAGCACCTTCGATTTTGTAAAGATCTTCTTTGAATTTAGGTAATTGACCTGTACCATATAACATTTTTTCTTTAACAATTACAGGTGTATTGAATTCGTTATAACCTTTTGACATGTGTAAGTCAAGCATAAAGTTAATTAAAGCTCTTACAAGTCTTGATCCAGCATTTTTGTAAACAACTGAACGAGAACCTGATAATTTAACTGCACGTTCAAAATCAATAATATCTAAGTTTCTTGCGATTTCATAGTGAGGTAAAACACCTTTAACTAATCCACGACCTAAGTTAGCATGTTCTGCTAAAACAACATTATCATTTTCATCTGCACCAACAGGTACTTCAGGTAAAGTTTCATTAGGTATTTGTAAAATTAATTCATCAATTCTACTGTTTAATGCATCAGCTTGAGCTGTTAATTCTGCTTCTTGAACTTTAATTTCAGAAATTTTATCTTTTAACTCTTGTAAAGCAGCTGGTTGGTTTTTTAATGCACCAAATTCTTTTGATAATTTAGCTAATTCAGCTTTCTTCATTTGAGTTTGATTCATCATTTGTCCACGTTGTTTTGCAAGTGAAACAAACTCATCGTAAATTTTTACATCAAAACCTCTATTTTCTAGGTTTTTTCTAACTTTTTCTTCATTGTTTAAAACATATTTTAAATTTAACATTTAAACCTCTTATTCTAATGAGCATATTATACAACAATTTAAATAGAATAATGTAATCTAAAGCTTGCTTTTAAACACTAATAATCAAAAATAAATACCAATTGTTAAAGAAAAATAATTTTTAATATCAGAAAAAACCTCTCAATTTATTTTTTTAATCAACATTAAGCTTAATAATGTTGGTATAAATTATTTTTTAAGTTCATGAGAGAAGTTAAAATGTTTTATTTCTATAAATAAGACTTAAAAGGGCTAAAAAATGACTTAATTAGTTGCTTTTTTTGTATGCATTAAAAATAGGCTTTTTGTGTATAATATAAACACGCTTATATAATTATTGAAAAATCATCACAATAGGAGGAGAAAATATGAGTAAAAGAACTTACCAACCAAACAAGCGTAAACATGCTAAAGTACATGGTTTCAGAGCTAGAATGGAAACAGCTAACGGAAGAAAAGTATTAGCTAGAAGAAGAGCTAAAGGTAGAAAAAGATTAACAGTTTCTGATAAATAATTTCTAAAATGAAAAAACAATATCGACTTAGAAAAAACTGAGAATTTAACAATGTATTAAATTCAGGCAAGAAAAATTGTCTGGCGAATAAATATCTAATTGTTTATTCAATAAAAAGCAAAGCATTTAGAGCTGGGATCACAGTTCCTAAAAAATTTGCTAATGCAGTTGGTCGTAATTTATACAAGAGACAATTAAGGGCAATAGTACATGAATTAAATTTATATGATTTAAATTATGATTTTGTGCTAATTGTTCGCAAAGATTTTATCGAAACTGATTTTGCAACTAAAAAAGAATCAATCGCCAAAATCTTTGAGAAATTTAGGAAAAATGAAAAAAGCAAACAATAATTTTCAATATTTTACCAATAGTAATGATCCTAAAGAAAAAAGAAAAGAAGGATGAAAGAAATTCTTAAAATGATTTAAGATAGTCTTCTATGTCTTTGTCTTTGGATTAACAATTACAGGGTGTGTTCAAGCGTTTGCATTAAAAAATTCATATAACGTAGGGAACGGGATTGAGTTTTATAGAAATCCAAACGACATCGCCCCTAGAGTTAATACTTTAAAAGAAAAAGAAGAAAAAGTTGATTATGTATCAAAAGAAACAAGTGACAATAAGCAAGAGCTTAATTACACTTATAACTTACTAACAACTGATACAGAAGCTAACTTCTTCTTACGTGATTCTAAGGTTTTAGAAGCACTAAGAAAACAAACAGAAACAAATGGTGGAACATATGCTGATCCTGGAAAATATTTAGTAGCTTTCCAACTTCCAAATTCAAAATCATTAGCTGATTTAAACTTAGATACAGCTAAAGACAGTATTTTTGGAACAAAAGTTAATGGAAATGAAACTCCAAAATATTTATTTAGATCACAAACTTCACCACAATACCAATATGTTTCAAATGCGAAAACAAGTGATATTTACGTATTTGCTTATAAATACGAAACAGAAGGTGACAAAAGAGGACAAGTACTCAACAACATGAGTCAACTTTTCCTTGTTCAAGCTACACAAAGCCTTGAAGTTAATGATGGAAAAGGAAATCCAACAACTGTTATAGTTCCTGTTAAAGATTCAGATGGAAACATCTTAATTTCAAATATTTCAGGTGTGCAAAAAATTAATACACCAGATAATATTGTTGTAAATGAAACAAAAAGTAACTTAGCAGAAGCTCAATACAATGCAAATAGAATGTTTGCTAGAGATATTCTTCAAGTGTTTTATGAATACTCATTTGGTGAAGGTTCTAAATTCGCACAAGAATTAGGATCAACTCCATCAGCATTTATTAAAAATCTTGTAGATAACTTATCTGAAGAACAAAAAATAGGACAAGCTAATGGTGGTGATGGAAAAACTCCATTATTCGCTATTACACCTAAACAATATAGTTTATTAATTCAATATCAAAAAACAATGTCTGAATATTTAAATCAATTACAATTCTTTAATAAGAGTCCAGAACACTTAGAAAGTTGATTTAAAGAATATCAAAAGACAGCAGCTGTAAACAAATTTGATTATGAAAAGAATATTCTATACTCACAAAATGGTGCAACAGTACCATTTGCAGGTGATTATGCTATTCAGCCTATTACAACTTGAGGTGAAGCTTGAGAATATGGGCCTTTCTATGGATTATTAGTTTATCCACTTTCTGTCTTGATTCAATCATTACGTCAAGCAATGCCTGGATGAGATGGATGAGCCTCAATTATCGCTATTTTAATCGCTATTATACTAACTCGTTTAATTGGTCTAGCTATTACATTTAGAGCAACTGTTATGCAACAAGTAATGGAAGAGCTAAAATATAAAAAAGCTGCCATTGAAGCCAAATATAAAGGCTTAGAGCAAAATAAAGCTATGAAAATGAAGAAACAACAAGAACTTTCAGCTTTATATAGTAAGTATAATATTAACCCAGCCGATCAGTTCGGAACTATGATACTTTCAATGCCAATTTTCTTCGCTATGTGAAGGGTTATTCAAAGTATTCCAGAAATTAAGGAAACGACATGACTTGGAGTCAACTTCGCTTCTATCTCATATAAGAGACTATTTGATGGTCAATTAGCTTATTTATGAGTATTAGCAGCAGTTATTATCTTCCAAATTCTTTCAATGATTATTCCAAGAATCTTGAATAAGAAGAAATTTAAGAGAAGAACAACAATTGCAGAAGCTGAAGCCTTGAAAAAATCAGAAAAAACACAACGTATTATGATGATCGTATTCACTGTAATTACTGTTATGTTCTCAGCTGGTGTGCAAGTATATTGAATTTTCGGTTCTATATGAACAATACTACAAACAGTAGCAATTCACTACTTAACCCAGTCAAGATGATTTAAGCAAAAGTACATGCCTAAAACATTAAAGAAATAATTTAAGAGTCTAGCGATGCTAGACTTTTTTAATACTGTATAAGGATTAAAAGATTTTAAAATATATTTTTAGTAAATATTTAACTAGATATAGTTATTACATATAAAACACTGATATAAATAAAAAAATATCAAAAAAATATTTTGAAATTTTAGATTTTTCTATATACTATATACAAGTGACCATAGCAGAGGGGATCACCTGATACCATTCCGAACTCAGTAGTTAAGCCCTCTAGTGCCGACGATAGCAGAGATGTGAAAATAGGGCGTCGCTTATTTTTTTTACTTTTTTAAAAGAATAAATTAGTTTTATTTTAGTAAAAGTAAAAAAGATAAGCTGGTCTAAAAGCTTTGTAAAAAAATAAAAAAATATTTGGATATTTTTTCTTTTGTATTAAAATATATACAAGTGACCATAGCAGAGGGGATCACCTGATACCATTCCGAACTCAGTAGTTAAGCCCTCTAGTGCCGACGATAGCAGAGATGTGAAAATAGGGCGTCGCTTATTTTTTTTACTTTTTTTAAAAATAAAGAAAAATCAGAGTAAAAACTCTGACTTTACAAGGTGCACTAAGGGGCATCGTTTTTTATTTCATTTTTAAAGTAATCTAAATAAGGTACCTTTATATTTTCTATTTCTACTACATTGTAATAATAAGGATTCATCCGTGTGATCGCTTCTAATTTAATCATTCCTTCTTCATCTCTATATAAATAAGATCAAATAGAAGGTTCCTCACTAAAAATCTCATCCAAAATAAGTAGAACATCACATCATCTGCCTTTGTTTACTCTATTTAATACTTTAGTGATTAATCTAGATGTGATTAATTCTCTGTTTGATTCGGTTAAAATAAACAAATTAAATGCAACGTTTCCTATTTGCAAACTTGGAAAAAAATCATCAAAATTATTTTCAGGTGGTAAATTTAATTTTTCTGGATAAAAAAACTTAAATTTTAATAATGTTGCAAAAGAAACAGCAATTGTAATTGGATTTGTTAATTTTTCGCCTTTTAAAGCTTGCTGCAAGGAAGAAGAGGTTAATGAGTAAACAAACCTCTCTTCCTTAGCAAATGCATTTAAAGCTTCAAATGCTTCTAATATTTCTCTATATTCCATATTAGAATTATAAATTAATAAATTTGCTATAATTTAAAATATATTATTTTAAATTAGAAAACGAGGTATTAATGGCAAAGAGACAAAAATCATTCTTTGAACGTTTAACAGAACTCAATGATAGACATGATCAAAGGCACGATAAAAATAGTACAAATAAAGCCAAAAGAAACAAGGTAACTATCGGAATAGGGGCAACAATCTTTGTTGGGATTGTTGCAGCTATTGCTATACCTTTAGCAATCAATGTAACAAAAGTAAATTACAAAGAAGCTATTGATGAGAAAAAACCTGTAGTTGAATATTTAGGACCAGATGGCAAACAATTAGCATCTACAACAGCAGGAACATTACAAAACCTTGTAAATTCAAAAGATGTAACAGCAACAAAAGAGATTGATGACTTTTATCACAGAACAATTGAATATCTTTATGAACAAGAATATAAAGCTTCTCAAGAATTTCAAAGAATTTGAAATGCTTCATTACTTTCAGGAGAAAGTGTTAATAATTCAATCGCTTTAAAATCATTAGCTGACATAAGAAAAGATGTGCAAGCTAAGATTGATGATTTAAAAGCAAACTTAAAGAAAAACTATGGATTTGAAAACTGGGAAAAACAATTTAATGAAATCATTGGTAAAGAAGAATATGGAAAAAGTTTAAATGAAACTCAAGCTGTAAACTTTTTAGTATTCAAACAAATTGAATCAGAAGCACAAAGAAGATATCAATTAGAATACAAAAAACAAACAATGGATTACATTAACAGAACTGCTAATACAACAATTTACAAATTAGACGAAAATGGTAACCAAATTAAAGGTGAAGATGGAAAACCTATTATCTTATTTAACAAAGGTGACAAAGTTTTCCCTTATTTCAAGCAAGGTGTTAACTATTTTGTTGATCCAAACAATGCAAACAATGTAACTACATTATTAACTAAATCATTTGTTGTTGAAACAAAGATTGTTGATAATCAAGTGACAATAGTTAAAGATTTAAAATCACCAACACCTTTTATTCAAAATTACTTTAATAAAAACAAAATTGTTTTACCAACAATTTACAAATTAGCAGGAAAAACAAACAAATCAGATATCTACCAACCATGAGTTCTTAGTGAAGATAAAGAAAAAACTACATTAGCAAATTTATTAAAATACAGTGTTATTGCTAAAGAAAACAATGGATTTGAAGTTAAAGCTAATATGTCAATTTTATTAGGAATGAAGACAGCTCAAAATTATGCTTTACAAACACAAGGACAAGCAGCAACAGCATACAATAATGCAATTTCAGAATATCAAACATATTTAGGTGCTTTAACAAATACAGATGCTTCAACTTTAGGAACAAGTGGATTAACAAGTGTAGAAGAATTATTAAATACTTCAATTGATCAAGGTTTAGGAGTGTTTGCTACAGCAATTTATGGAGAAAATATTCCATCAATATCATTAGGAACATTAACACAAATTGATAAAAATTCACCTGTTGAACCAGCTATGATAGCTGCTTATACAAAAATTCTTGAAGAAGCTAAAAAAGCAACAACAATGCAAGAAGCTATTGCTAAAGTAAATGAATTTAACAAAGTAGTAGATACAGTAGTTGCAAACATTAAAACAGCTGATATGACTACATTCTTTAAACAATTCTATAACTGAGATTTTGCTGTAGAAACAGTTAAAGGCAATGCAGCAAGCAAAAAAGTTCCAGTAATTTTAAAAGTAAGCGATATGGCAAATGCATATGTTTTATTAACAGATAAAGATGTTTTATTAGCTAGATATGATCAAATTACTTCTTTAGATAACTTTAAAGAATTTATAGCAAAAGATGCTCAAAATTATGCAGCAGGAAACAAAACATACTTTAATGTAACAAACAAATTATCTACTAAAGTAACTCCTGAAAATGTTATTGAAACATTAGTTAAAGATCAAGATTTCTTAACATACATTAAAACACAAGATAATCAATCAAACGAAAACAAAAAATACAGTGATGCAGATGTAGAAAGCATTAAAACTAAAGTTGCAAGTGTGCTTGTAGGTAAACAAACACAACAATTACTTGACTTATTAAAACATGTTGATACATGAGTTAAAGCACAATTTGCTACAGGAACAAGTTACAATTTTGAAGTTGTTGATGGATTAGCAAAATTAGTTTACTCATATGGTGATAAAGTAACTATGAGTGAAAAATCAGCACTTGATACAATTTATCAATACTTAAGTCAAAATTTATGAAAAAAAGCTAGCGAAGGAGGTAAATAATGAACTTTAAATTTAAACATGCTTTATTATTAACTCCAGCAGTTGCCTTACCTATTGCAGCAGTATCTTGTGGTGTTGATAAAGATACAGATGCTAAAAGAAAACAAGATGCTGACTTTGCTAAAGACTCAGTAAGCCAAATAATTGAAAGTAAATGACTTGAAACAACTTTAAAAAACTTATACAATGTTGAGCAAGATAAAAACTTATTAGAAAATGCTTCTTATAAAGCTGATGCATTAGCAGCTTATCAAGCTTTTGTTGCTAACGAAAACCTAAAACATAATGCATTTTATTTATTAACTCAATTAAACACATGAGCAGCAGCAGGAATTCTTTCAAACGAAGATCAAAAAGCGTTTGTAAGCTTTTTAGATGGATCTAATACTGAAGGAACTTCAAGTAAGTATTACAAAGCTAACTTAAATGAAGATCAATTTGTTGTTTTATATAACAATGTTCAAACTAATGTTGCTTACACAGTAAATAAACTTTTACTTATTAATAAATACTTCCAAATCAGTAACTTAGCTGATTTAGAAAAAATTGATTCTTCTTCAGCTTCACTTTACAAAACAAAATTCCAATTAGATCAATTCAATTTAATTAATTATGTTGTTAATAACAAGACAGTACAATTATGACAATATCAAGATAGTAATGAAAACAATATTTTCACAATGGGAAACTATCAAATTAACAATGTAAGTCAATATCAAGATTTAATTAAAAAATCAACTAGTGCAGGTGATGTTGCTACAAGCGCTTTATTATTAAATAAGAGTGCTTCATACCAAAGTACAATGGGTGGATTTAAAGGATTAACAGCTAACCCATTTAAAATGTCTTATTCAGTAGATGATTTATTAAATACAACTGCTTCAAACATTTTTGTTGGATTCTATGATGCAGTTAACAACAAAATTGTTTCTGTAAGTGATACTGGGGTGTTAAGCGCTCCAATTACAGTTTCAACTGATGGAAAAACAATCAATGTAGCTTACATGAGTCAGATCGCTCCAATTGGAAAAACAGTTAAAACAAAAACAACAGAAAATGGACAAGAGAAAGAAGTTGAAAGCAAAGTACTTTCATTTGATGAAACACCATTTGCTGCAAGCTTAAATCAATTAAGAATCTTACTTGCTGTAAGTGACGAAAACTTATACAAGAAAGCACAAAAAGCTTTTGTGGACTTAGGATATGTAATTAAAGTTAATGATGCTTTAAAATCTAAAACAGAAGGAATGGCAATTGTTGCTAAATAATGGATTCAATATTTACAAAAATTATTAAAAGAGAAATAGCAAGTAAAGTACTTTATGAAGATGATAAAGTAATAGCTATTTATGATGCTTACCCTAAAACAGAAGGACATTTTCTAGTTATCCCTAAAGTGCAAGAAGAAAATATTTTAGCTAATACTGAAGATGATTTCCTTTATGCAATGAAAATAGCTAGAGAATTAGCTAATAAAGAAATTATTCAAAAAGGAATACCTGGTTTTAAAATAGTTATTAATACAGGAAAAACAGCAGGTCAAGTTGTTTTCCACACTCATATTCACGTAATTCCTTATCGTGAATCAGATTCTAAATAATAATCAACCAATAATTAAACCAAAATACCTATATCCTAGTTATTTTGGTTTTTTTACGCTTAGATATAAAAATTAAAAGAAATAAAGTAAAATAGTATAGAAAGAAGGCTTATGAAATTAGCATTTGCATATGATTTAGATGGAACATTATTAAGAAAAAATAACACAATTCACCCTGATACAATGAAAGCATTACAACGTGTGCAAGCAGAAGGTAATGTCAATATAATTGCTACTGGTAGGGGTTTACAAAAAGTCTTACCACTTTTAAAAGATGAAACAATTAAATATGTAGATTACATTGTTTGTTCAAACGGAGCATTAATTTATGACGTTAATAAGCAAAGTATCAATGTCTTAAATACTGTGCCAAATCAAGTGTTTTATATTTTAAAAGAAAAAGCTTTAGAAAATGATTTAATCTTAACTGTAGATACAATTGATTATAATGGTTCATATTTACCAAATAATCATTTTCCAAAATGAATGTCTCATGAACAAATTATGGATATGAATATTTTAAATATCGCCACTTTAGATCACTTGGAAAATGTAGTTTTAGCAAAAGATAGTGTTATTACTCAAATTGCTTTAAGAAACCCATTAGAAAAAGCTCAAAAGATTACAGAAGATATTAGACAAGCTACTAAAGATTTACCATGTGTTGTTTATTTAACTAATTCAGTTTATACTGATGTTAATCCAAAGGATATTTCGAAATTTGTAGGAGTAGAAAAAGTGCTTGAAATGCTTGGATTAAGTGATGAAAATTTAATAGCTTTTGGAGATAGTGGTAATGATGTAAATATGATCCAAGGGGCTAAATTTGGAATAGCTGTAGGTAATGCGACAGCAGAAGCAAAACAAGCTGCCAACTTAGTAATTGATGACCATCAAACAGGTACAATTGGATATACATTAAACAAAATAATTGAAGGTGCTTTATTCTAAGCATCTTTTTTATTTTCGCATATTTTTTATTCCTATTATACTAGGAAATAAGTCTAAAATAAATTAATACAAAAAATAAAATAGGTTAAAATATAACAGTATGCAAAATATAGTTAAATTTTTTCAAGAAGGAGCACAAACAACAGC
This sequence comes from Mycoplasma razini, assembly GCF_048076865.1. Classification (NCBI taxonomy): domain Bacteria; kingdom Bacillati; phylum Mycoplasmatota; class Mollicutes; order Mycoplasmatales; family Mycoplasmataceae; genus Mycoplasma; species Mycoplasma razini. The sequence continues at coordinate 13,288 of NZ_CP182212.1, forward strand.
TGTAAAAGCACCTAGTGCATTAAGTACATCATTTCAAGTATTTATTTGATTAACTGTTGTTTTCATTATTTCCTTAAGTGTTCCTCAATTAATTAAACTTATCAGAGAAAAAAGAACAGGAAATGTAAGTTTCGTTTCTTTCTGAATTTTCCACGTTGGGATCTTATTATGAGTTATCTGAGGGGCAACAAACAACTTAAACAAAACTATGCTTAATGTTATGTTTGCTGACGGAATCAGTTTATTTGTAAATGGAATCATGACTATTCTACTTTACAAACACAAAAAAGAATTCTCAGAAAAGAAAAAAATGTGAGGATACATTGGTGTTCTTGCAACATTTGTAGTAGGTATTGTGTTTATTGCTTTCTACATTGTTGATTACAACAAAGAACCAGGACAATACTTATTTAAAGTACCAGATGCAGTTTCTACAGTAATGGGATTGGTATTCCCTGCTGCTACAACATTAGCCTTTACACCACAATTAATCAAATCATTCAAAACAAACGAATGACAAGGTGTTACATATTGAATGTATGTTTTATATGTTATTAACAACATTATCTGAATTATTTGATGAGGACTTGGAATGGGACTACAATCATACGAATCAAATCCAAACTACGGTTCATTAATCGCTGGAATGGTATGACAAGTAATTTCATTAACAATCTTCAGTATCCAACTTGGATTCACTCTTTATGATAAGCATTTATTAAATAAAGGAGTAAATCGTTCACTTCAAGCTAATAAATAATAGCTTGTATAGTAATTAAATCGCTAGCTATAGCGATTTTTCTTTTATTTTTGGCATAAAAAAATCTGCCTTTAAAGGCAGATAATTATTAGTTTTCACGACCATTAATTTTAGCAAATGTTTCTTCAGCTAATAAAGTACCAAATATTTCGCTAATAATTCTAAAACCTAAATCAGGTGCTGATAAAGCATTTTTACCTGTGATAATATTGCCATCACAACTTGTCTTATCTTGTGAACGATTAATTCCTCTAGTAGGAAGACTTCATTCAGAAGGGTATGATGAATAAGTAATATAATCAGGAATAATTTTAGCTTCCATTAAAACATTAGGAGCATCACAGATTGCGAAAATGAATTTTTGAGCATTATAAAATTCTTTAATAACTGCTAATGATTTTTGATTATTTCTAAGAGTTTGGCATCCTCTTCCACCAGGAATAAAGATGGCGTTGTAGTCATCTAAGTGATATTCATTAACAATATTATCAATATGAGTGATGTTAAATTGACCACTAGCAGAAGTTATTTCAGGTGCATAATAAGTAATAGATTCAATAACGTTGGCAGCTTTTAGCACTGAAAGTGTTGAAGTTAATTCAATGTCGTTGAAATAATCTTCGACTATAACTAATAATTTTAGTTTCATTATTTTTTACCTCTTTTAAAGATACCTCTTCATACTAAATAACAGAATAAAGCTAATGGTAATAAGACCACAATAATAAAGACAATAATATAGGCTTTAATTCAAGCTTTATTTTCATTTTTTAGTTCTGCATTAACAGCATTTTTAATTGCTGTTGCATCAGTTCCAAGGAAGGTTGAAGCTTCAATGTAACGTTTACGATCATACATAACCATTAAAACAAATAGTACTGTAAACCCAACTGCAACAGCTAAGTCTACATATAGTAAGACATAAACATTACCAAATGCTTCATTTAGAATTTTTTCTCAGTTTAAATCAAGATTAAAATTTAAGTTTGCATTATTAATATTTACAACTCAATGCCCTTCTCATAGGTTTAAAAGTAATAAAATTACTCCATTGAAAATAGCGAAATAAGTCATGAAGAATGCAAATAATCACGATAAACGTAATAATTTAAAACGAATAGCACGATAAGTATCAGAAATAACTGTAACAGCAGCTAAATTGCCATTGCGATAGTTATCACGACACATTTGTTCAGTACGTCTTCAAGCTTTATTTTTAGTTAAGGCTTTAGCAAATAAACTTAAAGAAATTAAGAAAGCAATTCCTACAAGTATATACCATGCAATTCCTTGATTTTTATTAACTCTAGTATTTAAGAAGTAGTTAACTAAGATTCCGGCAATCGAAACTAGAAAGATAGTAAATCAAAATAGAAATTGTAAAATAGTTAAACGTTTTTCTCTTTTAATTACATTGTATACAGGAGTAGCAATAATTCTTTGGGGATCTGAAGCAAGCTGAGTTTCAACAGTGGTCTCAAGTGTTTGAGGTACTTGAGTTGTAATTTGTTGTAAATCATTATTATTTTGTTGATAATTCATAACCATCTCCTCTCTAATTGTTAGCTACAGCTGGTTGTGTATTGTTGTTTGTATTTGTTTCAGTAACTGGTGCTGATTCTTGTTTATCTTTTTGCTTAGTCTCTTTATCAAGTTTAAAGTTAGATAAGCTGTTAAATAGTTCATTTATCACTGCTTCAGCATTAATTTGGTTTTTAACACTTGGCGCAGAATTTAGCGTTTCAGCAAAAATGTGAGCAAGAGATTTTCTCGTATCATCTGATACAGCTGAAATTACGTATTTTGCAACATTTAGGTATTCAGCGACTTCTTCGCCCATACCTAATTGATCGTAGTTATCAATTGATTTAATTTGATTAATTGCATATTTAGTAACTTCTTTTGATTGTTCTTCAGGTGATAAAGTAACAAATAATGGATTTTCTTTTTCCAATTCTTTTCTAGTGTCTTCAATGTATTTGTTTACACCAGTTTTTTGAGCAATTTCTGGAGCATTTTTAGCAGCAACATCTTTAGCTATGTTTGAAATAGTATTTCTAACATCTTGATTGTTTAATAATGCTGCTGAAGAATGTAGTGTATCCACAATATCTTTTAGCTCTTCTTTAGTTCATTTGTTTTCAGGGTTTTGTAAAGTGTTAAATAATTTTGAGCCTTTTTGGAATAATTCAAGGAGTGATATAGTACCAATTCCAATTCCAGAAAGTGAAGCACCTTTTCCACCTGTCATTATCTTAACACCGATATTTGTTGTTTTTGAAGTTGTAGCATCATCTACCATAGCTGTAGTAACTAAGTTAGATAATAATAGTGTACCTGGGATTGTTAAGACAACGTTTGTAGTACCAAATAATAATCTAGTTCAAATTCTATTTCCTCTTTTACCATTTGCAATTCTTTTTGTTTTCTTTTCTTTACGTTTGTTAATTCTTGCTAAGTGGATAATAAATGTAATTACAAAGAATAATCCTCTAAGTGAAAGATAACAAATAATAGCAAAAATAGTTAAAGCAAATGGTAAACCGGACCTAAAGATTTGGTTTGCTTCATTTTCATTTTCCAAATGTCTTTGAATTGCTTCAGAAGCAAATTTGAAAACTATAGCACTAATAATCATTGTTAAAACAATTGCAGCAAATTTAAAAATTGATCATTTATAGTTAAATCAAAAACCAATTAAGAAAGAAATAACTAATAAAGCAATGATAACAATAGGAAGTCAGATGGCAGCATTACCAACTGAATTAGTTATATTTTTTAAAATCTTAATAATATCTTCGAATTGAGATGCACTTGATGATGATTCTGACTGAGCAGAAGCACTAGCAGCTACTTCAAATAATGTATTCATTATAAGTATTGTGCCTTAGGTAATTTTTTTCAAGGATCTTTTCGAGAAATGCGATCAATAAATAAGTGACCATCTAAGTGATCTAATTCGTGTTGGAAAACAATTGCAATATAACCTGTTACTTCATAACGTAATCATTTTCTATTGTAGTAACTATAAGCATCAACTACTACACGATCTGAACGATGAACATAACCTTCTTGATTTGGCCATGATTCATCAACTGATAAACAACCCTCTCCTTCATCTAGGGCTATTTTTTTATTACTTTTTGCAACAACACGTGGGTTGAATAAAACGTCTTTAAATAAAACATTTCCTTTATCGTCTTGTACAAAAACGTAAAAAACATTTTTTAGTATTCCATATTGAACAGCAGCAACACCAACTCCTGGACGGAATTGAGTTCCTTCAGTTTGAGAATCATCAATGTGGTAGATCATTCTCTCTGCTAAATCAATATCCTCTTCTGTAAGAGGGATTGGAACATCGTGGGATCTTTTTCTAAGTACAGGATCTGGTAACTGTACTATTTTAATATCGTATTTTTTGTTCATAATTAAATTATAATATATATAGAAAATTACTATAATTAATATATTTATTATAGAAAGGTAGATATGAACGGAAATTACAATATTTTAGTTTTCACTACTGTAGTCCTGAATATAGCATTATTGGTCATGGGATATTTAATAGGTTCACTAAATACTTCAATTATATTTAGTAAATTCCTTAAAAAAGATGTTAGATCTCAACATTCACAAAATGCAGGAGCAACTAATTCTTCTAGAGTTTTTGGTATTAAAATTGGTGTTTTAATCTTACTGATAGATGTTTTAAAAACAATAGCTGCTGTAGCATTAGCTACTGGAATCGCTTATTGAGTTAATGCAGCTCCACAAGTGTCTTCAAAAGGACCAAGCAGCAGTGAATCCTTTAAACAATATCAAGCTATAATAGCAGTTCCAATGCTTTCAGGGATTGGTGTAGTGTTAGGACATTGTTTCCCTGTGTTTTTCGGATTTAAAGGTGGCAAAGGTGTTGCAAGTAGTATTGGTTTAATTATTAGTTATAATATTGTTTTATTACCTATTGCAGCTGTATTCTTCTTTGCAGTAGCATTTTGAAAAAAATATATTTCACTTGCAAGTATGGTGGCAGCTGTATTGCTAATTCCATTTGTATTTGTACCGTGAATGAGTAATAGTACAATTGCATGAGCTACAAATTATCAATGATTAGAATGAACTAAAACAGTTAATTTAGAACAAATTGCTCCAGATCAAAGAGGATTTATACAATATGTGGCAACATATGTAGTAAATTATGCTTCTATTTACACTGGATTTATATATTTAGGCGCTGTTGCACTTATTCTTTTTACACATAGAGGTAATATTCAACGCTTATTAAAAGGTGAAGAAAGAAAGTGAAGCAGAAATAAGAAAACAAATAATGATGCACAATAGTGCATTTTTTCTTTCGTTAAATTAAAAAATAAATAGTTAAATGAATTTAAAGTCCAATAATTTCTTTTGTATTTAAAAGTATTTTATACCAATGAGAAAGGGGTAAAAATAAAAACGTCCCATTGAATGGAACGTAATTATTGTATTGAATAAATTATTTAACAATGTTGTAGAAAGCTTTAATTCCCTTGAATTCAGCTGATGAACCAAGTTCTTCTTCAATAGCTAATAAACGATTGTATTTTGCGATTCTGTCTGTACGTGATAATGAACCTGTCTTAATTTGTCCTGAGTTCATAGCAACAGCAATATCAGCGATTGATGTATCTTCTGTTTCTCCTGAACGGTGTGAAACAACTGCTGTCATGTTTGCTTTTTGAGCCATTTGGATAGCGTCAAATGTTTCTGTAATTGAACCAATTTGGTTAATTTTAATTAAGATTGAGTTCATTGATTTTTCTTCAATAGCACGTTTTAGAATAGCTGTGTTTGTAACTGTTAAGTCGTCACCAACGATTTGTAATTTATCACCCATTTCAGCTGTAAATTTCTTGAATCCTGCTCAGTCACTTTCTGCAAATCCATCTTCGATTGAGATAATTGGGTATTTAGCAACAAGTGATTTTAAGTATTCAGCCATTTCATCTGATGTATATGATAATTTAACATCTTCTAAGTGTTCGAATCCTGGTTTTTTAGCTTCAATAGCAGCTTTTAATTTTTTGAATGTGTAAACACCATCTGCATATAGTTCTGATGAAGCACAGTCCATAGCAATAGCAACTGCATTTTCACCTTCTTTAGCAGGTGTGTATCCAGCAGCTTTAATAGCTTCAACTAAGAAGTCTAAAGCTTCTTCATGTGATTTGAAGTTAGGTGCAAATCCACCTTCATCACCAACTTGAACACCGTGTCCGTGTTTTTTAAGTAATTTAGCTAAGTTGTGGAATACAAAGTTAGCCATTTGTAATGCTTGTCTAAATGATTTAGCACCAACTGGCATAATCATGAATTCTTGGAAGTCGATTGTGTTTGAAGCGTGTTCTCCACCGTTAATAACGTTTAACATTGGAACTGGTAATTCGTGTGCGTTAAATCCACCTAAGTATTTGTATAGAGGAATTTGTAATTCGTTAGCAGCAGCTCTAGCAACAGCAAGAGAAACTCCTAAAATAGCATTAGCACCAAATTTTGATTTGTTTTCTGTACCATCTAATTCGATCATTTTCATGTCGATTTTACGTTGGTCAGTAACTTCCATTCCTAAGATGTGAGGAACGATGTCATTGTTAACGTGGTTAACAGCTAACATAACACCTTTTCCACCGAATCAGTTACCTTCAAATTCTGATCCCTTGTCTCTTAATTCAAGAGCTTCACGTGAACCTGTTGAAGCACCTGATGGAACTTTAGCGATTCCGTATCCACCAAATTCTGTGAATACTTCAACTTCTACTGTTGGGTTTCCACGTGAGTCTAAAATTTCACGTGCATGAATTTTTGTAATTGCTGACATATTTGTCTCCTTTTTAAATTTAAGATTTTGTTTTATTTGCAAATAATTAATCTTTAATAAAGATTATTAGAATTATAGCATTATTATAAGTCCCATAATATTGGTATTTTTAGAAAAAATCACATTATTAGTTCAATGACAAAACTATTTTTTTATTTATAAGTAAAAAAATAATCTGGCAATTAAGTCAGGTTATTTTTTGAATTATATCTATTATTTATTTATATTCATCTTGCCAATTAAATGCTGAGTGAACGGTTGAAAAATGGAAATAAGGTCATGTACTATTACTGTTAATGATTCATCTAATTAAACGCTCACTGTCATCAAACATTTCTGAATGCAAATTATGTTTTTTACAATAGTGATAAGTACGAAAACGTCAATATCTTGTTATTAATAATATTGTAAATCCAAAACAAGTTCAAATAACTCAGATATAGTTAGTACCATTTTGATTTAAGCTAAAGTATCATATTGTATAAGAAATATTCATTATTAGAAATGTTATCATAATGAAAAGAGAAAATCAAAAGAAAAAGTATATTTGCATTTTAAATTTGTGTGTTTTTAACAAAGAATTAAAAACATTTTCACTGTTATCTTTTGATTTTTTAAAATATACATTTTTGTAAATTCAACCTATAAATTTATTTTTTGTTTTATTTTGAAAATGAATTTCTTGGTTTCTGAATTTCTTTGATAATCTTAACTGAATATTAAAATCACTAATTACACGATATACAAAATATAAAACTTCAGCTACACAAAGATAAATCAGATTTATTAATAAAATAACATTGCCTATTGCGTAATTAATATTTTCTCATTTAAAATGGCATAAAAATAATATTGCGCCAAATTCAATAACAATAGCTGCAGAATAGGCAAAACTAACAAGAAAAAAATTAAATATTATCCAAGCATTTTCGTATTTCATTTTAATATCCAAATCCATAAACATCAACATTATGAATCGATGATTTTAAATTGTTTATCATTGAAATTAAATCATTTTTTTCTTTGTTAAAAATTTCATTTATTTGCATCAATACTGAAAATATGTCTAATTTGTTTTCATAAGCAATCTTATTTTGTTTAAATTGGAGATATTCTATATTAGTAAGTCAGCAATTCATTTTTTCGTACTTTGAAAATGAGTCAATAAATAATTTTAATTTTTCACTTAACTCATCTTTTATATTTGTACTTTTTGCATTTATTAAATTAATTGTATTAGTTGTATCAGCAACTGCAATAATTAAATTGAAAAAATCATTTTTCATTTTGCTCCTTTTCTGATATATATTTGCATACACTTTAATTATAATGAACTCACTAAACATAATAAAAAAACTTAAAAATCATTCCGGAAATTCTTTTTTATTATTCCTAATACAACTTTATTTGCTTCATAATAATTTTAAATGTTTTAATTGAATAAATATAACAAGTATTAACAAATAATTTAATTTGCTTATAAAATAAAAGGAAACCAGCAAAATTAACAAAAAAATGTTTTATCAATATATTTATATTCTTTGGATATTTTTATAAATAAATTCGCAATTCATATGTTGAAAGATATGGCTACTACTATTGATTACGAACTGACGAGGAGACTATTAAAACATTTGGCTTTATCGTAAGTAAGATTTATGACAATAAGTAATAATGAAAAAGCAATGCTTGTAATGCAAGCTCTTGAATTCAAAAATAATAAATATTGTATTAATTTATTTAAATTATTACTAATATTATCTGAGTAATTTTTGAGGTCATTTAATGAGGAAAAATGAGATTAAAAATATTAATCTATAAATATATTAAATTTTAATAACTGAAAAGTAAAGTATAATTAAAATACTATTTTAAACGATATATTTAAGGAGACAAAATGAACAAACCAAGATTACAAGATGACTTTTATGAATATGTTAACTTTGACTGATTAAAGGATACTGAAATTCCTGCAGATCGTCCTTCAATTTCATGTTTTGGTGAACTAGATATTAAAGTTGAAAAATTATTAAAAGGTTTAACTGCTGATTGAGCAGCAGGAAAGAAACCTTTACCAGCTGATAAAATGATTCATGAATATGTAAAACTATACCAAATGATTATTAATGCTGATAAAAGAGCTCAATTAGGTTGAGAACCAGCCAGAAAACACTTAGACAAAATTGAATCTCTTACAAGTTTTAAACAATTAGCTGAAAATTATTCTGAATTTGATAAACAATATTCTTCATTACCACTACCATTTGGAATTGGCGAAGATTTTATTGATAATAAAAAATACATTTTATGATTAGAAGATCCAAGACTTATTTTAGGATCTAAAGAAACTTATGGAAATCCAGTTCAAAAAGAAAAACTTTTAACAGCTTGAAAAGAAATGTCATTTGACTTACTAGTTTCATATGGAAAGAGCGCTGAAGAAGCAAACAAATTAGTGAATCAAGCTCTTGAATTTGATAACTTCTTAGTTGAATTTGTTCTTTCAAGTGAAGAAAAAGCTGATTATACATCTTTATACAATTTAAAAGATATTGAATGATATAAAGAAAATGTAAAATCATTTGACATTCAAAAGATTGCACAAGAATTAGTAAATAAAGAAGTAAAAGAAATTTCATGTTCAAACCCAAGATTTGTAGAAAACATTGACAAAATTTATACTGAAGCTAACTTTGAAGCTTATAGAGCATTATTATTTATTAAAAACTTATTATATGCAGCAGGATTTATGTCAGAAGAAACAAGACTTAAAGCCTCACACTTTAAAAATGTATTATATTCAATTGCAAAACCCCGTGAATTAGATTTATATGCCTATGACGTAGCAACAAAATACTTTGGAATGCCACTTGGAATGTATTATGCTAAAGAATATTTTGGAGAAAAAGCTAAAAAAGATGTTGAACACATGGTTGCAAGTATGATTGATGTTTATAAACAACGTCTTGAAGAAAATACTTGATTAACAAAAGAAACAAAAGAAAAAGCAATTTTAAAACTTTCTAAATTAGGTGTTATGGTTGGATACCCAGAAGAAATCAAACCAATTTATGCTAAATTTATTACACGTACATATGAAGAAGGTTCAAACATTTTTGAAAATGTACTTGCATTTGATCAAATTATGTATGAATATGAAATGTCACAATATTTAGAATATGTAAATCCTAAATACTGAGGAATGTCACCAGATACAATTAATGCTTACTTTAATCCATTTGGAAACCACATTGTATTCCCAGCTGCTATTTTACAAGCTCCATATTATGACATTAACCAATCTTCATCAGCTAATTTCGGTGGAATTGGAGCAGTTATTGCTCACGAAATTTCACATGCATTTGATAATAATGGAGCTCAATTTGATGAAAATGGTTCAATGGTAAATTGATGAACTGATCATGATAGAGCTAAATTTGCTGAAAAAACTCAAGCAGTTATTGACTTATATAATACTCGTGTAACTCCATATGGACCAGTTAATGGAAAATTAACAGTTTCAGAAAATATTGCCGATATTGGTGGAGTTGCTTGTGCTTTAGAAGCTGCACAAAAAGAAGCTGATTTCTCAGCTGAAAAATTCTTTGAAAACTGAGTAAGAGTTTGAAGACAAAAAGCAGGAGAAGGATACGCAAGAAGATTACTTGAAACTGACGTACACTCACCAGCAAAAGAAAGAGGTAATGTTTTAATGATGAACCTTGATTTATTTGCTGACACATACAAGATTCAAGAATCAGATAAAATGTATCTAGCACCTGAAAAACGTATTAAAATCTGATAATTTTAAATGTTCCATGATGGAACATTTTTATTTAGAAAATTCACTTTTTCTTATAAAATATTACAAATTTATAAAATAATCGAGTTTTTAAGGAGATTGAATGAAAAAAATTAAACTATTAACAATTTTAGGATTAGGATCTTTCACATTGCTTCCATTAGTGGCAGCATCTTGTGGTAATACGCGCACACAAGACCAAAACAATGATGAAAAAGAGCCTATTGCCCCAAAACCAGAACCAGTTAATCCTGGTGATACAAATAAACAACCTGAACCAGGAAACAATCCAACTCCAGGTGATGGACATGAGCAATCAGACCCTGCAAAAAATCCACAAACCCCTGAAAACCCAGAACAACCTGGAACTAATAATCCAGAAAAGGATAAAGAACCAGATCAACCTGTTGCGCCAGATACAACTGTGGATGAAAATACTAAAGGTGGAACTGAAAGTGGCTTAAATATTAATGAATATAAAAGCATAATTTCATTATTAGCTTTAAATGACAAAATGACTGCAAGTAAAGCATATTCATTAATAAATGGTAAATCATTTAAAAATGATAATTACAATCTTAGCAATGTAAAAGTAACTGCATTTGATGATTCTAAAGGTACATTAAGTTTTACGGTTACTGGTAAATACAAAGAAACATCTTTAAATAATGTTACATTTAATGTAAATGGTTTATTTGTTGTAAAAAGAACTATGGTTTTAAATTTAGAATGAAATACAAATAAAATTATGGAAGAACAAAAATCAGTAAATGATTTTGTAGGAAAATCATTTAATGAAATTAAACCTTACCTTTCTAAAATGGTATTAACTATTGAAGGAAATGCTTTTGATGTTTTAAACAATGAAAACTTTATTGTTAAAACATTTAGCGTAACAAACAATAAAAATAAACCTAGTGCTTCAATTAGTGTTGACTATCCTCAAAAAATACTAACAAATAACACAGTAAATAAAGTACAAGAAATTAATGTTTATCATGGCACAGTTGATTACTTTACTGGATTAACTTACACAGCCCAACAATACTTAGGATATATATTAAATAACCAATTAACAGTTAAAAGTCAAATAAATTATGATCGTTTCCCATCATTCTTTGCTGGAAAGAAAGCCTTATCATTAGACTTATGAAGCGAATTATTTAATTTAAGTGAAAAATATTCATTTTGAAACAATGAACCTGTGAGAGTATCGGCAAAATATTATCCAAATGATTTAACAGGTGAATTATTTGTAACAGTTGCTTTACTTTATGAACCTGCAGCTGGTTTAGGTACTACTGAATATGGATACAAAACATTTACTTTTAAAGGATTTAAAAAACTCACTCCAGAGCAAATAAAAAATGATTTTACCGTAACACCAGATCCATTTGAATTAATGAAAAGAAAAACATATAGATCTTTAGTGGATGCATTTTTAAAATTAACTCCAGAAGAACAAAAGAAATTCAATATTACTGAACGTTATCAACTTAAAGCGATATTAGGGCAACAATTAGGAAGCGAAAATGCAACAATTTCCCGTATAGTTGAAAATAATGCAGGAGATCCAAAATTAGAAATTAATAATTTAAATGGTATTAAAGTCTACTTTAAGCACAGATCATTATCTGATTGACCAATTAGTGCAGAAAGTAGATTACTAAATGGCGATCAATTCCAAGTAGGAAGAATTGCAATAAAAACAATCAGTTTAACTAATTTTGAATTAAAAAGAGCTGATAATAATCCAAGAGTTGATTTTGTATGAAACTTTGTCTTAGAAGTAGAAGTTCAAAATTCTACAAGCGCAAGTACAGATAGCACAATGGTAGAAATACCAATGTCAGCTAATTTATATGCGCTACAAAACATGCCATCATAATTTAATAAAAAATGAGGTTAACCCTCATTTTTTATTTCTTTTTTATACTACTTTTAGTAAAACTTCTTTTGAACCTTCTTTTCCTTCAAGATGGTTTCTTTCAACACGAATTATTTCAATCTTTTCATTTCCCATTGTGTGTAATCCATGTTTTTGTCCACGGCGGAATCCTTTTATTTGCCCTTCTAATTCTTCAATTGTATTAGCTTGAGCGATAATTTCATCATTTGTTAATAATTTTGCTTTGTATTTATACATAAGTACCTCCGTTTGTACATCATTATTATAGTCCTAATTTTGGCGCTATATCCTGAAAATGAATAAGTTTCCACAAATTTCCACATTTTTGTGGAATAATGTGGAAAAAGATCGACATACGACATATTACAGTTAAGTAATTTAATTAAAGATAAGATTAGTGGAAAAATTAAAATGTATTAGAATATATAATAATGAGCAAGAAAAGAAAAATTATAGGCTGAAGTTTATTTTCAGTAGGTATTATATTAGGTTTAGGCGCTATTGTATCTAGCGCATATTTTGCTATTCAATACATGATGGAAAATGACAAAGAAGATCAAAAAGAAATTATTGATATTAAGCCTGAATATGATGTTCCAAGCTGACAAAAGAAACCTGAATTAGTTGCTATTGCAAAAAATGAAGTTCAATTCTATAATAAACTAACTAATGAAGAAGAAGCGCAAGCTTTAGAGTTAGTTAATAAAGTCGGAAATATTAGTTGAGATGTTAAAACTAATGATGAAGGAACTTATATTGAATATGTTGATCCTTATACTCAAATTAAGTTTAGAGACTTTGCTTATAAGGTGGATAAAGAAAATCCAGCTAATAATAGATATTTACTTGGGCCAGGAGGCCTTGCTTATTTAGCTAATGAGTTTAAACGTAAGGTTACATTCGGACCTGAAGTTTATGATTTAGAAGCTATTAATATTAATGATTTCACAATCATACCAACAACAGCAAATGGTTTATATATTCCAAGTACTAAAAACATATATATTAATGCTGCTTTCATGTGTGAAACTAATGCAACATTGTATGATAGAGTTGCAACAATTATGCAAACTTTATTCCATGAATATATGCACCATTGAGCTAATAATTATGCTGAAATCGCTTTACCAAAGCTGGATAAAACCATACCAACTGGAAATGTTAATGGTCCAATGGCAAATAAAAATCAAAAACAAATGGTCACAGTAAAATACTATGAACCAGGAGAAAGCAATAAAAATGGTTTATTAGATAAAATCTTTTCTTCAGCAAATGAGCAATATTGAAATGGATATTTTGCTGATTACTTTAGATACTTTTTAAACTATGACGTAGCAGCAAAATCATATATTAAGCCTGAAATTTTAGCTTTATTAAGAGAACGTTGAGTAGGTTCAAATGCAACAGATGTATCTGACTCATTGTATGCAAATTTTTCTCCTAAAGACTTATGAGATGTTTCAAATGGAATATATAATGGTCAAAAATCTCCACGCGATCCTTTAGCACTACAAAATAGACTGGATAGTAAAGATGGATTTTGATATTCACCAGATGAAAAATTTGCTTTATCAAGCAAAGATTTAAGATACTATTATTCATTAACTGAATTAGTACCTAGGGAATACTTAAAATTTGCTTTTGAATCATATTACAATATTAATGAAATGAATCCAGCATTAAAAGCTGAAGCTGAAAAACAAGAGTTTTCTTCAGGATATTTTGGAAATATGAAGTTTCATTATTCAAATAAAGCAAGTACTTATGAAATTAGACCAAGTTCAATAGCGGAAGACTATGGTAAAGTCTTTATGAATAATTTTGATTCATTATCAAGAAGTGGCTGATATATTAATGATGATTCAGGTATTATTGATCCATTACACCCAATTAAATATTGAGATCCTAAGCAAAATAAATGAGTTAGCACAATTATCCAAGGATCAAGTTCAATCATGATTCCTGCTTCACCTTTTGCATTATCTTCTTATAAGACTTTAAATGATATCCCTAATAATCAAGTTAATAAAATTCATCAAGATAATTCAACTAATTTTTATGCAATGTTTTTAGAAACCATGGGATATGGGAATGAAATTGCACAAATTTATTATGATAATTCAGACTGAAAATGAGTAGGTAAAAATCATGCCCAAGTGCAAAAGAATGAAACTAATATAACTAAAGTTAAATTTAGTGGATATTTAAAAGACAAAAGTCATACTGGAATTGCTATTGTTGATAATAATGGTCAAGTAGTAGCTCATAGTGAAATAATATACTTAGATACTTTTAACTTCTTTGGTCATAAGGATTTTGATAAAGGAGCTAGAATTGAAAACGAAATTCAAGCTAATGATCAATTACGTCAAGTACAAATAGGAAATAGAATCCATGCTAATAGAAATTATATTAGTTATATAACTAAAGATTTTATTGTAGCTGGTAATAATGGAACTATTTATTTCTGAGATGATCTTAATAATGATGGATTACTACAAGATAATGAAGTAGTTCGAGACCATGCTCCTAGTGTGCCAAGCAATCGATGAGTAACTACATACCGGGCAGAAAATGCAAGTTACTATTATGTTGTTGAAAACAAAAATAATCAAACCACAATACACTGAGAAAGTCCTCGCTAATGTTATAATTTAGTTAGATTATGAAAGGAGGATAACAATGGAATGAGATTTTAGTAAATTAAAAGTTGGCTCAATGATTAATGTGCAAGGATACAAGCACAATGGTTATTTATATCGTCAATGAAATTCAGCTAAAGTAGTTTTTCACAATAAGAGACATATAGTACTATTTCTTAAAAATACAAAAGTAGCTGAATACGAAAAAGATGTTAATGGTTGAAGATATAACGAAAATGCTATTTGATTCATACCTAAAGATGCTATGTATAATGCAATTGTTTTATTAAAAGATACTGGGCCTTATTATTATATTAATATGGCATCAAAGCCTATATTTGAAGATAATACTATTAAATTTATAGATTATGATTTAGATGTTAAATGTTATCCTGACAAAGAATTACAAGTTGTAGATAGAGATGAATTTAATTTACATTCAAAACAAATGAACTATCCTGATTTATTAAAGAATATGTTATTTGAAGAATTAAAAAATATTATGCAATTATATAGTGAATATAAATACTTCTTTAATTATGAAATAATAAATTACTATCTTGAAATTTTACGTGCTGATAAATTAATTACTGATAAAGCAGCTGAAAGATATACTAGACTTGGTAGAAAAAGATTCTCAGAAGAAGGTGACATGTTTAGACAAGTCAACCGAGCTTATAAACACCAAATCCATAACAAACATTTTCCAACTCGTCACTAAGACGAGTTTTTTATTTGCTATCTTTTTTGATCAAAAAATCACTTTTTGACATAATTAAAAAAGATCTAAAATTACCTGAAAAATAAAAAAAGTTAAAAAAATATAAAAATTTACTAGTATTTTTTAATTTTTAATGTACTATATTAAAGTATGTCTGTTAGATACTTTACTAATAGGCATACTATCCAGACGGATAATAATAGTTAGTTTTTTATTCAGACACTACGTCTCCAATGACTCAAGAAAACGTAGTTTTTATGCACCTATCATGGGTGCATTTTCTTTTGCAAAATAAAAAGCAGCAAGTGCTGCTTGAAATTATTTAGATGATTTTAAAAATTTTCAGTGTCATGTATCTAAATAAATAACAATTTCATCAAGTAATGGTTGCACTCTATATGAAATATTATCCATTTGTCCAATGTATTCAAGAAGTGTATTTAGATCATCAACTACATAAGTAAAGATTTCGCTTGAAACAAAATCTTTAGATTCAATTTCTTTAATTAATGAGTGTTTAGCAGCTTCTTGGTAGCTTCCAAGAGCATTGTAACCTAACATTAATAATTTTTCTGCTACTGCATCAAGTTGTTCAGTAGTATCATCATACAATTTATCTAATTGTTCATGGATTTCAAAGAAATCAGCTCCCTTAATGTTTCAGTGGAAGTTTTTAATTTTAGCTTGCAAAATAAATAATGAAGCTTGTAATGTAATTAATTCATTTTTATTATTCATATTAACCTCTTTTCTGTATATATATTGTAACACTTTAAAAAACTTAATCAAGCTATATAAAAATCAAAAAGTTAATTTTTAAATATTTTTTTAATTAAAAATAAAATTTTTAGAAAAAAAGTTAGATAGACTAACTTTAATTATTTTCTGGTAAAAATTGTTCTAAGAATTTAGCTAAACCACTTTGATCACATCTAAATTCTGTAACTACATCAGCAATTGCTTTTAATTCATCAACTGAGTTTTGCATAGCTACTAATGTACCAATACGATTCTTAGTTGAGGCATCATTCATAGAATCTCCAACATGCATTGCATTAGCTGGATCAATTCCTTTTGAAAGGCAGTAACGAACTTCTTCATCACCTTTTGAACAGTTTGCTTTAGTAATTTCTAAAATGTTATTTTTAGATCCTGAAAGAGAAACTTCTAATTTTCCTTCAAATTGTTTTTGTCATTTTAAAGCAAGTTTTCTAATTTTTCTTGCTGATAATGATCAAACTAGTGCTTTATAAACTGGGAAATCATTGTGATATTCTTTATATGAGTGAGCAGTTTTCTTTCCAAACCCTCCCATGAATCATCTAAAGACTCTGTTTTTTACATATGCTTGTTCTCTGGCATTTGAGTTATAAACTACAAAACAGAAGTTTTTAGAAAGTTCATCAAAAAGTTGTTGAGCAACTTCTTTTGACATAATTTCTTCATTTACTATTTGACCATTTTCAACAGTTTTTGCCCCGTTTCAAGCAATATAAGTATCTACTCCAGTAATTTCTTTAACAAGGTTGCTTGTTTTTGTAGAAACACCTCTACCTGTTGAAACAACAACTGGAATAGTCTTGTTTAATTCAGTTAAAACTTGTCTTGTATATGGTGTTGCACTTCTTTGTCAGAATTTGATTTCTTGTGTATCAAGAGTTGTACCATCTAAGTCAATAAAAATAATTTCTGGCTTTTTCATTTTTTCTCCTAATCTGTCGTTTTATTTTATTATAGTTTGAATATATCGAAACTTCAATATAAATAAAATAACAGATTTTTTTCTTTTTATGTCAAATAAAATATTTTTTTCATAAGATCTGTAATTTTAATTATATCTATTTGCTAGTACTTTTAGGTATTGCAACCTTAAAATACAAAAACAAAAGAATGGATTTTTAACTAGAAATTTAACCAAATAAAAAGCCAAATATTTTTGTGTGGATAAAATGGGAAAAAATGTAAAATATGGATACATATTGAGTTGGAATTTTTTGGACATTAAACTTAATGTGTTAAATATCAAAAATTTAAAAGGAATATTTATGAAAAAGACTTTATTTGATGAAAAACAATATTTAGATAAAGTACATGCTTGATGGCGTGCAGCTAACTTTCTTTCAGTAGCTCAAATCTACTTAAGAAACAACCCACTTATGAAAGGTGGTTTAAAAGCTGAAGACGTTAAAATGTACCCAATCGGACACTGAGGAACAATCCCAGGACAAAACTTAATTTACGCACACTTAAACCGGGTAATTAACAAATATGGTGTAGATATGTTCTACATCGAAGGACCAGGACACGGTGGACAAGTTATGATTTCAAACTCATACTTAGATGGAAGTTACACAGAATTATTCCCAGAAATCACAGAAGATGAAGCTGGAATTAAGAAAATGTGTAAAAGATTCTCATTCCCTGGTGGAACAGCTTCACACGCTGCTCCAGAAACACCTGGATCAATTCACGAAGGGGGAGAATTAGGTTACTCACTTTCACACGCAACAGGAGCTATTTTAGATAACCCTAACATTATTGCTGCTGCTGTTATTGGTGATGGTGAAGCTGAAACAGGGCCACTTGCTGCTGGATGATTCTCAACATCATTCATTAACCCAGTAAATGATGGTGCTGTATTACCTATCATTCACATTAATGGTGGAAAAATTTCAAACCCAACAATTATGTCACGTAAAACAGATGAAGAACTTGCTTCAATGTTAAAAGGATACGGATGAGAAGCTATCTTTGTAGAAGCTAACGTATTTGACCAAGAAGGTATTCACCAACTTATGGCTGATGCATTCGACAAAGCTGTGGAAAGAATTTTAGAAATCCAAACAGAAGCTAGAAAATTACCAGCAGAAGTTGCTACAAGACCAATCTGACCAGTACTTGTTGTTCGTACACCAAAAGGATGAACATGTCCACACCAAATTAATGGTGAAACATTCGAAGGAAGCTTTAGATCTCACCAAGTTCCACTTCCTGTAACATCAGAAAATCCTAAATTATTAGATGAATTACAAGCTTGATTAGCTTCATATCGTCCAGAAGAATTATTTGACGAAAATGGAAAATTCAAAGCTGAATACGCTGAAATCGCTCCAAAAGGTAACAAGAGAATGGCAATGCAACCAATCACAAATGGTGGTGTAAACCCAAGAGCTCTTAACTTACCTAACTGAAGAGAATTCGGATTAGAATTTAACAAACCAGGTGAAATAAAAGACCAAGATATGGTTAATGCAGGTAACTGATTTGCTGAAGTAATCAAGAGAAACCCAGATAACTTTAGAGTATTTGGACCAGATGAAACAAAATCAAATAGATTATATGCAGTACTTAAATTAACAAACAGACAATGACTTGAAAGAGTTGATGCTGAATTAGATGAAGCTATCGGACCAGTTGGAAGAATTATCGATTCACAACTTTCAGAACACCAAGCTGAAGGATTCTTAGAAGGATACGTTCTTACAGGACGTCACGGATTCTTTGCATCATACGAATCATTCTTAAGAGTTGTTGACTCAATGTTAACACAACACATGAAATGAGTTGCTAAAGCACGTAAAATTTCATGAAGAAAAGACTACCCATCTCTTAACGTTATTGCTACATCTACAGCATTCCAACAAGACCACAACGGATACACACACCAAGATCCAGGTATTTTAGGACACTTAGCTGACAAGAAACCAGAATTAATTCGTGAATACTTACCAGCTGACACAAACTCATTACTTGCTGTTTTAGATAAAGCATTTGCTGAAAGAGACGTTATTAACCTTATTGTTGCTTCAAAACAACCAAGAGATCAATTCTTCAGCATGGATGAAGCACAAGAATTAGTAGACAAAGGACTTAAAGTTATTGACTGAGCTTCAACAACTAAAGAAGGTGAAGAACCAGACTTAGTAGTAGTTGCATCAGGTACAGAACCAAACTTAGAAGCTTTAGCTACAATTTCAATCTTAAACAAATACTTCCCAGAACTAAAAATCAGATTTGTTAACGTTGTTGACTTATTAAGATTACGTCACCCAAGTATTGATCCACGTGGATTAAGCGATGAAGAATTCAATGCAATCTTCACAGAAAACAAACCAGTTCTATTCGCATTCCACGGATTTGAAGGATTAATTCGTGACATCTTCTTCTCACGTAAGAACCACAACTTATTCGTACACGGATACAGAGAAAATGGTGATATTACAACATCATTCGACATTCGTTTAATGTCAGAAATGGACAGATTCCACATGTCTATTACAGCTGCTAACGCAGTTTACGGTGATAAAGCAAAAGACTTCGTTGCATTAATGGACGAAAAAATTGCATACCACAACAGATACATTAAAGAAGTTGGAATTGACATTGATGAAGTTAGATACTGAAAATGAGAAGGTCTTAACAAATAATCGTCTTTAGACAATTAATTATAAAATATCAGAGTTTATGCTCTGGTATTTTTTATTTGTATAATTAATAATATAAAAAATAGAAATTGTGTATATATATGCAATTAGTAGATCATATAAATTATTTTAATTAAATAAAAATATAATTTAATAGTTTCTATAATCATTTTTAAATATTTTTCCATGTTTTTTTACCATCTGGAGACTAAATTAGCATGAAAATAATTATTTTAGGCCAAAAAGCTATCCAAAATTACATAAAATAAATAAAGTAGCATAAAAAAGTGGAAAAAATATTTAAAAATGATTATATACATACTGGTGACTAATATAAAAAATCCTTATAATAAGGATCATTTTTAACAAGTCTATTAGTTTTAAATATTTTCCCATGTTTTTTATCATTCAGAGACTAAATTAGCATAAGAATACTTATTTTAGGTTAAAAAGCTATCAAAATTGCATAAAATGAATAAAGTAGCATAAAAAAGTGGGCAAAATATTTAAAAATGATTATATACATTCTGAGAACTAATATAAAAAATCCTTATAATAAGGATCATTTTTAACAAGCCTATTAGTTTGAAATATTTTTCCATGTTTTTTATCATCCAGAGACTAAATTAGCATGGAAATGCTTATTTTAGGTCGAAAAGCTATCAAAAATTACATAAAATAAATAAAGTAGCACAAAAAAGTGGGCAAAATATTTAAAAATGATTATATACATTCTGAGAACTAATATAAAAAATCCTTATAATAAGGATCATTTTTAACAAGTCTATTAGTTTTAAATATTTTCCCATGTTTTTTTATCATCCAGAGACTAAATTAGCATGGAAATGCTTATTTTAGGTTAAAAAGCTATCAAAAATTACATAAAATAAATAAAGTAGCACAAAAAAGTGGGCAAAATATTTAAAAATGATTATATACATTCTGAGAACTAATATAAAAAATCCTTATAATAAGGATCATTTTTAACAAGTCTATTAGTTTTAAATATTTTATAAATAAAAAAAGTCACTTAAATAATGTGACTTAAAAAATCATCATCAAAAGCAGGATAAGATTGTTTGAGGATGTCTCAATTTTTACTCTTTTTATAATATTTGTAATTTGGAATTAAAGATTCAACGCGTTTTCAGAATTCTTTACTGTGTTTTTCTCTCCCATGAGATAAGGAGTGTGCTACTTCATGGACTGTTATGTAATACAATACATCTGGTCTATAAACATAATTGTTTATTCTATAAAGAATGCTTTCCTTTTGCTTTTTAGGAGAATAGGTGTATTTAGCATAGTATAAGTTAGAAGTTTTTTGAAGAGATATTTTTATATCAGAACGATTAAATTCTTTAGTTACTTTATTTGTTAGTTCTTCCATGTATTTTGTAAACAACTCTTCTATGTAGTTGTATATTAAACTAACTAAATATTTAGTTTTGTGTTCGCTATTTCTTTTGCAGGGAATTACTCCTAAGATATCTTTTTTATTTCCTACAGCATGTATTACTATTGATCCATTTGTTCTGTATTTATATTGATATTCCTTCCCTAAATAGTAAAAAGTATTGCTGTGTGTATTTACAAGATAATCATAATAGTACTCATAACGTTCAATTATTTCTTCAATTGATGGGTATCAAAAATCTTCCCCTTCACCCGCTGTAATGTAAACACCATTCTCAATATATTTTGTTCAAAAAATTCTTTTTGGTGAGTAATAAAGAAAGTAAGTGTAGTCTTCGCCAAAAATTGTTATACTTTCTTCGAAAAATTTATTCTCTTGCATACTTAAATTATATTTTTATCTATAAGAAATAAAAGAAAATAAAAAAAGAAGTGTATAGCCTTCTTTTTATTTTTTATCAGTTTGATCTTCTTTGATTTCTTTTTTAGTTTCTTCTCAACGAACTTGTGCTTCTTTAGTGTAATTATAGATTAATGAAGCTAATTCATCTTTGGTCATATCTTGATATCCTGAGATATTTAAGATAGCAGCCATTTGGAATAATTGACTATTAGGCATTGCCATTAATTTTTCCATAGCTTGTACTTTTTCTTCATCCAATGAAGTATTAGGATTGAATGGAGCACGTTTTTCTGCTTCTCTCTTAGCTTCAGCATATCTGCGACTAAGTTCTCTTTCTTCATCTGTTACATCATCTGGGAAGTCACCAGTAAAAGCCATATCAGCTGACATTTTGTTAAATAAATTTAATATATCAAGTGGTCCTCTGTCGCTTTCTTTTACTACTTCTCTATATTTCTTTTGGAAATCTTTAAATTCAACATTTTGAATGACAAACACATTAAACTTGATAAGTTTTCTTATTTGTCCAGCAGGAACAAAATATATAAATATATATAGAATTGATGAAATTAATTCAATAGCAAATAAAGCAATAGCATAATTTGCATATTGATTTAATCCACTGTTGTACATATATTGGATCAAGTTAAATACAGCATATAAAGCAACTATAAATGTTAAAATTGGGGTTCAACCACTTTGTTTAACGAATGATTTTTCCTTATTAGAGATTATTTTATAAGCGATCATTGAATAAGCTAAATATCCAAAAATCAATAAATATATGACAAGTGTTACAACACGATAAATAAATGTGTTTAATAACATTTGTCCTCCATTTTGAGCTATTTCTGTACCAGCTGTTGAACTAGGTCTAAAATAGAATCATTTTAAAAAACTGTCTTTAAATACTAAAGTTATTACAAAATCTGCAACTAATAATGAAAATGCTAATAAGACAGCTGTAAATCAAATTCACACTCACTTGTTAAATCTCTTTTTAAAATCTTCAAAAAATGAATCTGTTGTGTCATATTTATCAAGTTCAAGTAATAATTGTTTATTATACATTTTTGCCTCCTTGAGCTTCTTCTTTTAGGAATTGGTCAAAATCAAAATCAGCAATTTCAAATTCCTTTGGTGGTTTAGCAAAAAACACCATTTCTTCACCAGTTACTGGGTGGACAAAAGTGAGTTTATAAGCATGTAGTCTTTGTCCATTTTCGTCAATGGCTTTATTGTAAACTGGATCCCCATAAATTGGATTCTTAATGTGAGCCATATGCACTCTAATTTGGTGTGTTCTACCAGTTTCTAGTTCACATTTAACTAAAGATTTTGGTAATCCATCTAAATAAAAACCTTTTAGTAAAGTTACATATGTAACAGCAGGTTTAGAATTATGGTTAGTTACTTCCATTTTTAATCTATCCTTAGTAGAACGACCAATTGGAAGAACTAATTTAAGTTTAGTGTTTTCAATAATCCCGTCACAAATTGCTAAGTATGAACGTTTAATGCTGTGTGTTGCAAACATATCAGCTAATAAATTGTGAGCTTCATTAGTTTTTGCAACAATAAGCAGTCCACTTGTATCCTTATCGATTCTGTGTACGATTCCTGGTCTAAGTAATCCATTCTCATTTGATAAATTGTTTTTAAAATGGTGTAATAAACCATTTACTAACGTGTCATCATAATGACCTGGGGCAGGGTGAACTGTAAGTCCACTAGGTTTGTTTAAAACACATAAGTAATCGTCATCATATAAGATTTCTAAAGGCATTTCTTTAGGTTCGATCTTAATTTCTTTATCAATTACTTTTGTTATTTTAATAATTTGTCCTTCACGAACAGTAAATTTTGGTTTATTAACCAAAATATTATCAACATAGACACAATGTTGTTCAACTAATTGCTTAATATCATTACGTGAGATATCGCTATTATTTGAGACATATTTGTCTAATCTTTCTGGATATTTTACTTCTATTTCTTTCATAAAACAATTATATAAGTTTTTTAAAATTTATTAGCTATTTACTTATGTGTTGTATAATAATTTTATGTTAGATTTTTTAGAAAAAAGAATACAAAAAAGCTTAGCAAAAATGGCTAAGAAAACTACTTTAAATGAAGAAGATATTCAAGAAGTAACACGTGAAATTAAGATGGCTTTATTAGAAGCTGATGTTAACTTACGTGTAGTCAAAGAATTTGTTAATAATGTCAAAAATAAAGCTTTAGAAGAAGGAAGAATTATTGGAAGATTAAATCCTTCTCAAACAATGATCAAAATCTTTAGAGATGAACTTGTAAAAGTTTTAGGAAGTGAAACTAAAGAAATTAAAATTGACAAAAAACCTTATGTAGTAATGATGTGTGGATTACAAGGGAGTGGAAAAACTACTGCCACAGCTAAATTAGCTTACTACTTAAGAAAGAAAAAGTTTGTAACAAATCCTTTGGTAGTTGCTGCTGATATTTATCGTCCAGCTGCTGTAGATCAATTAGTAACTTTAGCTAAAGGAATTCAAGTTGATTACTATGAGCAAGGTGTAAATGTACCAGCTGAAACTATTGTGCAAAATGCATTAGTTAAAGCAAATGAAAACAAAAATGACTTAATTATCATCGATACTGCAGGTAGACTTGCTATTGATGAAAAATTAATGGATGAATTAGCTAATATTAAACATATTGCTCATCCAGATGAAATTTTCTTTGTAGCAGATGCTTTATCTGGACAAGATATTATCAATGTTGCTAGTGCTTTTAATGATAAGTTAAAACTTACTGGAGTAATTATTACAAAACTTGATTCAGATGCTCGTGGTGGAGCAGCTTTAAGCTTAAGACAAGTGTTAAACATTCCAATTAGATTTATTGGTACTGGAGAAAAAACTTCTAATTTAGAACTTTTCCACCCAGATAGAATGGCTGAAAGAATTCTAGGTATGGGTGATGTAATGACCTTAATTGAACAAGCTAGTGAATCAATTGATGAAGACAAAGCTAAAAACATGGTGGAAAGAATTTTCTCTGGGCAATTTACTCTTGATGACTTAATGGAACAAATTAAGCAAATGAAACAAATGGGTAAATTTTCAAAAATTCTTAAAATGTTACCTGGTAATTTAGCAAGTAAAATTGATGAATCAGAAATTGAAAAAGCTGAAGAAAAAATGCAACTATACCAAATCTTAATGTCATCAATGACTAAGGCTGAAAGAAAAAATCCTAAACTACTTAAACAAGCTTCTAGAAAAGAAAGAATCCTTAAAGGAAGTGGACGTAGTGCTCAAGAATACAACAAGCTACTAAATGACTTTGATGCAATGAGTAAGAAGATGACTCAAATCGCACAAAACTTTAAGAAAACAGGTGGTTTTGGAGGATTTGGCGGAATGGGTGGATTATTCTAATTTATGCATCCAAACAGCTATATAGTTTTAGATATTGAAACTACAGGACTTAGCCCTAATTTGCATGAAATAACAGAAATAGCAGCAATTAAAGTTATTAACAATCAAGTGGTAGATCATTTTAGTCAGTTAGTGAGAATTTCTGGTCCTTTACCTGAATTTATATCTCAACTAACTCATATTACTTGAGATATGTTAAAAAATCAAGCACCAATAAAACAAGTAATGCTTGAATTTATTGACTTTGTGCAAGATTTGCCTTTAGTTGGATATAATATTGCAAGATTTGATATTAAATTTTTACAATATTATGCAGCTAAAACTCATGGTCACATCTTTAGAAATGAAATTATAGATACATTAATGCTATCTATACATAAACTTAATCTTCCAAATTATAAACTTGGAACTATATGTAATTACTATTACATTCCATATGATGCTAGTGAAAACCATAGAGCACTAGCTGATTGTGAAGTAACTTTACAATGCTATAAATTTTTAACCAAATAATACTAAAATAGGCTATTTTAGGTATAATTTATATACTAAATAGCCATATGCCGACATAGCTCAGCAGGTAGAGCACTTCCATGGTAAGGAAGGGGTCGCTGGTTCGAGTCCAGTTGCCGGCACCAATGATCCAGCAATGGATTTTTTTATTGCATTTTTAGCATTTAACACTCTGAAATAATACTTGTAGATATGATAAAATTTAAAGGAATTATGAAAGAGAGAAATGATGACAAATAAAAAGGCACCAGAAATAAGATTTAAAAATCATGAAGATAATTGAAAAAAAACTAAATTTAAAGAATTATATAAACCAAATAATGAGAAAAATTTTGATATTAAATATAATGAAGAATATATCATTTCTGTAGCTAACATGTATTTTAAAGAAGATCAAAAAATCACTAATCTAGATTATTTGAAAAGCTACAATATTTTTAAAATAGGTGATATAGCTTTTGAAGGAAATAAATCACAAAATTATAAGTATGGTAGGTTTGTTGAAAATACAATTGGTGCAGGGATTGTTTCTCATGTATTCGAAGTATTTACCCCAATAACAGAACAATATGATCTCCAATTTTGAAAATATTACATCAATAATGAAAGAGTAATGCAAAATGTTCTTAGAAATTCAACAAAATTAACTACAATGATGTCATCATTAGTAAAAAATGATTTATTAAATCAATATTTAAATGTTCCTAACCTTATTGAACAACAAAAAATAGGTTCTTTATTATCAAACATAGATACTCTCATTACTTCTCAAGAATTAAAACTTAAAAAACTTCAAACAATAAAACAATCATTATTAGATAAAATGTTTGCTTCCAATAATGAAAGAGTTCCTAAAATAAGATTTAAAGGATTTGAGGATAGCTGAAAAGTTCACAAAATATTGGAATTAGCAAAATTTAGAAGAGGTTCATTTCCACAACCTTATGGAGAGGAAAAATGATATTCAGGCCCTAATGCTATGCCATTTGTTCAAGTAGCTGATGTTAATGAGTATCTCTCTTTAAAAAAAGAAACAAAACAAAAAATAAGTCAAATAGCTATTCCATTTAGTGTATTTGTACCTGACAAGTCAATTATTGTAACCTTGCAAGGTACAATTGGAAGAGTAGCACTGACTAAATATGATTGCTATATAGATAGAACAATTTTATATTTTAGTGATTATAAAAAAGCAATCGATAAGGATATGTTTGCAAGACTTATAAAAATAAAATTCCAGCAAGAAGCTTTATTAGCACCTGGAGCAGTAATAAAGACAATTACTAAACAAGAATTAAATAACTTTAAGTTGTATTTACCTAATTATGATGAACAACAAAAAATAGGTTTATTATTATCAAATCTAGATACTCTCATCACTAATCAAGAAACAAAACTTGAAAAGTTAAACAACATCAAAAAATCATTACTAGACAAAATGTTTTGCTAACATCTAAAAAACTTATCATACTGGTAAGTTTTTTTATTTTAATAATATAAAAAAACCTAGGATTAAGGCTCCTAGGTATAAAAATTATTTATTTTTTAAACTTGTAATCTTCTGGAATTTGTGAAACACCTTGAGGGAATAGTTTGGTTTTATAATCATTTCCGTACATTTTTTGTAATGCCTGACGATATGAAGTTCTTTGGTGTTCACCTCCACCATAGATTAAGTCATATTGTTCTAGATTATATTTACCATATTGACCTTTATAATCATATCCAGGTGATCTTAAAGCTTGTGTTAATGAAACAAGAGTTGTGAAACCACCATCAGCAGCAGCAAATGTGATACCTAGGATGTTTCCGTCAATATCTCTAACTGAAGAACCTGATCCACCTTCACCAGGTTGTCAGTTATGTAAAATGTACCCAAGTCCATAATTGATATATGAGTTCCCTGCATAGTTTGAGTCTTTTTCTTTAAGGTATTTAACTTCAAATCCTTTTTTATCCATTGCATTAATAATTGGGTTAGAAAGGAAGATGTCAGTTAATCCTGGTTTATCAATAAATGTACGCAATGCTAGGTTTTGAGATAAACCACCACCATATGCATTATCTTTATTAATCTTAGATTTATTAACTCAGACTGAAGATGTACTGCTTAAAGAAGGAATTTCATCTTTATTGCTTAGTGAAACAATTAAGTTGTCATCACTACCAGCATTAGGGAATCCTAGGGCTAATAGATCATAATCCATCTTAGAAACATCTTTACTATTAACTGTTAATTTTTCGCTAACTAATTTATCATAATTACTTAATAAATCAAAGTTAGCTGGTTTTGATTGATTGTCTTTACTTTGATATGCTGAAGTTAAATATAACACATAATCTTTATAATCATCAATTGTGCTTTCTTTTGAACCAGAATCTTCAGTTGGTGTAGAATATGTATATTTACCTTTACCTTGATCCAAAGTAACTTCAAGAACAGCAAAATCAGCCATTTCTTCTAATTTTGAATAAGGAGAATCAGGTTCTAAATATTCTGAAGGTGAAGTAGATAAGAAGTTTGCTCCAGCATAAACAATCTTAACGTTTTTAGGATCGATATTAAAGAAGTCGACTCTTGTATCTTGGTTTGTACGTTTTAATTCAACTTCAGTTGGAGTATCTGGGCTAAAATGAGCTAAAGTAATATTTCTAGTTACACCAACAATATTTTTTGATGCAGCCTTAAATGCTTGTTGAGCTTCATTATATGGGATTAAAGCTTTTGTGAATTTTTCATTAATTTCTTTGAATTCTTTTGAATTTTCACCATATTTAACTCTAATATCATTGTATTCATTTTCTATTTTTAATGTTTCAGGTGTTAATTCTTTAACTTTTTTACTTGCTTCTATTAATTTATCAGCATTAGCTTTCATCACAGAGTCAGGTAAAACATTATTGTAAACGCTATCAGTTTCTTTTTCTGTTAATAAATCACTTGCAACGTGTAAGTTGGTTGCTAAATATATTTTTTTAATTAAACCAGAATCATCAGCAGCATAGTCAAGAATTCATGCTGTACCTTGCGCTAAACGTCCTGGTGGAAGTTGAGGATCATTAAGTTTTTCTAAATAAGTATTGTTATTAACAAGAATAATAGAATAAGATTCTCCTAAAACATCTTTATAAAGTTTATTTGGAATATATCTAGCTGTACCTCTATCACCAGTAGGATCTGCTCAGTATTTTCTTCTTCTAAATTGCCCAAGAGGGTTAAGTACTAATTTATTATCATTAGTAGTTAATGTGAAGTTTTTGGCATATGAATCTAAGAAAGCAGGTAGATTTAGTTCAGATGCTTTATTATCAAAACTAGTTATATGTTCTTTACTATATTTCTCATACAATTCTTGATATGCTTCATTTTCTCCACCAGTTCATAAAGCACCAACTAGAGATTTAAGATAAGCACCTTCATCTGCATAATATTTCTTTAAGAATGTAAAATTTTGATATTCCGGACTATTTGCATTAGGAGGTGTAGTTGGGTCATTTTCAGGTCTTGGCGCAAATGGATTAGGACCAAGTCCTTTAGGAGGTTCTTCTACAGGTGCACCTTCTTTAGGATCTGTAGGTTTTTTGTCTTTTTCGGGATCCTCAGGCTTTTTAGCACCAGGATCATTAGGATCAACTGGTTTAGTTACTGGTCTAACTGGGTAATCATGGAAACATGAAACAGGCAGTAAACTAAATGCGCTAGCTCCTAGTATTAAAAGTGAATTTTTCAGTATTTTAGTTTTCATTTTTTATATCATCCACAGTAGCAATAAATGAGAATTTTTCTGGGTTAACATCGATAAATTCACCATTAATAATTCTTTCTACTGATTCAATCGTTTTAGCCAATGGAACGTAAACTCCAGGCATTTGAGTAAAGTGTTGTGTAGTGTGGAAGTATTGAGAGAAGAAGTTTTGTAGTTGTAAAGCTTTCTTAACAATGATTTTTGATTCATCGTCAAGTTCTTCAATACCTAAGATTAAAATAACATCTTCAAGTTCTTTATATCTTTGTAAGATTTTCTTAACTTGCATGATTGCATCATAGTGTTTTTGTCCAATGATTTTTACATCAACAGTTGCTGATGATGATTCAAGTGGATCAAAAGCAGGATAAATGTTTTTAGCCACAACATCACGTGATAATACTAGAGAACCACTTAAGTGATTAAAGACAGCTAAAGCTGATGGGTCAGATAAGTCATCCATAGGTAAGAATACTGTTTGGAATGAAGTAATTGAACCATTTTGATTTGAGAATAATCTATTTTCAACTGAAGAAATTTCAGTGTTTAATGTTGCTTGATATCCACCTAAAGAAGGTTTTTTATCAAGTGAAGCTGAAATTTCGTTTCCAGCTTGTAAGAAACGGAAAATGTTGTCGATGAATAGAAGCACATTTTCTTTTTCTGTATCTCTTAAGTATTCAGCAGCAGTAATTCCTACTGGTACAATACTCATTCTAGCTCCAGCACTTTCGTTCATTTTAGAAATAAACATCATAGAGCTTTTCATTAAATCTGATTTAGTTAAATCGTCATATAACTCAACCCCTTCTCTTGAACGTTCTCCAGCACCAATAAAGATAGAAGAAGTGTTCTTTTCCTTTTTAGAAAGGTTGAAGATAATTTCTTTCATAAGAACTGTTTTACCAACTCCGGCCCCACCAAAGATTCCGATTTTTGAACCTTTTAAGATAGGAATGAAGAAGTCGATAGCTTTAATCCCTGTTTCAAGGATTTGAGGTTCAAAATTGAAGTCATTATTAGTTACAATTGTTGAATCCATAGCTACACGTTTGAAGTTTGCTCGTGGATCATTTAATGATCTACCCATAACATCAAAGATGTTGTTTTTAGCACCAGCACCAACTGGTACCATGAATGTGTTGTTTGTGTCAAAGTATTCTTGGTCAATTGCTATAGTTTCATTTGCATCAATGATAACTGCATAAACAATGTTTTCATTAACAATTTTCTTAACAAGTAAGTGAGTTTGATCACTTGCAGAAGCTAAGATATTGTTAATTTTAGGTAGTTGGTCTTTTGGGAAAGAAACTTCAACTACGTCTGTTCAAATTTTAGTTACGATACCTTTAGTCATTATTTATCTCCTATTTTATCATCAATGTATTTTAAGGCACTGTTATCAATGTCCATGAATTTTTGGGTAACTTCAACTTGTCAGTTAAAGCCTTTGTATTTTGAATATTGAGCTAAAGCAAATGCAAAGAATTGTTTAGCCATGTTGTCATCATAAGCTTCATTATTAATCATGTGTTCTAAAATGTCTTTAGCAATGTGGTTGTAAACACAAAGTTCTTCAATGAATTTTAAAGCTAGAGGAATGTTTGTTACTTTCTTTAAAATACCTCATGAAATAAGTTTAGCTGTAAGGAACATTGTGCTTCCTTTGTAAACTGAGATACCTTTTTGAGTAAACATTTGTTCAACTAAAGAACCATTAGTTAATAGTGCGCTAGTTTCGTCATTTAAGTCATATTTAAGTGAAGCAAGTTTAATTTGTCTCTTGTATGCTTTGTAAATTTTGGCAATTTTACCAGCTACTTTAGCAATGTATGGTTTTTGTACTGATCCACCAATACGTGAAACAGATAAGTCGATGTCAATTGCAGGTAATTTACCTTGAGCAAATAAGTCTGTATTCATAACAATTTGCCCGTCAGTAATTGAGATATCATTAGAAGCTACTAATGAAGTAATATCATTTTCAACACTTTGTAAGATTGGAAGTGCTGTAATTGATTTTTTACCAACGAATTTTCCACTACGTTCAAGTAATCTAGCGTGAGCGAAGAACATATCTCCTGGGAAAGCTTCTTTTCCAACTGGTTTATTTGTTAATAAGGCAATTTCACGGTAAATGTTAGCATGTGATGTTAAATCGTCAAATACTATTAAAACATCATATTGGTGAGATAAGTTTTCAGCATGTGCCATAGCAATGTATGGTGCTAAATATTGTGCATATGGTTGATCTGCAGGAGCATTGATAATAATAGTGTAATCCATTGCATCATTGTCTTTTAATGTTTTATAAACTGAAGCAATATCTGATTGTTGTTTACCAATACCTACATAAATACATTTAACATTTTGATTCTTTTGGTTAATAATAGTGTTTAAAGTTAAATGTGTTTTACCTGTTTTTCTGTCACCAATAATAAGTTCTCTTTGTCCTTTACCAATTGGGATAAGTAAGTCAATTGCCATGTAACCTGTTTGTAATTGTTCTTCAAGTGGTTGGTATGAAAGTAAAGCGTTTGGTTTATTGAAAGCTAGTGATTTATGTGAAAGCATTGTTTTAGCTTCTGCAACAGATGGATATAAAACAGTTCCATCAATGTTAATAATTTTTCCAAAGTAGCTTAATGAAGTTTCGATAAAGTGTTGATCTTCGGTTGGGATTACACTTTCACCAATTAAGAAATCTCCGATTTTTCCTTCTGAAAGACAGTAAGCTTTATTTTGTGAAGCTGAGATTAAAATTAAATTTACTTCAGGGTTACTTGCTAGGGTAAAAATTTGATTCTGGAAGTATGGGTACTTACCTGTAATCTCTACAACATAGTCAAATATACCTGTAATTTTAGGATAGTTATTATTTGTCATTATAGACCTCCAAGTCCGATAGCAAGTAGAATAATTGCTATTATTAAGAAAATTGAAGCTAGCGAACTCATTAATATTGTTTTATTTCTTGTGTTTTTAATTTGGAATCTTTTATGTGTGATTCCTAATGTTGAAGCAATTAAAATTAGGATTAGTGAGAATGATAAGAAGATAGCTCCTAATGTGTAAAGTAATGTTTTATTTGCAGCAGGTTGAGTGTATGGAATTTGTGGCATTGCTCAAACTGATTCAAACATTTGTTTAATTGCTTTTTTGTTTTCTTCTGTATTAGTTAAGGCTTCTGTATGTAAGATGATGTATAAATCTCTAAAAGTCTTATTTATACGAGTTGTTAACTCAGTATAATCAAGATATTGTGAATATAGGTTAAAACTATTGTTTATAGCTAATCCTTTTAAGAATGAAATATCATCATTTAAGACATCTAAGCCTTGGTTAATTCAGCTCATATCTAAATAATTGATTTTATAGTACTCATTTAGTACTTTAAGGTTTGCTTGAATTGTTTCCATCTTATTTTTAATACCTTCAGATATTAATTTAAAAGTATTTAAATAAGCATTTGGTAATAAAGCAAAGTAGTAAGTGTCATTAATTAAAGTATTTTTTAAAGTTGATAGTACAAAATAATTAATATCTGTACCAAATTTAGTGTCTAAGTTGTCTTTTAAGTCAACAGTAGATACACCTGAAGCATTGTCTTGAATAATTTTAGCTAAATCAGCTTTATATTCAGGTTTATAGCTATTTTTCATAGCACGTGAAATCATATTAAATAACACGTTAGCTAATTCTTGATCAACTAGTTGTTGATAATCAATTTGAGAATTAACACCTAAAGCTGTATATAGCTGTATAAAGATGTTTCTAATTAATTCATTAGCAGCTTGTGTTGCTAAGGTTAATTGTTTATCAGCTAAAGCATTAACACTATAGCTATAGGTACGCAAGTTATTTTTATCAACACTATCTTCAATCTTTACATTAGCTAATAATTCTTTGTTAGAATCTAACTTAAGCTCTGTAACGACATATTTATATCTAGTGTTAATGTTGTTTTCGAAGAAGAAGTAGATTGGTGAATTCTTATCAACATTTTTATTATATTTTTCAATAAAAGCTGTTTTTGCAGTATCTGAAGTTAGAGCTTTAAATTCATCAAACTTAGCAGCTGAAATAATTGGGTGTAATGAAGGGATGTTTTGAATTTCATTAGACTTAACAGCTGGATCTTCGATACGTGGAAGAGGAGGAATAATAGGTGATGGTGGTTTATCTTTATTTTCATCCTCTTTAGAGTTTTGATCTAGGTCAAATTTTAAGAAACGTGAACTATATTTAGATTTAATATAGTCATCTCATGATTCATAATTCTTAGGCGCATGTAAGTTGAAATCACCTGAAGAATTAAAATCAATTGTAGTAGTTTCAAAAGTAGGGATATCTTCATCATTTTGGAAGATTTCATCAAATTCACCAGCTAACTTTTTAAAGTACTCATCAACTTTAGCATTGAATTGTTCTTTAGTTAATGTGTTAGTTAAGGTTTCATTACTATATTCTTTTAAGTCTTCAATTTGAGATGAGACTAAAGGAAGATTTTGATATGGGTTAGTTGAATCTTTTTCAGCATTGATTAAAACTTGTTGATAAGTTTTTGAATCAAATGTTAGAACCATACTCTTGAATGCTTTAGAGTTAGCTATTATTTCAGGATAGAAAGTGAAGAATCCATTATCTCTAGGGTTTTTGATGATGTATTCTTTGTGTTTTTCTAAATAAGTAGCTACTTTTTTAAGATACATACCTTTTAAGATGTCTTGAGCATCTTTAGTAGTAGTATTTGTAAGTAAGGTATTAGCTTCATTATGAAGGTCCTTAATACCTCTTTCTAGAATTGTTTTAAGTTGTTTGCCTTGAGCTTCTTTTTCTAAACCAGAAAACTTATCGAATTCTGGAGATAAGTTTTTGCCTTCTTCATTAGAATTAGAAGCTTTACCATTTGTACTATTACTATCTGTACCATTACCATTTGTATTTTCGTTTGTGTTTGTAGCAGCTGCAGAAAGTACACTTAATGGAATAGTGGCACTTACTGGTCCAAGGATTAGTCATTTTAGTTTTCTACGCATTTATACTCCTCTGGGCTTAAGTTAAATAAAGTAATAGCTTTTAAGATAAAGATTTCATTTTCTAATTTATAGACTGCAATTTTATTTAAATTATCAACATAAAGTTGTTTACAACTATTGTAGTAATTTAAATCACTTAATAAAGTTTTCAATCTAGCTTCTTTTTCTAAGATAAAATCATTACTCTTTTTCAGTTGTGAATAACTTCTAAAGCATCCTCTGTAAGTTACATGAATTTCAGAATTAATATATGTAATAAAGACATTGTCTAAAATATAGTATTTAGTTTCATTGTCTTTTGTCTTGATTCTGAAGAACGCTTTAGTATATGAACCGACTGAATTTGGCTTTAATAAGGTTCATTGATCTTCTAAGTTTAAGTTTAATTCAAAACTTGAAATATATTCTTTGGTTTCGAGTGAGTTTTCTGAAACAAAAAGGCATTTAATGTTATTCATTGCTGTCTCCTTTTGCATCATGTAGTAAATCTTTTTTCTTAGATAAGATAGAAATTTGTTCAACTTCTAATTCACGTTTAGCACGAAGTACTTCTAAAGCTAGACGTTTTTGTTTCTTTTCAAGATCATTAATCTTTTGGTTAATTGCCACCAAGGCATATTTTTGATAAATAAGGTTTGATTCACTTAGTAGGGCTAAAGTCATGTAAGTTAAATATGATTTAAGTTGAGCTTTAATAAAACTATTAATATCAGGATAAATGTTTAAGCCTTCAATAGACATAAAGCTATTTTCTTTACGGTAAAGGTCTAAATCAAAGTTTAGATCACTTAATGGAATGATGTTTAAGCTTAATTGTTTAGTCTTAGAAGAGTTAAGCACAAATTTAACATTACAGAAACCATTAGTTTCTAAGTAGGCTTCTAAAAAGTCTGGTAAGACATCAGTTAAGTAAACTACATCATTAAAAGTATTTTCAAAAATGATGTCTAAATGATTTTCTTGTGCGAAAGTTTTAGCACGATTTCCAATAACTATAAAGGAGTCGTTTTTATTTACGCTTTTAAGTAAGTAATCTTCATACTTACGATATGAGTTAGTCTCATATTTTTCTTCTTCAGTAATATAAACTCAAATAGTTTTATAACTAATGCTATTTTTAGTAGCGAGTTTATTTAAGAAAGAAAGGTAATGATTATTTATAGGTTCGATTAAAGGATTAGAGATTGCATAATTACTAGCGAGATAATCAATGTAAGATTTAGCTTGATTAGCTCTTTGGAAATACATCCCAATTTGTTGTGAAAGACGCAAGATATTAATTAAGTTAATATTCTTTTGAGATTCAACAATTGTAAGTATTTTATCTAGTGATTCAGCTTTTTGCTTGATTTTCTTTATATGCATTATTTAAGTAAGTCTGGAGAGAAGAATAAGTTGTAATCCTTTAAATCGAAGTTATATTTAATAATGATCCCTGGCATAATTTCAACCGGTCTATCATTTGATTCTAAGTAGAAAGTTAAGTAATCATTATATTTAACTAACAAGTTATTAATTTCAGCACTGTCAGCTTGTGATCATGACAGCACTCTTGTATTTGAATCAAATTGATGTGAAATAACTGGAACTAAAATGTTTTGGCTAAATCTTGGATTAATGCTTCAAGAAATATAGAAGTCCTTGAAAGCAATTTGATCTTTACGTGCCATATATTCATTACGTTCTTCAACCAATTCTTCTCAAATTCCACCATCTTTTTTGATGTTATATAGAATTAAGAATTGATTAGTAAATACTTCATATGAAATAAAGCTTTCATCATTTTTAATTTCATTATATGTATGATAAATTGTTGCTAAATATTCTTGTTCTTGTTTAATAATTGCTGCTGCAGCTTTATTCGTTTTTCTTTTATTTAGATAGTCTAGTAGTTTCATTTGATACTCCTTGAGTTTGGTTGTATTTATATACAACATAGGTTGCTTTTGCTCAAATACCAATTTGAATAATTACTTGAATTAAGCAAGCAATAATAGGAATGATAATAAAGATATCAACTAATGTGAATTTAAATGGTATTGAAGCAGTTAAATTATTATTACCTTGATTTAATAAAGCTGCTAACACTGAGAAGAAGATAGCTATGCTTAAAGATGCAAATATAAGAGTTAAAGTATAGCGTGTAATGTATGATAAGTTATTTCCAGCTAACTTGTAAACAAATAATAAAGCAAAGTAAGAAATAACTAGAATTCATACAACCATGTAGTTATTAAACTTATCGGCATTTAACATACGAATAATTAATAAAGCTGATAAGTAAACAATTGAAAGGATAATTAAGATAAATCCTTTTGCTGTTTTGCTTAAGTTATTAAGTGGTTTTCATTTTAATAAGAAATAGATTGGTACTAGCAATACTAACGCTATTACTAATGTTACAGCTCATAAGATGTGAGCTGGTGTACGATTCATCAATGGACCATCGTTAATATTAATAATAAAGATGTTGATAAACATTCATACTGTAAATAAAGCTAGTAGATAGAAGTTAAAGTTTAATGTTTGTTTTGATAAAGTTTTAAAATCTGTGTAACTTGGTTCTAAGACAAATAAGTTAGCAATTTTAGGTCCTCAATATAGTAGGAAGGTAATTGCTATTGCAATGATTGCAATTACACCAGCAGCTGTATAGTCATAGAACAATGTTCTAAATCCTTCTTTAAGATTGTTTTTATCTGTAAATAAGGTTTCGGGGCTATTACCAACTAAGAAGTAAGCTAATAAAGCTCAACCTGTAATTAATAAAGCGATTTTAGCAAGGTTTGAAACTAAGAAGTTTCTTATATATTTTTTAGTTCCTGTATAAACTTTAGTGCAATAAATGAGGTGGTAAATTTCAAATCCTAAATTAAGTAGCATTAAAGCTGTGAATGGAATAGTGTTAATTAATAGTACTGTCATACTACTATCTTCAGTAATAGGTAATCCAACTAATAATCCGAATGCAGCAATCATGATTACAAAGTATCCAACTGATCATGGTGAGTACTTAGCAAAGCTGACAGGCTGCTTGCCTACATTTCTTGCTAATCAAAATGGTGCAAGAATTAATGGGACCATCAGTACAATAAAGTTATAAATTATGACGAAATTTCGTCCTTGAAAACTAGGCTGAGAAATATCAAGGAAGTTTTCAATAGGTAAGAAAGGCTTGTAGACGTTTAATCCTGTTTTAGAAGGATTTCATCCTAATAAGCTTGACAGAGAGAAGAGACTAAAGAGCAGCAATACTCCTAATAACACATAGCCAATAATATTCTGTCAATAAAATAATGTGTTTTGTTTAAGTTTTATGTTCATATACACCTCTAATTATTTTTTACGATAAGTTTATAGCTTGAACCAAATGTTCCCCATGCTTGTGAGCTTTCAATTAGTTGCTTAGCTTCTAAATTATCGACCACAATAGTATCTAAAGATTTCTTTCCAGCTTCAAGTAATCCGTATAAGTGAATTCCATAATTGTTACCTATATCACTTGCTGTACCTGTTAAATGTAAAATATGAGTTGTAGGATTATCAAAATACATTTGAGCACGGTCTGGTCCTTGTACAACTAATGAACCAAATTGACCTGGTACAATTTCACTGATTGGTAATGTAAAAGTATCACTATCAGCATGTAAAGTAAGTTTTCTAAATACTCTTTGATTTAAAGGTAAGCCTTTCATAGATTTAATATTATGGTTTAGAGAAAGATCGATTCCCGTTGGATATCCACCAACTCCAAAATTACCGTTAAAGATTTTTCAGTTTTGCTTTTTATTAAGCGCAATATCAAATCCATCTTTAATATCATTGAAGTTGTTGTGTTTTGAAGGCTTAATTGTATTAAAATAGATTGATGCAGCTCTTTGACCTGGTGCAGTTGCTTCTCATGATTCAATAGTTCCACCTTCAAATGATGCAAATTTAGTATTTTTTAACCCTACAGGATCAATTCCTCAGTCGTTTTTATCAGACATTTTATCCAAGTTCGGTATTGTTGTATAGATGCCAACTTCATCTAAATGAAGGTTTTCAAGACCAGCAATTGCTGTTGTGTCTTTTGTCGAGAAGAATAAGTTAACAACTTTAACTGTACTTGGTATTCTTGATAATAAGTCTCTTAAAGATTCATTTTTATCACTATAACCAATTTTGTCAACACGTAACATAGTAATATCTTTATTTTCATTTAGAATTTTTAAGAATTTATCATATCCAGTTCTGTTTGAGGCGTCAACAGTAAGCATTCTTTGTGCCATCTTACCTGCGCTAAATTCATCTTGTCCTGTTGGTGAATATAGATAAACTCTAAGTCCATCATCTTTTTTAACTCTTTGACCTGTTTTAGGATCAATAGTAACCTTATCTCTATCTTCTTCTGGAGTCAATCCATTAATTGTTTTAGAAATATCAAATTTGTCCCATCCAAAATATTCACCATCAAGGATTCCACTAGGTTGACGATTTCATTTGCCACCATTTCCAAGAAAACGATTCTTATTATTTTGAACCATATTTTGAACTGTTGGATTGTATTTATCATCTAAATAATCAAATTTAATCGTTAAATCATATCCTCACGTATTACCAGTAACTTCGAAAACAGGAACTCTACCGGCAGCTCTTTCTGATTCCATAATTCTCTGAGCAGATTCTAGTTGAGCACGCGCGATTTGTCTTGCTTCGGCCTTTGAAAGAATATCACGTCCAGGTATTTTTAATGTTCCATTTAAATATTCAGCAAAAACTTGAAGTAAATCAGGGTTTTTTTCTCAAACTTCTTTATAAATGTCTTTTAAGTCGCTTGCAGTGAAATCTTTATTTGAATTTAATAAATCACGATATTCTCTTAATCTTCTAGAAGATTCAGCAGCCATTTCATCTGTAACTTTTCCTTTTGGAACTTTAGGTAGAAAATCAGGTTTATCTGGAATGTTTAAGTTATTTACATTAACATAAGCACCTTGACGATTATTAACAATGTCTTGAACTTGTTTCTTTTCTTCGGGTGTTAAGTTAGGTTTTGTAACTACAGGAGGTTTAGGTGGGATAATAGGAGTTACTTGATAAATTTTGCTTCCATTTTTTGGCATTTGATCAGCTTCGAATTGACTCACTAATTTATATCCATCCGGAAGGAATTGTGTAACTTTAGGAACAGCATCATCGAAATATGTACCAGTTACTTGAGTAATTAATTTTGTTCCATCTTTAAAGGTTAAAGTGTAGCTATATTCAATTCTATCTTTAGCTACTTGAATGTAGTTGACTTTTCCTTTGATGATAATAGGAGTTGCTGTAACATGATATCCTTTAGGAACTAATGATTTTCATTCAATTGGTTTAGCTTCGCCTTCTAAAGATTCAATGGAATGAGAATCACCAATTTGTTTATCATTTTCTCTAAAAATAATAGTTGTATTAATTTTTTTGATTATTTTACTTACTTCAATACTATTTTCTTGTCCTAATTTAAATCCATAAGAAGCTTTTTGAACAATTTCATAGCCAGCAGGTACATAATTTTTAACTTCATCTATAGATATTGTTGCGTCAGGAGCTGTAGTAATAGTTGCTATAGTTCCGATTTGAACACCATTTGAAACGAATTTAAATGTTGTTTCAATTGTTTTCTTAATTACATTAACTACAAATGTTTTATTTGCAAGTTGTACTACAACATTTTGTTGTGAATTTTTTGGCAACTCAAAACCTTGAGGCATATACTTAGTAGCTGACAAATCAACACTAGACCCTTCTTCACCTTCAACTGTTATAGTTGAAACAGTACGATTTTGTCATTTATATTCAACCGTTGCTGTTACTTTATGAACAATTTTTTCAACAGATATATTATTTACTTGTCCAGGGATAATTTTTATTTCTTGTTGAAGCACAAGTTTATATCCTTTTGGAATTCAATTATTATCAAATTGAATATTATCACCTTCATAAGTTTGTAAAGTTAAAGGCTCACCAATTGCAGTACTATCATTTGAAGCTATGAAACGAATAGTTGTTGTCATAATTTTTTTAATTTTCGTAACCTTAATAGTATTTACTTGTCCTAAAACAATATTTAAATTGTCTTGGTTAGGTGCTAATTGGTAATTTTTTGGTAAATATTTTGTATAGTCAATTTTTGTGAATTGATCTGTTGTTACTTTTCTAGATTCAATATTAATTTCTGAACCATTTTGAATTTCAACAAAGTTTAATGTAGTAACTATTTGTTTTGGTAATTCAACCAATTTAATCTCAACAGTGTTGTTATCAGCAGACACAGTCTCAGATACATTTTCTGCAAGCTTATACCCTTCAGGAATATAACGTAATATATTTATTACATCTCCTTTATGTGCTTTAATAGGGACTAATGTTCCAACTTGCTTGTCATTTGACATGAATTTAAGGTTTAAAGTAACATCTACTTCAAGCTTTTTAACATTAAATCTGTTGGTATATCCTATTAAGAATGTAGGTACTTGACTATTAACAAAACCATATCCATCAGGTAATAATGTTGAAAGGTCGAAATTGTTACTTGCATTAATCTCAATATTTTCTTTTTCAACTGTTTTAACAGTTTCTTGTGCACCATTTTCACCTTGAGTATAGAAAATGAATGTTGTTTTATCTTGAGATTTTATTTCAGGAACAATGTATATTATATTGTCTTTTCCAATTTCAGCTGTAATAGTTGTTTTATCTGCATATCTAGCTGGGTCAAAATTATATCCATTAGGAATTAAATTTTGAATTTGCATTTGCAATTCTTCATCTGAATTTGTTAATAAAATAATCTTTTTAATTTCTTTATTGTTTCTTGAGTCCGTAAATAATAAGGTAGTTTTAACTTGAGTCTTATCATTTTCGTCTTTTTTGGCTGATTCTGTGTTAGCATCAGCACCAGAAACTTGTGATGGTATAAGTTTAATTGTTACGTTAGTTAAATTTGGCTTGTTTAAATCACTTGAAGCATAAACATAAGCTTTGCTATGTTGGTTAATTGCTCCAAAAGTAATACCAAAAATAGCGCCCGTAAGGAGCGCTCCACTTCCTAAAATTAAACTTGTTTTTAAAATTTTTCTTTTCTTCGCTTTGATCATGATACGTCGCCTATCTTGATTAATTTATTTATTTTTATTATTACTATCGAATAATATAAATTATACCTTTTTTAAAAATTCGCAAAATAAATTTATTAACCACTATTTTTTATGTCTTTAACAAAAAAAGTAGCTTAAAAAGCTACGATATTATTAAAGTCCTAAAAGTTGTTTTAGTTCACCATATGGTTTGTAACCTAAAAATGTTGAAACTAATTGTCCATCTCTATAAACACGTGTATAAGGAATTGATGCTACATTAGCTTCGAAAGCATAGTCTCTATTTTCATCAATATTAACTCTGTACACTTCAACATTGTCTTTTTCTGCTAATTCATCTAATGAACCTTTGTACATTCTACATGGACCACATCATGAAGCATAGAATACTTCTAATAATAATGATGGTTTTGTTGCAAGGACTTCATTTACTTGATTTTTATTTGATTCGTATAACATATTTACTCCTTTTATGTTTTTTTCTGTACTAATTATACAACTAATCAAAAAAACAAAAAGTTAATTTTTTATATTTTTTTAGCAAAAAATGAACTTTTTACTTTTTATGAGTAAAAAAAGAAATAAAAAAAACAGCGGTGCCCTATTTTCACATCTCTGCTATCGTCGGCACTAGAGGGCTTAACTACTGAGTTCGGAATGGTATCAGGTGATCCCCTCTGCTATAACCACTGCAAATATTATAGCATCAATTATTTTTTACCAAAATAATTTTTTAATATTTTTTCATATTTTTTAAATTCTGCTGGTTGATATTTTTCTAAGTAAACTGTACCAAGTTTTTTAAATAAAATAATGTTTGATAATCTTTGTCCGCCAATTTGTTGTACTTGTTCAGCTGGTAACATAGCTGAAAGTTTTTGATATTCTGAATCTACATCTTCTTGACTAATTGAAAAGTTTAATTTTTTCATAGAAAGAAGTGTTCAGAAGTAATTTTCGATCGTAGACATCACAACTTCTTTTTTGTCACCTTGGAATTCTGATGAAAATTCAAATGATTTAATGTCATTTTCAACTAATTCATCAGGAATTACTAGTTTACCTTTATTCATTTGTAAAATTGAGCTCATAATTTTTTCACCATAAGAAAAAATTTCATCATTGACTGTTTGAGCTTGTGTAACTTCTAAAATGTGAGTTTTAACATCGGCTAATGATTTAATTGCTGGAATATTAAGTAAGTGAACATTTAAATCAGTAATTGGCATTTCTTGATATGTAAAAATCATTAAAACTTGAACTTGATATTTATTTCCTAAAAGTTCAACTTCTTGAATTTGATTAATTTTTAGCCCTACTAAAGCTTGTTCAATTGGGTTTTTTGATTCTGGATTTGCTATAGCATTATATTTTGCTGGTTGATCTGCAGTTTCAGCAGTTCAAACCTTAAATTCTACATTATCTCCAGCTTCAACAGTTTGTTTACTACTTTGGATTTTAAATCTATATTTTTGAATAAAGTTTTTAGTAAATTGATCAACTCTAGCTTCAAAATCAGCTGGTAATTTAAATTCAACATTTGGATTAATTTCTAAATTAAATCCATCTAATTGATCTTGATAGTATGTTTTTAAATCAAAACTCATTTCTTCAATTGTGAATTTAATATTTGAAGCAATTGGTAAGAAGTAAATTCTATCTTTATATAAATCATTGTTAGTTTGTAGTTCTGTATTTCTGTAGTAAGTTAAAAGGTTGTGGGCAGCTGTTTCTAAAATAGCAGCTTGTTCAATTTTTTGCCCTTCTTGTTTATTTCTTTCAAGTTGGCTTAATGCTTGATGTTGAGCATTAATTCATTCTTCTTTGTTTATATCTATATGTTTGGTTTCAAATTGCATTTTGACCTCTTTTCGTTGTAACAATTATATAGTAATCTGACCAAATAAATATAAAATTTAGCAAATAGTGCCTTAATTTGCTTAAATTTTCCCTAAAGTTAGAATTTAAGTAAAATGGCAAAGATAAGATTAGAATTG
Organism: Mycoplasma razini; assembly: GCF_048076865.1. Taxonomy (NCBI): domain Bacteria; kingdom Bacillati; phylum Mycoplasmatota; class Mollicutes; order Mycoplasmatales; family Mycoplasmataceae; genus Mycoplasma; species Mycoplasma razini. The sequence goes on from NZ_CP182212.1 coordinate 57,066, forward strand.
CAATGCATTCTAAAAATTAAAAGCTATAATATAAATTATGAATGTTAACAAATCAAAAAAAGAATTAGCACAAGAACGTATAGTAGAATTAACAAGGTATTTAAACAAATTAAATAATGCTTATTATAATTTAGATAATCCAATGGTTGAAGATTATGTTTATGATCAATTATTACGTGAACTGGAAGAATTAGAAATTAAGTATCCGGAGTTAATCTTACCTGATTCACCTACTAAGAAAATCGGAGGTGTTCCAAGTATAGAATTTAGTAAATATACTCACCAAAAACCTATGCTTTCACTTGCAAAAGCATATACCTTTGAAGAAATTACTAAATTTGTAGATGATGTCAAAGCTGAATTACCAAATAAGGAACTTAGCTTTAATTTGGAACCTAAAATAGATGGTTTATCAATTTCTTTAATCTACCAAAATGGTTCATTAGTTCGTGCTGTAACTCGTGGTGATGGTAAGGTTGGAGAAGATGTTACTAAAAATGCAGTTTTAATAAGATCTATTCCTAAAAATATTCCATATTTAAAAGACATTGAAATTAGAGGTGAAGTTTATGTTACTAAAGATAAACTAATCGAAACTAATGCAATGCTTGAACAAGAATATGAAGAAAAAGTGGATGAATATTATAATATCAAGCTTCCTAAATATCAAAAAGATTTAGCTGCAGGTAAAAAAGTATCCAAACCAGTTGAACCAACTGTTTCACAATTTGCTAATACAAGAAATATGGCTGCCGGAACTTTAAGACAAAAGAATTCACAACTATTAATTCAAAGAGAACTGCAAGTCCTTATGTATGATATAGTTAATCCTTTAGAACATAATATTTTTCACCAAGATAAGTTATTAAGCTTTATTAAAGAATTAGGTTTAGCTACTCATGAATATGGTTATGTTGAATCAAGCGCACATGGAATAATTGATCGCATTAATGAGTTTGAAAGTTACAAAGATAAGTTTAAGTATGATTGTGATGGATTTGTTATCAAACTTAACCAATTACAATACTGAGATGGATTAGGTAAAACAGCAAAATTCCCACGTTATGCAATAGCGTATAAGTATAAAACAGAAGAAGCCTATCCAATAGTTTCAAAAATTGAAACTACTGTTGGACGTACTGGAAAAATTACTTATGTGGCAGAATTTGAAACTGCTGTGGAACTTAATCAAACTATGGTTAAGAAAGCAACTTTACATAATTATGATTTTATTCGTAACTTGCAGCTTAATATTGGCGATCAAGTAGTGGTAATTAAATCAGGTGAAATTATTCCAAAAATAATTGATATGAAACAAAAAAATACAACAGATATTTTCCCTAAAACATTATTATGTCCAGCTTGTGGAAGTGAATTGGTTGAAATGCCAGGGATTGTGGATCAATTCTGTGAAAATGATGATTGTGAATCTAAGAAGATTAAAAAATTAATTCACTTTGTTTCGAGAAAAGCATTAAATATCATGACACTCGGGGATAAAATTGTTGAATTATTTTATGACAATAAATTTATTACTGATTTTGTTTCAATTTTCCATTTAGCTGATTTAAGAGAAACAATAATTCAAGGAAACTTTAATATTAAAGATAAAAAAATTGATAATATTTTAGAATCAATTGAGACTTCTAGAAATATTGAACTCTATAAAGTCATCTTTGGATTAGGAATTAAAAATATTGGTTTAGAAGTAGCAAAATTAATAGCAAATGAAGTAAATTCTTTAACCGAGCTATGCAATTATAATTTAGATTTATTGATACAAATTAATACAATAGGACCAGAAATCATTGATTCTTTAAAAACTTATTTAGCAGATGAAGATCACGTATCTCAATTAAAAGCACTTGATAATGAATTAAACTACCTGGTAGTCGAAAAAGAATTTACTGGATTATTAAAAGACTTAAGTTTTGTAGTTACAGGAAAAATGGCTGTAAGTCGTGAAGAAATGTGAGAAATTATTGAGCATAATTCAGGTACTGTGCACAAATCTGTTTCAGGAAAAACTAATTATTTAGTTTGTGGAGAAAATGTCGGTGAAGCCAAGATTGAAAAAGCAAAGAAATTAGGAACAAAGATAATTTCTGAAAGTGAATTCTTTGCTTTAATTGATGAAAAAGCAGCAAAATAATAATCTTAAATGTACTTCCTTGAATGGAAGTATTTTTTAATATAATTCTTATATGAAAAGATATATATGGAAAATGATATTAGGAGGCAGTGCAATTTTAACTTTAGCACCTATTGCAATTGCCTGTGATCAAACAACTGCATTAGAAAAAGAAAAGCAAGAACAATATCAGTTAGCAGTAACTGATTTAAACATTGCAGAAAAAATGGTAACTGTTAGTGTTAAAACAGATGTAGAAATTAAAAAGACATTTCCGTCTGCAATCACAATGGATAATTTAGACATTAGTGGCGTTAATACAGCAGCTTACGAATTACAATTTAGTGGAGATTACAAAGGATTAAACTTAGGTGTTGTTGGCAACGATGAAAAAGGAACATTAAAAGTTACTTTATTAATTCAAAGTAAAGCATACAAAGATTTAAGAAAACTAGTGACTCGTGAATTGGATGGATTTAGAAAGGTAGGTGATGTCATTGAAGAACCTAAACCAATTCCTGAGCCAGAGCCTATGCCTGTAACACCATCTCCAAGCCCAAGTGAACCTACTCCAGGAAAAACACCAGAAAAACCTGCTCCAAGTACTGAAAAGGATCCTGCTCCTAAACCAGGTGAAAAAGAACCAGTGAATCCTGCTCAACCAGAACCGGGAAATGAGCCAAATCCAGGAAAAACACCTCAACCAGAACCAGTTAACCCACCTGTAATCCCACCTTTTGTAATTCCTTCATTCGACCCAAGAGCTGGATTAATTCAAGCTAATACTTACCCAGATTATGTAAGTGAATATAAAACAGTCCAACCGCAAGATATATATGAAGAAATTTGAAATCGTACATTCTCTATTCGCCCAGCAGAACTTGTTAATTCTGGTGGAGATGAAATATTGCTCGATGATCAAGGAACTGGATGATTACTAGACTACCATAAAAAAGATGAAAATCATTATAAATTATTTATAGCAACTAATATGCATGTTCTTGGTCAGTACGCAAACACAAATAATTCTGAAGTTGATAAAGAATTAAATTATCTAGACCCAACAGGAGTGAAACCTGCAGGTTTTGCTTTAGGAAAAGTTAATAAACCTTCTTCATTTAATTCAATTGCAAATAATAGTTGATCTCAAAATATTGATAAATTAGGTGGATATATAAAATATTATTCTAATAATCAAACATTAGCATCTTCTGATTTTAGTCCATTAGGAAATACAACTTATTCAAATGCATTTAGCAATCCAAAAGTACTTTTTGCAGCTGTTGATTATATGGATCAAACAACATATGATCAATTTGCTGATCAAATTAATTCGAAATGAACTGAATATAAAGCATTTAAACAAAATCAAATTACAAATGGAATGCTAGATAATGATACAAAAAAAATGTATCAAGATTTTATAAACCAAAATCCAAATAAAATTCCATTCTACACAGACTTTGGAATATTGGAGTTAGATATTGACTTAACAAAAGCTGATGAAACATTAGCGTTATGAATTCGGCAAGCAATTAATGGTGTAGATTCATATATAGCTAGAATGAAACGCCAACAAGCTTATCCGAACTATGATGCAAGCAGTGAAACTTTCTTACCAACTTTGGATTACTTATCAAAAGGAAGAGATTTATCACAAAGCAATTCAGCATTTGCTAAAGGGTTAAGCAATGCTAAAGATTTATATATTGCCGGATATCCAAGAAATACATCTGGCAGAACTATTTGAATGCAAAATAATCCTACAGAAAGATATAGCGATGAAGTATTATTACAATATAACCGTAGAACTGGTGTAGCTAATGGAATTGCTAATAATAAATTATTTGATTTTGCAACAAATGATGTAGAGTCTCCAATTGAAACAGGAAACATTCAAATCTATTCAGAATTATGAAACAGACCATATGCAAGTTTCTATGGATTTAACTACAATATTAAATTCTCTTCATTATACTATGGAGCTAGTGGTTCAATGGTATACAATGATTTCGGTGAACTTGTCGGAATTTACAATGGTGTAGCTGCAAATGCACAATTTGGTGATAATATGACATCTGGAACATTTGCACCATTGTTACAAACTGCAGATATTCAAGTTCCTAATAATAAATTTATCTATGGATATAACTTAATAGATAACACAGGATATGCACACCAAACTCGTTCATACCGCAGCAACCTTAAACTATTCTATCCAAATGGTTTTGATGAAAATGGAAATAAAACAACAGCATTATTCCCTAAAGGATTTTAAGATAAAGAAAAATAGCCAAAGTTGGCTATTTTTTTATGGGCAAATTGATTAATTGTTATTTTTTTTGATTTCTTTAAGACGAGCTGATTTACCTTTACGATCTCTCATGTAGTATAATCTTTGTCTACGAACTTTGTTTGAACGAACTACTTCAATGTGTGCAATTAAAGGTGAGTGTAGAGGGAATGTTCTTTCAACACCAACTCCGTAAGAGTCTTTTCTAACTGTGAAAGCTTCTCTTGTTCCTGATTCTTTTTTGCTGATTACTAAACCTTCAAAAACTTGGATACGTTCTTTTTCACCTTCACGAATACGAACGTGAACTCTAACGTTATCACCTGTTTTGAATTCTGGTAAGTCTGAACGTAATTGTGATTTTTCAACTAACTCTAATAATTTATTTCTCATGTTTTATCCTTTCGATAATGTCAGGTCTATTTTTGAGTGTTTTTGCTCATTGTGCCTGATCTTTTCATTCTTTAATTTTCTTATGGTCACCACTGAATAAGACTTCAGGGACTTTCATTCCTTTATACTCACGAGGGCGAGTATATTGTGGATAATCTAATAATCCAATTCCTTGAAATGAATCATATACATGTGATTCTTCTTTTATAACACCTGGCAATAATCTAATAATACTATCAGCCATTACCATTGAAGGTAATTCACCACCTGTTAAGACATAATCTCCAATTGATAATTCTAAATCAACTAATTCAACTACACGTTCATCAAATCCTTCATAACGACCAGAAATGAATGTTATTTGATCATATTGTGATAACTCTTGAGCCATCTCCTGTGTAAATGTCTTCCCTTGTGGAGAAACAAGAACTTTATATCCCCCACGATTTGGTAATGAATCCAATGCTAAGTCAATAGGTTCTACTTGTAAAAGTAATCCGTGTCCACCTCCATAGATTTCATCATCTACTTTACGGTGTTTATCTTGACTAAAGTCTCTAAAATCAACTACAGAAAAATCTACTAATTCTTTTTCTTTAGCTCTTTTAACTATACTTTCATTTATAAAAGGTTCAAAGTAATTTGGAAATAATGTAAGAAAATTAATTTTCATTATTTTTTAAGTTCTAAAGTTAAATTGTGAGCTCTAAATAAGTTAGCTACTGTAACTGTTGGTTTAGCACCTTGTTTAATTCATTTTGAAGTTAATTCTTTGTCTAAAACAAATTCCTTTGTTTTAGGGTTGTAGTGTCCTAAAGCTTCGATAAATTTACCATCACGTGGAGCTCTTGCATCAGCTGCAACAACTTTGTAAACTGGTCTGAATTTATCACCCATTCTTTTTAATCTAATTTTAACCATTTGTCCTCCTTGTTGTCAAGCGTTAGTGCTTGACAGTTATTAAATATTGAATATATTATAATAGAAACTTCTGAAATTAAAAATCTTTTTTATCTTTTTATTTTATGAGCATTAGATCAAAAAAGTTATCTTTTAAACAAAATTAGAGTAATGAAATCAGAAAATGCAATAACTAATTATAACTAATACAGCTATATTATAGTGTTTTTAGTTTCAAATTAGATGTAAAGAAACATTTTCACATTTTAAAGCAATATATACATTAAAAAAATAAAAATGTATTAGAATTAGATTATGAAAATTTTTTAGGAGATAATATGAAAAAGATTAAATCATTATTAATTTCTCTAACTGGACTTTCTATAATTACATTGCCTGCAATTGCAACTCAATGTAGCAATAATGAAAACAACAATAATCAGAAACCGGACGGAGAAAAACCTGCAACATCAGGAAAAACAACTTCAGGTAATAATACTGGAGACACACAACCAACAACTGGTGCACAAAATGGAACAGAAACAAATAATTCTGAATTAGCTGGAACAGGCTTAACAGATGGAAACAACTTATTTGAAATGATCCCTAATGCAGTTACACAAGAAGTGATTACTAAATTAGGAGAAAATAACACCATTTCATTTGACTACAAAACAAAAGAAATTAAAACATCAAGAAGAGATGGAATCCAATTTTTAAAAGCTAAGGCTGCAGTACAAAATGCTACTTTCCAACTTGCTAATGTAACAAATCCTACATTTACAAGTAAGAAAGGTACATTCCCTAATGGAGATATTACTTTTACTTTCAATAAAGCTTCAAATACATTAACAATGAGATATAAACTTGTAGTTCCTTTACCTGAAAAGCAATTTAAATATCTTGAAAAAGAATACACAAGCGTTGTTAAATTAACAGTATCAGAAGGCACAACTACACCAGCTAATTCAGGTTCTGAAAATAAAGATAATGGTACAACACCACTTTCTGAATTAACAAATAATTTAGCAACTGTAGCACTCCCAACAGCTACAGCTAAATACACATATAAATATGATAATTCTAATAACTATTATGCAGCTGCGAATGGAAAAAGTGGACTTGAATTATTAGATGCTTTACTTAACATTCAAAAGCAACACTTATCAGGTGTTAAATCTGGTGCAGCTGGATATGCTTATTTAAAAGAGATTTATGATCATTCTGAAGCTTTTAAAGATAAATATTATGAAAAAGACAACAGTATTTTAGATATTTACTCTGAAAATCCTGATGGAGTTGATCCATATACATATGCAACATATGCAAAAGACAAAAACACTGATGAAAATAAAGTTAATGTTGAAAATGGTGGAATGAATAGAGAACACTTAGTTCCACAATCTTGATTCATCCCATCTTCACCAAACAAAAAGGAAAAAGAACTTCTTAGAAAAAATAATACAATTCGTAACGATGCTCAATTTGTCTTCCCTACAGATATTTATGTAAATAAAATTAGAGGTAATACACCTCATGATAATGTGGCAAATGCTACTCAAACATTCCAACAAGGAAGCAAATTTGGAACAAATAGCTTAAATACTGAAGTTATGGAACCCTTAGATGCATTTAAAGGTGATATTGCACGTGCTTACTTATACTTTATGTTAACTTACAGAGATCAAAATATTGGATTTGTTAACTCAATTTTTAAAGATAAAACAGTTGTCAAATTAGAATCACATTATTTAAATACATACTTAAACTGAGATATGAAAGATGTAGTTGATCCATGAGATGTAACTAGAAATAATGAAATTGCAAGACTTGAACAAATGCGTAATCCATTTATTGACTATCCAAATCTAGCAGAAAACCTTTTTGGCAAAAATCCAAAACCATTTGAAAACAAAGGTGTTTTAGTTGAAGCTACTTTAATTCAAAATAGTTAGTATAAAAAAATAGCCCCTAAGGGCTATTTTTTATACTATTCTTGTTACTATGTATCATGAAGGTAAGTATTGTGGATAAACCATGTTAGTAATTAAGAAAGCTAAAATTCCAAGTAGAAATATAGATACAATTAAGTCCATTCAAGTTGGTTTAATTTTTCTATATTTAGTACGAGCAGCATATGGATCATAACCACGAGTTTCCATTGAGTTAGATAGGTCTTCTGCCCGTGCAAAACTTGAAACGAATAATGGAATAATTAATGTAGAGAAGGCATTAATTTTTTCTTTTAAATTACCATGTTTAAAGTCAACACCACGAGAAGATTGAGCTTTCATAATTCTGTTTGCTTCGTCAATTAAAGTAGGTATGAAACGCAATGCGATTGAAATAATCATTGCTATCACGTGTGTAGGAATAAAAATCAATTTAAGAGGTCATAAGATGTCTTCAATTGATTTAGTTAACAAGATTGGACGAGTAGTATTTGTTAATAATGCTGTAATTAAAATCATTGTATAGATTCTTAAAAATAATGAGACTGTACGATTAATTGAATCCAATGAAACACCATATTGAATTGGCATTTTGGTTGCTGTAAAGACATATGTGTGAGTAGCAGCATCCAAAGTAGGAATCATCATGTCTTCACTTACGCTAGAAGTTTTAAAAGCTCAAAATGTATTCTCAGGATTATACATATTAAATAATCAATCTCGACCAACTATATTTGAAGAATTTTTATACATCATTTCCAAGTCATTATAGACAGTTTGATTTGTAATAGTATACATATTGACAAAGAAAATAATGAATGAAATAAAGAAAGGCAATCACATCAATTTAAATAATGGACGCACACGTTTATTAGTTATGATATAAACCACTAATAATGGGATTAAAAGAATCACCATATCAATAAAGTAACGTACCATGAAGACCATTACGATGTATAAAATAACTGTTAATAACTTAATTCTAGGATCAAGGTTATATAAGAAACCTTTACCAGGGATATAACGACCAAAAACACTTTTCATTATTTCCCTCCTAAATAAGAATTTAAATAAGCTATTAAATCATCTTCTGATAATACTTTAGGTACAGGTATTCCTTTATTTCTAAGTTTATTAGCAAACGCTAATAAATGAGGAGGTTGTAAGTTATTTTCTTTTAAGAACTCAACATCATTCAATATTTCATAAGGATCACCATCACGAACTATTTTTCCTTGTTTGAAAAGAATAATTCTTTTAGCATACTTTAAGATATTATCTAGATCATGAGTTACATTAATAATTGTTTTACCTGACTTGTTTAATCCGTGTAGAATTTGAAGTATTTCATTAACACCAACTGGATCTAATCCAGCAGTTGGTTCATCGACAACTAAGAAATCTGGTTGCATTGCTAAAATTCCAGCAATTGCCACACGACGTTTTTGCCCACCACTAAGTTCAAAAGGACTTCTTTGTAGGTATTCTGGGCCTAAACCGACTAATTCTAAACATTCAGCTGCTAATTGGTAAGCTTTTTCTTTAGCAACACCAAAAGCCATAGGTCCAAAAGCAATGTCTTCTTGAATAGTAGCTTTAAATAATTGATATTCAGCAAATTGGAAAACAATCCCAACATGTTTACGTAATTGTTTAGGATCTTTGCCAAAGACCTTACCTTTAGCACTTTTAGTAAAGATAATATTATCTTGAATATATTTTAGGCGATGAATTTCTTTGCCTAATTCACTCTCATAAATGTAATTTAGCTTAAATAATTTAGTTTCAGTAGCTAAAGCATGAGTGAATTGAATTTTATTTTCGTAGCTATTAGATTTTTCTTTTATAAAATTAGCACGAAATTCTTCAACAGCTTGAGTAACTTCTTTATCAAGCTGTTTTTTAAGTTTTTTAGCACGAGCTTTGTTTGCTTTAAAAGTTTGTTTAAGCTCTTTTGCACGTTGTTTGTATTCTGCTTTGTATTGTTTTGAATTTGCAGGATACTTTGTGAGTAATTCTTTATCCAGTTTGTTGTATAAGTATTGTTTAGTTATTGTGACATCATCATAAAAATCTCATTCTATTTCACCAGCTGTAGGGCTTAGTAATTGGTTTAAGTGTTCAATAAAAGTTGTTTTTCCTGAACCGGTTGAACCAATAATCCCAATGTATTCACCATCATTAATCTGACAAGAAACATTTTTTAAAGCAGTAAATTCTCAAGGAGATTTAGGGCTAAATGTATGAGATAAATCTTTAATTCTTATTTGCATAGCTCTTCTATTAACTCCTTCTCATTATATGTTGCTTCAATTCCGTTAAGCTTTTCACTAATACGATAAATAAATGGTGATTCAATTTTGGCAATATCGATAATTTCTTTATTGTTCAAAATATCTTTTGGAGAGCCTGATGCAACTAGCTCACCACCTGCAAAGACTAAACATTTATCAGCTAAAATTGCTTCATCCATGTCATGAGTAATAGAAATTAAAGTTTTAGATTTGCTACTTTGAATTTCTTTAATGATTTGTAATACACTGCTTTTTCCTTTAGGATCAAGCATTGAAGTAACTTCATCAAAAATCACGACATCTGGATTTAAGGCTAAGACAGAAGCAATAGCGACTCTTTGTTTTTGCCCTCCAGAAAGATTTTCTGGTTCTCTTTCTAAATAATCTAGCATATCAACTTTAGATGCATATTCAGTAATTAATGGTTTCATATCATCATGCGGAATGCAACGATTTTCTAAACCAAAGGCAATATCATCTTCAACTGAAGAACCGACAAATTGGTTATCAGGGTTTTGAAAAATAATTCCAATTTTCTTTCTGATTTGAGATAAATTTTCTTTGTTATATACGATACCATCAATGCTTAAAGAACCTGATTGAGGTTTCAATAAGGCGACTAAGACTTTAGAAAGGGTACTCTTTCCTGACCCATTATGACCTAAAATGGCAACATATTGCCCTTTTTCGATTGTAAATGAGACATTGCTAAGAGCTGGTTTAACATCATTTTCACGATATCTAAATGTAATATTTTCTGCTTTAATCATTATGTTTAAATTTTAATGGAAAATATTATTTTTAATAATATTTTTATTCAACCTTTTTGTTGAATAAAAAAACAAAAATCTCAAACTAATGAGATTTTTGATTCAAAAGGTCTGCAATAGGCTTATATTTAATGCGATGTAATTTAGTAACTCCGTGTTTTGCTAAGGCTTGTAAATGTTTTTTAGTTCCATATCCTTTGTTGTTAGCAAAGTCATATTCAGGATATATTTCACTATATGCAAGCATCATTCGATCACGAGTAACTTTAGCTAGAATGCTAGCAGCTGCAACTGAAAGTGATATATTATCACCTTTAACCAAATTAATTTGTGGCAAGTTGGTTTCAATATGTTCAAAATCAGTAATTACTAAATCGGGTTTTAAAGGCAAGTTTTCTAAAGCTTTTTGCATCCCAATACGTGATTCAGCTTTGGGATTTGATTGATTAATTTGATCTAGTGTGCGAATTTCAATACTATAAGCAAGGGCTGAAGAGATAATTTCATTATATAATTCTTCCCTAACTTTTTCACTAAGTAACTTTGAATCCTTAATTCTAGGATTGCTATAATTTGCTGGAAAAACAACACAAGCAACTACTAATTCACCAGCTAAACAGCCACGTCCAACTTCATCCAATCCTGCAATTAAGGGGTATTTAGTTCAATAATCTTTTTCAAAATCTAACATATATAAAATTATAAGCTATAATTAAAATATTGGAGGTTAAATGGGATCAATTGTAAAAGCACACTGTCCTGAATGTGATCAAACTTATACATATGTTTTTGGACTAGTGCAAGATTTAATGCCATATCAAATGTTTATTAATGTATTTGCTAAAAAGCAAAAAGATTTATTTAATTTAGAAACATTTAAAACTGTGATGTATCAAGAATTAGAATCAGATTTAATGTTTATGTTAAAAGAAAAAGCAGAACAAGAGCAAATATTAGAAGAAAACTTTAAGAATATTATGAATTTCTTCTCAGAAGAAGAAAAACAATTAATGAAAACCAATATCGTACTAGGTGGGGAAGTTGAATCATATCCAGTATTTAGAATTGATATTGAACCACAATCTAGAGAGTTATATAATGTTCCACTTGTTAAACTTCAATTTATGAACAAAGAATTGTATCAACGTAAATATAATCAATATGTCTATTATGTACAATTTTCACCAGATCATTCAGTACTAACTTGCCCTAAACATCAAAAGTTATCAGCTGAATTTGAATCTGAACGTGAAGGTTAAAAAACTGCACTTGCAGTTTTTTTATTTCTGATTTTATCAACTTGCTCTGCTGGGTGAGAAACTATGATAAAATAAAATTAGAGGTAAAATGAAAGAAAAATTTCTTAATCAACTTGAACAAGCTAAAACATATCTTGTAATAGTTTTTGTAACTTGAATTGTTTCAATTGTTTTAGGTTTAATATCATATATATTAAGTGCTGTTGCAAGTGTTACACTTCAACTATATCCTAATGCTTCAATAATAGGATACAGAGTTACAACTGCTATTTTCTCAATCTTAACTATAGCATCAGTTATTATTGGACTAGTGTATGGAATTAAGCTAATTATGTTAAGTAATGACACTAAAAAACTATTTACAAAAATGGTTTATGAAACAAGTGTGCAAAATACAATTGCTCAACCAGACTTAATCAAATTATTGGCTTACTCAAGAACAATTGAACGTTTATTTATTTTTAATTTAATTGGATTTTTATCAGGACCAATTTTATTAATTATTAACTGCTTCTTCACAAGAAATGCTATAACAAGTGCAAAAAATGTTTTAGATCTACTCAATACACAAGAAACTGATTTAAATTAAAATATTAAAAAATGCAAGGTTAACTTGCATTTATTTTTTGCCTTCTTGTAATAATTGTAAATAAGCAGCTTGAGCAATCATTGCACCATTATCAGTTGCATATTTAAGTGAAGGAATAATAGTATTCGGATGTAATGAAATAAATTCTGAACGAAGCAGTTTATTAGCTGAAACACCACCACCTAAAACTAGTGTTGCAACTGGATAAAGTTCTAAAGCTACCTTAGTTTTTTCAATTAAATAATCTACAGCAGTGCGTTGGAAGGAAACAGCATATTGAACAGGATCTATTTCTTCATTTTTCATTTTTGCTTTATTAACTTTATTTAATACTTGCGTTTTAAGTCCCGAAAATGAAAAGTCTAAAGCATTTTCAGTATGTGGCTTAGTAAATGAAATAAATGAACCAGTATAAGTTTGACTTAATTTATCAATTAAAGGTCCACCTGGAAATCCAAGTCCTAAACGTGAAGAAACTTTATCAAAAGCTTCTCCAACTGCATCATCTAATGTTTCGCCAACAATTTCAGTTTCAGTTGGTGATTTTGCATAAATTAATTGAGTATGACCACCCGAAACTAATAAACATAGTGCTGGGAAAGTGATTTCTTCAGTTAGTGTTGAAGACAAGAAGTGGCCAATCAAGTGGTTAATTGGAATTAGAGGTTTTTTAATGCTTTGAGCAAAAGCACTAGCAAATAAATATCCTACCTGTAAGGTTCCAATTAGTCCGGGTTCTTTAGTATAGGCTACATAATCAATTGAATTTGGATCATATTTTTCTTGAAGCATTAATTGAATAAGAGCAATATTTTTAACATGTTCACGAGAAGAAACTTCTGGAATAGTTCCTCCAAATTGTTTAAAAATATCAATTTGAGAAATGGTTCACATATCTAGAACTTTACCATCTTCTAAAATAGCAAGTGATGTATCATCATGTGAGGTTTCAATACCTAAAATACGCATTATTTTTGCCCTCCTATTTGAGGTTGTTTAATATATAAAGCTTCAATTTCAATAGTTTCTTGAAATGAGAAAATACTTTGGTATAAGCTAAAGTCATTTATCATTCGAACAAAGTTAATTTTAGTTAACTCTTGATTATTATTTTCAACAACTGTAATTTTGTCATGAAAGTTGTTTGAATCTATGTTGTAGTTATATTGGTAAAGCTTATTTCCTTGAGCATCACTATATAAAATTGCAGTATGTGGATGTTGAATTTGTAAAATATCCATGCTTGTAGTTCTATACATAGGGATATTATTAAGCAGAGCTAAAGTTCTAAAAAATACAAGAGAACTACGAATTCCTGTAAAAAATCCAGGTCCAACATTGGTATATAAGCCTGTTAATTGTTGTATTTCTAAGTGATTACGTTCAAGTAAAAGGGCAAATTGTTCAGTAATAAGTTGAACTTTTTTCTTATAACCTTCTAGTAGAATAAAATCAAGAACTTTAAATTCTTGATCAAATAGAACTAATACAAAATCTTCACTTGAGGTATCTAAATAAACATTCATTATCTAACCTCCATAATTTCAAAGACATGATGTAAATTGTTATCAATATAAGCGTTAATTTCAACAAAGTTACTAAATTGATATTTCTTTAAGTTAGCTCATTCAATAGCAACGATATTATCATCAAAATAATCTTCGAATTCTTCAATATCACCTCGATAGTTATAAAGGTCCATATGAATTAAACCTGAATAATCTTTCATATAAGAAAAGCTAGGCGAGGTGATATTTTGTTTAATACCTAGTTTTTTAGCTAGAAGCTTAACAAAAGTAGTTTTGCCAGCTCCTAAATCCCCGTTTAATAAAAGAATTTTTTTCTCTTTAAATAAATCTAAATTAGCATCTATAAATTTGTCTAAGTCTTGCAGTGAAGTGCAAACAATTTTTTGTTGCATTATAAAACTGCGATTTCTTGGTCTGTAAGCTTACGTCCTAATTTGATTATAACAATTGCTTCAGGACCAGTATGAATTGAGATGCAATTTGGTAATGAAGAAGAGAAAACACGATTGTTTTTATAGTTATCTTGAATATATTTAACTACTTGATCATGCTCAGCACAATCATTTTGTAGGATTAATAAGTCAGAGTCTGAATCTTGTAATCTTTCATCAATTTTATTTAAAATTGTTTTAGCAAAAATGCGTCCTTTACCTTCTTTTTCAAGTCTACCATGGTAAAAACTTATAATAGGCACGATTTTTAATAATTTAGCTACTGTTGCAGCAGAAGGAGAAAGCCTACCACCTTTTACTAAATAATCGTTATATTTAGGCACTAATGAAACTAGCATTTCTTCTTTTCAAGAAGCAGCTTGTTGTAAAGCTTGTTCAAGGTCGATGTTTTCCTTTTCCAGAAGATTTAAAAATTCATAAACTTGGAATGTTAATAAGATTGCAATGTATTCTGAATCAAAAACTCTAAGTTTAGGATATAAAGCTTCTAAGCCTTTAATATTTGCATATTGAGAAGAAAGGTGTTTTGAAATAGGGAAGATTACTACGTAATCATGATCTTTAGAAAGTTGTTCAACCATATCTTCAACTAGTCCGATTGGTGTACAAGCTGTTTTATAGGTTTTAGTTTCTAAAGAAAAGTGGCGAAATAATTCATGACTTTTTAAGTTGTCACCATCATTATATATTTTGTCATCTAACTCTATTTTTAGTGGCAAGAAATATCAGCCAAGTTTTTCAACTTGCTCTTTTGTTAGTCCACATGAAGAGTCTACTACTATAGCGATTTTTTTCATAATTGTATTATATTATAAATTATTATAAAGAGGGTATAATATCCATATGATATTATTTAATAATTTAGATAAAGTATTTAAGAATACTGCGGTGCTTTTTGTTGATTCAAGAATTCAAAAAGTACATCAAATTAAACATGAAGATTTAGTTTTCTTTGTAGATGAAAATAACAAGGTAGCAAGTATTAATGTTTTAGATAATGCAAAATATTATATACCTGAAGATGTAAAATTTGGCTATCTGTCACCAGCTGGAGAAGATTTAATTATCTCAGTGGCTAAAGAATTAAATCTTGAAATTTCACATGACCAAAAATTCATTTATGGCTTAATCCTAGAAAGAAACGCACATCCAAAAAGTGAACGCTTATTTGTGTTAAAAGTACAAATTGCAAATGATAAAACTATTCAATTAGTAACAAACACATTAGATTCTCAAGTTGGTAAAGTAGTTGTTCTAGCTTTACCAGGAAGCACAACATTTGCTGGAACAGATGTTTTAACAGGTGAAATGTTATCTGTTGCTAGTGAAGGGATGCTTACTGGATATAAAACTTTAGGATTAGCAGGTGAAGGATTAATTTTTGGAGAAGTTAGCCAGATTGGAAAGGATTTTAAATTATCATAATGACTATAATTGAAGACTTAAGTACTCGTGGAATATTAAAACATATTTCTAATGAGGACAAATTTCACAACTTACCTCAAGATGCTGCTGTTTACTGTGGATTTGATCCAACAGCAACAAGCTTGCACTTAGGTAATTACATACAAATTGCAAATTTACTTAGATTTAAACAACATGGTTTTAAAGTATTTGCTGTTTTAGGTGGAGCAACCGGAATGATTGGTGATCCATCTTTTAAGGATGCTGAAAGACAACTATTAGACGAAGCAACCTTACAATTAAATAAATCAAGAATTAAAGCACAACTAGAAAAATTTGGACTTGAAGTAATTGATAACTATGATTTTTACAAGGATATGAATATTCTTGTCTTCTTAAGAGATGTTGGGAAATTAGTTAATATTTCTTATATGCTTGCAAAAGATTCTGTATCTTCTAGAATTGAAAAAGGATTAAGCTTTACTGAATTTTCTTACCAATTAATTCAAGGTTGAGACTTTTTAACCTTATACAAAGACAAAAACGTGAGAGTTCAATTTGGTGGTTCAGATCAATGAGGTAATATTACAACTGGCCTAGATATGATTTCAACAGTGTTTGGAAATGATCATCAAGCTGTTGCAATTACTGCTAATTTATTAACTGACTCAAATGGTAATAAGTTTGGAAAATCAACAGGTGGTGGTTCATTATGACTTGATCCTGAAAGAACAAAACCTTATGCCATGTATCAATTCTTATTAAACCAACCAGATAGTGAAATTGAAAAATTACTAAAATGATTAACATTCTTAAAACTTGATCAAATTAAGTTAATTTTAGAAAAACATCAAGCCAATCCATCTCAACATATTGCTCAAAAAGCTTTAGCATTCAATGTTATTAAACAAGTTCATAATATTGAAGAAGCCGAAAAAGCAGCATTAGCTTCAGAAGTTCTTTTCAATAAGAAACTTGATTTAAATTCAATTGCATTAGAAAGTATTAAAGACTTAGATGATGTGCTAAATGTTATTCAAATGGAAGCTGGAAGCAATTTAGTTGAACAATTAATTGCACAAGGAATTGTTAAATCTAAACGTGAAGTAAGAGAATTTCTTGCAAATCAAGCTATTAAATTAAATTTAGTTCCAATTGAAGAAACTAGTTTAGTGGAATCAAAAATCTGAAATAATCAATATGCCTTATTACATGTTGGTAAAAAACAAATTTACTTAGTAAAAATAAAATAATGGGTCTACCCCATTTTTTATATAAAAAAGATAGCTATGCTATCTAATTTCTAAATAAGTTGTTTTTCTTTTTGTAATCATATTCAGCAACAGTTTCTTTTAAACGTTGGATGCAGTAAGCATCATCAAAAGGTTTAACTTCTTGAGCATTATCTCAAAGAATTGTTAAGTAGTAAACTAAAATCTTTTGTTGGATTAAATATTCTTCTCAATAAGTGTCATATTGATCTAAAAAATATTGTTCTTGTTCAGGAGTTAAAAATGAACCACAAATAAAATATGCTAAATCAAAATGTTTATCACCCATTGAACAATATTCTCAATCAATGAAATAAATTTTGTCTTGTTTTGATAGCAAAATGTTATTAAGATATAAGTCATTGTGTAAAGGACGATTTGCTTCAGAATTTTTTAAAATTAAATTAATACGTTTATAGTAATCATTAATAACATCAATTTTAATATTACGCTCATTTAGAATTTTACGGTACTCTTTAACTCTAGCTGCTACATTTGTTTTAGGGAATTGTAAATTAGAATCATGTAAAGTTTTAAAATTATCCGCAATTTGTTTTAAGGTATCGTTGTTAAAAACTAAAGGTTGAGTTTCGATTCATTCTCACTCAATTTCAGTTTCAGTATCCTTGATTAATTTAGGTACAAAAGGCAATTTACTTAATTGTGTATAGTCTACTTTATGATTAAACTTGTTATAAACTTTTGTTTGTTGCATAGTGTTATGACTAGTTTTATAAGAAATATTAGTGTGTCCGATTTCAATTAATTCTTTTTTCATATATATCTCCGTTTATCATTTTGTTAAGTTATAATAAAGTATATCAAGATTTATTTTAAAAAAGCGAAGGTAATATGCAAAAAAATGAACATAACTATTTAGTATTTGATATTGGTAATTCAATGATTAAGTTTCATTATATTAATTCTCAATTTCAAGTACTCCTTAACCTAAATTGACTATGTAATAGGAATGAAAGTATAGATTTAGAAAATATTTTAGCTTTATGTATGCCTAGTTTTCAAGATCAAATCATTATAGCAAGTAGCAATAATGAAATGTTGCATCAAGAACAATTGGTTTCACAATTGCAAAAATTAGGTTTTTGTAACATTGCAATTTTAGATCATACTTACGGTACAAACTTAAAACTAGCAAACAACATCCAACACAATGAGGTAGGAATAGATATCTTAGCTTGCTTGCAATATTGCGTTGATAATAAGATCAAGGATGCTTACGTATTTATGTTTGGAACTGCTCTAGTGGCACTGAAAATTGAAGACAATACTTTACTTGGAGCTTCGATAGCCCCTGGCGCTTTTCTTTCATATGTGCATATTCAAGAAAAAGTTGCTCAATTAAGTTTACCTTATATCGGAAGTGAGCAACTTGGAACAAACACACAAGAAGCTCTTAACTCAGGTTTATATAATTTATTAAATGGGTTTATTTTATCTCACATTGAAAAGGAAACTAATTTAGAAAAATATCAGCTTTTACTTACTGGTGGAGATGGTGCCTATTTAAAAACTAAATACAATTATTTACCAAATATGCTTGCTTTAGGTTATCTTGGTCTATTTCTTTCAGGTAAAAAATAATCTTTATTCCCTATGGGAATATTTTTTAATTTAGCAGTAAAAAAACAGGAATCTAATATAATTAATATATGAAAAAAGAAGTACAAAATAAACAAAAAAATTTCTGGTTAGATCGCTTTGTTCCAGCTGCTTTTATAGTGGTTGTTTTAACGATTTTACTTATCATTTTATCTTATTCATTTAGACAAGATTTATATCAAAACTTTTCTGCTGCAGGGTTTTGAACATTAAGGGCATTTTCTATTATTATCTTAGGCGTCTTTGTAGGATGAATTTTCTATGAACTTTCACATGCTTATAGCAGCATGATCATCCCTTCTATCATACTAACAGTTTTTTACGTTTTATCCATGATGCTAGGGCCAAACATGTTTTTAGAAGTATTGTTTGGACGTGGTCAAGTGGATTCAAACTTATTTATAAATGTATCAATAACAGGAAGTCAAAATGGAGCAATTCTTCCATATATTGGAACATTATTTACTAGATTTGTTTTTGATTATTGAGCTTTATTAGCTACTTTTATTATTGCTCTAGTCTTTTTCTTAATTAGACTTGTGGTAATTGATAATGTTAACATTTTAGCTCTTTTATTTAAAACTATTTCACTATGATTTATGTCATTATTTTTAACCATCTTTGTTAAGTCATTTATTGTTTTAATGACTCAACAAATTGGGGTTGAATTAGTGTTATTAATGATCATAGTTGCATCCTCTTATGACATTGGTGGTTACTTTGGTGGTAAATTCTTAGGGCACAAGTTTATTAAAGCTAAATTAGCTCCGGCTATTAGTCCTAAGAAAACTTGAGAAGGAGCTATTATTGGATATTTAGTTTCATTCTTTGTTACTCTAATTTATATTTATACTGTTTATGGAATCCGTGGCTTAAACAGTAATTCATTAGGGGCAGTGTTACTAAATTCTTCTTCTAGATTCTTCGCATTCTTATTAGCCTTCTTATTTATTGCACCAATTATTGCTTTACTAGGGGACTTATACTTCTCATTAATTAAGAGAAGAAATGAAATTAAGGACTTTTCAAATATTTTAAAAGAACATGGTGGACTATTAGATCGCATCGATTCAATCTCATTTGTATTTGTGTTCTTCGGTGTGCTTGCAGCAAGTTCCACATTATAAAAGGAGTAATATGCAATATTCAAATAAACCATTTCAAAAACTTATGGACTATTTAGGCCTAAGTTTTTTATCTTCATTTCAAGACGCTAAATTTGATAGTAATAAAGTAGAGTTTCGATATGGAGATAATAATGAAATTAAATATCAAAAAGTTTTTCTCGAAACTCAAATACCAACTTGAGTAGATTTCGAAAAACTTTTATATGCTTGTAAGAAAGATAAATTTTGAATTGAATGTCAATTTGCTAATACAGATTTTAGCAATGATGAAATTAAAAATTATATTTTAGGGTTGCTTGAATTAGAAGATGATTTAAACAATTGTGCCTTGCACCAACACCTAAAAGCATTCGACTTATTAAGCTACAATAAAAATAATAATGCTTGAGAATTTAGTTATTCAGACAAAGATCAAGCTAGAGATTTAGAATTACAAGCAGCAACTTTATCAAGTGTTATGCGTAATTTTGGATTTAAAAAGTTTATTTTACTTCCTAAATATGTTGATAATTTAGATTCTAATTTAGAAGGAGAAATTAGAACTCAATATCTCAAAAAAGCTTCATTTTATTCAAATGATGAATCAGGCAGCAGTGATTTTGAACGTAAGGTAGCTGATCGAAAATATAAAGAAAATCGGGCATATAGAAATAAAACTCGAAACTATTCAGCTGTCAGCTTAAATTATGTTTCAACACTTGCTCCTGAAGCTATAGATATTCCAGTTATGGTTTCAGGTCTTATTTATAAATGTGAAATTATTGAGAAACCTGAATTCAAAATTTACAAAGTTAATATTTCAGATTATTATGATGCTGTTGAAGTTAGCTATTTTGTAAACAATGATAATACTCCAGATTATATTCCACAATTAAATGATTATGTTGAAGTCTATGGTATGGTGGCAAACCCATATTCATATCGTGGAGAAGGACCTTTAAACAAAATCATTAAAGCTAATTATTTTGTCAAAATCGATAACCCTCGCAACACTAGAGAAGATATGGCTGATTTTAAACGTGTTGAATTATCAACTCGTTCTAAAATGAGTACTATGGATGGATTATTGGATCCAAAAGACATTATTAACATTGCAAAAAGTTTTGGTCATAAAGCTGTTGCGCTTGTTGATTCTAACGGTGTACAAGGTTTCCCTGAATTTTTTGCTACAGCTAAAAAGGCAGGAGTGAAACCAATTTATGGAGTTTCATTTGACGTAATTGATAAAAACCACAATTTCTTATTAAACTATGATGGTATAGATCGTAATATTTTAAACAGCGAATATGTTGTTTTAGATATTGAAACTACGCACTTATCTGCTCAATATGGAGACTTAATTGAATTTGGAGCTTCAGTTGTAGTTGATGGTGAAATTAAAGAAACCCACCAATTCTTCATTAAGTCAAGAAAGCCTTTATCTTCAACTACTATTAATCTAACTAACATTACTGATAAAATGCTGGAAGAAGAAGGATATGACTTACAAGAAGGATTAGATAAAATTTATGAGATTATTAACAATCGTGTTTGTGTAGCCCACAATGCCCACTTCGACTCGCATTTTATCTACCAAAAGTTTATTCAAGCTGGTAGAGAATTGCCTCATACATTCTTTATTGACTCACTTATTGTTTCAAGATATTTATTTAGCGAAAAAAGAGAACATAATTTAGGTGCCTTTTGTGCCAATTTATCTGTAGTTTATGATGCAAATGTAGCCCACCGTGCTGATTACGATGCTGATGTACTTGCTCAAGCTTGAATTAAAGCTATGCAATTATTAAGTGAAAGAGGTATTTATACTTTTAATCAATTAGACAGTATTCAAGATAATAGTATTTATAATAGAACTAGATCAACTCAAGTTACAGTGTTAGCATTAAACCAAGCAGGATTAAAAGAATTATTTAATTTAGTTACTTTATCACTAACACAAAGATATTTTGGTTCACCAAAACTATTTTTAGAAGACTTAGTTAAAAGTCCAAACTTATTAATTGGATCGGGTGGATTAAAATCTAGATTATTAGACTATATGTTTTATTCTTCTAATTTAGCAATTAATCAGTTAGTGCAAAAGTTTGACTATATTGAAATTCCACACTTAAATGCGTTAGATCACTATATTGAATCGCCAGATAAATTCTCACAATTTGAAGTTCAAGATACCATTTTAAGAATGGTCACTATGGCTTTAGAAAATAAAAAGATTCCAGTAGCAATTGGAGATGTTAGATACCAAGACAAACTAGATAAAAATGTTTTTAAATGTTTAGTTTACTCTAAAGGAATTGGTAATACTTCACACTTTTTATTCGACTATCGTAAAGCTCAAGCTAAAACTATGAAATTACCTGATTTAGAGTTCTATACAACTGATCAAATGTTAGAAGCTTTCTCATTTATCAATAAACCTGAATTAGTGGAAGATTTAGTAATTAACAATCCAAATCACATTGCAAGTTTAGTAGCTGATGACATTGAAGTTATTCACAATGAGCTTTACACACCGAAATTTGATAATTCAAAAGAAAAACTATATGACTTAGTTTATAAAACTGCGCATGAAAAATATGGTGAAAAACTACCACAACTTATTGAAGAAAGATTAGAAAAAGAAATCACACCTATTTTAAAATATGGATTTGATGTTATCTACTGAATTTCACATAAACTTGTTAAGAAATCTTTAGACAATGGATACCTTGTAGGTAGTCGTGGAAGTGTTGGTTCTTCTTTAGTAGCCACCATGTCTGGTATAACTGAAGTTAATCCACTTCCACCACACTATATTTGTCCAAAATGTAAGAACTTTGAATTAGTCAATATCGAAGGAATTACTTCAGGATTTGATCTAGATGATAAAACTTGTCCAAATTGTCAAATAGTTATGGAAAAAGATGGACAAACCATTCCATTCGAAACTTTCTTAGGATTCAATGCTGATAAAGTTCCTGATATCGATTTAAACTTCTCAGGTGATTATCAAGCTGAAATTCATAATGAGATTAAACGTCTATTTGGAGAAAGTCACACTTTTAGAGCTGGTACAATTTCTACAATTAAAAGTAAAACTGCCTATGGTTATGTTAAAAAAGCTGTAGAAGAATATGGATTTGAGTTTACAGGTCCTTACATTGATTTCTTATCAACTAAAATGGAAGGGGTCAAGAGAACTACTGGACAACACCCTGGAGGAATTATTATTATTCCGAAAGAATATGATGTAGAAGACTTTACACCAATTAACTATCCAGCTGATGATATTACACTTGATTGAAAAACAACCCACTTTGATTTCCATGCAATTCATGATAATGTTTTAAAACTAGATATTTTAGGACACGTTGATCCAACTGCTATCAGAATGCTTGAAAGATTAACAGGCATTGATGTTAAGAAAGATATCCCTAAAAAAGATCCAGCTGTTATGTCACTATTTAGCAGTACTAAAGCACTTAAAATTGAACCTAAAGATATTGGGGGTGAAATTACTGGTGCTTTAGGATTGCCTGAATTTGGAACCAACTTTGTTAGACGTATGCTTTATGAAGCAAAAGCTGAATCATTTGCAGATTTAATTTCACTTTCAGGGCTTTCTCATGGTACTGATGTATGAACCGGAAATGCTCAAAGCTTAATTAAAGAACGGGGATTTACCTTAAAAGATGTTATCTCTTGTCGTGACGATATTATGGTTTACTTAATTAACCGTGGTGTTGAACCTTTATATGCTTTCAAAATAATGGAAAAAGTACGTAAAGGTAAAGGGTTAACAGATGAAGAAGTAGCCTCATTACAAAGTAGCAATGTACCAGATTGATACATTGATTCTATGAAAAAAATTAAATATATGTTCCCTAAGGCCCACGCTACTGCCTATGTATTAATGGCTTGAAGAATTGCTTGATTCAAACTATATTACCCACTTGAATACTATGCAACATTTTTCACAACCAGAGTTGAAGAGTTTGATATTCAAACTCTGAAAGATGATTATGGAGCTGTTAAGATTAATAAGAAAATTAAAGAAATCGAAAGCCTACGTGATAAAAAGGTTAAAGAAGAGAACTTATTGCAAACATTAGAAATAGCACGTGAATTATATGCAAGAGGTTTTAACATTTCAAATATTGATTTAACTAGATCGCTTGCTACAGAATGAGTTGTAGATCGTGAACACAAAACTTTAATTCCACCATTTTCAGCAATTGGGGGACTTGGTGAAGCTGTGGCTACAAAAATTATTCAAGGAAGAGAAGAAACACCATATATGTCTAAGGAAGATTTCAAAAAACGTAGTGGTGTAAATGCTAGTTTATATAAATATTTAAATGAAGAACTTGGAATTCTTGATTATCTAAATGAAACAAACCAAATGAAATTATTCTAAAATCCACTTTTTTAACTTATTTTTAAGCAATTAATAAAAAAATTACATTTTTCAGAAAATATAAAAAATTTGATAAAATTACATTGCTAATATAAACGGACAGGATCTGGATGAAAGACCAGACTTAAGGTTGGTTTTAGCGCTAAAACAAAAAAATAACTTAAATAAAAAAATAATATCTAATTATATTTAATAGAAAGGATTACAAATATGGCAAAATTAGATTTTGATCGTTCAAAAGAACACGTTAACGTTGGTACAATCGGACACGTTGACCACGGTAAAACAACTTTAACTGCTGCTATTGCTACAGTTTTAGCTAAAAAAGGTTTATCAGAAGCTCGTGATTACGCTTCAATCGATAACGCTCCAGAAGAAAGAGCACGTGGAATTACAATTAATACTTCACACATCGAATATCAAACAGAAAAACGTCACTACGCACACGTAGACTGTCCAGGTCACGCTGACTACGTTAAAAACATGATTACAGGGGCTGCTCAAATGGATGGTGCTATCTTAGTTGTTGCTGCAACAGATGGACCTATGCCTCAAACACGTGAACACATTCTTTTATCTAAACAAGTTGGTGTTCCTCGTATCGTTGTTTTCTTAAACAAATGTGATATGTTAGAAGGTGAAGAAGACATGATCGAATTAGTTGAAATGGAAATTCGTTCACTTCTTTCAGAATACGGATTTGACGGAGATAACGCTCCAATCATCCGTGGATCAGCTTTAAAAGCTCTTGAAGGTGATGCTAAATACGAAGACAAAGTTATGGAATTAATGGACGCTGTTGATTCATACATTGAAACACCAGTTAAAGAATTTGACAAACCATTCTTAATGGCTGTTGAAGACGTATTTACAATTACAGGACGTGGAACAGTTGCTACAGGACGTGTAGAACGTGGAACACTTAAATTAAACGACGAAGTTGAAATCGTTGGATTAAAACCTACTAAGAAAACAGTTGTTACAGGAATCGAAATGTTCCGTAAAAACCTTAAAGAAGCACAAGCAGGGGACAACGCTGGATTATTACTTCGTGGTGTAAACCGTGAAGATGTTGAACGTGGACAAGTTCTTGCTAAACCAGGATCAATCGTTCCTCACACAGAATTCGAAGCTGCAATCTATGTACTTAAAAAAGAAGAAGGTGGACGTCACACACCATTCTTCAAAAACTACAAACCTCAATTCTACTTCCGTACAACAGACGTAACAGGTGGAGTTGAATTCGAACCAGGTCGTGAAATGGTTATGCCAGGTGAAAACGTTAACTTAAAAGTTAAATTAATCGCTCCTATCGCTGTAGAAGAAGGAACAAAATTCTCTATCCGTGAAGGTGGACGTACAGTTGGTGCTGGTTCAGTAACAAGAATCATTAAATAATTTATTCACAACGCATAAAAGTATGCTCGAAAGAGTGTACTTTTTTTATTTTTTTCCTTTTTTAGTTCAAAAAATATTTTTTTGTATTTATTAAGTGGGATAAAGAAAGGAAAAAATGACAGAAACAGCAGAAACAAAAAATGAAGCAAATATTTCTCAGTATATAAAAGATACTATAAAGGAAATCAGTAAAAAAATGGGGGAAGAATCTATCATGATATTAGGGGATATACCTTATATATCCATTGACACTTTTCATAGCGGTAGTTATATACTAGATAAAATCCTAGGGATCAAAGGATTTCCAAAAGGAAAAATTATTGAAATTTATGGTCCAGAAAGCTCAGGGAAAACAACTTTAGCTTTAAACGCAATTGCAGAAGTGCAAAAAGGAGGTGGAATTGCTGCTTTTATCGATGCAGAACATGCAATAGATTCAGAATATGCACAAAGAATTGGCGTCGATACTTCAAAATTAATACTTTCACAACCAAATTCAGGGGAACAAGCATTAGAAATTGTTGACATACTAGCTAAAACAGGAAAAATTGACTTAATAGTTGTTGATAGTGTTGCAGCATTAGTTCCTGAAGCTGAATTAAATGGTGAAATGACTGATTTGCAAATTGGTGCTCAAGCAAGATTGATGTCTAAAGGACTTCGGAAAATAACTGGAAATCTAAATAAAAATAAAACCACTATTATATTTATTAATCAAATCAGAGAAAAAGTGGGAGTAATATTTGGCAGCCCTGAGACAACACCTGGAGGAAGAGCTTTAAAATTCTATGCCAGTGTAAGAATAGAAGTAAGAAAAGGATCTCCTATTATAGAAGGCAAAGATATTGTTGGATGTGAAATAAAATACAAAGTAGTAAAGAATAAATTATCTATACCTTATAAGACAGGCCAATCAGAACTATACTTTTCAGTTGGAATCGATAAATATGGTGAACTAGTTGATTTAGCGATCGAAAATGGAATACTTGAGAAAAAAGGAGCATGATTTAGCTATAAAGGCGAAAATGTCGCTCAAGGAAAGAAAAATATGAGGACATTTATTGTCAATAATCCCCCTTTATATAATGAAATATTAGCTACAATATAAAAAAATATTTTTTTAGTCGCGTTTTGCGATTTTTTTGTTATTATTTGATTACACATTTAGTTGTAAAAACTATATGACAGATTAAATAAAAAAATATTTATCTTTTTATTTCATTAAATCAAAATCTGTTATATAATAATATCGCAACCTAAATGGTGCATAAAGTTCTTTGAAAACTAGATATATACAATGTACATGACAGTCAATTTTTTCGAGAGTTTGATCCTGGCTCAGGATGAACGCTGGCTGTGTGCCTAATACATGCATGTCGAGCGGAGTTCTTCGGAACTTAGCGGCGAATGGGTGAGTAACACGTACTTAACGTACCTTCTAGATTGGGATAACGCTGAGAAATTAGCGCTAATACCGGATACTTATAAGAAACGCATGTTTTTTATATAAAAGGAGCCTCTAAAGCTCCACTAGAAGATCGGGGTGCGGAACATTAGCTAGTTGGTAAGGTAATGGCTTACCAAGGCTATGATGTTTAACGGGGTTGAGAGACTGATCCGTCACACTGGGACTGAGATACGGCCCAGACTCCTACGGGAGGCAGCAGTAGGGAATTTTCCACAATGGGCGAAAGCCTGATGGAGCGACACAGCGTGCAGGATGAAGGCCTTCGGGTTGTAAACTGCTGTTATTTAGGATGAAAAAATAATAGAGGAAATGCTATTATCTTGACAGTACTAAATCAGAAAGCAACGGCTAACTATGTGCCAGCAGCCGCGGTAATACATAGGTTGCAAGCGTTATCCGGAATTATTGGGCGTAAAGCGTCTGTAGGTTGTTAGTTAAGTCTGGCGTCAAAACTTGGGGCTCAACCCCAAATCGCGTTGGATACTGGCTAACTAGAATTGTGTAGAGGTTAACGGAATTCCTTGTGAAGCGGTGAAATGCGTAGATATAAGGAAGAACATCAACTTGGCGAAGGCAGTTAACTGGGCACATATTGACACTGAGAGACGAAAGCGTGGGGAGCAAACAGGATTAGATACCCTGGTAGTCCACGCCGTAAACGATGATGATTAGCTGATGGGAACCATCGGCGCAGCTAACGCATTAAATCATCCGCCTGAGTAGTATGCTCGCAAGAGTGAAACTTAAAGGAATTGACGGGGATCCGCACAAGCGGTGGAGCATGTGGTTTAATTTGAAGATACGCGTAGAACCTTACCCACTCTTGACATCTTCTGCAAAGCTATAGAGATATAGTGGAGGTTAACAGAATGACAGATGGTGCATGGTTGTCGTCAGCTCGTGTCGTGAGATGTTCGGTTAAGTCCTGCAACGAGCGCAACCCTTATCCTTAGTTAAATATCCTAAGGAGACTGCCCGGGTAACTGGGAGGAAGGTGGGGACGACGTCAAATCATCATGCCTCTTACGAGTGGGGCAACACACGTGCTACAATGGAAGGTACAAAGAGAAGCAATATGGCGACATGGAGCAAATCTCAAAAAACCTTTCTCAGTTCGGATTGTAGTCTGCAACTCGACTACATGAAGTCGGAATCGCTAGTAATCGTAGATCAGCTACGCTACGGTGAATACGTTCTCGGGTCTTGTACACACCGCCCGTCACACCATGGGAGCTGGTAATGCCCGAAGTCGGTTTAGTCAACTACGGAGACAACTGCCTAAGGCAGGACTGGTGACTGGGGTGAAGTCGTAACAAGGTATCCCTACGAGAACGTGGGGATGGATTACCTCCTTTCTACGGAGTACACATAATAACAATTTATTGTTACTTTAATTACCTTTTTTATAAAACAAATAATTTTGTCATGGGATATATCTAGTTTTGAGAGAACTTTCTCTCTATGTTCTTTGAAAACTGAATAGTAAAGATATTAATATAACAACGACATCAAAAAATAAATTAATTAGTCAATTTGTTTTGTGATACCGAGAAATTATTAGAAATAATAATTCGTTAAAATGTCTTTGAATACATCAACAACAATAGGAAAATATTGTTACAACTTTTAAATAAGTAAGAGTTTGTGGTGGATGCCTTGGGTCTGAAAGTCGATGAAGGACGTGATTACCTGCGATAAGCCTCGTGGAGCTGGATATAAGCAACGAAACGGGGATTTCCGAATGGGGAAACCTAACTAGAGTAATGTCTAGTTGCTATGGAATGAATAAAATAGTTCCATTTGCGAGACACGTTGTGAACTGAAACATCTTAGTAGCAACAGGAAGAGAAAATAAAAATGATTTCATCAGTAGCGGCGAGCGAACGTGAAAGAGCCCAAACCAGTTTTTTAAACTGGGGTTGTAGGACTATCTACATAAAGTTACAAATCTTTGTTATAGCAGAATAGTTTGGGAAAACTAAGCACAGAGGGTGATACTCCCGTATGTGAAATGGCAAGGACTTTTGATAGTATCCTGAGTAGGGCGGGGCACGTGAAACCCTGTCTGAATCTGCCGGGACCATCCGGTAAGGCTAAATACTAATCAGACACCGATAGTGAACTAGTACCGTGAGGGAAAGGTGAAAAGAACCCCGGGAGGGGAGTGAAATAGAATCTGAAACCACTTACTTACAATTAGTCAGAGCCCGTTAATGGGTGATGGCGTACATCTTGCAGTATGGACCGGCGAGTTATGTTAACATGCGAGGTTAAGCAGAAAAAAGCGGAGCCGCAGAGAAATCGAGTCTTAATAGGGCGACTAGTATGTTGACATATACCCGAAACCATGTGATCTATTCATGAGCAGGCTGAAGCTTGGTTAATCCCAAGTGGAGGGCCGAACCGTAGTACGCTGAAAAGTGCCCGGATGACTTGTGAATAGCGGAGAAATTCCAATCGAACTTGGAGATAGCTGGTTCTCCTCGAAATAGCTTTAGGGCTAGCGTGTGATGTTAAACTTTGATGGTAGAGCACTGAATATGGAATGGCCACGTCTAGTGGTACTGACTATAATCAAACTCCGAATATCATTGTGTATTATCATGCAGTCGGAACCGGGGTGCTAACGTCCCGGCTCGCGAGGGCAACAACCCAGATCGTCGGCTAAGGTCCCAAAATCGTGTTAAGTCAGAAAGGTTGTGAGATTTCATAAACAACTAGGAGGTTGGCTTAGAAGCAGCCATCCTTTAAAGAGTGCGTAATAGCTCACTAGTCAAGAGATCTTGCGCCAATAATGTAACGGGAGTAAAACACGATACCGAAGCCACGGGTACATTTAGTACGTTAGAGGAGCGTTCTTAATGCGGCGAAGTCAGACCGTGAGGACTGGTGGAGCGTTAAGAAGTGAGAATGCCGGTATGAGTAACGATTTGAGGTGAGAATCCTCAACGCCTATTGGGAAAGGTTTCCTGGGGAAGGTTCGTCCACCCAGGGTTAGTCAGGACCTAAGGAGAGGCTGAAAAGCGTATCCGATGGACAACAGGTTAATATTCCTGTACCACCTGCGTAAGTGATGGAGTGACGAAGAAGGATAGCACTACCTATTATCGGATTTAGGGATAAGTGATAACTGGTGAATATAGTTAAATGCGTATTCTACAACCGGGAGTCATTATGTAGAGCCACTTGTGGCAAATTGTGTGATTTCATACTTCCAAGAAAAGCTTCTAAGCGTTATAAAACAAAAGGTGCCTGTACCGAGAACGGACACACGTTCCCAAGATGAGTATTCTAAGGCGAGCGAGAAAACCAATGTTAAGGAACTCTGCAAATTAACCCCGTAAGTTCGCGAGAAGGGGTGCCAACTTCGGTTGGCCACAGTAAATTGTGAGGGGCAACTGTTTATCAAAAACACAGCTCTCTGCTAAATCGTAAGATGAAGTATAGGGGGTGAAGCCTGCCCAGTGCCCGAAGGTTAAGCGGATTTGTTAGCTTACGCGAAGCATTGAAGTGAAGCCCGGGTGAACGGCGGCCGTAACTATAACGGTCCTAAGGTAGCGAAATTCCTTGTCGGCTAAATACTGACCTGCACGAAAGGCGCAATGATCTCTCAACTGTCTCAACATTGGACTCGGTGAAATTATGGTCCCAGTGAAAACGCTGGGTACCCGCATCAAGACGAAAAGACCCCATGGAGCTTTACTACAACTTCGTATTGAAACTTGGCCTAACATGTGTAGGATAGGTGGGAGACAATGAGGCTAGGACGCCAGTTCTAGATTAGTCGACCTTGAAATACCACCCTTGGTATGTTGAGTTTCTAACCTGCCACCGTAATCCGGTGGGGAGACAGTGCGTGGTGGGTAGTTTGACTGGGGCGGTCGCCTCCTAAAAGGTAACGGAGGCGTTCAAAGGTACACTCAATACGGTCAGAAACCGTATGCAGAGCGCAAAGGTAGAAGTGTGCTTGACTGCGAGACCTACAAGTCGAGCAGGTGCGAAAGCAGGACTTAGTGATCCGGCTGTACGTCATGGAACGGCAGTCGCTCAACGGATAAAAGTTACCCTGGGGATAACAGGCTTATCTTGCCCAAGAGATCACATCGACGGCAAGGTTTGGCACCTCGATGTCGGCTCATCGCATCCTGGAGCTGGAGTCGGTTCCAAGGGTTTGGCTGTTCGCCAATTAAAGCGGTACGCGAGCTGGGTTCAGAACGTCGTGAGACAGTTCGGTCCCTATCTGATGTGGGCGTTGGAATATTGATGAGAGCTGCTCTTAGTACGAGAGGACCGGAGTGGACGTACCGCTGGTGTTCCAGTTGTTCCGCCAGGAGCATAGCTGGGTAGCTAAGTACGGAAGGGATAACCGCTGAAAGCATCTAAGTGGGAAGCCTCCTCAGAGATAAGTATTCCCTTGAAATTCCTTGTAGACTACGAGGTTGATAGGATGGAAGTGTAAGTGTAGTAATACATTTAGCTGACCATTACTAATAAATTGATAGGTTTAAAAGTTAATGTATTCAGACATTTTAATGAATTATTTAATTACTATTCAGTTTTTAAAGAACATATAAATAACGCTAAAGGCGTTTTTTTATTTTTAAAAATAATATATAATTACGCTGTAATACTAAAAAAGGGGAAATTTTGCGCACTTTAATATTTAAAATAAAGAACCAATGAAATAATTTCTGAAGTAATAAAGAATTAACCAAAAAGGTTATTTTTACTTCATTCCTTTTGATAATTTATATTATGGGTACAACAATTACGGTTCCATTTGTAAGATTGATCAATGCAGATGAAATTGGTAATAACTCATTTTTAAACACCCTTAACTTAATTGGAGGTGGTGGTTTAAGACAATTCTCATTATTTGCACTGGGAATCAGTCCTTTCATTAACGCGTCGTTAATTATGATGATTTTACAATCCAAAATTTTTCCACCAGTTCACAAATTGAGTCAAAGTGGACCTCAAGGAAGAAGAAAAATCAATGTTATAACAAGATTTCTTACTCTTATTATTTCATATCCGCAAGCTGTCTTCTTACTTAAAACTTTAACAGCTGGTGGACGAAATTCATTTATTGGATTTGATCTAGCAGGAACCGGAATTTCTGAAGGCACAATGGCATACTTCATTTTACCCGTTCTATTAACTGCTACATCATTATTTGCACTCTTTATATCAGAGCAAATAACAAATAAAGGTGTTGGAAATGGAACTAGTTTAATCATTTTTACTGGTATTGCTGCTAGACTTCCATTTCAATTTAAAGAAGCATTTATTCACTATATTGGACTAGAACCTTCAAAACTTTCTAGCTCATTAGTAGGTATTGTTAACTTTACTACATACATAGTTGTATATTTAGTCATTATTATGATTATAGCTATTGTTTATACAGCAGAAAGACATATACCTATTCAACAAATTGGTGCCGGAAGATCTAAGAGTAAAAAGGAAATGGGTAATTTACCTATTAAACTTAATCCAGGTGGAATTATGCCAATTATTTTTGCAATGATGGTATTATCATTCCCTACAATGATTGCTAACATTCTTCCAGATACAAGTGCTTCTAAGCAATGAATTAACCAAAACTTACAATTTACACAACCAATTGGATTTACACTCTTATTAGTTATTATTTTTGCTTTCTCTTTAGTTATGGGGATTCAACAATCTAAAGTTGATAAAATAGCTGAAGATTTTGCTAAAAATTCAACATTTATTCCTGGGGTTAGACCTGGAGAAGAAACACAAGACTATTTAATAGCTATTGTGTTTAGATTAAGTGTTTTCTCATCATTTTATTTACTAATATTAGGTGGAATGCAATTTGTTGAAATTATGGCAGGAATCTTACCAAGCGTAATTTCATTTGGTGGTACAGGATTAATGATTTTAGTTAGTGTATCACTTGAAACAGTGAGCCAATTACAAGCTCGTAGAAAAACATATAGATTAGCTAAGGCTAAGAGAGAATCAATGAAAAACATCGAAAATTATGAAGCTAAGAGCGTCGAAGGACTATTATGATAAACAATTTTAAAACTAACATTATTTTTATGGGTCAACCTGGAGCAGGAAAGGGTACTGTAGCTTCTTTAATTGCAAGCAAAAGCAATTTAATCCACGTTTCTACTGGAAATATATTTAGAAAAGAAATAGAAGAACAAACAGAATTAGGTCTTAAAGTAAAAAATATTGTTACAACAGGTGGATATGTACCTGATGAAATCACAAATGCGATTGTAAAAAATGCATTAGAAAAACTTAAAAAAGAAAATAAATATTTTATCCTTGATGGATTCCCTCGAACAATAGCACAAGCAGAATTCTTAAAAACTTTAACAGAGTTTAATTTTGTTGTTGTTGAACTAAAAGTAGATAAATCAATCATTTTAGATCGTTTAAGTGGTAGAAGAACTTGTTCAAAATGTTCTGAAAGCTATCACATTAAATACAAACCATCAAAAGACAATAAAACATGTGATTTATGTGGTGGTGAATTAATTCAAAGACAAGATGATACTGAAGAAAGAATCGCACATCGTTTAGACTTATACGAAGAACAAACTAAACCATTATTAGATTATTATGCTAATTTAAATGAATTAAATGTGATAGATGCTTCACAAACCCCTGATTTAGTGGCTGATAAAGTTCTTAAATTAATTAAAAAAAATGATAAAATATAAAAACTTTAGAAGAAGTAGAAAGGATTTTTATTATGATAACAATTAAAAATCCATCAGAAATCGAAAAAATTTCTAAGTCATGTAAGATCTTGGCAGAAGTTAAACAAGTTATTTGAGACTTTGTAAGACCAGGTGTTTCTTTAAAAGATATCGATCAATTGGCTTTTAAAGAAATAATAAAACGGGGAGCTAAACCAGCCTTTAAAGGACTCTATGGTTTCCCTGCTACAGCATGTATATCTGTAAACGAACAATTGATACATGGTATACCAAGTGATTATATCCTTAAAGATGGTGACTTAGTCAGTGTTGATCTAGGTTGCATTTGAGAAGGATATAATAGCGATAGTGCATTTACAAAAGGTGTTGGAACTATTTCTGAAGCTGACCAAAAAATAATTGATGCAGCTAAAGAAGCATTCTATGCAGGTTTCAATGCAATTAAAAAAGGTGCACGTGTAGGAGATATATCTTACGCTATTGGACAATCTATAAAAAAACATGGTTATTATACACCTGCTGAGTTTTGTGGGCACGGTATTGGACGTAAGCTACATGAAGATCCTTACGTTCCAAATGATGGTGTTAAAGGAACTGGACCATTGCTTAAAGATGGTATGGTTATTTGTATTGAACCTATGGTTACAAAATATCCAAAAATCAAAACTCTTAAAGATGGGTGAACAGTAGTCAGTGCTGATGGAAGTAATAATTCTCATTATGAACACACAGTACTAATAAAGAATGGCAAAGGGATCATTCTTACGAAAGGAATTTAATTGGCTAAAGATGCAATTAAACTAACAGGCACTGTAAAAGAGGCATATTCAACAGACGATTATTCTGTTGAGTTAGAAAATGGCGTTGTAATTAAAGCGCATATATCAGGTAAGATGAGAGTAAACCATATCAGAATATTACCTGGTGATGCTGTAGATGTAGAAGTAAGTCCTTATGATTTAACTCAAGGACGCATTACATACAGACACAAATAAAAGGAGAACTAATGAAAGTTAGAGCAAGTGTTAAAAAAATGTGTAAAGACTGTAAAATTATCAAACGTAAAGGAATTATCCGTGTAATTTGTGTACAACCAAAACACAAACAAAGACAAGGATAAGAAGGGGAAATAAATGGCTAGAATTTTAAACGTTGAAATTCCTAACAATAAACGTGTTGTTATTTCATTAACATACATTTATGGAATTGGGAACTCATTAGCAAAAGAAATCTGTGCAAAAGCAAACATTAGCGAAGATGCACGTGTAAAAGACTTATCAGAAGAAGAATTATCAAGAATCCGTGAAATTGCTAAAGAATATACAACTGAAGGTGACTTACGTAGAGAAGTAAGCTTAAACATTAAACGTTTAATGGAAATTAAATGTTACCGTGGAATGAGACACCGTAAAGGATTACCTGTACGTGGACAAAGTACTAAGAAAAATGCTCGTACACGTAAAGGACCTAGAAAAACAGTTGCTGGAAAGAAAGGTAAATAATCATGGCACGTAAGACAAAGAAAAAGAACATTACAAGTGGTGTTGCACACATCCACTCAACAAACCAAAATACAATTGTTACATTTGCAGATGAAAATGGTAATGTTATAGCTTGATCATCAGCTGGAGCAATTGGATACAAAGGTACAAAGAAAAAGACTCCATATGCTGCTGGTTTAGCTGCACAAGCTGCTGCTGAAGCTGCTAAAGAACACGGAATCAAAACAGTTAAAGTTGAATTAAAAGGACTTGGAGCTGGAAAAGACGCTGCAAGAAAACAAATCGAAGTTAGCGGAATTACAGTTACAGAAATCAAGGATGTTACACCAGTTCCACACAACGGAACAAGACCTCCAAAACGTATTTTAAAACGTGAACGTATGAAGAAATAATTCGTAACATAAAGGAAGGTACAAACAATGGAAAAATTTAAAAAACCAAATTATTTAGAAAAACCACAAATTAGAGAAACTAGTGAATATGAAACTACATTTTCTTTACAAGGTTTAGAAAGAGGATATGCTAACACTTTAGGAGTTGCACTTAGACGTACACTTCTTTCAAGTGTTACAGCCTTAGCACCTTTTTCTGTTAGAATCGAAGGTGTTACACATGAATTCCAAACTATTAAAGATGTAGTCGAAGATGTACCAAGTTTATTTATGAACCTAAGAAAAGTTAGATTCACATATGATGCAAACCAAGTTTCAGATAATGAAATTATCAAAGTAACTTTATCTTCAAATGCAATCGGACCTGTTACAGCTAGATCATTAAAAGTTGTTAACAACCCAAGTGTACAAGTTCTAGATCACAATGTGTATCTAGCAACAGTTTCAACTGAATCAGCATTAAATCTAGAATTATATTTACGTCCTGGACGTGGATATATGTCATTTGATGAAAACAAAGCTTACGTAACAAAGAGAGAAGCTGAATTAGCATCTTTAACAGATATTAAGAAAGCAAACTTTATTGCAATCGATTCAAACTTCTCACCAATTACAAAAGTAGCTTATTCAGTTTCTGAATTAAATTCATCATCACCTAAACTAGAAGAAAAATTAGACTTTACAATCCACACAGATGGAACAGTAAAAGCTAAAGATGCTATTAAATCAGCTGCTGAAATCTTAATGGGATTATTCCAAGTAATTGGATCAGTTGAAGACATGAAACTTGACATTTTTGAAGAAGAAGCACCAAAAATTGAAGAAAAAGAAGAAGATGATTTAGACATTGCTCAAATGGGACTTTCAGTTCGTTCAGCAAATGCTCTTAAGAGAATTAAGAGAACTAAATTATCACAAATTAAAGAACTTACATTGAATCAATTAGAACAAACTAAAAACTTAGGTAAAAAATCAATTCAAGAAATCATAGACAAATTAAAAGAATATGGTTACGAATTAAAAGAAGGAGATGAGTAATATGGCAAACCCAACTCAAATTTATTCACGTGATACAAAATGAAGAAATGGTGTAATGCGTTCATTAGTGAGCGAATTATATGTTAACGGAAGAATCGTTACAACTTTAACAAGAGCAAAAGAAGTAAGAAGACACGCTGAAAGAATGATTCAAAAAGCTAAGAACCCAACATTAGCTAACAGACGTGCAGTTGCTGCTTATTTACGTCCAATTCAAACAAAAGATGGCAAAGAAGTATTAAAATACTTATTTGAAGATATTGCACCAAAATACGCTGAAAGAAATGGTGGATACACAAGAATTATTAAATTACCTCGTCGTCAAGGTGATTCAACACGTATGGCAATTATTGAATTAGTTTAATTTTTACAATTTTAATTACACGCAATTAGTACTTATCGAATAATAAGATAGGTACTTTTTTATAGCTTTATCCTATGCCAAAAAAATTAATAATTGGTATAATTTAGCTATTAATAAGAACATTTAAAGACTTGTAATAAGTTTTTATTTTAAGTACATGATTAGAAACTAAAGGAGAAAGAATGACAGAAAAAGTTTTAGTAATCAACGCTGGAAGTAGTTCAATTAAATTAAGTCTTTTTGACAAAGAAAGCTTAGAACTAATTGCTAGTGGTATTGCAGAAAGAATCACATTACCAGAAGGTAACATCGCTTTAAAATATAACGGTGAAAAATATGAAGAAATTGTTGTTATGCCAACACATGAAGAAGCAGTTAATGCACTATACAAATTAATGCAAAAAATTAACTTAATATCAAATCCTGATGAAATTTCAAACATCGGATTTAGAATTGTGCAAGGGGGAACATACTTTGATCGTACAACTAAAGTAACTGACAAAGAAATTGCACTAATTGATGAATGTTCAATGTATGCACCTTTACATAACCCAGGTGCTGTCCAAGCAATTTTAGGATTTAGAAAAGTTTTTCCAAATGCTAAATTATCAGCTGACTTTGATACAGCTTTTCACACAACAATAAACAAGGTTAATGCAACATATGCAATTCCTAAAAACCTTACAGAACAATACAAAATTAAACGTTACGGAGCTCATGGAATTTCACACCAATACATTGCTGAAAAATTAGCTCAAATTCTTGGCAAAGATAAAGTAACATTTGTTAACTTACACTTAGGAAATGGTGGAAGTTTATGTGCTATTAAAGACTCTAAATCATTTGATACTTCAATGGGATTAACACCTCTTGCAGGAATTATGATGGGAACTAGAAGTGGTGACATCGATCCTTCAATTCATGAATTTGTTTGCAAACAAACAGGAATGAGCATTCAAGAATTCACAAACATCTTAAACAAACAAAGTGGATTATACGGAGTTTCAACAGTCTCAAGTGATATGCGTGATATTACAGCTGCAGCTAAAAATGGAAATGCAGATGCAGCATTTGCTTTAGAATTATATGCACAAAAAATTGCAGATTATACAGCTTTATATGCTAACAAAATTGGTGGAAATCCTGATGCTATTGTCTTTACAGCAGGAATTGGGGAAAATGTTGCTTTAATTAGACAAATGGTTGTTGATAAACTATTTTTCAAAAACATCAAACTTGATCATGCAGCTAACACTGCTCCATTTGATGATTATGCTTTAATTTCAGCACCAGATAGTGAAGTTAAAGTTTATGTAATCCGCACTAATGAAGAATTAGTTATTGCACGTAATGCATTAGAAATTTATGCAAAATAATAAATCAGCCTTGTATGCAGGATCATTTGATCCCTTCCATCCTGGCCATCAAGCAGTAGTAGAAAAAGCCTTGCAACTCTTTGAAACACTTTATTTAGTAGTAACTTGAAATCCGGATAAAGATAATAAAGAAAGAGTAGAGGCTAACTATACAGCTTTATGTAATTTGTATGCCAATAAACCTGAAGTCATTGTGCTACAAAATACCACACAGTTAACTGCTCATTTAGCTCAAGAACTAAATGTCAAATGACTAATTCGTAGTGCTAGAAATAACACTGACTATAACTATGAATTAGAATTAGCTTATGGAAATAAAAGCTTAAATCCAGAGTTAGAAACTATTTTAATTGTTCCAGATTGTGACACGGTTCAATATCAATCTAGATTAATAAGACATAAGGAAAAATTCAATGTTTAAATTTATAAAATCAGCTACTAAAAAAGAAAATTGATATGAGCATCCATACAACGAAATTGCCTTTTGAGGGCGTTCAAATGTCGGAAAAAGCTCATTAATTAATACAATAGTATCAAATAAAAAATTAGCCAAGGTATCTAAAACCCCTGGGAGAACGCAATTATTAAACTTCTTTCAAAATGAAACAGGTGCTGTTTTTGTTGATCTACCTGGTTATGGATATGCTAAAGTTTCAAATACTCAATTAGTTGAAATGAACAAAATGATTGATGAGTATATTATTAATCGTAGCAACTTAAAATGTTTATATTTATTAATTGATGCAAGACACGGTATTACTAAAACTGATATTGAACCAATTGAATTTTTACTTCGGGTACATGTACCATTTAAAATAGTTTATACAAAAGCAGATAAGCTGAAACAAAAAGAAAAACATCAATTATTAAAAGACATTCAAGCTTCAAGACAATTATATGGACCATTTCAATATTTTATTGTTTCAAGTGAAACTAAAATTGGAATTAATGATTTAATTAATGATATTAATGACACTTTATCGGGAGAAAATTATGAAGAAAAGTAGTAAGTTATTTTTAGCATACGGAATTATTGGTGCCATTGCTCTAGGTGGAATTATTGGTACTTCTATTTCAATTGCTCAACAACAAAAAAAGCAAACCTTAGTGCAACAACTAGACAATTACCAACTTAATAAAACTGCTAGCTTAAACCAAAATACACTTGCTTCTATTTATGCAACTAATCCTTTACAAGTTGTTAATTACAAATGAGATTCTCAGGCTTGAAGTAAAGAATTAAAAGTAAGCACTCTACTTTCTCAAAAAGATCTAGTTGATAATGAAGGCAAAAAACCTAAAAATCAATTTTACTTATATAATAAAGCTAAACCATTGGCTGCTATTTTTACTGAAAGTGATTATGCTTTAATTCAATTTAAATCATATGCAAATGATTTTGAAGGTATCTTATATTTAGAAGTTACTTATCCAGTTACAAGTGTAATGAAACAACAAGATCCTAGTTTAGGAGATACTGTAACTAAAGTGTATTCACTATCTGGGTTTAATAAAATTACTGAAAACAATCCTTACCAATATAATAATACAATTGCAGTAAGCGCTAAAAGTGATGAAATTAAACATGATTTTGATTCTTTAGATAAACTTCAAACTGCTTATAACACTATGGTAAGTAACTTAGCTAGTTCAAAACAACCTGCATTAGATAGAGAAACTTGATTTAGAAAATACTTTGATTTTAATCTTGTTCCAGTTACTGCGATTGATTGAAATAAAACTAGTTTAACATTTACTAATAATTCAGTAACTATTCAATATACATATGGATACAAAGTTTTATCAGCTAGTGTAAGCAATTTATACAATGTTGAAAAATACTTCCCAAACAATGGTTCTACAGCTAGCGAAACTTTTAATAATTTATTCACATCAGACAAAAATACAACTGCTTAAAAATTACTCTGCTAATAAGATCATTAGCAGAGTTTTTTTGTCCTTTTAACTCTATTTTTTAAGTTTAAAAGTCTAATACTACATTGAATAATTTTCATTAGATACTATATAAATAAATTTTTTAAATTGTTCTTATTAGTGATAAAATACATATATAAAAATTACTTATAGGAGTATTATGAAAATTACTGATAAAAGAACTAAATTAGTAGCTACTATCGGTCCATCAAGTGATAACTATGATATGTTACTTTCACTTGTGGAAAATGGTGTTACTACAATTAGAGCTAACTTTAGCCACGGTTCACACGAAGAACAATTAAACAAATTTAAATTAGGAAAAAGAGTTTCTCAAGAACTTAAAATCCCTGTTTCATTAATGTTAGATACAAAAGGACCAGAAATTCGTATAGGAAAAATGAAAGATGGTGCTCAAGTAGTACAATCAGGTTCTGAAGTTTTAATTCACACAACAAGTGAAAAATACCAAACATTAGAAGGAACAGCTACAGAAATCACAGTTGCTTACGATATGGCACAAGATTTAGCTGTTGGAAACCAAGTTTTAATTGACGATGGTAAACTTTCTACAGTTGTTACTGAAGTAGGTAAAGGATACGTTAAAGTTAAAGCAGAAAACACACACAAATTAAAGACAAACAAACGTGTTAACTTACCAGGTGTTGACTTCTCATTACCATTCCTAGCTGAAAAAGACATCAATGACGTTAAATTCGGAATTGAAAATGGA
Source organism: Mycoplasma razini (assembly GCF_048076865.1). NCBI lineage: Bacteria > Bacillati > Mycoplasmatota > Mollicutes > Mycoplasmatales > Mycoplasmataceae > Mycoplasma > Mycoplasma razini. The sequence continues at coordinate 98,359 of NZ_CP182212.1, forward strand.
ATTAACTATGTTGCTGCTTCATTCGTTAACTCAGCACGTAACGTTAAAGAATTAAGAAAATTATTAGATGAAAATGGTGGAAGCCACATTCAAATTTTCTCAAAAATTGAATCTCACTTAGGATGTGTAAACATCGACGAAATTATCGAAGCATCAGATGGTATTATGGTTGCTCGTGGTGACTTAGGACTTGAAATTCCTTACTACGATGTTCCTTACTATGAAAAAATGATGATCAGAAAATGTCGTGAAGCTGGTAAACCAGTTATCGTTGCAACACAAATGTTAGACTCAATGGAAAACTCACCTCACCCAACACGTGCAGAAGTAACAGACGTTTACTACGCAGTTGAATTAGGTGCTGACTCAACAATGCTTTCAGGAGAAAGTGCAAACGGATTATTCCCACTTGAAGCTGTTAAAACAATGGCTGCTATCTCAAGAAGAGCAGAAAAAGAATTCTACGCAAGAAACTACTACGATGTGCAACTTGAAAAAGTTTGAGCAAACTCAGACCAATCAAACAAACGTTCACAAATCGCTTACAAAATTGCTGAAAAAACAAAAGATGGAAAATACAAATTTGTTGTTACATTATCAAGAACTGGAACATTATTAAAAGAAGTTGCTAAATTTAGACCAAACTCAACAATTATTGGTGTAGTTAACAACCCATTATTAGTAAATGCATTCGGTTCATATTCAAGTGTTTGAACATCTGTTGATTCAGAAGCTTTATTCCCATTAATTAAGAAAGATCACGAAAATGCTGTTACAGCTCTTGAACCATACGGAATTCAAAAAGGTGATCAATTCTTAGTTGTTGAAAACGATGTTATTACAGAACACGTTGTTAAATAATAACTATTTAAATATTCGCTAATTGTGGCGGATATTTTTTTGCTTTTAATGTTATAATTAAGCTAGTTAATAAGTAATTATTAATTTTCATACAATCACAAAATAATCTAACAGGAGAAAATAATGAATAATGTTAATATTTTTGCTCTAGGAGGGCAAGATGAAAATGGTAAAAATTGTTATGTTTTTGAACACAACAATGATATTTACGTAATTAATGCAGGTGTCAAAGTTCCAATTGATGCAAATAATGGTGTTGACACTTTAATTCCTGATTTTTCATATTTAATCAAAAATAAAGACAAGATTAAAGGTATTTTTATCACAGATATCAAGAACGAATCTTTCTCAGCTTTACCATGATTACTAATGAAAATTCCAAACTTACAAATCTATACATCAGCATTTAATAAAGTAATGGTGCTAGAAAGAATTTCTAAATACGGAATTGATCAAAAAAGCTTTAGAATTAACACTTTAAGAGGGAAAACTAGAGTGGGATCAGTTGATGTCATTCCTTTTAACTTAACTGGATCAATGCCTGGAAATACTGGATTTAATTTTTCTACAGCAGATGGTGACTATTTATTTATGTTTAACTATGTTGAAGGAGATTTAGGAATTTATGGCAAAACTAGTTTCAAATCTTTAGCTAACTATTTTAGTCACAAACCAATTATTGCTTTAGTAACAGATGCTGGAAGAAGCAATGTAGCTGGAAGAGCAATTGACAAATATAAAACTAATCCTAAATTAAATACAGCTTTTGAAAATACTGCTCCAAATAAACGTATTGTAGTAGGAGCTTATGGTGAAGAAATGGTCTCAATTCAACAAGTTATTGATTTAGCCATTAAATACAATCGTCCAATTGTCCCTTATGGAAAAACATATGCTGATTTACTTTATTTAATTTCAAAATTTAGCGACAATTTAAAACTACCTGAAGTAGTTGATTATAAATCTATTGCTAAATATGATAATGCAGTCATTTTAGTAACAGCAGCAACTGAACGTTTATATAATCGTTTTGAGAGAATTGCATCAGAAAAAGATGTTTATTTAAAATTAAATAATGATGATACTATGATCTTGATGGCTCCACCAGTAAATGGATTGGAATCTAAATATGCTGAAATGATGGACTTAGTTGCTAAAATTACCCCAAATATCTATGAAATTTTAGACAATGATTATTTCTATTTACGTCCAACAAAAGAAGATTTATTAAACTTAGTAAAACATTTAAAACCTAGCTATTTTGTTCCAACACAAGGACTATATCGTTACTTAGTTGGAGCTAGTGAATATATCATTGAAGAATTAGGTAAAAAGCAAACAATTGACCCTGTAGTTTTATTAAATGGTAAAATAGCTCACTTCCAAGGTGATAAATTATTTAGCCACAACGGAAAAATTAAAGAAGTAGGAAATACGATAATTGATGGTTTTGGAGTTGGGGATATTTCTTCAGAAGTTATTGCTGAAAGAGAAGCTCTTGGAAGAGAAGGTGTTATTGTTATTAATGGTTTATACTCACCTAAAACTAAGAAAATTGTTGGTCAGCTTCACATTAGCTATATAGGAGTTATTGATCAAAGCGAAATTGAAGAAACAAATGCTTTAATCACTGACTTAATTGTTGATGTCTTTAAAACTAAATCCTTTACTTCAATGCGGGAAGTAAATGAAAAATTAAGAAAAACAATCCGTAAAAAGATTTTCAAACTTAAAGATAAAGACCCTATGGTTGCTTTAACTTTAACTACTATTTAATTTCCAAAAAACACATTTTTGCTGTAAAATAATACACATAATGTGTTTTTTTATAAAAGGAGGAGAAAAAATGTTTAAACAAATGTTATGAAAAGATGCACAAGCTGTAATTGAAAACAACCCATCAGATCATTTATTATTTTTAAATTTCACAACAAATTGATGTGGAGATTGTAAAATGATGAAACCAATCGTTGAATCAGTTGCAAGCGAGTATGAAAACAACGATAAAATTACTTTTATCAATATTGATGCTGAAGAAGCTAAATTATTTAGAGAACATGATAATAAATGAAAAGTCTTAAAAGTACCAACTATGTTACTTTTACAAGGAGATGAAATTTTAGAACGTGGATATGAGTATATGCCGATGCAAATTTTAAGTAATTGAATCAGCAAAAAAATCTCATAATTAGGTGTTTGATACACCAAGAGCAGTTGCTAAAAAAATAAGCAGAAAAAACCTTTCTGTTTTTTTAATTTTTCAATATAATACAAAAGCAACTATAGCTATGATTTTTAAAGGTTGCTAGCTTGCCAAGATTCAGTTGTCGAGGACAAGTTAGGTTTTTTAAAAGGAGCTATTGTTCAAAAGAACAAAAGGAGACAACACATGAGTAAACTAAATATCAAAGTTAAAGGGTTTGACCACTCATTAGTTGACCAAGCTGCTAAGAAAATTTTTACAGTAGCAAAATCAACTGGTGCTGAAAAAGTTAGTGGACCAATTCCTTTACCTACAAAAAGAGATGAAGTTACTATCTTAAGATCTGTTCACATTAACAAAAAATCACGTGAACAATTCGAAAGCAGAACACACCAAAGATTAGTTGTAATTACCAATCCTTCTGCTGAAACACAAGATAAATTAAACAGACTTGAATTACCAGCTGGTGTGGATATTCAAGTTAAAGTAAAATAAATTTAATACCCAAATTTAAGGAGAACAAATGAAAGGAATCTTAGGACGTAAAGTTGGTATGACTCAAATTTTTACAGAATCTGGTAAAAGTGTTCCAGTTACTGTAATAGAAGTACAACCAAATGTTGTGTCAAAAGTTTTAACAGCTGACAAAAATGGTTACGTTGCTACTCAACTTGCTGTATTTGATAAAAAAGCAAGTCGTGTTAACAAACCTGAATTAGGTCACTTTAAAAAAGCTGATACAACACCTAAGCGCTTCGTTAAAGAAGTTCGTGATATGTCAGGTTATGAACTTGGAAGTGAAATTAAAGCTGACATATTCACATCAGGTGAATTAGTAGATGTTACTGGAACATCAAAAGGAAAAGGATTCGCCGGAACAATTAAAAGACACAATCAACACATCGGACCTAAATCTCACGGTGGAGGTGGAGGATCTCAACCTGTTAGACAAACTGGATCACTTGGGGATATCTCAGGTAACAGAGTGTTCAAAGGTATGACAATGCCAGGGCAACTTGGAAATGTTAAAACAACAGTTCAAAACCTTGAAATCGTTAAAGTTGATGTGAAAAACAATTTACTTTTAATTAAAGGGTCAATTCCAGGACCTAAAAAATCTTTCGTAGTAGTTAAGGAAGCTGTTAAAGGTCTTCCAAACCGTGAAGGAATCAAACTTGTTGACATTGAAGAAGTTATGTTAATGAACGAATTAATCGAAAAAGCTAAAAAATTCAATATTGAAGTTACAGTTGGAATGAACTCAGCTGAATTATCAGCATTAATTCAAGAAGCTGAAGAAAAAGGAGATAAATAGTTATGGCTGAAACAGTTAAAAAATCAACAAAAGCAACAACAGCTAAAAAAGCTACAGCTCCTAAATCAGCAAAAGTAACAGTTGCTAAAGACAAAAATGTTACAAAAGCTGCTTTCAAAGCTGAATTACCTGCTAAATTATTCGCAAGCGAAAAAATTTATGAACAAGCAATTTTCGACTCTATTCTTTCAGAAAGAGCTTCAAGAAGACAAGGAACACACAAAGTTAAATCACGTGCAGAAGTTTCTGGTTCAGGTAAAAAACCATGAAGACAAAAAGGTACAGGACGTGCAAGAACAAGTTCTACACGTACACCTATCTGAGTTGGTGGTGGTAGAGCATTCGGTCCTACAGCTAACAGAAACTACTCATTAAAAGTTAATAAGAAAGTTAAACTTGCTGCATTCATTTCAGCATTAACATTATTAGCTCAAGACAATGCTGTATTAGTTAACGATCTTGCTTTAGAAACAGTATCAACAAAAGCTATGGCTGCTAAATTAGCAGAATTAAACTTAAACAACTTAAGAAACGTATTAATCGTTACTGAAAGTGAAACAGTTTACAAATCAGCAAGAAACATTCCAAATGTTGTTTTATCAAAAGCTAACTCATTAACAGTTGAAAGATTAATCGGAGCAGATGTTATGGTTATTTCAAATGAAAGCTTAAAACTATTAGAAGGGAAAGTTAAATAATGGAATTAACAAGAGTTATTATTGCACCAGTTCTTACAGAAAAATCAGATATTCAAAGAGCTAACGGTGTTTATACTTTCAAAGTAGATTACAAAGCTAACAAACACCAAATTGCTGAAGCTATCGAAACAATCTTCAATGTAAAAGTTGAATCAGTTAGAACAATCAAAGTTGAAAAACAACCTAAAAATGTTGGACGTTTCCACGGATTTACAAATCGTTACAAAAAAGCTATGGTTACTTTAAAAGCTGGTTCAGATATGAACTACTTACCAGCTGATGAAGAAGAAGCAACATTAGTTGCTGAAGAAACTAAAGCAAAAGAAGCAGCTAAAGCTGAAAAAGCTGCAAAAAACGCAGATGTTGAAAAGAAAGCTGCTGCTAAATTAGCTGCTAAAAAATCAACAGCTACAAAAACAACAAAAACAGTTGCTAAAAAAGCTACTACAAAACGTAAAGTTGGTGGAGAATAATAATATCTCCGATGAACTTTCGGAACACAATTTAATTTAATGGGGTAAAAAGCTTGCTTAAAAGACAGACCCCCAACTATTTTTAAGCAAAAGGAGAAAAGACACAATGGCGATTAAACATTATAAGCCAACGACAAATGGTCGTAGAAACATGTCTTCTCTTGACTACAGAGCAAACTTATCAGGTCACGCTCCAGAAAAATCACTTTTAGTGAATTTAAGAAATAACGCTGGACGTAACAACCAAGGTAAGATTACTGTTAGACATCACGGAGGGCGTGTTAAAAGATTCTACAGAATTGTAGACTTCAAACGTAATAAAGATAACATCCCTGCAATCGTTAAAACAATTGAATATGATCCAAACAGATCAGCAAACATTTGTTTATTAGCATATGCAGATGGAGAAAAAAGATACATCCTTGCTCCTAAAGGTATTAAATTAGGACAAATCGTAGTTTCAGGAACAAATGTTGACATTATGGTAGGTAACACATTACCACTTGCAAACATTCCTGAAGGTACATTCGTACACAACATCGAAATGCAACCTGGAGGTGGAGGGGTTATAGCTCGTTCAGCTGGAACTTCTGCACAAATCTTAGGTAAAGATGATGATGGTAAATACGTAGTGTTAAGATTAAAATCAGGTGAAACACGTCGTATCTTATCACGTTGCCGTGCAACAATTGGTGTTGTAGGAAACGAAGAACACTTACTTGTTAATGTTGGTAAAGCTGGAATCAACAGACACAAAGGTATTAGACCAACAGTACGTGGATCAGTTATGAACCCTGTAGACCACCCACATGGTGGAGGGGAAGGTAAGCAACCAGTTGGACGTAAAGCTCCACTTACACCTTGAGGTAAAAAAGCTCTTGGAGTTAAGACAAGAAAAACTAAGAAATCTTCAAATAAACTTATTTTAAGAAGAAGAAAGGATTCTAAATAATGGCACGTAGTCTTAAAAAAGGTCCATTCGCAGACGAACACTTACTTAAAAAAGTAGATGCTATCGTTGAAGGAAATGCACCTAAAAAACCAATTAAAACTTGATCAAGACGTTCTACAATCTTCCCAAGCTTCGTAGGATTAACATTCGCAGTTCACAACGGAAAACAATTCTTAGAAGTTTACGTAACAGATGACATGGTAGGACACAAATTAGGAGAATTCGCACCAACAAGAACATTCTCAGGTCATGGTGCAGATAAAGGTAAGAAGAAATAATGGCACAACAAGCAAAAGCACACGTTAAATTACAAAGAGTTAGCGTTTCTAAAGCTAAATTAGTAGCAAACCTTTTCAGAGGAAAAGATGTTACTGAAGCATTAGGACTTCTACACAACGTTAACAAAAAATCAGCTCCTATTTTTATCAAGTTATTAGAATCAGCAGTTGCAAACGCTACACACAACCACGGTATGGATGCAACTAAATTATATGTAAAAGAAGTTTATGTAAATGAAGGTCCTACTCTTAAGAGATTCCAACCAAGAAGTCAAGGTCGTGCTTACTCAATCTTAAAACGTACATCTAATTTATCAGTAGTATTAGAGGAGAGAAATTAATATGGGACAAAAAGTTAATCCAAATGGATTCCGTTACGGTGTTACTAAAGCACACAACTCAACATGATTTGCAGACAAAGATAACTTTGGAACATATTTAGTTGAAGATGCTAAGATCTACAAATTTTTCGATAAATTAGTACGTCAATACCAAATTGGACAAGTAGAAGTAAAACGTAACAAAGATAATAAAGTTACAGTTATTCTTCACACAGCTAAACCAGCAGCAGTTCTTGGAACAGAAGGTAAAAATGTTCAAGAATTAACTGTTGCATTACAAAAAAATGTTAAGAACAAGAACTTAAATGTAAACATTCAAGTTGTTGAACTTAAAAACCCTGATTTAAACGCAAGATTACTTGCAGAAATGATTGCTACAAAATTAGAAAACCGTGAAAGTTTCCGTTCAGCACAAAAAATTGCTATTAGAAATGCAATGCGTGCTGGAGCAAAAGGTGTTAAGACAGCAGTTAGTGGACGTCTTAACGGTGTTGATATGGCTCGTACAGAAGGATATTCTGAAGGTGAAATGAAATTACATACATTAAGACAAAATGTTGACTATGCTACAGCAACAGCTAGAACAACATACGGTGCTATTGGTGTTAAAGTGTGAGTATCATTAGGTGAAATTTTGGAAGGGGAAAATAAATAATGCTTCAACCAAAGAGAACTAAATACAGAAAACCATTTGTTGTTAAACACGACAAACGTAGAGCTACAAAAGGAAACACAGTAGCATTTGGTGAATTCGGATTACAAGCTACAACATCAGCATGAGTAACAGCTCGTCAAATCGAGTCAGCTCGTATTGCTGCTACACGTAGAATGGGTCGTGAAGGACAAGTTATTATCCGTATATTCCCACACTTTGCCAAAACATCTAAACCTATCGGAGTACGTATGGGTTCAGGTAAAGGTACACCAGAATTATGATATACAGCAGTTAAAGTAGACACAATGATGTTTGAAGTTGGTGGAGTTTCAGAAGAAATAGCACGTGATGCTTTACGTCTTGCTGGACACAAATTACCTGTTAAATGAAGAATTGTTAAAAGAGAAGAAGGAGATAAATAATGCTTTACAATGAATTAAAACAAAAATCAGTTGAAGAATTACAAACTCTTGTAGCTCAACTTAAAGCAGAATTATTTACTTTAAGATACAGAAATGTTACAGGTGATCTAAAAGAAACACACAAAATTGCACTTATTAGAAAAGATATTGCTAAAGCTCTTACAGCTTTAAACGAAAAAAAAGGAGCTAAATAATTATGGAAAGAAACACAAGAAAAACACTTGTTGGTACAGTTGTTTCTGCTGGTAAAACAGCTAAAACAATTATTGTTGCAGTTGACACATACAAAACACACCCATTATATTCAAAACGTTTCAAATCAACAAAAAGATTTGCAGTACACGATGAAAATCAAGTTGCTCAACTAGGTGATATCGTTTTAATCATGGAAACTAGACCACTTTCAAGAACAAAACACTTCAGATTAGTTGAAGTTAAACAACAAGCTACAGAAGGACAAAACTAATGTTACAAGAATTATCAAGAGCAAACGTTGCTGATAACTCAGGTGCTAAAGAAATCGGAGTTATCCGTATCTTAGGTGGGTCAAGAAAGAAAGTAGCAAACATCGGTGATATTATTGTATGTTCAGTTAAAAAAGCTATTCCTAATGGAATGGTAAAAGAAGGTCAAGTTGTTAAAGCAGTTGTTGTTAGATCATCATACGGTGTGCACCGTGACAATGGTTCATACATTCGTTTTGACGACAACGCTGTAGTATTACTTAAGGAAGATTTAACTCCACGTGGAACACGTGTATTCGGACCAGTTGCTCGTGAATTACGTGAAAAATTCCCTAAAATTGTTTCACTTGCACCAGAAGTATTATAGGATTTAAGGAAGAACATTATGAACAAAATTAAATTTAGAAAAAATGACGAAGTTATCGTTATTGCTGGTAAAGAAAAAGGTCAAACAGGAACAATTGAAAAAGTATTACACAACGAAAACAGAGTTATTGTTAAAGGATTAAACTTTATCAAAAAACACAACAAACCTTCTCAACAAAACCAAGATGGTTCAATTACAGAAAAAGAAGCTCCAATTCATGTTTCAAACGTGCAATTATTAGTGAAAAAAGCAACAAAAGACAAACCACATCAATCATCAAAAATAGGATACAAAATTGATGCTAAAGGAAACAAAGTAAGAGTAGCAAGAAAGACAGGAAAGGAAATCTAATATGCTTAAAAATGTTTATTTAGAAAAAGCAGTTCCTGCTTTAAAAGAAAAATACAATTACAAATCATCAATGGAAGTTCCTAGAATCGAAAAAGTTGTATTAAACATGACTGCTGGAAAAGAAATTAATAATTCAAAAGCAATCGAAGAAGTTTTAAATGAATTAACATTAATTTCATCACAAAAACCATATCAAACAACAGCTAAAAAATCAAACGCTTCATGAAAATTACGTGAAGGAATGCCTATGGGTGGAAAAGTTACACTTCGTAGAGACAGAATGTGAGATTTCTTAGACAAATTAATCAACGTGGCAATGCCTCGTATCCGTGACTTCCGTGGAGCAAATCCTAAAGCATTTGACGGAAGAGGAAACTACAACCTTGGAATTAAAGAAGAAATCATCTTCCCAGAAATCGAATTTGACAAAATTCGTAGAATCAAAGGTCTTGACGTTATTATTGTAACAAGCGCAAAAACTGATGCAGAAGCAAGAACATTGCTTGAATCAATCGGTGTACCATTTGAAAAAAAAGGAGCTAAATAATGGCTAGAAAAGCATTAATCGAGAAAGCAAAACGTCAACCAAAATTCTCATCACGTGCTTACACACGTTGTGAATTATGTGGACGTCCACACTCAGTATTAAGAAAATATAAAGTATGTCGTATCTGTTTTAGAAATCTTGCTCACGAAGGTAAGATTCCAGGTATGAAGAAAGCGAGTTGATAATTATGTTTATTACAGATCCAATTGCAGATTTAGTTGTTCGCATTAAGAACGCTAACATTAGAAAACATAAAACAGTTACAATTCCTTATTCAAAACAAAAAGAAGCTATCGTTAAGCTTATTTTAGATGAAGGGTACATTGCATCATACGCTATCGAAGGTGAAGGCGTAGATAAAAACATTGTTGTTACATTAAAATACAAGAAAAACAAATCAGCTATCGTTGACTTTAAGAGAGTTTCAAAACCAGGTCTTAGAGTTTATGTTAAAGCTGAAGAAATTCCAAGTGTTATCTCAGGATTTGGTACAGTTATTATTTCTACATCAAAAGGACTTATGACAGGAAAAGAAGCTAGAAAGGAAAATGTAGGTGGTGAAGTTATCGCTTACATTTGATAATAGGTAATTAGTATGTCTCGTGTTGGAAATCGTGTTATAAACGTTCCTGCTGGAACAACTATTACTGTTGAAGGAAACAAAGTTACTGTTTCTGGAAAACACGGATCTCTTGTTAGAGAATTCAGTCCTTTAATCACAATTAACGTAGAAAACAACCAAGTTACAACAGTTCGTGCAAACGAAGAAAAACACACAAAACAATTACACGGTACAACAAACTCATTAATTTCAAACATGATCAAAGGAGTTACAGAAGGATTCCAAATCGATCTTGAAATTAAAGGGGTTGGGTATAAAGCTGAACTTAGAGGAAATGAAATTGTTGTTAATGCTGGATATTCACACCCAGTATCTAAAAAAATACCTGCTGAATTAAAAGTTACAGTTGCTAAACCAACAGAAATTTCAGTATTCGGAAACGATAAAGAAGTTGTTGGACAATTTGCTGCTGTTGTTAGAGGAATCAGAAAACCTAACGTTTACTCAGGTAAAGGTATTTCATACAAAGGCGAAAAAATTAGACGTAAAGAAGGGAAAACAGCTTCTAAATAATTTAGAAGTTGCTAGGTTAAAATTATGAAAGCAAAATCAAGAAACGCAGCTAGAAAAGTTAAACATGTTCGTTTACGTCAACACATTAGTGGTACAGCTTCAACACCACGTTTAAATGTGTTTAAATCACACCAAAACTTCTACGCTCAAGTTATCGATGACACTAAAGGTGTTACATTATTATCAGCTACAACACTTCAAAAAGGTGTTTATGCAGGTAACATTGCTTCAGCAGTAGAATTAGGTAAAAAAATGGGTCAAGAAATGGTTAAATTAGGTATCAAAGAAGTTGTATTTGATCGTGGTGGATACTTATACCACGGTAGAGTAAAAGCTTTTGCAGACGCAGTTAGAGAACAAGGAGTTAAATTCTAATATGGAAAACAATAAAGAAGTTAAAGCAACAGAAGTTGCAGGTACACAAGAAGTTGTAGCTAAAAAAGCTCCTAGAGTAGCTAAAAAAGCTCAAGAAGCTGGTGAACAACGTCCACGTCGTAACGCAGCTGCTAATAGAAAACCACGTGTACAAAGATTTGAATCAGAATTTACAGAAAAAGTTGTAGATATCGCTCGTGTTACAAAAGTTGTTAAAGGTGGAAGAAGATTCAGTTTCTCAGCATTCGTTGTTGTAGGAAACAAAAAAGGTCTAGTTGGATTTGGACACGGTAAGGCTAACGAAGTTCCAGATGCAATTAGAAAAGCTATCAAAGACGCACAAAACAACCTTGTATCAGTTCCAGTTGTAAACGGAACATTACCACACGAAATTGATGCTAAATTCTTAGCTTCACGTGTATTATTAAAACCAGCTCCTAAAGGAAAAGGACTTATCGCTTCAGGTACAGTTCGTGCTGTAGTAGAACTTGCTGGTTACACAGACATCGTTACAAAAACATACGGTTCACGTTCAAAATCTAACGTAGTTAAAGCAACAGTAAAAGCATTACAAAACTTAAGAACAGTTGAAGAAATTGCTGAAATCAGAGACAAACAAGTAAAGGATTTTCAATAAGACATGGCTATAAAATTAAATAATTTAAAATTTGCTGAAGGTTCAAGACCTGACAAACACCGTAAAGGTAGAGGACACGCTGCTGGTAAAGGTAAACAAGCAGGTAAAGGACAATCAGGACAAAACAAACGTAAAGGTCACAGATTAGGATTCGAAGGGGGACAAACTCCTTGATTCCGTAGAATTGGTAAACGTGGATTTACAAACGTTAACCACATTGAATATCAAATTATCAACTTATCTGATTTAGAAGCAAAATTCAACGATGGAGATACAATTACTTTAGAAGCATTATTTGACTCAAAATTAATTAAAAGACAAATGCCAGTTAAACTTTTAGGTAATGGTGAATTAACCAAAAAATTAACAATCTATGTTCACAAAGCCTCAGCTTCTGCTAAAGAAGCATTCGCTAAAGTTGGTGGAACAATCAACGAATTATAATAATCATTTCAAAGCCAAGCGAAAGCTTGGTTTTTTATAATCATAATTATTGGATAAATGTATAATTAAAAAAAACGAGGTTCACATGGTCACAGTAATCAATCACCCACTAATTAATATTAAACTTACAAAAATGCGCCAAAACACAACAACACATAGCGAATTTAGAAGCAATTTAAGTGAGATAGCTTCTTTAATGGTGTATGAAATTATGCGTAATTATCAACCAAAAGCTGTATCAATTACAACAGCTTTACAAGTTCCATACATAGGCCAAGATTATGATAAAGAAATAGTTATTGTACCTATATTAAGAGCAGGTTTAGGAATGACTGACGGAATTGTTAATTTAATCCCTCAAGCACGCGTAGGGCACATTGGAATGTATCGCAACGAAGGAACAGAAGTAGTTACAGAATACTTTTATAAAATTCCTAATGTTGCTAAAGATAGTAAAATCATTGTTGTTGATCCAATGTTAGCAACAGGAACATCAGCTTCTGATGCTATAACAAGACTTCAAACTGATGGTTTTCAAGATATTACCTTAGTATGCTTAGTTGGTGTACAAAAGGGTATAGATAAAATTCAAACAAAACATCCTAATGTAGATATTTTCTTAGCTGCTAAGGATGAATATTTGGATGAAAATAACTATATTAGACCCGGTTTAGGAGATGCTGGGGATCGTATCTTTGGTACAAAATAAAAAAACAAAAAAATTTTTATATTTTTTTAAAAGTTGCTATATAATAATATAGCAATTCAAATGGGGGGATAGCAAAGCGGCCAAATGCGGGTGGCTGTAACCCACTTTCTTAGGATTCGGGGGTTCGAATCCCTCTCCCCCCACCATTAATTGCCCCATAGCCAAGCGGTAAGGCAGCGGGTTTTGGTTCCGCGATGCGTTAGTTCGAATCTAACTGGGGCAGCCATATCACCTTGAATAAAGGTGTTTTTTTATGCAATTTTAAAACAAAAATAAGTGTTTTTGGATTATAATATACCTGATTATGAAAATAGATAGAAAATTAGAAAAAATAACCCCATTAGAACAAGATTTCTCACAATGATATACAGATGTTGTCCAAAATGGAAAGCTAATGATGTATGGACCAGCTAAAGGTACAATGATCTTATTACCAAATGCTTATGGTATTTGAGAATTAATCCAAGCTGGCTTAAATGAAGCATTTAAAGAAAAAGGTGTACAAAACGTAAACCTCCCTCTTTTAATTCCTGAATCATTATTCAATAAAGAAAAGGAACACATAGAAGGTTTTAATCCAGAGCTAGTTACAGTAACTATGGTTGGAGATAAAAAACTTGATGAAAAGCTTTTTGTACGTCCAACATCAGAAGTTCTTTTTGCTCATTTATATAAGAATTCTATTAATTCATATAAAGACCTTCCTATTATATATAACCAATGAGTAAATGTTGTTAGATGAGAAAAAACAACCAGACCTTTTTTAAGATCTCGCGAATTCTTATGACAAGAAGGGCACACAGTGCATTCAGATCCAAAAGAAGCTCGTGCGTTAACAAAGGAAATGATCAAACTATATGCTAAGTTCTTAAAGAAATATTTAGCTATACCAACTATTATTGGAAAGAAAACTCCAAATGAAAAATTTGCTGGTGCATGTACTACATGAACTATTGAAGCTATGATGAAAGATGGTCAAGCTTTACAAGCTGGAACTAGTCACTACTTAGCTCAAAACTTTTCAAAACCATTTGAAATCACATTTAAAAACGAAAACAATGAATTTGATTATGCATATCAAACTTCATGAGGTGTTACAACAAGATTAATTGGTGCTTTAATTATGACACATGGTGACAACAGAGGAATTATTATTCCACCATTTGTAGCTCCAGTTCAAGTTGATATCTTAGAACTTTTTGCAAATAAAGAACCAAAAGTTTCTGAAGTATCTCAAGGATTATTTAAAGCCTTATCAAGAAAATATCGTGTTAGATTAGACAATTCAGACAAGAATCCAGGATTTAAAGCTTCTAACTCAGAGATCCAAGGTGTACCTGTTAGAATTGAAATTGGACCTAAGGATGTTGAAAATGGTATGGTAACTGTAGTTCGTAGAGATACATTAGAAAAGACTCAAGTTAAAATTAATGATGTTAAGAAGTATCTAGCTACATTATTAAATGAAATTCATGACAATTTATATGAACAAGCTGAACAAAGATTAATTCATAATAGAGTATATGTTTACAATTATGAGGATTTCAAATATGAATTAGCTAATCATAAATTTGTTGTTGCTCCATTCTGCTGTGGAGGTGATGTTGAAGAAAGAATTAAGGAAGAAACTGGCGCAACAGCTAGATGTATTCCAATGTCATTAAGCAAGCCTAATAAGAATGTTAAATGCATCAATCCTGAATGTGAAAATGAAACTAATCGTTATGTAGTTTTTGCTAAAGCATATTAAAAAAGTGGAATTCCCACTTTTTTTAATTCAAATCAACTATTTGGCAAAAAAATATTCAATTTTTACCCTTTAATAGTATCTTTGTATAAAAATTCAAAATTTTAAAACAAAAAAGTAAAAATAAAATGGCTTTTGTATTTATAAAGTGAGAAGAACCAGAGAAAGAGTCCGAAATGGATAACAAAAAAACTGAAAATGAAGCAAAAGCTCCATCAAGCTTAGATGCAACAAAAAAACTACTCGAGAAGTACTCTGCTGCTCTTCTCAATGATGCAAACGAAATTAATCAGTTTGCACAAATGGGAGATGTAGATAGTTTAAAACGTATTTATGATTCTAATGGTTTAAATTTAAAAGCATTGTATGATGCGATAGAGAACATTATTAAATATATAATTACAGCTCACAAAGAAGCAGAATCAAAGAATAAACAAAAACTAGCATTATTATGAATACAATATTTAAACACCAAAGATCCCGAAATCAAAGAATTAATTCAAGAAAAAGAAGCTAATCTAAAAAAGACAAGCAATATCTTTAACTATATATTAGCAATGATGACTCCAGAAAATTCTTGAATAATTCACAAAACTTACATAGACAATGAAACCAAAAATAATAGTCAGTGATATACAGAATATTTTTCTAAGACTACATTTTATAAGAAGAAACATAGTGCAATATTAGAATTCGGAAAGTTTTTATTACAACTCGAATATGATTAATATCGATTATGTTAATCAAAATGATACCTATATTGTCAATGAAAGAAGATTAAAAGTTAATACATTAGTCGCAAATAATTCTATAAATGGCTTTGCTGCTAGATTTGCAATAAATATAGATAGAATCGCTTCTAACAATATGGCAGATATAACAGTAGCATTCGAAGATGGACTTTACGACTATAAAAATAAATTAATAATGGACGGGGCAATATTATCTCAAGGTATGACGCCAATACCATTGAATATATTGGATTTAATTAAAAAAGAATTAATAAAACGTACACTCAACATACATGTAGCTGTTTATATTAATAAAAAGGTATATATCGAATTTGATTCGAACAATGGAAACTATAAAAAACAAATTAAAAGAGTTCCTTACTCATCACTAAAAACAAAATTTAGTGATCTAGACAATATTATTGTCCAATTTTCAACTAAAAAACCACTCTATAATGAACAAATTCTACTCAAGGAATACCAATTAATTTTTGAAAAAGATAAAAAAGAAACTATTACTATTGTTCCGTATTCCAACACCGTAAAGCTCAGGATTCCTTATTCTTACAACATCAACTTTGAAAGTGGCAAGAAATATTGAAAAGAACTATATTACCATAACTTAATTTTCACCTTAGAAGACTTAGATAATAAAACTCATCACAATGAAATTATTTCAAGTTACCAATATAATGACAAAAAGATTCAAAGATTTCCTGGTGAATTAAATTTTAATGAATATATACCAATTTCTTTTAATAGTTTAATATTAAAAGATTTTATGGACGGGAAGATCAATTTAATTACTAAAAGCCTTGACTCAAATAACGTGACACTTGATAAAGAAAAATATTATGAAAAAGGCAGATATTACAAGGCAAAAATAAATGATTTACTCTATACAGATGAACTTAACACTAAAATATGAAATAATGGCTCTTCTCACTCATCTTATAGCGTAAAGATACCATATAAATTTGACGGGGATTTTAATGGGATATATGAAATAGCGTGTAATTATTTTGATTTAGAAATTATAAAAAAATTTTCAGTCGTGGGTACAAATGAACATGACAACTTATTTAATAAAAGACTAAAGATAATTGAGATAGCACCACTAAAAAACATTCAATATAAGTACTTAATAAATCTTGAACTTGACTATACAAGCATATTTAGCGAAGACTTTAACATCCAGGATTATTTAATAATTGAAGAAAACGAAAAACGTAAGTTCTTGAATTAAACCTTTTTTGACCATAGCGGTGCTAATCGGGATTGGAAGTGCATTCGGAGCAGGCTCTTTCTTCGTATATAATAGTGTTCATAATAAAGTCTTAAGCTCTGAAAACAACAACAATCCATTTTCACATAATAATAAAGATAAAAACACATATACAGGGCTAAAAAGAGAAAACTTTATTCCCAGCCTTGAACCGAGATACTTTGAAAAGTTTCTCAAACATGATCAACAAAACAAAAAATACATAGACCAAACAATAATAAATGAAATATCCAAGGACATAATCCGTCGTTTGAGAAAAAATGATGGAATATTATACATAGACTATAATTATTTGTCTCCTCAACATATAGTTCTAAGTGTTTTATACGTGTCTAAGGGTGGAAACGCAATGGATGAAAAATCTTTTGATATCTTTATTGATTAGTTATAATATATTCATGGAAAACAGAAAAGAAATAATCATTTTAGAATTAAAAAAACTATCAAAAAAGAAAAATATTTCAGAGGATGATAAAATCCGCGAGATAGGAATTGATTCTTTAGACTTAGCTGAACTTCTTTTTGAAGCAGAGGCTAAGTTTGGTGTCGAAATTTCTGATGATCAATTAAGAAATGTCGAAACTGTAAAGGATATAATTTCTATTTTTTCTAATTAATTTTTATAGTATAATTCTTATGCGCTAGGAGTATAGTTCAACGGTAGAACAACGGGCTTCAACCCCGTGTGTTGTGGGTTCGAATCCTGCTACTCCTGCCATTTTTTTATACTCTTTTTTTGATAATAAAGTAAAATTATTACACATATGACAGAAAGCAAATTAAAATTCGGAGTTTTAGGAACCGGAGCATTCGGTTCTGCACTCGCAAACATACTGGTAGAAAACGGAAATAAAGTTGTAATGTATGGTATTTCAGAAGCTGAAATAGCAGATATTAATAATGGACTCAATTCAAAATATTTTGGTGATAATAAATTTGCCAAACCTGAATTAATAAGTGCAACAGATAATTTGGAATATTTTTTAGATCAAATTGATACAGCTATTTTGGCTGTTCCTTCAGTTGCAGTTGGTTCATTACTTACCAAGGTATCAACTATTTTAGGAAAAAGAAAGATTAATTTAATTAATTTATCTAAAGGTCTTGAACCAAATACAAAACAATTTTTTTCACAATATATTAAAGAAAATTATGGAGACAACATCGCAAATTTCTCATCAATTATGGGGCCTTCATTCGCTGCTGAAGTTTTTGCAGGGAAATTAACTATGGTTAATATAGTTGGAGTTAATTTGCAATTTAACACAAAAATAGCGGAATACTTTAATAACGCTCATTTTTATGTTAAACCTTTCAACGAAATTAAGGGAGCTGAACTATTTTCAGCATTAAAAAACGTTTTAGCTATTGGACTTGGTATTACATCAGTGTTATACCCAGGGCAAAATTCACATGCAGGATTATTAACAATGGGAACTGGTGAAATATTTAATGTTTATAAGGCAATTTACCCACATGGAGAAAACACTATAGGATATAACTTTTCATCATTTGGAGATATATTCTTAACATGCTCATCTCCATCAAGCAGAAATTTCTCATTCGGGATCAATATTGCTAATGTAGGAATAAATCAAGCATTAGCAGAACAACAATTAACAATTGAAGGATATGATACAGCTAAAACATTGCAAAAGCTTATCAAAGAATATCAAATCACAAACATACCATTCTTGCAAAATATTATTAGTATCTTGTTTGAAGGAAAATCTGAAAAAGATATTTTAGATTTTTTTAGACCTAAACAATTCTAAAAAAACTAAAAACAATGTAAAATATAGATATTAATACTAATAAGTTTATTTATTAATAGGAGAAATAATGATTAAACACATCGAAGAAAAAGACAAAGCACAAGTAGTTGTTACAGTTACTGTAGATGCTTCTGAATTTCAAAAAAAACTTGAAGAAGTTTCAAACAAATTAATGAAAAATGTTAAAGTAAAAGGATACAGACCAGGTAAAGCTCCAGAAGAAAAACTAAGAGCTCACTTAGATCCTCAAGCTGTTCTTAATGAAGCAGTAAGACACTTTAACGGACAACACTTTGGTGAAGTTCTTGAATACACAATCAAAAACAACATTAAAAGCTACTCACAACCTATCTTATCATACGATTTAAATGATAAAGGTTTAGTATTAGAATACAAATTTGTACTTCAACCAGAATTTAACATTGATATGAAAGATTTAAAAGTTAAATACACAGCTACAAAAATCACTAAAAAAGATGTTGAAGAAACAATTAAAGAATTAGAAGAAAACATGTCAGTTGAAGAAGCTGTTGAAGGCACAGATGCTAAAACACAATTAGGTGATACAGTTAACATTGACTTCAAAGGATTCATTGATAATGAACCTTTTGAAGGTGGTGAAGCTAAAGGTTATGATTTAAAACTTGGATCAAAAACATTTATCCCTGGATTTGAAGATCAACTCGTTGACAAAAAAGTTGGATACAAAGGTGATGTTACTGTTAAATTCCCAGCTGACTACTTTGTAAAAGAATACCAAAACAAAGAAGCTGTATTCCAAGTAACAATTAACTCTGTAAAAAGATTAAAATTATTCAAACTTACAGATGAAAATGTAAAAATGTTCCAAGATCCAAATGTAACTGACTTAAAAACATTAGAAAATGTTTTAAAAGGTAACTTAAGAGTTAGAAGATTTGTTGAAGCAAACGTAAACTTCTATGAAGAAGTTGTTAAACAAATTATTGAAAAAGCTAAACCAGTTATCCACGAATCATTAATCGTTGCTCATGTTGAAAATAGCAAAAAAGAATTCGATAATTCTTTAAAACAATATGGAATTAAGAAACAAGAATACTTAAACTTAATCAAATCAACAGAAAAAGATTTAGAAGAAGAATTCAAAAAACAAGCTTTAGAACAAGTTACAAAAGCTGAAGCTTACAGAGCATTAGTTGACAAATACAATGTTAATGCTACAGCTGAACAAATTAATGAATTCACAAACAAATTTGTAACATTCGGATTCTCAGCAGAAGCTGCTCACGAATTTGTAATTTCATCATTAAGAATGTCATTAATTTTAAGTGATATCAACCCTGAATTAGCTGAAAAACTTGAAAAAGACTTCCAAGAAATTGTTAAATAATAATTAAAAATAGCACTGAGTGCTATTTTTAATAACTTATTTTTCTTACTAATAATTTTGTATCTTAATTCAGATCATTTCAGGCATATAAAAAATCACCCGTTGGTGATTTTTTTATATGAATCATAATAATAAATTATTTTGCAAATTTACCTAAAACAGTAGCAATACGTTCTTTTGTTGGTTCTGCAACAATGTATGTACCAGCAACACAAGCATCAGCACCAGATAAGAAGCTTTCTGGACCTGTTGTACCATTGATTCCACCATCAACTTGAATTAGGTAGTCATAGCTATTATCATTTCTTATATGCTTTAATAATGCAATTTTATCTAAAGCTGTAGGCATGAATTTTTGGCCACCAGCTCCTGGTTCAACTGACATAACAAGAACTAAAGCTAAACGATCTAAAAATGGTTTAATAGCAGCAACTGGTGTAGCTGGTTTGATTGCTAAACCAATTTTTAAATCATGGTGATTGTTTTCTAAGAATTCATCAAAACGTTCTAAATCATCTTCAATAGCTTCATAGTGGAATGTAATGATATCAACTATATCTTTAACTTGATTCACATAGTCATATGGATTTACAACCATTAAGTGAGCATCTTTGATGTGTGGTTTTCCTTTTAAAGCAATGTTTGCAATTTCATCAATTTGAATTGCTGTATTAGGAACAAATTTACCATCCATAACGTCATAGTGAATTCATTTAATTCCATTTTCTACAAGTGTATTTGCCATTTGAAGTCTTTTGTCAGCTTCAACATTTAATAAACTTGGTGTAACATATTTTTTCATTATATTATTTCCTTCCATTAGTAATTTCGTCTAATAATTTAATATAGTTATTATATCTTATTTGAGGTATTAATTCACTACCAACTTGTTGTTTTATAGCACAATCTTGGACACTTTCATTTAGGTGCAAACAATTGCGAAACTTACATAAATTAGATAGCTCTTTAAATACTTTAAAACTTTTGGCCAATTCTTCTTTATCCATATCTAATGACAATGAAGAAAAGCCTGGAGTATCAATTAAGTAGCCATTATTAAAGTTAATAATTGAAACTACACGAGTTGTATGTTTTCCTCTGCCTAATGCTTTAGAAATTTCCTGTGTTAAGAAATTATGTTGCCCTAGAGCATTCAAAGTGGTAGTCTTTCCAACACCACTTTGTCCCATGAAGACTGAATATTTCTTATCAAATAAATTTTGCAATGAATCTAGATAACTATCTGGATCACTGTTGTTGATTAATTCAACTCTATATTGCATCCCTCTATATAATTGTGCTATTTCATTAGCATACTTTAAATTTAAATCAGTTTTAGTAATAAAAAGGACGGGCGTAATATTTTTACTTTCAATAATTGCAAAATATTTATCTACTAAAAATGGTTGAAATTTAGGTTGCTCAATTGACATAAATACAATAATTTGATCTACATTTGCTACTTTAGGGCGAATAAAGCTATTTTTCTGTGGCAAAATTTCAGTAATTATTCCATTTGAAACAATTACATTATCCCCGACAACAGGAGATTGCTCAAGGTATCTTAATTTCCCGGCTGCTGGTATTTCTAATGTTTCTTCTCCATTTGAAACAGTATAAATACCAGAAACTATTTTTGTTACTTTATATTGCATTAAATATACTCCAATACTACTAAGGCTACAGTTACAGCAATAATTAATAAAGCAATAAGGCATAATGCTGTAATTAAAAATGCATTTGAATTAATAATATCTGCAAGCTTATGTTTCTTTTTGAGGGTTTTTGGACTTAAAGGGGCTTCAAAAAGTCTTTCTGGACTAAGGCATGTTCTGAGATCTTGTTGAAATTCTTGAACACTTTGGTAACGATCTTCGGGTCTTTTAGCTGTGGCCTTAATGACTACATTACACATTGCTTGTGGAATGTCTACAAAGTCCTTTGGTGAAGGGAAAGTGTTTTTGTAATGCATCATAATTGTGTCTTGATCACGTTCACCTTCAAATGGATATTGCCCGGTTAACATTTCAAATAAAACTACACCTAAGGCATAAATGTCCACAGCCTTAGTAATAGGCGCACCTTTAATAGTGTATTCAGGAGCTGCATAATAAGGGCTGCAAATAACAGCATTAACTTTAGTAAGACGTTGTGATTCAGGAGTTAGACTAATTCCTAAGTCAATAATTTTAACATTGTGAAAATCATCAATAATGATATTTTGACTTTTAATGTCCCGGTGAATAACGCCATTATTATGCAATTCGCCAATACCTTCAGCAATTTTATTTATATAAGTTTTAGCTTTTTTAATGTTTAGCGATCCATTAGCTCTAATAATATTGTATAAAGTATTACCTGAGATATATTCCATAACATAATATTGTTCAACATTATCACCATAGTATTCAATGAGTTGTGGAATGTGTTTAGAATGTACTTTTCCAAGTAAAGCTGCTTCTTCATGGAAACGTTTATAAGCAACTTTGTCATAAACATTATTCATAAATTTTAAAGCATATTTTTTACTAGGATCATCTTTAGGTACGACCATAAAAACTGTTCCCATTCCACCACTACCAAGGATGCGTTTAACTTCATATTTGAGATGAATTCTAGAACTAGAAGGTACTGAAAAATTATTTGACATTTTGCTCTCCTTGATCAATACTTAATAAAACTAGCGTCATATTATCGGTGGATTCTGAAACAATAGCTAGATCCAAAACTTCTTTAGCAATATCTTTTAATGGCTTATCTTGCAAGATTAAGTATTCAAGTTCACTTTTAGACATAAAACCATGAATTCCATCAGAAGTTAATAAAAGTTTTTTAATATTGTGAAATCCTTTAGGAGAAACTTCAAAAAGTTCAATTAAAGTATTGTAATTTGGTAAGACAGCACTTGTAAGGTATTTTCTCATTTCTGGATTGTATTTTTCGATATCTTCGCCTTCAGAAATTAGTTGATTTTCAACATTATGATCAATTGTGACTTGCACTAAACCATGTTCTTTAGCTATATAACAACGACTATCACCTGAATTAAATATGATAACATTTTGTGTCTCATGTAAGATTAAACACCCAACAGCAGTTGTTCCCATTGATTCTTTTCCACTTTGGGTTTGTGATAGTTGTTTTAATGTGCTTTTCGCCTTGTCAAAGACTGAAAAAATTCACTGCTTTGCAGTTAAATTATTTTTGACATAAAAATTATGAGTGAATTCTACATGGAATGTATCGATAACTGTTTGAGCAGCTTCATCTCCAAAAGAGTGTCCACCAATCCCGTCACATAAAACAGCAAGTGTAGCTTTTTCATTTTGAAAAACACTTGCTCTATCATCGTTTTTAGCTCTAATTCCTTGTAAAGATTCTAAATAATAATTAATCTTCAATGCCTAGCTCCTTGTGAAGGATAGCACGAATTTCTTCAGCTGCTCTCTCAGGCACATCATTGATAATTTTGTACTTGAATAGATATGAATCAGCTATTTCGTCTTCAGCCTTCTTCAATCTTTGTTTTAATGTTTCATTGTTTTCTGATCCACGTTTTAAAATACGTTCACGTAAATCTGAAACAGATGGAGGTGCTAAGAAAATAGTAATTAAATTATATTTTTCAGCTTCTTTAGAATCAGTTGAAAATTTTTTAATAATTTGTTTCGCACCATTAGTTTCAATTTCTAACATTGGAACTTTATTTTTAGCATGTATTTTGTCTAGTTCTGAATAAAGTGTTCCATAGTAATTTGATAAATGATATGAGAATTCAATAAATTTACGACTTTTAATCTTGTCTCTAAATCTATCTACATCAATGAAATAGTAGTGGATACCATCAAGTTCACCCTCGCGAGGCAGACGAGTAGTCGCAGAACAAGATAACGATAGGTTTAACTCATCGTATTCAAAAAGCAATCTTTCTACAGTTCCTTTACCAACGCCACTTGGTCCAGTAAAAATAATAATTGGGCTCTTCTTTGTATCCATAATTAAAGTTATTATAACATTATTTTGTTTTTATATTGCTATAATTATTTTAATATTTATATTAAAAGAGGTTATATGTTTTACAAGTTTTATAAACCAACAACAGTCTTTGCAAATAAGACTGTTCGCTCCTTGCAGAGAGAGCTAAACGCTTCTAAAATTGGACATATTGGAATACTAGATCCGCTAGCAGAAGGATTAATGATTGTTGCTACAGATTTCGAAACAAAGTTACTTCAATATGTTGATAATAAAAATAAAAGTTACATTGCTAAAGTAAAATTTGGTTATTTTTCTGATACTTATGATAGTGATGGAGTAGTTGAAAAATCAAACGAATCAGCAATTACTGAATCAGAATTATTAAATGCAATCGAATACATCTCTCAAACAACTACCCAAATTCCACCTATTTTTAGTGCTAAAAAAATTAATGGAAAAAAAGCATATGAATATGCCAGAAACAATGAAGAAATTGAACTAAAAGCGCAAAATATCAAAATATTTACTTATAAACTTCTTGAGTTTGATTATCAAAAGCAAGAAGCTCAAGTTTATTTAGAAGTTTCTGAAGGAACATACATTCGAACAATTTTAGTGGATACAGCAAAATATTGTAATAAGCATGCGATCATGACAGCACTTAAGCGTACTCAAGTTGGAAATGTAAAACTTGATAACTTAAAAGAAAATGAATATGCACCAATTGCAATCAGTGATATTATTTCATTGCCTATTTTAATTTTAAAAAATGAAAATATTAAAGCGATAGAACACGGAAATTCATTTAAAATAGTAACTGCTGACGGGATGTATTTATTAAAGAATCCTGCAAATAATTTAATATGTGCCATTGGGCAAGTAACAAACAACATTTTCCAGCCCAAAAAAGTTGCACTTGAAAGGATATAAAAAATGAAACAATTAAAAGATTTAATTAAAATTGCTGCCTTTGATGTAGATGGCACAATCTTGCCTAATGGAACAACTACATTTTCTCTTAATACAAGAAAGATTTTTCCACTACTAAAAATGAATGGAATTACAACTGTAATTTCATCCGCACGTGAATTTGCAACTATAGGAGACTTTTTAGATCAATTAGCTCCTGTAGACTACTTTATTGGTGCTAATGGAGCATTCATTTTTGATAATAATAAAAAAGAGTTTGTTTATAAAAATACTTTAAAGCGTGAAGAAGTAATTGAAATGTATCATGCTTTTAAAGATAAAGTTGCTGCTTTTGCTGTAGCTGACTTTGATAAAGTTTTTAAAACACCTAGCATGAATTTAAGTTCATGAT
Organism: Mycoplasma razini; assembly: GCF_048076865.1. Classification (NCBI taxonomy): domain Bacteria; kingdom Bacillati; phylum Mycoplasmatota; class Mollicutes; order Mycoplasmatales; family Mycoplasmataceae; genus Mycoplasma; species Mycoplasma razini. The sequence goes on from NZ_CP182212.1 coordinate 123,792, forward strand.
TTATTCGCCCATTTGTTTCAAATTACTACAATTTTGATGAAAACGAATTAAGCAAAGATGACTTATATGTAATAACTTTAAATGTTGATGGTTCAGATGAAATAGCTCGTGAAGTTGAACAATACATTTTAGAACATAATTTAGATATGGAAGTATCAGCAAAATGGTCAAGAGGAATTTTTATAGGTCCTAAAAATGTTTCTAAAAGTCATACTTTAAGCATTTTATGTGAAATGTTAGGATACAAAATTGATGAAAATTTAATTGCTTTTGGAGATAGCTCTAATGACTATGAAATGATTAGAGATGCTTACTATGGTGTAGCAATGGAAAGAGCTAATGAATGAATTAAATCTGTTGCAAATGATATTGCACTTGATTGTGAATATGATGGTGCATATTTAAAATTAAAGGAACTTAAATTAATTTAATGGATCAATTAATTGTTTACGAACTTTCTGAGTTTGTTGCAACAACTGGAGACAATTTCATTCTTGGTTCTTTTGAATCTTTTCACCTTGGACATTACCAACTTTTTAAGCAAGCTAAAGCAAATGGCGGAAGAGTAATTTTAGTATGTTTTAATGCTGAAAAGGGAATGCCAAAATTTAAGGATTCTATTTTTACAGATAACTATGCTAAATACGAACAGTTAGCTAGATTACCATTTGATGCTATTGTGCAGCTTGATTTTAATGAAGTTAAAAATTTAGAAGGTAGTGAGTTTTTAGCAAAACTTGCTCAAGGTAATTATGTTACCTTTATTGCTGGAGAAGATTTTAAATTCGGAATTCATGCAAGTTCAAATTTAAGTGATTTTAAAACACCAGAGTTTGAGAATTTATTTAGAGTTCAAGAGGTTGAATTAATGCAAGATATTGGAAGCAAAATATCAACTTCAAAACTAAAAGAAAGTTTAGAATTTGGGGATGTTGATTTTATCAACTCACTATTGGTCTATGATTATGCTTTTTCAGGTATTTTAAAAGAGGATCAATTAGAAATTAATCCTAAGCTAGCTAAAATACATGCCGGACTCTATTGTGCATTATTTCACATTCAAGAGTTAGTTTATTATGGTATTTTGCATGTTACTAAAAGTGGTTCCAGAAAAGTATATTTAATTGGTTATCAACTTAATGAATCAGTTCAAGATAGTATTGTTGTTTGTGAAATTAAGCACAAGATCAGAGTAGCTATTTCTAACTTTGATGACAAGATTACCCAAGATGATATTGCCTTAGCAAAAGATTATTTTGCTCGTAACAAGAAGTAAAAAATAATTTATATTCTTGCTGTATAAGAAGAAAAATATTTTAGATATATTTAAATATCATATATAATACTTAAAACTATTAATTAAACATAAATTTTAAACTTGGTTGATATGTAAATACCAGCTAGGTCTAAAACATAATAAAGGAGAATATTATGGTTTCAAAAGAAAGAAAAGCTGAATTAGTTAAACAATTCGGAAAAGACGCTAAAGATACAGGGAACACAGCAGTTCAAATTGCTATTTTAACAGAAGACATCGAGTTATTAAAACCTCACTTCTTAAACAACCCTAAAGACAACCACTCAAGAAGAGGGTTCTTAGCTAAAATTTCTCAACGTAAAGTGTTATTAAAACACTTAAGAGAAAATAACTTTGAAGAATACAGCAAAGTTATTGAAGCTCTTAACATTCGTAAATAATGAATGTTACAAAAAAATAACAAGGCCAAACCTTGTTATTTTTTTATCTTGATTTCTTTGCATTAAATCTAAATATGTATGAAAATGCAATAGCAACAACTGCAAATGATGAAACATACACAAATGAAATTCATGGTGCAATTGTTTTTCCTACAAGTGATATGTCAGAGAATGAAGGCATATTAGAAATACTTGATAAAGCATAATATCTAAGCAGATCTGTGATTTGTGTTCCAGGTAGAACTGATAAGATTTGTCTTAATACTTCTGGAAAGACTTCTAAAGGCACGAATGCACCAATGAAGAATCCTGACATTGATGAAATCATTCCTAATAATGCTGAGTAAATTGCAACGCTTTTAACAAAACTAAATATAAAAGTGAAAATAGCTGAGTTTAAGACAGCTCCAAGAATTACTACTCCAAGCATTTGGAAAGCTGATATTACAGTAAATAAAGTAATTGTTTTATTAATTGCCATATAGACAAGGAATAAAGCATAAAGTACTATACAGATTAAAACGTTTAAAATAATATTAACTATTAAATAACTAAAACGTATTAATGAAGGTTTAATTGGGGTAATAGCTAAATCATTAAAGATTTTCTTTTCAGCATCTTGTACGATAAAAACCGATAATGAGAGAGCTGTAGTTATTGTTGATAAACTTAATAGCCCTGTAAGCATAGAAGCATCAATAAATTGACTTTTTTCAAGTTCGCTAATTGGTGCTGAGGCAACTTGTTGAGAAAATAGATACTTACCAAATAAAATAAATAGGAAAACAGTTATGATTGGTGACATAAATGTTGATAAGATTTTTCTTGGATCTTTAAAAAAGAGTAAGAAATTTCTTCTAACTAATCAATGTAGTTGTAACATTCTATTTTTCCTCCTTCTTATTTTTTGTAACATTTAAGAATACATCATCCATAGTACCTTTGATTAATTCATAGTCATTTAAAATTGCACCATATTTTAAGACAAATTCACGAGCTGCTTGGTATGATTCAAATTCAACAAAATATCTTTGATCTGAATATGTATAAGTACCACCATTTTCTTTAAATATGTTTTCTAGCACTGAATTAGGGTCTTGATAAACAATAATTCTAGTTTTACTATATTTATTTTTTAATTCAGTAGGAGTACCTTCTGCAAGTTTGTGGCCTTTTTGTAGGATTATTGCATAGTTACAGAAATTAGCTTCTTCCATGTAGTGAGTAGTTAATAAAATTGTTAAGTGTCTTTCTGCTTGAATTTTTCTTAAAATTGTTCAAACTAATTCACGAGAATTAGGATCTAACCCTGTTGTAGGTTCATCTAAAAATAAAATTTCAGGTTGATGAACAAGAGAACGAGCTATATCAACTCTTCTTCTTTGCCCACCTGATAGTGATGAATAACTTTTATTTAATAAATCTTGTAATTGAAAATCGTCAATAACCTTTTGTACCAAATCCTTAATAGAAGTATTTTTAAAATATTTCTTGTACATTGCTGCACGTGACATAAGGTTATCATAAACAGTAAGCTTTTCATCTAATATTGATTCTTGGAAAACTATACCAATTTTACGATTAATTTCATTGGCATGATTTTTGTCAATATCAATGCCATCAACAATTATTTGACCTGAGTCTTTTTTAGTTATTCCTAAAATAATACTTAATGTAGTAGTTTTACCTGCACCATTAAGTCCAAGGAAACCAAAAAGCTCACCTTTTTTAACTTTAAAGCTTAAATTATTTAATGCTTTATTGCTTTTAAATGATTTGCTTAAGTTATTAATTTCTAAAGTATATTCGCTTGATACCATATTACTATCTCCTTTTTTATATAAATTTTATAATAACATTTAAAAAATGAATAAATATATTTATTTATAAAAAATTAGCAAATGAAGTAAAAATATGCTAAAATATAAAACATTATGGAAAAAGATTATTACAAAGTACTTGGAGTAGAAAAAACTGCTACCGAAAAAGAAATTAAAACAGCCTATAGAAAACTTGCAATGCAATATCACCCTGATAAACTTAAGGATGGTTCTGGTGACGAAAAAATGAAGGAGCTTAATGAGGCTTACCAAATTCTTTCAGACCCTGAAAAAAGAAAGATCTATGATATGCATGGAGCAGATGCAGCTAATGGTAAAGGATATGCTGGTGGTGCTGGAGGCTTTAATGGTCAATATCAATCAGGTGGATTTAATGCAGGTGATTTCCAAGATATTTTTGAAAATATCTTCGGAGGCTTTGGTGGTAGAAGAAACAGAGGTTCTTCTAGCTCAATGAGACAAAAAGGAGATAACTATAATTCAGTTTTAAATGTTACATTCATGGACGCGATACATGGAACTACAATTAAACAAAAACTAGATAAATGAGAATTATGTTTACATTGTGGTGGTACTGGTGCGGAAAGTGCAAGTGATATAACAACATGTAGTGACTGTAAAGGACAAGGATTTACCACAAGAATGGTAAATGGTTTCTTTGGCCAACAAATGGTGCAAGAACCATGTCGTTCATGTAATGGTACAGGTAAAACTATTAAAAATAAATGTAGCGAATGCCGTGGTGAAAAATATCTTAAAGTTCAAAAAACTGTCACAATTAAAGTTCCTGAAGGAGCAGATAGTGGATTAACTTTAAAATTAGCTGGATATGGTGCACCTGGAAGAAATGGTGGAGAACCTGGGGATATGATGATTCATGTTCAAGTGTTAGAACATCCATACTTCCATAGAGATGGGCTAAATATTGAATTAGACCTTCCGGTTTCATTTGTTGATATAATGCTTGAAAATAGCATAAAAGTTCCAAGTCCTTGAGGTGATGTTTCAATTAAATTAAAGAAAAGTTATACTGATCAAAAAACAATTAAAGTTCCTCAAAAAGGTGTTAAATATAAAGGAGCGCAAGGTGATTTACGTCTAAATTTAAGAGTTATTATTCCTGATTTAGATAGAAAAGATCGTAAAGCAATTGTTGATGCTATTTCACAAGTAAGTGATAATTCAAATGAAAAATTTGTTAATAAAGTAAATATGTCTTAAGATAAAAAATAGAGGTTGCCCTCTATTTTTTCTTAATATCTTTTCATAAGTATGGAAACTCTTTTGGTGTAGAACGATTTTTTGTGATAGTAAGAATAAAGTTATCACGTTCAACATCAGGTTGAATAAATTCTTTTAATTCTAAATTGTAGTCTAATTTAGCTAAAATATCTTGTGCATCTGATATTTCTTCATGAACTTTTATTCCTTTTAATAAAGCCATTTTTCCTTTTAGTTTTACTAAATGGAATGACGACATTAATAAAGCTCTCACATCAGCAACTGCACGAGCTGTCACTACATCAAATAAATTCTTTTCTTTTTGTTCCTCAGAACGTATTTTAAAGACTGTAACATAGTCTTGTAAGTTTAATTTGTCTATAACTTCGTTTAAGAAATTAACTCTTTTTCCAATTGGTTCATAAATGGTTACATGATTATCTGGTTTAGTTAAAACATATGGAATTGAAGGGAATCCAGCACCAGCTCCAATATCTAATATTTCACCATTGTGAATACCTTTGGTTATTTCTTCCATAAAGTAGAGAGATTCTAAAATACCTTCTTCTCATAGTCTTTCACCAGTAAAACCAGTCAAGTTCATAACTTGATTTTTTTCTTCAATTAATTTAACATATTGATCAAATAAATCAAATTCCCAGTTATTTTTTAGGCATAATTGTTTGACTATTTCTTTTTTAGTCATTTTGTCCATATTTATTTATTTCTTCCTTCATTTGTTGATATACACTAGTTATTGAGCTGCCTTCTAATGTAGCATTAATTACTCTTCCTAAGAAATCACCTAGTGAGACAATTTCAAGTTTACTATATTTTTCAAGCAATTCAGCATTATCAATACTATCAGTCACAATAACTTTTTCAATATTTGGATTATTTTCAAAAACATCAAAGCCTTTAGTAAAAATCCCATGTGTAGCCATAACAATTATACGTTTTGCACCATGTTCTTTTAAAGTGTCTGCTGCTTTAATAATTGTTCCGCCTGTATCAATAATATCATCAACTATAACAGCATTTTGGCCTTCAATATTACCAATAATTCCCATGACTTCAGTTTGGTTAACTCCAGTACGTCTTTTATCGATAATACAAATTTTTACTGTATTAGCAATTAATTCAGCTAATTTTCTAGCTCTAACTGTTCCTCCATGATCTGGAGATACAACAGTGAATGATGTGTTTAATTTTTTTAAGGCCATTGCAAGTGGATATTGACCTCTTAAATCATCAACAGGGATATCGAAAAATCCTTGAATAGATGGGTTGTGTAAATCTACACAAGTTAATTTAGTTACACCAGCTTTTTGGAGCAAATCAGCAACTAATTTAGCTCCAATAGGCTGTCTACCACTTACTTTACGATCTTGACGCGCATATCCATAGTAGCTTAGACATACGTTAATTGATCTAGCACTTGCCCGTTTAAGCGAATCAATAAATAATAGTAATTCCATTATATTATCATTTACAGGACGTGATGTGCTAGCAATAATGAAAACATCTTTATCTCTAACAGTGTCTGCTGCTCCAATCATAACTTCTCCGTCAGCATAAACTGTACGGTTAATTTCAGATAATGGAATTCCAATTAAATCTGAAATTGTTTGTGCTAATTTTTGGGCGTTCTTCATACCAAAAATAACAGTTTCTTTTTTGTTCATTTAAAACCTCTTTAATTTAATTCACTTGAATTTTACAGTTTTTTTCAGTGAATTTTTTAAATATATTAAAAACCAGCCCATAGACCAGTTTTTTATCTTAAGTATCATAAAATTTTAATTAAAGAACACTTATTTTTTCAGTTAAGCTTATTAAAAATAAATATAAAATATTTTCTAATCTTATGTTTCGAAAGCAGTTTTTTCTTAATATTTCTTTTAAAATGCTTGTAGTCTTTTGATTTCATTATTTCTTTAGCAATAGTTTTAATAGCGCAATTAATAAATGATAAAGCCTTTATTAAATTTTCATCAGATTGAATTAAGGATAAAATATTTTCAAACAACTGATTAAATTCGGAATTTATTATATGTCCATTAGTTGAATCAAATACTCATTTGTCTAATAAAGTAAAAGTGATTGTTTTTAATGGCTTTTGAGCAAACCATAGACGAATTCACTTTAAAATATATCAAGATAGATCGGTGTATAAACGTATATATTGCTTGTTGCTAGAGCTATAAGTTAAAATGTAAAGTAATTTCTCATAAGAAGTTAATTCATCGCTATGACGAATTAAGTTTTCTAAAGCTATTCAAATAATTGTTGGGATGTCATTTGTAAAAATACTAATTTGAGGTTCTTCCTTAAGTGTTTTTTTAAGTTGCTTAATTTCATCTTCAAAGTCTAAATCAAATTCTGTTGAAGTTGAAATAGCTAAATTAGCAATAACATTAATAAATTTAGAAGCAATATAGCTTGCTAAGTTATAAACTATAACTTTTATAATTTGAATAAATCGTTCTTTATCATATTGCACTAAATTTGAATTTAATAAAGTATAAAGAGATTTTAATACTAGATTTTTCTTTTTGAAAATATTAAATATAATTTTAAGAATTTCTTCGCTTGTAATATTTTTGCTTTTGATTATTTGATCTAATTCTTCTTGCAGGGAGTTTAAAACATCTGATAATAAATCAGATTTAATTCCTGTTTGCATGATTTCGTTTACTAAGTTTTCAAGGGTTGTAAAGTCTTGAATATAGTTAATAAGTAATCTTTCAGGATCTAGTTGTTGATATAAATCACTATTAAAAATGTTATAAGATATTTTAGTTGAACTTGCTAAAATTCATCCAGTAAATTGTGACAAGCGTAAAGGATAATTCTTGTAATTTCTTTGCAGTATCATTTGACTGTCAAAATCATTAAGCTTATTTAAATAGTCCTGTGAGTTAGGCCCAAATATTTTATTTAAGTCAGGATATTGTTCAAGTTGATATTTATAGAAGTTATAATCACAAAATCAATAAGCTTTATTAAAATCATATGCATTTAAGTTACTATTAGTTACTTGTTTTGTAGATAATTTAATGTAAAGATCTAAGGCCATTTTTTTGTAAGCTAGAAAGCTGGGGTGAATATCATAATAAATTCCACTCATTAAGCTTGCATTTTTATGCCAATATTCATTGTTGTATAAGGAAATGTAATTTATTCCTGATTGATAACTAATGGTCTTTAGATCATTGTTTAACAAACCAATTAAACTTTCAAGTATGTTAGTTTCTGAATGAGGAAGTTGACCTAATTTGAATACATGTTCCTGCAAAGCGTTTTGCAACATTAAAAATGGCACAGGATAAGCAATAATGTTTATATTTGCATCAGGAGCTGCCAATTCTTTAATGCGATTAACAAATTCTTGCAAGGATTTAGTAGCAATTTGCATAATACTATCATAACCATTTTTTAAATAGTTGCTCAAAGCCTCATATTCATTTTGCGCATCTAAGCTGTCGAATAATTCTTGTGTTTTATTATTAAATAAGTATCAAAAGACTAAATAGAAGAAATCCATTGCACCAATAGTAATTGTAATTAAATTAGCACGTTTTATATCAAACATTACTGTCTCATGATTATATCCTTGTTTAGTTAAAACATCTTTGACTATATTGTTTTGATCAATTTTAGTTTCATCATCTTGTAAATAATTTAGTCAATCAGTAATGCTGGTTCCAGATACTGCATAATTTGCATAATGCGATAAGGTATTTGTTTTATTTAAAATTTCAGCAAAATAAGAACCTAAAGAGCATCCATTTACAACAGCACCATTAATAAATTTTCCAGGATAATCTTTATCTATAAAACCATCAAAACCAGCTGATATTGAATCACCTAAAGCTACATAATATATTGGCTTATCAAGTGAGATGATGTTAGGTGAATCTTGTTTATGTAGATTACTGATGTCTTCTTCTAAGCTGTTTAAGTATTTACTATAAATCTCACTGCTTAATTGTTCCTTGTCTTTTTCTATCTTATCAGAAAGCACTTTTCCAACCATTTGCAATAGTTTGGATATTAAATCTTTTTTCTTCATTTTTTAGTCCTTAATTAAATTATACAAAAAGTAGCCCTAAGGCTACTTTACAATTTATTTTTCAGTATTTACAAGATCAACAATTCTTTTAGCAGCGATAGCTCCATCACTTGCTGCTGTTACAATTTGGCGAATTTCTTTAACTCTAATATCACCTGCTGCAAAGATTCCAGGAACTTTAGTTTCCATGTTTTCATCTGTGATAACAAATCCTTTAGAATCTAAAATATCTAAATCTTGTAAGAACCATGCTGATGATTCCATACCAATGTATGGGAAGAAAGATGACACTTGAATTTCTTCTTCATTTCCATCTTGGTCTCTAATAATAGCACTTTGTAATGAGTCTTCACCTTTAAGTTCAACTACTTGTGAAAAACGATGAATTTTAACATTTGGCAATTTGTAAAGGTCTTGTACTAAACGTCTTTCAGCAGTAAAGTCGCCACCTTTAATTACTAAGTGCACTTCAGATGCTATACTTGAAAGATAAGCTGATTCCTCAACAGCTGAGTTACCTGCCCCTAAAACAAGAGTTGGGTTTTTACCAAATAATGGACCATCACAAATTGCACAGAAGCTAACCCCACGGTTCATAAAGCGATCAATGTTTTTAATAAATGTAGGCACTTTATTTTTCATACCAGTTGCAATTAAAATAGTTTTAGCTTCAATAACTTGTCCGCTTGCTAAATAAACTTCTTTCTTTGTAGTATCAATGTTTTTGACTTCTACTACATCACCATAGATGTATTTAGCTCCATACTTTTGTGAGTGATCAAAGAATTCTTGTGCAAGTTGTCATCCTTCAATCATTTCTGTACCTAATCAGTTTTCAACTTTACTTGTTGCTGATAATTTACCACCAGGGGTACTTTTTTCGATAAAAGCTACCGAAAGGTTAGCTCTTGAGGCATATAGTGCAGCATTTAAACCAGCTGGACCACCACCAATAATTACTAAATCATATGATTCATTCATATATACTCCTTAATGTTTATATTTTAAAATGTTAATTATGTTTTATTTATAAGTTAATTTTGTATTCATTTTACATATCAAGTATTTGAAGCTTGTTCTATACACGTAGTTATTGTATTGTTCTTTGTTTTTGATATCGTAAACTCATCTGTATTTTTGGAAAGTTTTATTGTATTTAACTAGCCCAAAGAATTGGAAGTAAATAAATAAAATGACTCCAAGAATAATAAAGATTAAAGCTACATATGAGTAAAGATTATATGACTCTTCTCTTAATGGTTCCATAGCTGCCCGAGTTACACCATATCATAATAGGTATAAAGCCCCAGTAGCTCCTGGTTTAAAGATTCCAAAATAGTTGAATATTCAACAAAGAAGAATATAACCTACTAAGTTAGCTAATCCTTCATATAAGAAGAGTGGATATCTGTAAGCACCAACAAGTCCAAGCTTATCGGTTGTTGCATCTGAAATGTACATATTAGATGCAAATGTTTCTCCTAAAGAAGTTACACTGTAACCACTTCAGTCTATTTTTCCATAAACTTCGTGGTTTGCATAGTTACCAAAACGTCCAACGAATTGTCCAACTAAAACAGCTGGTAAAATGTAACTAAAAGCTTTTCTCAGATCAACGTATTGACGTTTAGTATATAAGTAAACAATATCTAGAAGGGCTGCTAAAATAACCCCTCCTTGAATACTTAGTCCACCTTCCCAGATGGCATATCAATGGGAATTGGGAAATGGATTGGATGGATCATAAATTAAACGTTCAATGATAAATCCTAAACGACCACCAAAAATTCCGGCTGGAACAGTAATGATGATGACTACAAATAAGATGTTTAAGTCTCATTTTTCTTTATATCAATAAAAGAATACTGTAAGGATAGCGAATAAAAACCCAAACATTATCATTAATGAATAAAGGTGCATTTGGTAACTTCCAACACTAAATAAAATTGTTGGAGTACCTTCTCTTATTGCAGTTTCTGGTATAAACGAAGGTAAGTTATTATTCATTATTCTCCTTTTGTGCTCTTTCATATAACATATCTACTACATTCATACCTGTGTTTCTTGCAAGATATGTATTAACAGCAGCCTTAATTAATGAAGCTGCTGAGCCCCCTTCTTTTATAGGGATTTGCATTTTTTTAATTGAACGTCCAAAAATTGGATATTCTAAATAATCAGTTCCTAAACGATCGAAATCATTTTTGCCTTCTTGACGTACTAATTCAATAACTAAATCAATCATTGAAGATTTAGCAACTGAAGAGACTCCATATAATTGTGTAATGTCTACTAAACCAATCCCTCTAATTTCTAAGAAATTACGTGTCATATCTGGTGAGGAACCAATAAAAATGTTCCCATTATCTTTAATTAAAACTGCATCATCAGAAATTAAAACACTACCTTGTTGGACTAATTGTAAAGCAGCTTCTGACTTTCCAATTCCTGATTCACCAGTAATTAGAACACCTGTACCACCAATTAGCACTAAAGTACCATGTACTTGAGTTACTTCTCCAAAATAATTGTTTAAGTATGAACCAATGTTGGTTGAAATATAAGAAGTAGACATGCGCACTAAAGCAACTGGGATTTTATATTTATTAGCTACATCAATAACTCAATTGATTGCAGGTTTATTAAATCCTTTTGACAAGATAACAATTGGTGGCTTACGAGAAAAGACTCATTCTAATGACTCATAAGCTTTGGTTTTTCCGATTAAACTAAATCAAGTTGATTCAGCTGTTCCTCAAGCAATAACATTTTTAGAAATCCGATCATTTTCAAAGTGTTCAGCAAGTTCAAGCCCTACACGTTTTATAGCTGGTAAATAGATGTCATTGTATTCAAGTTCGACATCCTTACCATTGACAATATTTAAGTCAAAAAATTCAATAATTTTTTTGACATTCATTTTCTTTTTATCTTTATTCATAAAAAATTCCTTAAATAACTATTAAATTATATAAGTTATTATCTTATTTTTAATAAGATAATTAATTTTTTAGAATTTTAGCTAAAAATTCACCAGTGTAACTTTTTGGGCTTTGTGCAACTTGCTCTGGTGTTCCTTGAGCTACAACTTGACCTCCATGGATTCCTCCATCTGGTCCAAGGTCAATGATGTGATCACATGATTTAATAACATCTAAGTTGTGCTCAATAACAACAACTGTGTCACCATTATCAACAATACGATTTAAAATAGCAATAAGTTTTTTAACATCATGTGTATGCAATCCAGTTGTTGGCTCATCTAAAACATAAACTGTCTTACCAGTAGGTTTCTTTTGTAAATAAGTTGCTAGTTTAACACGTTGAGCTTCACCACCACTCAAAGTTGTTGACATTTGTCCAAGTTGGATGTAACCTAAACCAACATCCATTAGAATTTGTAGTTTTTCAACTATTTTAGCTTTGTGTTTAAAGAATTCTAGAGCTTCTTCAACAGACATTTCTAGAATTTGAGAAATGTTTTTGTTGTGGTATTTAATTTCAAGAGTTTCACGATTATATCTTTTTCCATCACATTGATCACATGGGACAAAGACATCTGGTAAAAAGTGCATTTCAATTTTAATAAATCCATCACCAGAACATTTTTCACATCTCCCACCAGGAACATTAAAACTAAAACGAGATTTACTATATCCGCGAGCTCTTGATTCTTCAATATTTCCAAAAATGTCTCTAATATCGTCAAATACACCAGTGTAAGTTGCAGGGTTAGAACGAGGAGTTCTACCAATTGGTGATTGGTTAACAGCAATAACTTTATCAATGTTGTTTAAGCCTTGGATTGAGCTAAATTTAGCTTTTTTATGGTTGATTCCATCAAGCAATCCAAGTGAATATTGAATACCACGAACAAAAATCTCATTAATTAAAGTACTTTTACCTGAGCCAGAAACACCTGTAATACCAACTAACATACCAAGAGGAATTGTCACATCAATATTTTTAAGGTTATTTTCTCTAGCACCTTTAATGGTAATTTCATTTTTATTACCTTTTCTTCTAGCTAATGGTACGGGAATGTTTCATTCATGTGAGAGGTATTTTCCAGTAATTGAATCAGGGTTTGCAATAATATCTTCTAAATGCCCTTGAGCTACAACTTGACCACCATGAATTCCAGCTTGTGGACCAATGTCAACAATATAGTCTGCTGAAAACATAGTGTCTTCATCATGTTCAACAACAATTAAGGTATTACCAATATCAACCATTTTTCTTAATGTGTTAATGAGTTTTAAATTGTCTTTTTGGTGTAAGCCAATAGAAGGTTCGTCTAAAACATAGAGTACTCCGGTTAAGTTTGAACCTATTTGAGTAGCTAATCTAATTCTTTGGGCTTCACCACCACTAAGCGTTTCAGCACTACGGTTAAGGGTTAAATAATCTAATCCTACATTTTTTAAGAAAGATAAACGATCGATTAACTCCTTAGTAATTAAATTAGAAATTTGTAATTCTTGCTCATTTAATTTGCTTAATAAGTCTTGTACACTTGCTAAACATTGTTCAACTGACATTAAAGTGTAATCATAAATATTCTTATTATCAATTTTTACAGCTCTTGCTGCTTGGTTTAAACGTGATCCATCACAGACTGAACAAGTAAATGAACCCATATATTTATTTAAATAGTCTCTTCTACGATCTGATGAAGTTTCGTAATAAAGTTTTTCAATTTTTGTAACAATACCTTCAATTTGACGATCACGACGAATGATATTGTTTGAAGATGATTTTAAAGCATAAGCAATTGGCTCAGTTGAACCATACATAATAATATTGCGTTCTTCTGGCTTTAATTCGTCAATTGGAGTGTTTTTATCTATACCATAGTGTAAAAGAAGTTGATCAAACTCTTGCCATTCTAAATTAGTGGTATTGATTGTATTTTCGAAATATTTAATAGCTCCTTCATTAATAGTTCTTCAAGGCTCAGGAACTATTGCATCAAAGTCAGCTTTAAATTCTACTCCTAGACCCTTACAGTTTTCACACATACCATAAGGGGCATTGAATGAAAATAGTCTAGTTTCAATTTTAGGCATATTAAAATCTTTGTAAATACATGAGTGAGTTTTTGAATATGTATAAATTTGCTTAGTTTCTACATCTTCAACTTTTATAAGTCCATTAGAATGTTCAGCAGCTATATCAAGTGCTTCAGCAATTCTGACATAGTTTTCTTCGTTTAATACTACACGAGTAATAACAAGATCAATATCATGTTTATTGTTTTTGGCCAATTCAATATTATCTTCAAGCATGTAAAATTGGCCATCAATTTTAACTCTTATAAATCCATCTTTACGTAATTTTTCAAGTAAATTTGCATGAGTACCTTTTTCGCCTTCAACTAATGGTGCATAAATTATTAGTTTTGAGTTTTCTGGTAATTGATAAATTGAATTTAAGATATCTTTAGTTGTTTGTGAACTAATTTCAATATTATGATTTGGACAAAAAGGTTTTCCAATCCGTGCAAATAGTAATCTAAAGTAATCATAAATTTCAGTTACAGTTCCAACTGTAGATCTTGGGTTATTATGAACAGTTTTTTGCTCAATTGAAATAGAAGGAGAAAGACCTTCAATTTTGTCTACATCAGGTTTTTTAGTTCCACCAAGAAACATACGTGCATATGAAGAAAGTGAATCTACATATCTTCTTCTACCTTCTTCATATATGGTGTTAAAAGCTAATGAACTTTTTCCACTACCACTTAGTCCTGTAAAAACAACTAATTGATTTTTAGGGATTGTTAAATTAACATTTTTTAAGTTATTTTCTCTAGCACCTTGAATAATTAATTTATCTTCTTTACTCATTGTCATCCTCCTCGATTGCTTTATGTTTTTCATCTACTTGTAGTTCTAATAAAATGTCACGTAGTTCTATAGCGCGCTCATAGTCTAATTCTTTTGCAGCTTGCTCCATTTGCTTGCGAATTTCATCAATAGCTTGTTGTTTTTCTTTTTTATTAATACGTCCCTTTGCTTGGCTTTTTGAAATAATTGCTTCGATAGCATTATTTATATCGTGTCCTTGGATAGGCTCAGGAATAGGCTTAATAATAGTTTTAGGTACAATATTATGCTCTTTGTTGTATGCTAACTGCATTGTACGTTTTTCTAAATTATCTTCAATACATTTTTGCATACTTGGAGTAATTTTGTCTGCATAAAAGATAGCTTGTCCATTAATATTTCTTGCAGCTCTCCCGGTAATTTGAATTAAGCTTTCTGCATTACGCATGAAACCTTCCTTATCAGCATCCAGTACTAGGACTTTGGAAACTTCAGGAATATCCATACCTTCACGTAATAAGTTAATAGCAACTACAACTTCATAAGTTCCTTTACGAAGTTTACGTAAAATTTCATTCCGTACAAAGGTGTTAAAGTCTGAGTGTAAATAAGCTGATTTGATTCCTTTTTCTAATAAATAAGCTGATAAAGTTTCTGCTTGTTTTTTAGATCAAGTTAGAATTAAGGTTCTAGAGTTCGTTTCACGTTGCTTTATCAATGTATCATATATGTCTTCAATTTGATTATGTGTAGGTTTAACAATAATTTCGGGGTCAACTAAACCAGTTGGCCGAACAAATAGCTTAGCAACCTTGCCTTCAGCTTTATTAAGCTCATATTCCCTTGGGGTAGCTGAAATATAGACTTTATAGAAATCAAAATTATTTTCTCATTCTTCAAAATTTAAAGGTCTATTTTCTAGTGCAGAAGGCAATCTAAAACCATAATTAACTAAGTTTTCCTTACGACTACGATCTCCTGCATACATTCCTCCAACTTGAGGAACAAGTTTGTGAGATTCATCAATAAACATTAAAGAATCTTTTGGGAAATAGTCTAGTATTGTATAAGGTCTTTGACCAAAATCCCTACCATCTAAGTACATTGAATAGTTTTCAATTCCTTTGCAAATTCCAAATTCCTTCATGTCATCCATATCGTTTTGAATTCTTTGAGATAAACGAGAAGCTTCTAGAATTTTTCCTTCCTTTTGAAATGCTGCAATACTTTTCTCAAGCTCTTTTTGTATTTTAGGAATAATTACATCATAGATTGAATTCTCGGTTGCATAAGCATTCCCTGGAGATAAAACATAAATTTTAGGTTTTTGTTTTACTTCCTTTGTTAGAGGATCTACTTCAGCAATTTCTTCAATTTCATCACCAAAGAAAGTAACACGAATCGTAGTTTCCTCGTTATCAGCAGGTCGAATAAATATAGCATCACCTTTAACAGTAAAATCTCCAGCTTCTTGAACAGTGTCATTTCGATCGTATTTAATTTGAATTAACTTATTAATAAACTCTTTGATAGAAATAGGTTGATGTAAGTAAAATCTAAAGAATGAATCTTTATAGACTTCAGGATTTAGCGCACCATAAATTGCGCTAACACTAGCTACAATAATAACATCTTTGCGAGTTAACAATGAGTTAATAGCGCTAAGTCTTAAAATTTCAATTTGTTCGTTAGTTTTAGAATCCTTATCAATATAAACATCAGTTGATGGAATATAAGCTTCAGGTCTATAATAGTCAAAATATGAAATAAAATATTCAACAGCATTTTCAGGAAAGAAACTTTTTAATTCGCTATAAAGCTGTGAAGCTAATGTTTTGGTATGTGATAAAACGATCACAGGACGATCGAATTCTTTAATAACATTAGCAATTGTAAAAGTCTTTCCTGACCCTGTTACACCTTGTAAGACTTGTTCTCTAT
The DNA here is from genome assembly GCF_048076865.1 of Mycoplasma razini. Taxonomy (NCBI): domain Bacteria; kingdom Bacillati; phylum Mycoplasmatota; class Mollicutes; order Mycoplasmatales; family Mycoplasmataceae; genus Mycoplasma; species Mycoplasma razini. The sequence continues at coordinate 140,396 of NZ_CP182212.1, forward strand.
CGTGATGTTTGATACCTTCAACCAATTGATTAATTGCTTTTGGCTGGTCACCAGTTGGCTTGTAATTTGCATGTAATTTAAATATTCCCATAATTCCCTATATTATATTCTTTTATCTGATTTAACAAAATTATAAAAAGTCAAATATTTGCCTATAAAATGGTGAATATTTGACTTTTTTCTATTTTTTAATATAAATTCTGTCTAATTAAATAATCAATTCCCTCCGATGTTATACGTCTTCCTTTTGAACTTTTCTCAATTAATTTGAGCAATAGTAAAGGAGGCTCAATTTCATTTACAATGCTTTCTTTCGTATGTAAAAGCAAACCAGTAATTGTATCTAAAGCAACATACTTTTCTTCGAATCCTTCTTTTAATACTTCTAAGTATTCAATGTGATCTTTGGTGAGTCCAAATTCATATAAATCTAAATATTTAAAAGTTTTCTTGACAATACGCTTATTTATCACACCTTTATTATGAGCAAGTGCAAAATCATTAATCCGTTCAAGCAAATGGTTAGCTAAACGTGGTGTGCTGCGTGAATAACTTGCTACTATTTTTAAAATTTCATCATTTACATCAATAGTTAGTTTATTTTTACTGATTGTAAGAATTTTAAAGATATCATCAGCTGTATAATTTACAATTCTTCCAACAAAGCCGAATCGATCTTTAAGGGGTTGAGAGATTTCATTAAGTTTAGTTGTAGCACCAATTAATGTAAATGGTTTAATTTTCATTCTAATAGCTCGTGAGTTGCCATCTGCACCTACAATTAAGTCAAAAACAAAGTCTTCCATTGCTCCATATAAGAATTCAATAACATTTTTGTTAATGCTGTGAATTTCATCTATAAAAACAACATCTCCTTCATTAATAACAGAAAGAACGCTAATTAAGTCAGCTTTCTTTTCGATGTTTGCACCTTGAATATAGTGAATTCGAGATCCGTTTTCTTTTGCAATTAAGGTTGCTAGAGTTGTCTTTCCCATTCCGGGAGAGCCATATAATAAAATATGATCTAATATTTTGTTTTGAATTTTAGCACTCCGCATCATAGCCTGAAGTGTTTTAACTAATTTATGTTGCCCAATAAATTCGCTAAATTTACTAGGCCTCAAGTCTAGATATGTCATTGCTTTCGCTTGCTATCAGCTTAATGCTTTCTTCAATCATTGCATCCAGATCATTGGCTGGCTTAACCTTTTTAATTGCCATTTCAATTTGACTCTTTTGGAAACCTAATTGTTGCAAGGTTTTATTAAGTTCTTCACGTTGTTGCAATTTTTCTGCTTTTCTATTATCAGCATTATTAATAATTTTTGATCATTTTTCTGATAATTGTACACAGATAATATTTGCTAATTTTTCATTAATAAATTGTATTGAAGATAATTCTTGATAATTATTATTAGCAATTAATCTAGCAATGTATTCTCATCCTTTATCAAGTAAAATCATAGCAATTTTAGGACCTATTTTTTCTACTGTTAATAAGTCAATAAATAGTAAGCGTTCTTTAAAGTCTTTAAAAGCATATGTACATTCACTATATTCTGTTTTATGCTCATAAAGATATATTTTAGTCTTCTGTCCAACTTCATATCTTCCTTCATCTGGAACAGTCATTAAGAATCCTTCTGATCGTGATTCCAATATAATATTATTTTTGTTTTTATAAACAATTTCTCCGATTATATATAATTTCATTCTTTTCCCTTCTTCATCTCTCATTATTTAAATTATTTTTTTAGCAAAAAGAACAAAAATTAAACAAAAAAGCACTATTTCCAGTGCTTTCATTATTTATAAGAATGATTAATTAATAAAGTTATTATTTATTTCTTTTGTCGTTTAATGCAACATAGCCTTCAACTTTTTTACCTTTGTAAAATCCACAAAATTGACATACAACGTGTTGTTCAATTTTTTGACTGCAGTTTTTGCAAGATACAAGGTTAGGTGTATCTAAAGCTGAGTGAGTGTTTCTTTTGTGTTTACGTTGTTTAGACGTTTTACGTTTTGGAACAATAGCCATTTTACCCCCTTTGAAGTATGTATTAATTAATAAGCTAATTTATTATATTATAAAAATTAAAATTTAAAAATATTTAATTATTAAAAATCTTATTAATTTTGCAAAATATCATACTTGTTTTTAAGTAATCTAATTATAATTTATTTGTGAAAAAAAATAAGAAGAAAAATCGTGTTGGAATAGTGGTGGAATATAACCCATTTCATAATGGTCATATTTACCAAATTAACTGAATTAAAAAGAATATTCCAAATCCATACATAATAGTAGCTATGTCAAATAAATTCACTCAAAGGGGTGAAATTGCTTGCGCAAGTTTTCGAGAAAGAAAAAAGATTGCAAAAGCATATGGTGTAGATAAAGTTGTCAAACTAGCTGATCAAGATGTTATTCAGGCAGCTCATATTTTTGCACAAGCTGGCGTTAAGCTACTTAATAAACATAAAATTGATTATTTGGTCTTTGGATCAGAAAGCAATAATGTCGAATTGTTAATCAATATTGCTAAAACTATCAAAGAAAAAAATCAAGAATACAACCAATTAGTTAAACAATATTTAAAAAAAGGGGCTAATAGCTTTCCTAGAGCAAACAATTTAGCTTTGCAAACTTTAATGAATCAAAATATAGAAATGCCTAATGATATTTTAGGATTAGAATATATAAAGACGATTGTTAACAATGATTTACCAATTCAACCAATTAGTATTGAAAGAACTATTCAGTACCATGCAGCTGAAACAAAACAAAATTTTGCATCAGCTTCTAAAATTCGTGAAATGCTAAAAAATGGTCAAGATGTTTCGATGTATACGCCAATGAAACTGAGCTATAATCCGAAAAACGACATAGCTAAAACCTATCCTAAATTTAAGAAAATAATATTAACCAAAACTCCTAAACAATTAGCTCAATATAAACTAATTGATGAGGGGATTGAAAACCTATTTAAAAAACAAGTTTTAGCAAATGATAATTATGCTGATTTTATTGAATCTTGTGTCTCAAAAAGATACACAAGAAGTAGAATTCAACGATCATATTTAAATATTTTGCTAAAAATAAAAAAAGCAAAAGCATAAATATGCTTTCACCTTATGAATTATTTTATTTTAGTTCATTTATATCCATAAGAATGTATTTCTCTATGGATTTTTTTTCACATTATTTTTGTATGTTGATGAATTGTTTCATACTTTAATGTAAGTTTAAATTCAGAATCTCCAGAAGAAATATATTTTTGCGTGTTATATTTACGGCAACGTGTTTTTATCTTAATTAAATTACCTGGTGTATTATAATGCAAGATATCATTACGTTTGTATAGTGAAGACATAAAATATTTATTAACACTATCTTGCAATAATAAATAGTCAAATAAGTCAAGCTTTCATTCATCTTCTTTATTTTCAAATGCAAAATAGAATGAATAGTTTCTTGAAGAAACAGCAAGATTTTCTAAAATAATTCTTATTTGGGTATCTTTATAAGATAATGATCCTGTTCTGGATGATAAAAATCTGTTTGAATTAAAGACTACATTTAGATCTTTCTTGTATAAGGTTTCAATATTTCTAATAATATCATTGTATTCTGGGGCTAAAACTATATCTGTATAGATTTCTAATGGTTGTAGTTTTTTCTGCATAAATAAGGCAGATTTATTATTATTTTCATAGATTGATATCTCTATGTTCAAGTCCTTGCTGATTTGTTGTAATGTGTTTGTGATATATTTGTAACCTTCTTGGCTAATTTGATTTTGCTTATTTGAACAAAATTCATATAAGTTACTTATGAAAAAGCCTTCAACAGGGACATATTTAGATAAGTTAGTATAAATTTTACTTATATGTTTATACAATTCATTTTCAGTGCTATCATTTTTAATTTTTATCACTTGTGTGTAGAGCAGGTCATTATATTTTAATGAAGAATTATTGTCAATATTTTCTTTAACTTCAAAATTATTTAAATCTGTTCTATCAAGCACATCTGAAAATGAAGCGATACTATGAAAGTCTAATGTAAAGAAAAATTTAGCTTTTTCTTTAACAGCTCTGTGCAAGAAAATGTGTAAGTTTTTAATTCTTTTTTTAGCAAGATTTTCATTTTCATCATCTAAAAGCATTAAATGATAATTATAAAAATTATAAAGATCAGGTACTACTATACCTAAATCATGGTTAAAAGTGCTTAAATCAGTTAATTTATTAAGAATGTTTTCAAAATATTTAACTGAAACTATTAGTTCATTATTTTTAAGTATTTCTTCGTCCATAAAAATAAAACTTGAAGTTTTATTTTCCGAAGTTCTTTGTCAGGAACGATTGGAATAAATCATTTGCATCAACCCCCGTTGTCTTGATTTTATAATCGATATCTCCTAGTTCACTAATGATACGGATAACATCCTTAGGTTGATAATTTCTAGATATTTTATCTATTACAAATAGTCTTTTATTTGAGATATTGAGTTTAGTTGCTAATTCATCATGATGCTTAATAACTTTTGAGTATGAGAAATATCTATTTAGTAAGCACATGGTATTACTTATTGTGTAAATAAGTTTTGAGACATCTTCGCCTTGCGAAGTTAATAATAAGTATTTTTTGTAAATTTCTGATAAGTCATTTGAACCTAAAGCGTTTGAAAAATAGAATGGATCTTCAATTGGATATTGTGTGATAAAACTATCAATTAGTTTTTTGTCAATAGGTTCATTGAGTAAGTGTAATTTATTAATTTCATTTTCAGCAATTGTTATATCGTTTGGTATTTTTGTTAAGAAATATAACAGGTCGCTATATTTAATATTTATGCCATATTGTGCGAATCGTTTAGTAACCCATTGTGTAAATTCTTTTTCATTATAAGTTTCAAAGCTGATTTTTTCTTCAATATCAAGTAGTTCGAAAAATTTATTATCAGCTTGTTTAATTTCTTCAAGATAAATTACACAATTAGTAGAGCTTTGATTGAATAATCTAGCTAATTGTTCTATGTTGATTTTGTTTGTTTTTAAATAGCTCTTGTCCTTATAAAATTTAGGTTTATATAAAATTAAAAGTCTGTCACTACTAAATAAAGAATTTGATAGTAGCACACTAGCAAGAGAATCTAATTCAGGCAATTCTTCTCTAATTTCTGTAATGCAATCAGGCGAGTATTGCTGCTTTAGTTGAGCTATTTTTTGATTTATAAAATACTGATTTGTTCCACTTATTATTTTCATACTTTAATTATACTTTCTTGTCTCACTTTTCTTATAAATTAATGATTGTTTCATAAGTATAAAGTAGTCTAAAACATATAAGCCTAAAAAATAGTTACTATTAGGTATTTGTACCCGCAAATTAAAGCTATGAAGGAGTTCAATAATTTTAATAAGTAAAAGAGAAATGGGCCTACAAATTAAAATAATTGGAAAAAATACGCTAAAGAAGATGATTGCAAGTTGAAACACAGGTGTTAAAACTAAAATATATAGAAAGCTTAAAAAACTAAAGGAATGTTGTTGCACTGAAATTATTGTTATTGATAAAAACCATGAAATTAAATAAATTTTTAAGATATAAATTCCTTTTCAGACTGTTGCGTTTTTATGCTTCTTTTCATCAATTTTAGCTTGTCCTTGGCTATAAAGCACTAAAGCAAAGGTTAAGATGAAAGATAGTCAATATCCAAGGTTTAAAACATTTTTTGGTGAATATAATAAATAGGCAAAAGAAATTCAATAAAGGACCTGATGCAAAGAAATTCTATGATGTCAATGTTTTCTAATTAAGAATTGTTGGATCATAAGAAAGGCAAATGCACGAATAACTGAAATAGATTTCTTAACAAAGAAGAAATAAATAATAATTAGGATCGTACTTAAGAGTCCTCATTTATCAATTTTGTAAGTTAAAATTTTAATTAATCCAAATATAGTTGCAAAGTGTAATCCGCTGACAACTATTAAGTGCACAGCTCCCATGTCTTTTAGGTTTTGAATTACATCATTATGTACTTGAATATTAAAACCAAAAAGGAGTGGAATAATTAATTTATAATATTCAAATTTCTCATTGAGATAATAGTTAAAAAATCAATGTCTAATATTTCACCAGTTTTCTATTTTTGTATAATGTGAAACTTTAAAAATATAGTAAATATTATTTGAGGCATAATAGTTGGAATCATAGTCCATTGGTAATAATTTACCTTTAGCATAGAACTGGGAGTAAATTGTGATATCAGAATATAGGTCCTTTTTTCAAATAACTAGTTTGCGAAAAAATTGATCTTGCACATAAACATTTTTTTCTGTCACATCAATTACTGTAAAGCGACCGTGTATTTCTTTATAGTTGGACCAAACTGTCCAATAAATATAATTATGTAAATTTCAAAATAAGAATCAAATAAATAAACATAATCATAAAAGCCACATATATTTCATATTGATTCAAGCAACATACATTATTAAACAAACAATTGGCACTGCAATAAACCATTGACTAGTATCTACCATTAAAGCAAATAATGATAATGCGATGAAAAAGTTGATTCACATTATTCTAAAATTAGAAATTTTTTTAATTTTAGAAAGGTTTTGAAACCAATACCCTTTATAGATTCAATATCTTTTCATGTCACTGTATCCTGCTTGTGTTTTTGATGATATTCAAATAGTATTTTGGCATACTTTCGATCAATGCCAAAAGCAATAAAATCACTAAATGACTTAATGTCACTTCAATATAATGTTCAGTCATATTTGGGTACAAAGATAATTTTTTTATCATCTGCATATTCATCTAATTTAAACTTGTCAAGATTGGAACCTGTTTTTGCTTGTGCTAAGAAAAATAATTCTCGGTATGTTAGTGGCTTAATTGAATCAATACGTGTATGTAAAATATTCCCACCTAAACGATAGTGATAATTTTTATCTGGTTTCTTGTCAGATTCATCATTATCAATAGTGTTGTGGCTTTGTGAGAGATGTTGAGATAAAACAAAGCCAGAAATTGCGCTTGCTAATGATCCTCCAACTATATACAGTCAAATTTTTTTATTTCACATACATCTTATATATCCTTTTTTTATGTAAAAGAACTAAAAAAGAACAAATGGCCCAAAAGTATTAAAAAAACCACAGTTTCCTGTGGCTTTTTTATATATTATATGTTTAAAAATAAAATACTGGATGTGTAAGAATTTATAAAATATATTAAGATATATAAGAAATAAAAAACAAGTTGTAAAATAAAAAATAAATATGTATATATAAATGATTTGCTTAAAATGCGACTTTTTAAGCACAATAACTTAGTACAAAATAATAAATAGTTTACTATTTAAGCAGTATACAGGACATTCTCATGTCCCATACATATAATACACTATTTTTCTTTATTCAGAAATATTATTTTTTATCATTTATAACTATGTGCAAGGGATAATAAAAAATATCATGCTTTATTTTAAAGCATGATAAGAATGAAATTAAAATAATCATTGTCTCTTGTTGATTGTGCGTGTACTAATGTAATTTTTATAATATGCATTATTAAATGTAATACCCAAAAACATGAAGTAAACAAATCAGTTGATAAAGAAAGCAATTGTGAAGAAGAAACCGACCACACCACCAAATTTATCATAGTTAAAGTAACTATTAATGGTGTTAAATAGAAACACTAATAAGATTGTAGGAGTAGCTGAAAGCATTGCTCCTTTGTAAATGCTTTTGAGGTTCAATTTAAATGATGGGATCAGTTTAAATAGCATAATGAGCAAGACAAATACGAATATTGTTGTAAAAGTAAAATAGACAACAAGGTTTAATCAGTTATTTGGATTAGGATCAATACGCTTTTCTAACATAATATCAGCTGTTGCAAAGGCTCAAAATACTACTGATACGCACAGCACTATAAAAAAGCCTTTTATTTTATTTCCTCAATATGTCCCCATTTTATAATGTTCATAAATATAATTAGCTGAAGATATTAGCTTACCATATCCAGTGCTTGAAATATAAAGGGAAGAAAGGAATAAAAGCAAGTTGGGTAAAATGGTTTTGGAATTAAACCCTGCACTAGGATCTGCAACTATATTAATTAAATAAGATTGTGATCCAGGAAGAAATCTCCCTAGAGTTCTAGCTGAGAATTCAGTTGCAAAGTCTTTTCCAACAAAATTATAAAAGGAAGGAATATTGCTTACAAATAAATTTAATAAGTAAACAATATAAATTACAGGTACAAACGAGATAAGTAGATAAAAAGCACTTGAGAGTCAGATGAAGTTATATTCTTTACTGTTAAAGTTTGAATAAACATTATCAATAACTTTAATTCTCTTCCGATTATCACTTTCGTTTCTAGCTCTAAGTAATAACTTAGCAAAAAATGTGATCAATATTTTCTTAATTAAGAATTCATATAAAATCAAGAAAATGACAAATCGATCTGGGAAAATTAAATTTTGATGAAATTGCTTTTTAATAAAGTGATTTTTATTTTTGCTTCTGCTAAGCTTGCTGTAAAAATCAGTTTTTTTATTTTGTCATTTCATTTAATAATTCTACAACAATTTTGTTTGAAAGAACAGGACTTACTTGACCACCAGTTTCTTTCATTAAGGCACCAAGAATAAACTTAATAACTCTTTCTGGACGAGTATTATATTCATCTAGCATATCTTTATTTTTGTCAATAATTTGATTAATATGTTCTCTAATTATTGTAGGATCTGTAATTTGTTTTAAATTATGTTGAACTAATAAAGGTTCTAAATCACCTGTATAGTTTACTAATAAAGGTATTAGTTTCTTTAGTGACTTACCTGAAATAATTTCTTCTTGAAGTAATTCTAAAGCTTGTGCTAATAAAGCTGGTTGAATATTTAATTCAACAGGATGCTTAGACATTGAGTTAGCTAAAGAAACTACTTCAGCAAAGAATACTTTAGAAAGTTTGTCTTTGTCAGGATATGGAATTGAGTCAAAATATTTACTTAAATCATAATCATCAATTAAGCTTTGAATATAAATGTTTTGAATACCATAGTTTGTATATCTAGCCAGCTTTTCATTTGGTAATTCATTAATTTGAACACTATCTATAAATTCCTTTGAAAGCTTAATGATAGGGATATTTGGATCAGCAAAGTATTTGTAATCTGTTGTACCTGTTTTAGTACGCATAACTACAGTTTGGTTATTACTATCATCAAAACGTTTAGTTTGTTGAAGAATAACTTCTCCACGAAGTAATTTTTCTCTTTGTAATTTAATTTCATATTCGATAGCTTTTTTGATATTTGAAGTTGAGTTCATGTTTTTGATTTCAACTTTAGTACCAAATTTATCTACACCATAAGGTCTTAATGAAATGTTGATGTCTGCTCTAAGTGATCCTTGTTCAAGTTTACCTTCTGAAATTTCTAAAGCAAGAACAGTCTTTTTAATCATATCTACATAGTTAGCAGCTTCCTCAGCTGTTCTAATTACTGGATAAGTAACAATTTCGATTAGAGGAATACCAGCACGATTATAATCCAGCTTAGTTCCAGTTTCGTCATGGTGTTGTCTTGCAGTATCTTCTTCTAAGTGAATTCTTTCAATTTGAATAGTTTTAGGTCCATAACTAGTTGGGATTTCTAAACTACCATTTTTACCAATTGGTCTAAAAAATTGAGTGATTTGATATCCTTTTGGTAAATCTGGATAGAAATAGTTTTTACGATCGAAATGCAATTCATCATCTATTTCCATATTTAGAGCTTTAGCTAAAGCTATACCATATTTAACAGCTTGCTTATTAACTTGAGGTAATGTTCCTGGATAAGCTAAATCAATTTGGTTAGCCTTGGTGTTTGGAATTGCATTAAAATCAATTCCGGCAGGTGAAAACATTTTAGTTTTGGTTTTTAATTCAACGTGAATTTCGATACCAATTATTACTTCAAAATTATCCATTGATTTCTCCTCTTAATTTTTCTAAATATTCAGCATAGCCTAATAATTTTTCATCACTATAAATAGCTGATTCAAGTGCAAAGCTAAATGGCATACCATTATGCATTCCAAGTGGAATTGTGATAGAAGGGTTACCAACTAAGTTGGCTCCAGTTAAAATAAAATTCATCACTTTATTATTTGAAGTGTCTTCATCAAACTTTGGAGCAATTCCAGCATAAGCTGGGAAAAGCACACAATCATATTTTTTGTGTAATTCGGTGTAGTAATTTTTAATTAATCTACGTGCTTTTTGTGCTTTGATAAAGATTTCTTCTTGATTTTCGGTATATAAGAAGTAACTTCCAAGAGCAAGACGTTCTTGAACCATTTTTCCAAATTTTTGAGATCTAGTATTGAGCATAATTTCTTCTCATGATTCACCATTAACTCTGCTTCCAAAACCGATACCTGTTAAGTTTGCTAAGTTTGAGCTAGCTTCAGAGAAGCTAATTACACGATAAACAATATTAATTGCATTTAATATTTCTAAATTAGGTTGAATAATTTCAACTTGTGTACCATTGTCTTGAATTTTAGCAACAAATTTTTGTATTTCGTCTTGAACATAAGGTTTAATAAAAGGGCTAAAATCAAGGAAAGCAACCTTTTGAGGCTTGCTGCAAGTTACATTGCTAATTGCAACATCAACACTTGTCATATCTTTGTGATCTGTTCCAAATAATGTTTGAGCTGCTACAATTGCATCATTCACATTATGAGTAAAGTAAGCAACTGTATCTAATGATGAAGCATAAGCAAACATTCCGTATCTACTTATAGCCCCATATGAAGGTTTATATCCAACAAGCCCATTAAATGCAGCTGGAAGTCTAACACTATCACCAGTATCACTACCTAATGCAAATCCAATGTTTTCTGTCATAGTTGCAGCAGAACCTGAAGAAGAACCTCCAACAAATCTTTCATGATCACGAGGGTTTGTAATTAATCCATAAGCACTATAAGTACCAGTTCCCCCAAGGGCTAATTCGTCATTGTTAACTTTAGCTACAACTCTTGCATTAGCATCTAATAATTTTTGAACTACAGTTGCATTATAAAAAGGTTGAAAGTTTTCTAAAATCAAACTTGAAGCCCGGGTAGGTGCATCATTTGTAGCGAAAACATCTTTAACTGTAATAACTACATTATTTAAAGGAGCTGTTTGTACTTGATAAGCTTTGTTTTCTGGATATAGAAAAGCTACAGCATTATTTTGATCTTTTTTAAGCTCATTGTAAGCTTTTTTAAAATCACCTTTATTTTGATATTGTCTCATTATTTTACCACCTTTGTTAATGCTACAAACTCATCACTAGTAGCGGGAGCATTAGTTAAAATGTTTGCTTGGTTTATTGAATATGAATCATCTTCAATATCTTCACGTAATAAGTCTATGTGCAAGTCTTCATTAATACGTTCCATTGGTGTTAAGTTCGCTAAATTAAGTTGATTTAATCCTTCTAATTCAGCTTGAATTTGTTCTCAAGAAACTAAGATTTTATCTAAAACATCATCATTTGGACGAAGCATTAATGATTGAACAATATCGATTAATTTTTCTTTTGAAATTTGTTTCATTAGAACTCCTATTTTTTAAAGTTAGGAAGTGAGAACACTTCGTAATTGTTTAAGTATTTTAACTCACCAGTTAAATTAGTGAATTTTAAACTGTATGAATGCAGTTGCAATCTTTTTGCATTAGGACCATGGTATTTACGATCACCAAAGATTGGATATCCTAAATATTTTAAAGTAACTCTAATTTGATGTTTTCTACCAGTTACTAATTGAGCAATTTTTTTGCCATCTTCCATATAGAAAAGTGTAGTAGCAATTTTACCATTTGGAATCTTTTTAGGACTTACTTTCATTCGTTTATTAGGTTCATCTTTGACAGAATATAAAGTAATTTCAAGTGGACTATTACTTGTATATTTGTCTAGATTAATATTGCTTCAGAATGTATATTTTTTAATTAAGCTATCTGAATGTGCATTAAAGTAAGAAACAGTTTGATAATTTTTTCCATATAAAATAATCCCACTTGTTTCTTTATCTAAACGCCCGATGTGTGAAGGCATAAAACTATCAACTGGTTTAAAATTTAAGTATGTTAAAACTTGATTATCTAAACAGTTATCTTCACCATGAACTTCAACTCCTGCTGGCTTGTCAATAATTAAAATATTGTCATCTTCATAAAGAACTTTGAAATTAGGTTTAACTTCAACTGTCTCATTGACTTTAAATTCAGCACTGTCTTCTAAAATACCGTAAATTGATATTAAGTCACCTTCATTAATAATTTGATTTTTTGTAATTTTTCTGTCGTTATTTATCTTAATATCTTTTTTACGAAATAATTTTTCAATACGACTAAGTGGTAGAGTTGAACAATATTTACTAATTACTTTAAATACACTTCTACCAGCATCATTTTTTGTTGCTTTTATTTCTAGCATATAAACCTTTCTTATATTATTATATTTTTTTATTTAAAAAGAAAAATTGGCTCAGCCAACTTATTCTTCACGTTGTGATGAAAATAAATCGAAATCACTATTTTCATTTTCAACACCTTCGACATAGTTGAATTCATTTAATTTAGGTAGATCACGCATACTTGTTAATTTAAAGTGATCATAAAATTTGTTTGTTACACCATATAAAACTGGATTTCCAGGAGTTGGTGCAATTCCAACTTCTTCAATAACACCTTTTACTAATAATGTATTTACAACTTGGTCTGAAGCAACACCACGAATTACTGAAATTTGACTACGTGTAACGGGTTGTTTGTAGGCTACAATCCCAGCAACTTCAATAGCTGCATTTGATAATCTTTGTTTTTTAACAATTGAAACCATTTTTGAAACATAGTCTTTAAATGTTTCTCTAGTAGCAAATTTATAAACTTCATTAAAGTTAACTACTTTTATTCCTAGCTCCATGTCATTAAAGTAAGCATGGAAGTCAGCCATAACTTTTTTAGCCTCTGCTAAAGTTGCAAGAGAGAAGATGTCTTTAACTTGTTCAAGTGTTAACCCATCATCCCCTTGAATATATAGTAATGCTTCTAAGATTTTATTTTTCATTGTAAAGTTCTCCTCGCTTGATTAATATTTCTCCAAATTCTTCTTTTTGTTCAATAATTAAGACTTGTTGTTTTGCTAAAACTAAAACAGCAAGTAAAGTAACAACAAAGTGATTCATTGATGGTTGAGTAAAGACCATTTCAAAAGTTAATACTTCATGTTCTTTTAACAATTTTTTAATAAATGGAAATTGATCTGAAGGTGATAGATTAAATGTCTCAAGTTTAGTACTACGTAAATGTTGGGCATAAACTCTTTCAAACATTTTTCTAAGTACGGAAATTAACTTAACTGGGTTTGAATGTCCATCAAGTCTGGCATCATCGCTATCAACTATGTAATCATCAACATTAGAAGGAGCTTTGACAAACATATCTTCACGATCAGATTCAAATGTTTTTAATGCTTCTCTTATTTCTTTGAATTGTTGGTATTCAACTAATTGTTGAATCAATTTTTTCTTTTCTTCGACTACTTCAGATGGCTCTTCTGCCTCAGGATCTTGTAAAATCATGCTTGCCTTAATTTTAAGCAGTGTCGCTGCCATTACAAGATAATCACCAGCAATATCAATTTCACTATCTTTTAATTGGCTAATGATTTTTAAATATTGATCAGCTAATTCAACTAAGTTAATGTCAAAAATACTAATTTTTTTATCTTTAATTAAAGAGAGAAGTAAATCTAAAGGTCCATCAAAATCTTGTAATTGAAATGTATATTCGCTGTAATATGGATTAGTTTTGAGCGCCATCAGCATTAACCTCGTTTAGAATCATTGAATGTACTTGAGCTGCAACTTTGGCTGAATCTTGTGTAATAAAGCTGTTTGGTTTTAAAGGTGATAAGAACTTGACTGTTACTGTTAATCTTCCTTTACGTTTACTATCATCAGCATGTAAAGAATCAATAATTGCAACTGGTTGTATTGTTAAGTATTCTTTTTGTGCTAATTTAAAAGGAGCATTTTTAAATTCGCCAAGAGCTTGATCTTTAATTCTTGTGCCTTCAGGGAAGATAACTCCGTAAGTTTTATTTGTTTTAACAAACTCAGCGAATTTATTCATTTCAGTTAAGCTTTGTTTTAAACTGTTACGATCAACAAAAAAAGTGTTAAGTAAGTGCAAAGCGCTTTTAATAAATTTGGCTTCTGATAATTCTTTTTTAGCTATGAATGTTGGAATTAATTCTTTAGCATTTGCCTCATAAGTTTTCTTTTCTAATGCAACAAGCATAATAAGTGGGTCAAAAAGAGATTTGTGATTTGGAACTACTAAAACATTCCCACTAGTTGGTAAGTTATGATAATTTTCCACTACAACATCAACGTTATATAGTTTTAAAATTTTCTTGCTTAATTTCAGTAAGTATTTGTAACGCTCGTTTGATTGGAATTGATCTTCATCTTTTTTATATTTACGATATTTTAGTTTTAAGTTTATAAAACGAGCTGCTCAAATTGGAGATAATATAATTTTCTTAAAAGTAATATTTAATGCAGTTTTTTTCATAATTGCCTTTCTTATTGTTTGGTTACAACAGCTATAACAAAGTCATCAGCATAGCTAATTGATATTAAAAAGTTTTTAAATTTTCATAGTTTAGATTCTTGATCTTTTTTGATGTCAATTTTTCTAAAGTCAATATAAGTGTTATCAGCTTTAAAGATAGCTTCTTTAATCGCTCAAGAGCGAGCTAGAAATTTTGCTCGCGACTCTTGAGAATCTAATTTTTGAAATTGCTCTAATTCATCTGCTGATAAAACACGATGCCAAAATATTTCACTTTTACCATTGAATCGTGAAATATTTGTTATATCTATTCCTAAACCATTCATGTAATGAATTATATAAAATTATTTACATTTGGTAACAATGTGAGAAATCAATTCTAAAAGTTTATACATACGCTTAGTATTTTCAAATACCACTGCATGGTAGGTGGATAATTCAAAAGATGCACTTTTGTAAGCACTTAGTTGTTCATTCAAATATAATATTTGCATAATATCATTTAAATTATAATGGTAATCTGAATTATAAATGTCAGCATGAATAGCATTAATGCGAGCAGTGATATCACTTAGTGCATGTCAAATAAATAATAAGAAAATACCGAGATTAATAATGTACTTTTTATCAGCTAATTTTGTTAGATGTTTAATAGAATAATTTACTTTATCAATTACAAAATGATCTCATTCCAAGCGTGAATTGTGTATTGGTAGTAAAGCTTTATTTTGGTCCACTAATTTTTTATTTGTTAGAAAGAATCTAATATAACTTTCTTGAAAAACATCAAAATATTCGTCTTGATATCTATTTTTAGCTTTTTTAGATGCATTTAATAAATAATCTCTAATTTTTGCTTCCGTGTTTCTTGTTGGTAAAAGATAAGCATATAAATAATATTCTTTATTTTTAAAATTCTTTTTTGTAACCAAAAATGGCTTATTTTCACCTTTTCCATTTGCAAGTCTATCTAAAATTTTTGACGAAATTCTTTTACCAATATGAAATAAATTAGTATTCAGCTCTCTTAAACTATCTAGTCTTAGGCAAAATTTTATATTGCACTCATTTAAATGATCTAAAATTTTTTCAGAATATTGAGCCACTACTAAATCTGATTTTTGGCCTATGTATTCAACTATATCAAAAACACGTGGTCTATTTAATGAGTCAACCAAAATAATTTCATTCATAAGGCTTTTTTCAAAAATTTCAGGCACATTAAATAAATACATATAATCAAAATTATTAACTGCTTTGAAATTATATGATCCTAATTTAAATTCGATTGAATTCTTGTTTAGTTCACTACTAAATAAATATTCTACATACTGACTTGCATCATTTAAGGCTGTCAAGTCTAGTTTTTGTCTTTCTTCCATAACAGGATCACCTACAATTAAGTGAAAGATGTCTAAAAAATCTTCATAAACATTTTCACTAAATATCTCTTTAAATTTTAAGACTGCAGGTAGCTTTTCAATAATTTCAATGTAATTACATATAAATAGTTCTTGTTTTTCTTCTAATTTTGGTAATTCATAAGTTGGCTTATGAAAATTAAACTTGCGAACTGACAGTGGTCAATTTTTATATATTTTTTCGACATAATTAGACTGTTGATATGTAAAGGAATTTTTTACAATATTAAATATTTTTTCACTCTTTTTATATTTTTCTAGAATTGTAGTCACCATTGGACTGTGTTTAATTTTCTTTTTCACAATTCCTCCTTTTATAATTATAAATAATTATAAGAAAAAAATACATACAAGATTTTTTATAAAATATTGACTTCTCATTTTTGTTTTTTATATTATAATTTACTCGCAATACATAAAGACAGTAACTGCGTAAGCTTAATTTTATGGTTACCGAGTGTATCACTTCAAATGTTCAATTGTATTGCAATAAATTTTGAAAGGGGGCAGAAAATATGTCAGAATCAAAATTAAAAGCAGCTAAAAAAGAAGTTGTTTTAGAAATCGTTGACAAAATCAAAAGCTCACAAGCTGTTGCTTTTGCTGAATACCGTGGTTTAACAGTTTCAGAATTAGAAGAATTCAGAAAAGAAGCTAAAAAACTTGGTGTTGACATTAAAGTTTACAAAAATCGTTTATTTAAACTTGCAGCAAATGAAACAGGTATCGGTGAATTAGCTGATTATTTAGTAGGACCTAACATTTTTGCTTTTTCAAACAATGATGATATGTCTGCTGCTAAATTATTAACAAAATTTGCTAAACTACACAAATTAATGGTAGTTAAAGCTGGTACTTTTGAAGGAAAAGTTATTGATGCTAAGGGTGTTAATGAAGTTGCTACACTTCCAACATATGAAGAAGCACTTGGAATCCTTGCACGTTCAATGATGGCACCATTACAACAAATCTCATTATCACTTAAACTTGTAAGTGAAGGTAAATCAGAATAATATATAAATAAAAGAAAGGACATTATATTATGGCTAAATTAACAAAAGAATTATTTATTGAATCATTAAAAGAAATGTCAATTAAAGAAGTTATGGAACTTGTAGAAGCAATGAAAGAAGAATTCGGAATCGACCCAACAGCTGCTGTTGCTGTTGCTGCTGCTCCAGCAGAAGGTGCAAGCGAAGAAAAATCAAGCGTTAAAGTTGTTTTAAAAGCTGACAATGGTAAAAAAGTTGCTATTATTAAAGTAGTTAAAGACTTATTAGGATTACCATTAATGGACGCTAAGAAAATTGTTGATACATTACCTGCTGTTATTAAAGAAAACATCAAACCAGAAGAAGCTGAACAAATTAAAGCAGCTCTTGTTGAAGCTGGTGCTGAAGTTACAGTTGAATAATTTCTTATATAATTAATAATTTAAAAAAGAAGCCCATGCTTCTTTTTTTATTTTGTTCTAAAACAAAAACCACTAGACACAATACTTTCCCACGTGGCTGCTTTATTTCTATCCTGACCAGGTTAGGGTGTTACCGTTCTAATGGCATTATTATTATATCAATTATTTATGCTGTTTATTAAAATTTATTTATTTTTTGATCAAACATATTAATAAGGGTAATTAAATGATCATTTCTACCGATAAAATACTATTATAAATAATGGTGATCATCAAATTTAATAGATTCAATATCAACTATTAAAATACCGATCAAAAAAATATAAAAATAATATAAATTTATAATTTTCATGCTATAATATTCTTGCTTTTAAACACATAAAAAAATGATTGAAAAAAATCAAAAAATATTTTTCTTAAATTTTAAATGTGTGCTATAATATATAAGCGATATAAATAAATAAGGCGTGCCGATTTAGCTCAGCGGTAGAGCAGCTGGCTGTTAACCAGTTGGTCGTTGGTTCAATCCCAATAATCGGCGCCATTTATGGTCTGTTGGTGAAGTGGTTAACACACATGGTTTTCATCCATGCATGCACGGGTTCGAGCCCCGTACAGACTGCCATTTGGAAGATTAGCTCAGTTGGGAGAGCGTCGCCCTTACAAGGCGAATGTCATGGGTTCGAGTCCCTTATCTTCCACCATGCCGTTTTAGCTCAGTTGGTAGAGCAACTGACTTGTAATCAGTAGGTCGTAGGTTCGAGTCCTATAAACGGCACCAATACTGGTTTAAATTGGAAAATTTATCTATTATTGGACGTTGAGTTCAATAATTTTTAAACCTTATTTTATGCGCGAGTGGTGAAATTGGCAGACACGCTAGATTTAGGCTCTAGTGCCTCCGGCATAAGGGTTCGAGTCCCTTCTCGCGCACCATTATCTTATAAATTTTTTTGAACTATGAGGTAACGCTAGATCTATCTAACGTTATTTTTTTATTTTTTGAAAATTTGATAACATAAATATACTATGAATACAAAAGAAAGAATTGAAAAATTAAAATTATTAAAAAGAGAAATTTATAAGCATTTTGCGGAAATTTATGCAACCATTGATTTAGATTTAGGTAAGTCAAGAAATGAAGTCAATATGACTGAGATATTACCTATCATCAATGAGATCAACCTATATATTAGAAAATTAAGAAAATGATCAAAGCCAAAAGTGGTTAGAACACCTATGACATTAGCGGGTGGTAAATCTATAATAGAATATAAACCTTATGGTACTGTATTTATCATTACTCCTTGAAACTATCCATTACAATTAGCTTTTATACCAATAATTAATGCTTTTGCAGCAGGGAATAAAATTATTTTAAAATTATCAGAGCACTCTAAATATACTAATTTAGTTATCATGCAAATTATTAATAATGTCTTTACTGATGAAGAAGTTAGAGTTGAACTATGCAGTATTGAAAAAACTAATCGCATTATTGAACAAGAAACTGATTTTCTTTTTTTCACTGGTTCTCAAGCAGTAGGAAAAATTATGTACCAAAAAGCAGCTAGTTTAATGATTCCTTGTGTTCTTGAACTAGGCGGAAAAAATCCTGTCATTATAACAAAAGATGCTGATTTAGCACTAGCTTGCCAAGAATTAATTTTTTCAAAATTAATGAATGCAGGTCAAACTTGTTTAGCTCCAGATTTTATCTATTTAGATCAAGACATCAAAGATAGTTTTATAAAAGAATTTAATGCACAATTACAACAATTAACTGCTCAAATTAATCCAAGGGAACTAAAACTTGCCCGCTTAATTAATTCACAAAGTGAAGCACGAATTGCGACAATTGCAAATGAGCCAATTTCAACTATTTATGCCAATAAAATAATTCTACTTGAAAAAAGCTTCCACCAAAGCTTAAGCCAAGAAGAACTTTTTGGTCCAATTTTAGCTTACCAAACTTTTAGTAGTTTAGAAGAGCTCATTAATAAAGAGTTCCCAACTTTAAATGACTCATTAGCAGCATATATTTTTACGAAGAAGAAAGCTACTTTTAATCAAATTAAAGCTACATTATCTTGTGGTAGTGTTGCTTGAAACAGTACTTCACAATTTGTTTATAATTCAAATTTACCATTTGGAGGAATTAAACACAGCGGAATTGGCAAGTATCATGGAAAAACTGGATTCGACACTTTCGCTTATCCACAAAGCATTTTTTATGGTAGAAAAGTTCAAGTTTTACCAGCTAAAAAATTAAATCAAATGATCTTTTCTAAAAACTTGCATTGATTAATCAAACTAATTCATTTGATTAAAAAATAAGTCTAGCATTACTAGGCTTATTTTTTATCTTGATTGACTACACTAGCTAGTTTTCTAAACCAGTGATTTAGTCCACTTTTAGAAATATAAATATTATGTTGCTGTTGCAATAAATAAGCTAACTCAGTTAGTGAAATTCACTTATTTTCTGACTTAATTCTGAAAGCTACTAATTGATTTTCATCAAATTCATTTTCTAAGTTATGCTCAAAAACATAATTAATATTCTCAATATGCTTAATAGTGCTTTGAGCAATTTTATTAATGTTACTTAAATCTATATTATTGATTCGATTAGTAACATTTTCAAAATCGCGTTTAATAATTAAATTTTGCAAATCATATCAAGAATTTTTAGCATTAATAGCAGCTAGGAAGTCAATTAACTTTTCTTTATTTTTATTGTAGATTACATATTTTTTACCGCGAGTTAAGAAGTTAAAATTAAATTCATATTCATTTAGTTTGCTTTGAATTTGACTTAAGTGTGCTTCATTATGCGAAGCAATTTCAAGGTGATAAGAAGTAGAATTTTTACCAGAGATACTTCCTCCACCACAAAAGACTCCAGCAAAAAAGTAAGTTAAATAATCTTTATGTTCCAAACTTTCTGAAATTAGTGGGTTATTTAAGACCACAATTTTTGCTTTTCAATTATCTTGTTTTTGATAAGGTAAGTTAACTTTATCTAATTTACGAATAATCTTATCTAGCAAATATTCATTTTTGATATAAATAACGTAATTGTTATTTTTATCAATTTCAGCAGAGCAAAAAATAAGCCCATTAATAAATGAGATGATTTCTTGCTTCTTACTAATGCTATTTATTACTTCTTTTTTTACTTCAAAACTAAATGAAGTATTGTGAGTCTTTTTCATATTGATTATTATAAAAAATTATTTTTGTATTCAAAATATAAGATTTTTTTAAAAATTTTTTTGATAAAAAAATCAGGTTTACAAATAATACCTAAATATAGGCTTATAAATTAAGCTATTTTAAAATTAGAGCAATATATAAATTTTCAAATAATAATTTTTTTGTTAAAATTAAGAAGCAATAGAGTTAATTGCAGAAAAGTAGAAGACACTTCTCACCTGATGACCATAGTCTTGGGTTTAGCTACAATTAAACGTATCATAATTCTGATACCTTTTTTAGTAGATGAAGTGGGAAACCACTTTTTATTAAATTTAAATTTTATTTAAGGAGTTATTATTCAAACAAAAGGAAAAAAACCAGCTTCAGAACATTACATTAATGGTGATATTCCATTCAAACAAGTTTTTTTATTAGGACCTGATGGTGAAAAGCTTGGAGTGAAATATACAACTGAAGCTCTCGAAATAGCAAAAAGCTATAAAATGGACTTAGTTTTAATTAGTGTTGAACCTAAACCAATTTGTCGTATTCTAGATTACGGTAAATTTAAATATGATCGTAAAAAGAAAAACAAAGAACTAAAAGAAAAACAAACTACAATTCAAAATCGTGAAGTTAGATTAACTGCAATGATTGGTGAAAATGACTTGCGCACAAAAGCAAGAAAGGCTAGAGAATTTCTTTTAAAAGGTGACAGAATCAAAGTTTCTTTAAAACTAAGAGGTCGTGAAATAGGAAGAAAAGATTTAGGGTTTGCAACTATTGATAAATTCTTTGCTTTAGTTGAAGATATTGCTGAAAAAACTTCAGAACCTAAATTAGTTAACGATCGTTTCCTTGACATGAATCTCCAACCAAATAAACAAAAAATTCAAAAATACTTAAAAGAAAAGAATCTTGATTCAGATCAAGAAGCTAAAGAAGGAGAATTAAATGCCAAAAATGAAAACTAAAAGTGCGTTAAAAAAACGTATCAAAGTTACAGGAACAGGTAAAATTTTAAGAGAACAAGCATATCGTTCTCACTTAGCTCAAAACAAAACAACTAAACAAAAACGTCAATCACGTAAATCTGCTCAAATGTCAAAATCAGATCTTAAAAGATTTAAAGCATTAATCTAATCTTGTTAATCAATTAGATTTCAAATACATAGATACTTACGTTATTAGAAAGGAATAATTATGGCAAGAGTTAAAGGTGGAACAGTTACAAGAGCAAGACGTAAAAAGTGATTAAAATTAGCTAAGGGATACTTTGGACACAAGTCAATTGGATACAAAGTTGCAAAACAAGCAGTTGTTAAATCATGAACATATGCATTCAGAGACCGTAAACAAGTTAAAAGAAACTTCAGAAAATTATGAATCGCTCGTATTAATGCAGCTGTTAGAGCTGAAGGAATGAGCTACTCAAGATTCATTAACGGACTTAAAAAAGCAAATGTTACAATCAACCGTAAAATGCTATCTGAATTAGCAATCAACGAACCTAAAACATTTTCAGTTTTAGTTCAAATCGCTAAAGAAGCTAAATAATATTAAGGCTAGCAATAGCCTTTTTATTTTTCTTTACTATAATGTAGTAGTAAAAAAAATAAAAAAGTAGTTGCTAAAAATCAACTTTTTTATAAAATATAAACAAGAATTATTAAATAGATAAATCTTACAAAATTAAATCAATAAATATGGATTCACTTGGGTGTGCTAATCATAGTGCTAGGTGTTAGAAATATTTATTTAGCAAAAACAAACTAAAGGAAACAAACAATGACAACAGAAAACAAAAAAGAAAAAGTTCAAAAAGAACAAAAAGCTCCAATTGTATCAAAAACTAAATTATTAGAAGCTGGTGCATACTTTGGACACAAAACACATGCTTGAAACCCTAAAATGAAGGAATTTATTGTTCCAAACAAAAAGAACAAGGGATCACACATTATTGACATTACAAAAACACAAAAATACTTAGAATATGCTTACTCACTTGTAAACACATTAGCATCTAAAGGTGCATCATTTATTTTTGTTGGTACAAAAAAACAAGCTCGTGAAGCTGTTAAAGAAGCTGCTGAAAGAACAGGTTCATTATATGTAACAGAAAGATGATTAGGTGGAACATTAACAAACAACCAAACAATCATGTCAAGTGTACAAAAAATGAAAGACCTTGAAGCAAAAGCTGCTAAAAACTTTGCTGGATACACAAAGAAAGAAGCTTTAGAATTCAACAAAGAATTAGACAAATTACACAAAAACTTAAATGGTATTCGTGATATGCAACGTTTACCACAAGTTATGATCGTTGCTGATCCAAACGAAGATGAAATCGCAGTTAAAGAAGCTAAAAGAAAGAAAATCAAAGTTATTGGTATTTTAGACACAAACGCTAACCCTGATTTACTTGACTTTGGTATTCCTGCTAACGATGATTCAGCAAAATCAATCACATTAATTATGACAATTTTAGCTGATGCTATTGTTAAAGCTCGTGGTGGACAAGTTAAATTTGCTTACCAAGAAGATGACAAAGTAGTATTACCATCATTTGGAAACAACACAAACAGAACATCTGAAACAGAAGCTCAAACAACAGAAGCAAACTAATCAATCAAATTTAGGAGGTTATCATGGCAGATAACAAAATGGAATTAATTAAAGAACTAAGAACTAGAACAAACTCAGCTCTTGTTGACTGTAAAAAAGCTTTAGAAGCAACAGGATATGAAATTGAAGCTGCTATTGCGTGGCTTAAAGAAAATGGAATTGTTAAAGCTGCTAAGAAAGCAGGACGGATTACTGCAGAAGGTGCTGTAACAGCTCTTGGAAATGAAAAACATGCAATCTTAGTTGAAATTAACTCAGAAACAGATTTCGTTGCTAAAAACGATAAATTTATGCAATTATTAAATGAAGTTTCTACAGCTTTATTTAACTCAAAAGCTAATACTTTACAAGAAGGATTAGATGTTAAATTAGCAAATGGTGAAACAGTTGAACAAGCTTTAGTTAATGCTACAGCAGTTATTGGAGAAAAAATTTCTCTACGTCGTTTCACAAGAGTAGAAGCTCAAGAAGACCAAGTTTTAGGAATATACGTTCACGCAAACCAACAAGTTGCTGCAGTTGTAACTGTTAAAGGAAACAACACAGAAGCAGCAAGAAACGTTGCAATGCATGTATCAGCTATGAATCCTGAATTTATTCTTGTAAACGAAATTCCAGCTGACAGATTAGAATCAATCAAAGAAGGATTCGTGAAACCAGCTGGTTTCGAAAATAAACCTGAAAAAATTCAAATTTCTATAACAGAAGGATGATTAAACAAACAATTATCAGAATTTGTTTTAGAAAAACAAGCTTTCGTTATGGAAGACTCATTATCTGTAGCAAAATACTTACAAAACCACAACTGTGAATTAGTAAGTGCTGTTAGATATGAAGTAGGTGAAGGGATTGAAAAAGTTCAATCAAACTTTGCTGAAGAAGTTGCTGGTATGGTAGTTAAATAATAAAACTACAATTTTACGTGTAAACGCATATTACTGAACTTTTTCAGTGTATGCGTTTTTTACTTTTATATAATATATATAAGAATATTAAGATAAAACATAAGGAAGAATTATGAGAAAAATCAAATCACTTTTACTAGCCTTAAGTGCTAGTACACTTGCTGTAGTTCCTTTGGCTGCATTATCATGTAATGACACAGAGAGCACAGAAAGAAAACAACAATTAAATGCTGAAAAAACATCAACATTAGCATCATTAGATGGTAAACTAAACACATTAAATGTCCTTGCACCAACTGAATATAAAAATTTAAAAGGACGTGCAGAACTTTTAAAAGCAGAATTAAATGCTAAAGATGAAAAAAGCATTACTGAAGCTGATGTTAAATCATTACGTGACTTTGTTAAAGAATTAAACGATAAAATTACTTCATTAAGTACAGTGGTTTTAGGACGTGCACAAGATGAATTAGATCAAGCTAAAAGCGATGTAGTATCATTACAAGCTAAAGTTGATAAGTTATCAAAAGAACTTAAAAAATTAGGTGTTGATGTTGACGTTATTTTAAATGGACAAACTGGAAGTGGCAACACATTAGTTTCATCTGACAAAGTTAAAGAATTAACACAAGAATTAAACACACAAAAAGCTTTATTAGACTCAGCTAAAGATAAAGTTGCTACACTAAGCAAAAAATTAATTGCCAGAGGTACATCTGCAATTGATGCTATTAAAATGATTAGTCGTTTAAACTTATTCATGATTGATAGCGTTAAAAACCTTAACCCAGAAATTTATAATGCTGAAGAAAACAAACGTATGTTTGAACTTTATAGAACCCAAATTCAACAAACTATTAATGATGCGGATTCAATTGAATTATCATATGCTAACTCAATTCGTGTTTATAATGCTTTAAGAGATGCTATGGCATTTAGCAATGCACAAAGAATTATTTTTGAACAATCAGTTCAGTTTGAATCACCATTCCCTAAACAAGACTTTATGGATGAATTATTTAACTGAAGAATTGCTGATTTACAAAAATTATTACAATCACAAAAAGATTCATTAGAACAAGCTAAGAAAATGACTGAAGGTCAAGACAAAGAAGCAAAAGTTGCTAGATTTACAAATAATGTTGATCAAGTTGACAAAATCTTAAGAACTTACCAACAAGCTCAATCAGAATCTAAAACATTAAAAGAACAAATTGCTAAATATATGCTTCTAGAAGTTGAAGTATTTGACAAAAATATCAAAAACCCTTCAACAGCTGATGAATTCCAAGGCAAATATGGTGTTAACTACACAATTTCTGCACTTCCATTATTAAACAGTATTGTTGATAAAGAAGCTCTTAAAGAAATTGAAAAAGTAGCTAACACTATTACACCTTTATATGATAAATTCTACAAAGAAAACTACTTATACTTATCTTCAATTAAATATGCAAATTACTATGCATCATTTAGTAAAGATGTAGTTGATTTAAAAAGATATAACTTAATTCAAGACTTATTTAGCAAGAAAGCAATTATTACTTACTTAAACCAATTCAAATACAAATTAGCTTCATATAAGGTTGAAACAGAAAAAGAATTGTCTAAAATCAAAAATGAAATTACATCTTCACAGCAAAAAGCAAATGAAGCAATTTCTAAATACAATCGTTTATATAATGAATTAGCCGAAGAAGGAAAAGAAGAAACTGTTCGTGCAAAATTATACAAATCTTTATATATTCATTTAAATAGATTAAGATCAGCTGCAAATTCAGGAAGGGATGATGATATCAGATCTGCTTTCGACAAACTATTAAAATACAAGAAAATTGAAAGTGAAGCTAAAACTTTCGAAACAATGTTAGATTACTTTAAGAATTTAAATCTAACAGTTGATAATAAAGAATTAAACAAATACTTAAAGCTTGATGAGCAAGAAGCAAAAGCAAATAAAAAGATGGAAGCTGCAAAAAAACAACTTGAAGAGTATGAATCAATTATTAATGAATATGTAACTTTAGTTAAATCTTTTAAAGCTATGAAATTTGATGCAACAGATGTAGCAAAAATAAAAGCACAAGCAAAAGAAAATATTGCTGTCATCGATAAATTTGTTGCAGATTTAAAAGCTAAAAAAATTGTTGTTGAGTCATTAGGCCAAACACCATATTACTTCGGTGCTGGTGATGATGAAATGAACAAACAAATAGATGCTTTACTAGAAAAAGTTGATCAATTTAAAACAAAATTAGTTTCTATAGATTCTGACACAGATTCAGAAATTGCTGCAAAATATGCTAAATTAAAGGATGAAGCAGTTGAATTAGGGCTTAGATTTTATGTAGATAATGACAATGAAGAAGAATATGACAAAGCAGATAAGCTAAACATTACTTCTTCTCCAATTGACAATACATTAAGTGATAAAGAACAAGCTCAAAGCAATATCCGTAGACAAACTAAAAAAGCTAAAGAATATAAAGAAAATTCATTAATTATCCCATTAAATGAAATTTATATTTTAATGAGACAAGGCGCTATTTCTAATTCAGATTTCTTTACAAAATATTCTGTTACAGATTTATACAAACAAGTAGATAGTGATGCATATGAAATCACAACTGGAGAATTAAAGAGACTCCAACAAAGCAACCAATTCTTTAGAAGTGTTACTGGAGTGAAAGCTGACACAACACCAGATGAAGAATATGATTTTGATCCAGTTACAGAGGCTAAAAAATTAGATGAATTAGAAAAAGCATATTATAAAGCAAATATTGCATACTTATATGGTGTAGAAAAACAAGTTGTCAACTTAAATACGTTAAAAGAAAAGTTAGCTACTGCACGTGATGCATACTATACGCAGTTAAGAAATGCTAAGTTAGATGGTAAAGTATATATTAATGAATTAAACCCAATAGCAAATTATGATTTTGCTGAAGGTGAAGACTCACATAATCCAGCTACAATTTTAATTACATTAGCAGATTTTAATTCAGTAAGAGACTTATTACAATTTATAAAATCTCAACAACCTAATTTTGAATAATAAAAATACCTCAGCCAATAAGGCTGGGATATTTTTTATTTTAAATTTTCTTAATCAATGAATACATTAGATCAGAAATTAGATTTTTAGTATTTTCTAAGCCATTTAAGTAATTTTTTAATTCATCAATTAATATTGATCCTGAATTTAATTCTCAGTATGATTCGATATATTGATTTGGTTTAAAAGCTGTAAATTCAAGCAATATTTTGTATCCTTCAACTAATTTTTGAGCTGTTGCAGGGTCAATATTTTTTGAATTAATAGTTTTAGGCATGTTTTGAATTGCGTTTTTCAATTCCTTAGCTAAAGGTTCCAATTCTTTTGATAATTTTAAACGTTCAGCATCATAACCAGTACTTTTTAATTTTTCACTAGCTTCTTTTTGAGTCTTAATTTCAGCATTTATAGTTTCGATATTTTGGGTGATATTATTAAATGCATTCTTTAAAAATTCAATAAATTCTCTTTGTGAATTTTTTAGGCCTGATTCATAGGCTTGAAAAATATAATCTACATCAGTATCTGAAACTGAACAAGTACTTTTTCAATCAGTCACTAATTCTCGAATTGCATTATTATCTAAAGAAACTATTTTTCTTAGTAGTTTTGTAATTTCATCAATGTTTTTATCTCTGCTATGTGCTGGGAAATTTGCTCCCTCATCATCATCAAACATTAATACATCCATATTTGTTTGATCAAAACTAATTTGACTATCAATATCACTATTTGGTACATTTTTTAAGATTGTTTCATTTTCATCAATCATTGATTTTAATCTTGAACTATAGCCTTTATATTGGTCGATTTTAGCATTTAAATTTAAAGAAATGTTTGGCACTTCACTGGCTAAATGCGCTGTATTTGCCCGAAGTTCTATTAAGTTTTCTAGGTATTTATCAATTGTTTGCCTTCTATTTTTGAGTAACTTTAATGTACTTTCGATTGGGACTGATTCTTTGATATATTCATAATATTTATCATTATTTTCATTAATATATTTATAAAATTGTGCAAAGTCATTTCCGGCAAATTTATAATAACGTTCTTTAGCATCTTGAACCAAACTTTCAATTTTTGAACTCATGGTTGATGCGAAATATCTCAGATTGATAATTTGATCAATAACTTTATTTTTAATGTATTTTTGGTCAATTTTATCTATTTTTGCTTGATTTTCCTTAAATTCATTAAAAACTGATAAAGCTTCTTGTCCAACTTTTTGATCCGGTGCTAATGCTAAAATATTGTCTGTAAATTTTTTATATTTAACATTTAATAAATGCAAGTAAGCTTCAGAATTAAATTTTTCATTAGTTAAATTCTTGTTATATAAATCTATATCATATTGTAAAGTTTGGATTAATTTTTGTTCAAATATAAAGCCTTGTAATCCAAAGTTATGTAATATTGATAAAAAGTGATTTTCATATGCTGGATTAAAGAATTGTGTTAGTTCTTTACTTTCAATAGTTTCTAAATAAATAGCATGCATTAGTATGATTGACTTAACATCAGCTAACATAGTATTCAGGTGCAGCATTTTGTCATCTATTTCTCAAATTACATCTTCAATATTGTGGCTTGTGATAACAATGGATTTTAAATAATCTAAGAATTCTTTTACAGCTGTTTTATAGGTTAAGACACCTGCGATTGATTTTTTCAAGTTAATAGTTTTACCATCAATATTAATGCTTGGTATATTTGTAATATTACCAGCATTAAATGTTTTATCAAAAATAGTTAAGTATTGGTGCAAGCTAATAATATAACGAGCTAATTCCTCTTTTAATTGATTTTTACTATTTAAATCTGAATTAATAAGTCTACTTTGTAGATATTTTTTATCTCAGATTATATTATTTGTTCCTTTAGTTATTAATTCATTATATGATCTTTCTCATCAATTAATATCATCTAAAAGTTTGTCATAAACAATCCTATTTTGATTTATTTTAGTAATTTCTTCTAGTTTAGCCTTCATACCATCATAGTTATTTTTAGATTCTTTAAAGTTATTAGTTTGACTGATTTCTATATTTTTATAAGTCTTTTTTGCATCTTTAACTCAAGTAATTTTTTCTGGTGTGCTAGCTTCTAAATCAACATAAAGCAACTCTCTATTTTCAAATGCTTTTGTAGGACTTTTTGGAATATGAATTTTATTTGCTTTAAAAGTCACATCATCTAATTCTTCACTTATTGGAGCAACTGGTAACTTTTTATCATTCTCCACAATTAGGTTATCTGGCTGATTGTTATTAACCTTTTTTTGATGTTGTACGCCTAAAACACTGGCTAATATGGCAATAGAGGTAGCAAGAGTTATACCCCCTGTAATTAAAAATCTTTTACTTCATTTGTTCATTTTTTCCTCCATTATATAAATCATTTTTGAGTCAAAATGAACAAAAAATTAACTTAACCCCTATTTTGTAAATTATGGTAAAATACTTATATTAATTATATTAATATAAGATAAATGGAAATAAATCAAAGAAAAGGATGTGAACATGATTAAAAATTGATCATTAAAAACAAAAGTTTTATTATCATTAGCAGCTTTATCAGTTGGTGCTGGTATTGCTATAGGTTCAATGGTAGCCTATGCAGAAAATTCTGATGAAAAATTAGGACCACTATCTCCAGCTAATAAGATGCTATTTAACAATGACTACGCAAAGATTTATGATGAGGAAGGAAATCTAAAACCAGAATTAGCGATTTTAGATCCTCAAAAGAAAAATAAAGTTGCAGGTGTTTCAGCTGATGCTTCAGAATACTGATTTATTCAAGAACCATCTAAGAAATACAACTTTACAGATTTCTTCAATGCGTACTTTGAAAAGTTCAATGAAGCATTTATCCTAGAAGTAAAATATGGCTCATTTAGTTTCTACAATGAGTATGTTTTAGCTGTGCATCCTGAACAATTTATTGAATTTTCTAACTGGTTTATTAAGAATGTTGCATGAGGACCTGATCTTTTAACTCTAGACTCATTTAGAATTGTGCCTGGAGTTGAACAAAATGGGAATGCGATAACCCTTGGTTCACACTCAACATTACATAAAGAAGTTAGTGAAATTAAATTCTTCCCAGATGCCTTCTTCGGTTCATTACCAATTCACTCATTAAATGGTGGAAGAGGAAATGCCCCAGATGCTTTAACTTATTCAACTTTTAAAAATGAAGTTTCAAAAGATGTGCTTGATGATTACTTAAAAAGCATTCCATATGCTTCAGCAATCAAAAATGCTAGCGTCTTACCAAGCTTTAGCTCATATAAAGAAATTTTAATAACAAGTAAACTTAATAAAGAAAAATTTAAGGTTCTTTTTGACCAAGTTATAAATGATAAAGGCCAAATTATTAGAAATCAAACTCTATACTTACCTTTTGATGTGACAAAAGCTCAATTTGACGAATTAAAAGCAAAATATGCAGATGAATTAGCAAATGCAAGTTTTGACCAATTACGTCCAATTGAAATTATTTCAGCTACAACAGCAGTTGATAACAATAACGAAGACAAACCTCAAGAACTAGAAAAAGATTTAGATTTAAACATTACATTTAAATATTTAGATGTTGCTGAAAAAGATCAAGAAACTATTGATAAAGAATTAGCTAAGATTAAAGATTTAGCAGCTGATACTCCAAGACAACATGCTGAAAAAAGAGTACAAAGAGAGACAATTAATAATAAATTTACAACTTCAATAAACTTCCCAACTATCCAAGGAAGATCATATGAAAGTTACAAATTATTTGTCCAAGTGGCTAATAGTAAAATTAGAAACTTCTTGGACTTTTATGATATTGATGCATATGCAGATGGACATGATTCAATTTATGTTTATAAACCACGTAATGGTGAACCAATGCAATATTTTGCATCATTCCTAGAAGCAATCAATACTGTTCCTGAACTATCAAAAGCTTCATATGTAAAACAAAAAGCTTTAGTTCAAAAGTACTTAATTACAAAAATGGA
This sequence comes from Mycoplasma razini, assembly GCF_048076865.1. NCBI lineage: Bacteria > Bacillati > Mycoplasmatota > Mollicutes > Mycoplasmatales > Mycoplasmataceae > Mycoplasma > Mycoplasma razini. Next base: position 171,691 of record NZ_CP182212.1, read on the forward strand.
TATTGAACATAATCCAGAAGTTAAAATGCATACTTTAAATGTAACATTGCAAAATCAAGAAGCTGCTAACAAAGACTTATTCTTATCATTCTCAGCTTCTCAAGCAAACAATTATCAACCTGAAGGTTTTGAACAATTTAAAGATGCTTTAGGATACCTTGGAACAATTAGTCCTGTGACATTGTTCTATACACCTGAAGATAAAACTTTAGTGGATAAAGAAGGAAACCCAATTTCTGGTTTAGCAGCTAGAAAATATCAAGTTTATAATGAAGCTTATGCAGGATTAATTGATAAAGTAACTGCTAAATATCCACATTTACTTCAAAAATTAAATGGACCTCACATTGTTAAGACAGTTGATCAAAATGGTGTCTACCAATATCAACTTCAAGATGGTGAATACCGTGGTTTAACACCAGGGGATAGAATTGGATTACCTCTAATTTTAGGTGCTTTAATCCCGGACTTTAAAGGTGTGCCAACTGATTTCTTAAAATATGTTGCAACTCACGAATATGGACACCACTATACATTAGATCAAGGACAAGCTTGAATTAATGACAAAAACCCAATTATTGTTGGTGGACTTTCAACCCGTGGTGGAGCAAACGAATCTTCATACTACTCATATGAAGCTTTAGTTAACTACTTAGAAGCTAGAACAAATATTGAAGTAATTAGAGTTAATGCAAATAACCAACCAACTGAATATGGTAAATTCATTCGTTTCAGATTTGGAATTCTAGACGAAAATGGAAAGGTAACTAAATTTGAAACTGAAGCCTTAGCTGACATTTGAGGAACTCCAAAATCAAATGATGATATTTTCAATGTGCTTAAAAATGAAAAACGTCGTTTCTTACAAGACTTTGCCGGAATGGTTAAAGCAGCTAAAGAAAGACATGTTGCATTAGGTGATTTATTCATTGCTAACTCATTTGATGCTGATTCAGGTACCTTAAACCCAAGAATTTCAGGAATCGCTAAAGCATTTGAAAAAATTCAAAAAGCAAGTGGAAATTACAACTACAAATTAGTGCCTATTACAGCTCGTGAAGTTATTTCACAAATGAAAGATGGAGCTGGAAATCCTTTAACTAATTTCATTACATTTACTAATGATAATAACTTCACAATTAAAATTTATGAAGCTGATGAAAAACATCCAAATATCATACGTAAAATTAACATGTTTAAAAAGGACAAAACTCCTGTAATCAATGTGCCTTTAAATGTACCACTTGATGAAGAAAGTTTAAGTTACTTACATACACAAGAACACGTTATTGAAGATTCAATTAGAGCCACAATTAACAGAGACATGTTTGATTCTGGGTGAGATACTAACTCAACTAGAATTGGTGGAAAATTCGAATTCTTTACAACTTCATTATTTAACCAAGACAATAACATTAACACAATGTTACAAAGCTTAGTTGGTCGTGAAAACAAAATTGAAATTGAGCCTTCAGCAAATGCTAATGCTGTAGCTAAAGGTGACAGTAAAGTACGTAAGGCTAATACTTACCTTGCTTTAAGAGCTGGATTAAGAAACGAAATTAACGACTTAAATAGATATATTGCTGACATGGCTACTGGTTTAGATGGTGATTCAGTTAAAATTTCTATTTATAGAAATAGTGGTCTAGAACCTGTGTTAGCGTTTAGAAAAGACCAAAACGATACTGTCTTAAGTGTAGACAAATTTGTTTTCCCTTACATGAGTGGTAATTTCTTCCTTGGTGAAATTTCAAACTACCGTGATTCATTTGCAAATAGAATTTCTTCATTAGCTCATGATTATGGAACTAACGATACAAGAGCTAGATGATCTAGTCATATCCTATTTAGTTTCTTAGAAGGTAGTGGATGAAGTCCAAGAACTAATAATAATCCAACTAGAAAGAGTGATACATTATTTGGATACATCGATAAAAATGATGTAATTATGGCAACTTCTCAAGTTAGAGATTTAGCATCAAACCCATTAAATAAATTTGGTGACCAAGTGCGTGGCATGGTAATTAACCCATTCTCTGACGGAATTAATGCTTCTGATCGTGCTTTATTAAAAGCAATTAACAAAGGGTCAAATAACATCCACTCTGCTAATGTTTCATTACCTGGAAGCTCTGAATCAGCACAAAGCTATCGTGCAGATTCATTCCATGAATTATTAACTTTTGCTTCAATTAACTATGCCAAAGCAACTTATGTACCTGCTAGCGAAAGTTACAATTGAGATTTAGCTTATGTACAATCTAAATTTAACTTAACTCAAATTGAAATTTTAGCAGCAAGCGATACTACTAAAGAAGCAGCACCATTGGTCAACTTAATTAAACAAGCTGCAAATGATGCAGATAAAAAACAAGCTTTAGCTAACTATGCAATGTACAGATTTAGACACTCTAACTTAGTGCTTTCTGTAGTTGACTTCTCACCAGCAACAGATTTAGTAGCTAATCGTGCAGTATTTTCAAAATTATATGGAATCACAATTTTAGATCCTGTATTTAATAAATACTACATGGAAGATACAACTAAAGCTGTAGAAAATCCACTTCTAGTTTTCGATGCTAAGAAATTACAAGACTTCTTACAAAACCTACTTAAAGAACACAAACTAGAAGCTCAAGCTAAATACTTCAGCCTTTCAGATTTCTTAAATTTAGTTGGAAATACATTAATTTGAAAAGATCGTGGTTTACTTGATCCTAAAGATGCTACATTATTTAATGTTTCATGAGGTGGCTTTACATCAGGGGAACCTTCAAGTGATGTAATTAACTATAATGACACTAGAGTTGAACCATTATTAAACGATAAGTTTACCGACTATATTTATAGTATTGCTGAAACTTTAACTAGAGATTATGTGCAAACAGTTTACTCTCCAGATACTGAAGACTTTGGAAACACACCAGATTATCTTTCAGGCTTAAATGAAGCTATTACTGGTCTTGATTACATTGTTGATGGAACTAAATTAAATTACTTAAATGATAAACGTAATGATATTAAAGGTATTGCTAAGGGGCTTAAAGCTACTTTAGAAGGCACAAGATGAACTAAATATATTGCTCAAACAATTGATTCACAAATTGCCTTTAATAAAGAAATTGCAAAATTAAAAGCTGAATATGAAGATGCTATTGCTCAATTAGCTAAATATCAACCAAACACTACTGAATATAAAATTTATTCTAACTATTTACACAGTAAACAAGCTGCTTACTTAAAAGCAACTGAGAACAAGATTAAACACAACATTGAAATTAAGTCACCTATTTTTGATGAAATTAGTGATAAAGATTTCTTTAATGCAGATTCATTCCTTGCATCTAACTATTTTGGAAGATTCATTTCAAACAGTAATGGGTTCTTTAAAGACAGATTTGAAAAAGAAACTATTGGAATGGAATTATATGATACCGATAGAAACCCTATTGTTGATCAAAACATTAGATTAAAAGACTTTAATGGAAATAAAATTACTAAACGTCCAGAAGCCTTCTTCATCTCACAATTATTAAACTATGGAGTTTCAAAAAGAAGCATTTCAGGTATTTTTAGAAATAAAGAACTAGACGCTCTTGCAATGTATGGATACATCAAAACTGATCTAGCTGCTCAAGCTAAATATATTAAGTTTACAGATGTTGATACTAAAGAAGAGAAATTCTTAAAAATAAATACAAATAAAACAAACAACATATTCTGATTAGAAAAACAAGGTGATGTAACAACTAAGAAAACAATTGAAGATTATGGTTACACATCATGATTAACAGACTATGCATTAATGGCTAAATATAGAGATGCACTACTTAAACCAAAACACAGATACTACATTGAATTTGCAAACGCAAATAAAGAAGCAATTCAAGATGTAGAACTTGGAAATGTAGATGCTATTTCTGAAAATGCTAAAGCCTCACAACAATCACCAATTAAAGTTATTCCTGAAGTTGTAACAGTAAATAAAAATGGTGTAGAAGTAGAGGAAAAAACAGGAAAATCAATCATTAGCATTGATTACCAATTCAACATTACACACTAGAAAGGAGAGTGATGACTAAAAACATCAAAAAAATATCAAAATATCTGCTGTTAGCATCCGCTCCTTTGGGATTGATTGCTACAAGTGTTGCATGTGGTTACAATAACACTGAAGATACTGATAATAAATTAAATACACTAAATAAAGGTGATGGAAACAGTCATTCTAAGACACAATCAATAAAAGTTGATTATGATTTAGGTTTAGCGACTGAACCAATTAACAACTTAAACTATGTTAAATATAAATCAATGGATAAAATCCTTCCATCACTTGTGGATAGTTTCCTAAAAACTGGTCCTTCAACTAACTTAAAGAGAGTTTTACCTTCTAAAAGAAGTTATAACTTCGTTGTAATGGACAATCCTAAAGACAAAAGCTCAGCTAACTTTGAAAAATATATTCAAGATAATGCAAGTACTTTAATTCAAGACAATGGAACTAGAGGAATTACTAGCTCATATTACTCAATTGATCAATTTAATACTGTAGGTGGATTAGCTAATGATTCAGCTGTTGGTACAGAATTAAAAAATAAATCAACAATCTTTGCTTTTAAAAACCCTAGAAACAATAACAACTATATGGCTATTACAGGTTTTGTGAATGCTAAGAAAAACAGATGATCAAATGGTGATTATGTTTCAGCGCAAGATATAAGAGACTACTTTGAATATGTTTTAGACCTTAATACAGGGTCACAAAAATTAGATACCATTAAAAAATATGGTTTCCGTGCAGCTGATAAGTTTATTGATGCTCAAAAGGATTACTTAGCTAAATTCAATAAGACTTACAAAAATCCATTTGGACGTCGTCCTTATGTTTGAAATCAGGTCTTAAAAAGATATGTGCAAGATCCTAATGCATTAGTTTACCAAGCACAAACATTTGATAAAAATGGACAAGCTATCGATGCTAAAGAGGTGGCAGCAATTAAACAAGCTGCTCATGAATTTGGTTTTTACACTGGTCAACTCTTTTTAGACTTTGATAATAGTTTCATTGCTGATAATTTAAAATACAATGAAAACTTTAGCTTAGATAAAGAAATCCAAGAGTTTAAATTTAAAGATAATGAGAATGAAAAAGAAAAAACTATCACAATAGTAAAAAACCCTTATGTTAATCCATATCAAACCTTTTCTCTAGATTCAAAAGGTTTAGAAGGTGACATTAAATCATTATCAAAAGATGAAAACTCATTTAACTTAATTTTTGATGAAAACCATACACCTGATTTATCATACTTACTATTTACTATCTTATATAACTTATACCCAATTAATCGTAAGTACATCGAAACAGAAGCAGGTGGAATTGATAAGTATGGATCAGAACCAGATAAATTCTTAACTACAGGACCTTTTGTAATTCCAAAAGGGACTGATGGGATTTTACTTGGGCCAAATGGTTACATTAATTTAGTTAAAAATAAAGAATATTATGATGCTGAAAACACAATTTCAAATAAAATCAAGATTTTATTCTCAACAAATAAAAATACTAATGCTTTATTCTTTGAAGATGGTTATATTTCACAAACTTACATTCCAGCATCTAAGATGACAGCTTACTGAGCTGATGAAAACATCAAAAACTACTTAAACAAAAACCAAGGTTATGGAACAATCGCATTTGGTTTCAACTTAGATCAAGAAACAAATGGAGATAGTTACTTACAAAACCAAGATATCAGAAATGCTATTTATTACGCAATTAACCGTGATGACGCATTAAAATTCGTGGGTTGAGATTTCTCATTCCCAGTTAATACTTGAACAGCTTATGGGCAATACAAGACATTTGATGGTAAAAACCTTGAAATGTTTTTTGAAGGTATGAAAGCGAAAGCTAAAAATGACAAAGAATTCCCACTTCAAAACTATGAATATGTAGTGCACATGGCTAAAGGATTTAACTTTGAAAAGACTAAACGTAGAGATTTAGCATACGATGTTCCAACTGCTGAATTCTATATTAATCGTTTCAAACAAGCACACCCTGAAGTAAAACAAATTACTTTACGTTTCTTAAACAATGGACAAGATGAACAAAAGAAAGCTGGATCATATCTAAAAGAAGCAATGAATAAAGCATTTGGTGGCTTTATTAATATTGAACTTAAAAGCTTACCTGAAAACATCTTTGCCAGCTTTATTGAAAAAGGTGAATACGACATTATTTACCAAAACTATGACAGAATTGGTGGTAACGGGGCACAAGATTATGTAATGGCTTTCTTTAAGAAAGATGAAATTGATACAATTAACCAAAAAACCATTGCCTTTAAAGAAAACCCAGTTGGATCATTTACATATGCAGATTACTTAGCTGACTTAATTCTGGAACAATTAAGAAAACAAGATCCTCAAGTTTCACGTTTAAGTCTATTACAAAGTGATATTGATGCAATTCAAAATGTAATTAATGCTGATGCAACTTTAACTGATGCCTTTAACCAAGCACTTAATAGTAAAGAAACATCTAAGATTTTGGCCTTTAGTGATGCTTACTTAGATAAAATCACTAAACAAGTTGCTCAAGCAAATGCAACAATTCAAAATAGATATTCAAAACAATACATTAAGAACTTATTAGAGTACTTATTATTAGCTCCAAATGCTGAAGATACTTTACAACAAAAGGCACATAAAAATAACATTAGAAAAGCTAGATTACACTCAGCTTTCAACTTGTTCTTACCTACATTCATGACTGTAAAACAAATATCAGACTTAACTAATGCAACTCAAGAAAGACTTGAGTTTAACCAAGATAATATTTTTGAAACAGGTGATGAAGGTACATCAAAAAGAATTGCACCTAAATTCTGAGATAAATTTATTCAACTAGCTTTACCAAAATTCGAAGAATCAACATTTGATTACACTTCTAGATTATCTTCATTCTTCACAGGAAACTTCTCTGATGAAGAAATAGCTGAAAACTGAGAACAAAGTGTTGTATACCAATTTATTGGTTCACTTGAAAAAGTAATTAGAGATGCTGCAATTGTAGTGCCTCTAATGGAAGTTGACACCAACTGAGAAGTTACAAAAGTTGGTGGAGTAGATTCTTTATTTAGATTCTCACTACAATATGCTTACGATATGACTAGACCTCCAAGAAATGGTCTACCAACAACAAGGGAAGGATAATAATGCAGAAAGTTAAATATAATAACGAAACTTATTTACTTGATGATGCCAAAGTGGCTTTCAAAAGTAAAAGAACTAATGATCTTACTTTAATGCAAAAAATACTTTCAATTGATTCACCATTCTTAAGAACCTTTTGAAGAGTATTTAAAATTATTCTTGAATTCTTTATTATCGGACTTATTGTTATCTCAATCACTTTCTTCCTTATTAACTCAGTTCCAGGTGAAAACCCCTTAACTCAAGGGCTAGATGAAGCTTCTAGAAAAGCTGTAGAGGAAAAATACGGATTAAATTTACCTTTAATTCAAAGATACTTTAATTATCTAAAAGGCTTATTTACAGGAAACTTTGGAATTTCACTTTCATTATTCCCTGGACAAGAAATTAACTCCTTTATTTGAGATAGATTTTATAAATCATTCTTAGTTGGAATTTTCTCAGTTGTTCTAACTGTCGGAATCGGAATTCCACTTGGAATTTGAATTGGTAAAAATCCAGGTGGATGAGTTGATAATATTTCAACTATCATAGTAAGTATTTTCTCATCAGTGCCTTCAATCATTTTCGCCTTAGTGCTAGTCTTTTTAGGACGTGCTGTTGGAATGCCTTATGTATTCGATCATACTAACTTTATTACTTTCATCTTACCAGGATTAGCCTTATCACTTGGAAGTATCATTGTTTATATCAAATACATCCGTACAGAATTAAACAGAGAGTTAAATTCAGTGCATGCTAAGTTTGCTTACTTAAAAGGTGTATCAAAAAATAGATTTGTCTGAATGCATGCTTTAAAACCAGCATTATTCCCAATTGCAACTTTCTTCCCAGCAGTTATCTTTGGATCATTTATTGGAAGTATCTTTATTGAACAAATCTTCCTTATTCCAGGGTCTGGGGACACCTTATTACAAGCAATTCAAACTAAAGACTATAATGTTATCTTATTCTTAATCGTAATGTTTGCTTTATTAACAGTGCTTTCATATGCTTTCCGTGATATCTTATATGAAGCAATTGATCCAAGAATCAGAAGAAGAGGAGCTTAGAATGAACCAAGAAAACGAACACAATCAACAGGCAAAACAGCCTTCAAAAGTTAAAGCTTTCTTCGATAAATGAGCTAATAACATTAAAGCTCGTGCTTCATTAGGAAACCAAAACGAAGCAAACATGCAAGATTTATCCGCTCCTAACCCAATCACACAACCATTTAACTACCAAAGTTGAAAATTGGTTGGTAAAATCATGGATTACCAATCAGACATGCACATGGGTTCAGAAACTAAAGCATTTAAAGAATTTATTAATAGATTCTCACGTTCATTTGCTGGAGTTTTTGGATTAGTAACTTTAGTAACATTAGTTTTACTTGCAATCATTATTCCATTTACAACTCAAGATCCAACTACAACTAACATTTCTGCCAAATCCTTAACTTTTAACTCATATGATTCAGACAACATTTATCACTTCTTTGGAACTGATGATGTCGGGAGAGATTATTGAGCTAGGTTATGATGAGGATTACGTTATTCAATAGCACTTGCCTTTGTGGTAACTGCAATTGAAGTCGTAATCGGTTTAACAATCGGAATTATGATGGGACAATTTGAAATGTTTGACAAAATTATGACTTTTATCATTAAAGTTATTTCAATTGTGCCTACAATTATTATCTTGATTTTAATGACCATTATTATTTCACCTAGTTTCTGAGTTATTGTCTTTTCACTTTCATTAACTTCATGAACAGGAATGGCTAACCAAATCAGAGCGCAAGTAAAACGTGCTAAATACTTCGAATGAGTATCAGCTTCTAAAATTTTAGGAACTCCTACTTGAAAAATACTTAAAAACTATATCCCTGTAATCTTACCTATTTTAATTACACAACTTGTCTTCACAATTCCTGGGGTTGTTTTATCTGAAACATCACTTGCTTTCATCGGACTTGCAATTGAAGATGTGCCTACACTTGGTAACTTAATTTCAGATGGACAAAAATTATTCCCAGATTACGTAAGATATGTCTTCGTGCCTGCTACATTCTTAATTTTAATTACAACTAGTGTGCAACTTATTGGTGCTTCTGTGCAAGACTCATTAAGAAGACAAAGATAGGAAATTATGAAATCAGAACACTTATCACAAGATCAAAAAAATATAGCTAAACGTGAACAAGAAATTGCTCAAGCACGTGCTAAAGCTAGCAAGCAAACACTAGGACATAAGTTGTGACGTAAGTTTACAGTATACTGAGCTAATAAATTTTCATTCTTCTCATCAAAAAACAATTTATTTGATTGAGAAGAATTCGAAAAAAATGTGCAATATAAAGTTTTACCAAATGGCGAAAAAGTTAAGATTGCTGCTGAAATCAATGATGTACAATTATCATTTACCAACCCTTCTAGACCTGGAGAAAAGAATAAAGTTTTAAGAGGACCTTCAATTCAAATTTATGAAGGAAAAGTTCATGCAATTATTGGTGAATCTGGATCTGGAAAATCAGTAATCACTTCATTACTTTATGGGTTAACAGGAGATAATGCTGTAATTGATAGTGGTGAAGTTAAACTATATAATAATAATGTAGAAAAATTCACTTTTAAAGATTGAGAAAAATCTCATTATCGTGGAAGAGTAGTCTCAGCTGTCTTCCAAAACCCAATGTCAACTTTAAACCCTACTATGAAAGTTGGAAAACAAATCATGGAAGGTATGTTGATTAATAAAGTTGTCAAAAACAAAAAAGAAGCCTACCAAAGAGCTGTAGAATTCTTAAAATTAACTAAAATTTCAGACCCTGAAGGGGTTATGAAACTTTATCCTCATGAAATGTCAGGGGGAATGATCCAACGGGTAGTTATTGCAGCTATTGTTGCTCTAGAACCTAAAATCTTAGTTATGGATGAGCCTACTACTGCTCTTGATCCTACTGTTCAAGCTTTAGTATTAGATGTTATTCAAGACTTACAAAAGAAATTGAATCTTTCAATTGTCTTTATTACTCACGACCTTGGAGTAGTTGCCTCAATTAGTGATTTCATTTCAATTATGTATGCTGGACAAATTATTGAAGAAGGTACTGCAAAAGAAATTTTACAATACCCTCAACACCCATATACTTGAGGATTAATTCTAAGTATGCCTGATGTTAACAGAGGAGATCGTTTAGCTACAATTCGTGGGTCTGTTCCATCTAACTTAAACAATATCGTTGGTGATGCCTTTGCAGTTAGAAATGACTATGCTTTAGGTATTGATTTTGTTGAAGAACCTAAATTCTACTATTTATCTGAAACACATAGAGTTAAATCAGCACTTCTAGATGATCGTGCGCCTGAATATCAACCACCAAAACACATTCAAAAATTATGAAAGGAGTTTTTAGCTAAGTCTAAATAATATGTCACAAAAACCTTATTATGAAACCAAAAGAAAATTCCTTTTCTTTAAACAAAAACACATTCGTTTCAACACTCCTGGTGTTGAAGGGATGCTTGAAGTGCCAGAAGGTAAAACCTTATTAGCAACTTTAAGAAATGTTGATATAACTTATGGTTCAGGTTCAAAAGAATTCCGTGCAGTTACTGATATGAATATGAATATTTACCGTGGAGAAGTTTTAGGACTTGTTGGTGAATCTGGTTCAGGTAAAAGTACAATTGGAAGAGCAATTATAGGCCTAACTCCACATAGCTTTGGTGAAATTAAAATTTTTGACAAAGTGGTTCCTAAAAAAATGGCAAGAGGCTTTAAGTTTGGTAAAAAACTGAAAGAATATAAAGAAATCGAAAACTTTATGGTTAATAAAGTTCAAATGATTTTCCAAGACCCTGCTAACTCATTAAACCCACACATTAATGTGGAATCAGTAGTTTCTGAAGGATTAACCAACATTAAGAATGCTAAAGAAATTTACTTATTTAACATTGATCAAGATGTTGAAAAAGAATTATATACAAAGTGGCTACCAGAAAAAAGCTATCCACAATTTTATGGTGAGTACAAAAAGCAATTAGATGCTGACATAGCTTTAAATGAAAACGTAGCTTTTGAAGCTTTATATAACAAATTAGCTAATGATTTAGCTAACTATTCAGAATTACAAGCAGCGAGTGAATATTTAGCTCAAGCTAAAGCACATCGTGAAGAATTAAATAAATTAACAGAAGTTGAATGTAAAAGAATCCTAGTTCGTGATATTTTAAAATCAGTTGGACTAGATGATTCAGTTCTTAAACGTTATCCACTTGAATTTTCAGGAGGACAACAACAACGGATTGGTATTTCACGTGCTGTGGTATTACGTCCTTCGCTTTTAATAGCTGACGAACCTATTTCAGCCTTAGATGTTTCTATCCAAGCACAAGTTGTTAACATCTTTAATGAACTTAAGGAAAAATATAACTTAACAATTCTTTTTATCGCCCATGACTTACGTATGGTTGAATATATTTCAGACAGAATTGCAGTTATGAATAAAGGAAGATTACTTGAAATCGGAACAACTGATGAAATCATGAATCATTCATTACACCCTTATACTAAATCATTATTAGATGCAGTGCCTTCAATTGAAGGTGAAAAAGGTAGCTTAATTGGTTACAGTTATAATCCTGCAATCCATGGCTACACATCTTTATACCAACCACAATGAATTAAAATTAATAATGATCACTACATTTTAGCTACACCAGAAGAGCTTGATGAGTGACGTAAAGGAATTTATAAATAAAATATAAAGGAAGTATATTATGAAATTAAAAGGAATATTGTTAACCATTAGTGGTTTAACATTAGCAGCAGCTCCAGCTATTGCTATTAGCTGCCAAAAACCTGAAGATCAGGATTCTGGTAATCAAACTCAAAATAATCCAAAACCAGAACCTGATACTACAAATAACGAAACATTAAAAACAGAATTAAATAAAACTATCAATGCTATTAATAACTTAGATATCAAAAACAAATCTCAATATACTGCTGATCAATTAGCTACAATGGATAAAGCAGAACTTGCAAAATTAGTTTCAATTCCTGGAACTAATTTTGATGAAACTAAATATGGTATAACGGTAGTTAAAGCTGAAAAGAAATTAAATGAAGAAGCTACAGCTTATGATTTAGACTTAACTATTCAAATTTATAGTAAAGAAAACAATCAAGTAATCTCATTTACAAGAAAATTTCAAAACTTGTCAGGATTTAATATTGCGATTGAAGATGTAAATACTTTAATATCAAATAAATACATTAATGATTTTGCTAGAAGTATCACCCTAGATGTAGCAAATAAAGAAAATATTTTTGCAAAAGATGTAGAAAAGAATCAAGTTACAATTACTATTCCTGAACAAGCTGCTCACAAAGATTTATTTAATGTAGCTGTCGAAAGCCTTAGACCAAAAGCTATTAACACAACTTTAGAAGTTACTTTATTAGTTTCATCAAAGAAAAGCGCAACACAACAAACTGTTACAGTTGATATTACAGGATTTAAAAATGATGAAACTACATTAGCAAATGAAGAATTAAAAACATCACTTGCTGCAAATATTAAAGACATTAAATTATCAGTTAATGATACTAAATTATTACCTTCACAAGTGGGACGCGAAAATATCATTGCAAGTAATTATGATGAAAAAAACTTTACATTTGCTATTTTAGAAGATGTGGTAACTGGAGAAAATACACCTGAAGCAACTGTAGAATATGCACTACAACCACAATTTAAACTTGATCCTTTTACATTTGCAAAACTTGGATTAAAAGTTAAATTTAAGTTAACAGCAAAAAGTAATCCTGAAATTACTGCTACAAGTGTATATGATATTAATAAAGGATTTCCATCAATCTCAAGAAGTATTTTCCAAACACCAAAGGATTCAACTGTAGATAGTAATCCTACACCGCCAGAAAGTGCAAGAGATATAAAATATCTACAACTTCAATATAAAAAGAAACAATCAGATAAAAATCTAGTGACTGGCTTTATTAAAAAAGATTTAGAACCAATTAATGAAAAGGATCCATATAAAGATTTAAAATACAAATACAAAGATTTACGTCAAAAAATTTTAGATAATCTATTTGTTAAATCAAGTGATGGTTCAGGTTCATTAATGATTGTTCCTAACTTGCCAACAGCCCAAAGAACATTTTTAACATGAATTTTATTTACTATTGATAGACAATATTATGCACCAAAACCTAAGGCTGAATTATACCAATTATTCAATGCTCCATTAGGGAAAGATGCATTAACTCAAAACACAACATATAATGTTGATCACATAATTGATATTGCTAAGAAAACAGCAACTAACGCAAACGTATAAGAAAAAAATCCAGCCTAACATTTAGTTAGACCTGGATTTTTTTATGCTTTAATATCAGGGTCAGCTTTTCCTTGAGCTTTTCATTTTTCAAGTAAAGCTTCTCATTGAGCAAAATTTTCGCACTCTAAGTATTCTAATTGATCTGCATTAATTGAGAGATCAAAACGTGGGGAAATTTTAGTATTAGTATAAAAGTTATATCAATTTTTAATTTTAGCTATATCATCTAGAGCATCTTGCTTGTTTAATTTAAATGCATAAGTTTGTAAACTACGTTGACTAAGATCAATATTTTCTGGATGTTCATAATCTTCTGGACGTAAAAATAAAGCAACAATTGAGTAAGAATCCGCACCTTTTAAATAAGAATATAGTTGTGCTTGCTTACGATAAGCAGGATCAACTCCTTCTTTTGCTCATAGCTCTTTTTTCTTTTCACCTGCTGTTTTAATTTCTAAAATCATGTTTTTAATTGGTAAATAACCATCAGGAACCCCACCAATAATTGGATCAGAGGCAAAAAAGTCATAATTATAAGCTGCTGCTTCATAGTTTTCAATTGCCACATTTGGCATTTTACTACGCAAGTAATCAAAAATACGAGGTTCAAGTACTACTCCAGCATGTACATATTTTTGAGTTAAAACTGGCAATTTTAGACGAGTAATATGACAAAAGGCACTAAATTCATTTTTAAAAGCATCTTTAATTAAAATATCTGCAATTGAACTACCACCCATTTTTTTATATTTGTCAAATTGTCCATTGGAATGCAACTTTGCATATAAGTGATCGCTTAAGATTAAAACTTGTTTATCATAATCAATAAAGTAATCAGTTTTGTTAAAAAATTTTCTAGGCATATTTTAATTTTAACATAAGGCAAAAATAAAATAGTCATTAAGACTATTTATTAATATGATTACGAATAATAACATCTGCAATAACTTTTACGTTGTCAAATTTAGGATATCATTCTAAATCAATTAAAGTATTTTGAGGAACAATCTCATCAAAACAAATATTTACTAATTTATCAAAACTTGTTTCAGTTGAGTTATCATCTACCCCTGGTACGAATTTAGTTGCATCCATGAATTTTTCAATTCTGATTGCTAAAACTTTAACTTCATCACCTTCTTTAACATTTTTTTCAAGTGATGCTTTGTTACCTTTGAAGTAATCTAATTCATTAGGGAATCTAAGATCATCAATAATGAATAAACTATTTAGGTTTTCTTGAGATGATTTTTCCATTGTCTCTCTAATTTTGTCAAAAACTTTTGCACATCAAACGTTTGAGTCAATTCTTCTTCCCACTTCACCCATAGCAATTCATAATGGTCTTACGATTTCTTTATCAATACCATCTCAGTGAATTTCATCTAAGATTGGCTGTGTAATTTGCTTAATTGGTTGTGCAAATGATAAAATGTGGATATTATCATTAAATTGATCTTTTAATTTATTTGAAAGTTCTGTACTTAAAAGACCTTTACCACTTCTTCTTTTACCATTGATTAAAATAATTAAGTGTGTGTTCTTTTTCATTTGTGTTCCTCCATATAATATTTAATAAAAAAAGCCTATAACATGCTCTTTAATTTTTATGTTATTATACATTGTAATTCCATAAGATTTAAATAAATCTTAAAAAATCTAAAAATGTGAAAAAAAGAATTTCCACATTTTATATTTTTGCTAATTATTCAATTTTTTACATAAATAATGTAATATTGATTACATGAAAAAGATCAAAACAATATTTAGCTCATTACTAGGAGTAGCTACATTATCTATCCCAGTTCTTTCTGCTGTTGCTTGTGGAAATACAGAAACTGAAACACAAAGTGCTGATGCTAAACCATTTATATCATTATTAAATAAATTAACTTTTACATATAATGGTAATAAAGCTGATGTTTTAGCTAAAGATGTTACTGTTCAAAACATCCAAGTTACTGGATATAATAAGGATGAATTTCAAGTAACAATTATTTCAGTAGAACCAGAACACTATTTATTAGATACTGTATCTGTTAAATTTACAATAAAAGACTTAAAAAACGATGCTACATCAAATGAAATTAGACAAAGTATTAGTGGTTTTAAAAAGCCTGAAGCATCTAAATAATAATATATAGCTGTTCATCAGCTATTTTTTATTTTTTTATTTGGAATGTAATAATATAGTGGTATTATTTAATCAATATTTCACCAACGACAGCTTCTCTAGCTTGTCAAATATTTAAAAAAATAAATAAAAAAATTGTTGATAAAAAAATATTTTGGTGTTATAATATTATCGCTTGTTATGACGAATAACAAATGCATAAAGTTCTTTGAAAACTAGATATATACAATGTACATGACAGTCAATTTTTTCGAGAGTTTGATCCTGGCTCAGGATGAACGCTGGCTGTGTGCCTAATACATGCATGTCGAGCGGAGTTCTTCGGAACTTAGCGGCGAATGGGTGAGTAACACGTACTTAACGTACCTTCTAGATTGGGATAACGCTGAGAAATTAGCGCTAATACCGGATACTTATAAGAAACGCATGTTTTTTATATAAAAGGAGCCTCTAAAGCTCCACTAGAAGATCGGGGTGCGGAACATTAGCTAGTTGGTAAGGTAATGGCTTACCAAGGCTATGATGTTTAACGGGGTTGAGAGACTGATCCGTCACACTGGGACTGAGATACGGCCCAGACTCCTACGGGAGGCAGCAGTAGGGAATTTTCCACAATGGGCGAAAGCCTGATGGAGCGACACAGCGTGCAGGATGAAGGCCTTCGGGTTGTAAACTGCTGTTATTTAGGATGAAAAAATAATAGAGGAAATGCTATTATCTTGACAGTACTAAATCAGAAAGCAACGGCTAACTATGTGCCAGCAGCCGCGGTAATACATAGGTTGCAAGCGTTATCCGGAATTATTGGGCGTAAAGCGTCTGTAGGTTGTTAGTTAAGTCTGGCGTCAAAACTTGGGGCTCAACCCCAAATCGCGTTGGATACTGGCTAACTAGAATTGTGTAGAGGTTAACGGAATTCCTTGTGAAGCGGTGAAATGCGTAGATATAAGGAAGAACATCAACTTGGCGAAGGCAGTTAACTGGGCACATATTGACACTGAGAGACGAAAGCGTGGGAGCAAACAGGATTAGATACCCTGGTAGTCCACGCCGTAAACGATGATGATTAGCTGATGGGAACCATCGGCGCAGCTAACGCATTAAATCATCCGCCTGAGTAGTATGCTCGCAAGAGTGAAACTTAAAGGAATTGACGGGGATCCGCACAAGCGGTGGAGCATGTGGTTTAATTTGAAGATACGCGTAGAACCTTACCCACTCTTGACATCTTCTGCAAAGCTATAGAGATATAGTGGAGGTTAACAGAATGACAGATGGTGCATGGTTGTCGTCAGCTCGTGTCGTGAGATGTTCGGTTAAGTCCTGCAACGAGCGCAACCCTTATCCTTAGTTAAATATCCTAAGGAGACTGCCCGGGTAACTGGGAGGAAGGTGGGGACGACGTCAAATCATCATGCCTCTTACGAGTGGGGCAACACACGTGCTACAATGGAAGGTACAAAGAGAAGCAATATGGCGACATGGAGCAAATCTCAAAAACCTTTCTCAGTTCGGATTGTAGTCTGCAACTCGACTACATGAAGTCGGAATCGCTAGTAATCGTAGATCAGCTACGCTACGGTGAATACGTTCTCGGGTCTTGTACACACCGCCCGTCACACCATGGGAGCTGGTAATGCCCGAAGTCGGTTTAGTCAACTACGGAGACAACTGCCTAAGGCAGGACTGGTGACTGGGGTGAAGTCGTAACAAGGTATCCCTACGAGAACGTGGGGATGGATTACCTCCTTTCTACGGAGTACACATAATAACAATTTATTGTTACTTTAATTACCTTTTTATAAAACAAATAATTTTGTCATGGGATATATCTAGTTTTGAGAGAACTTTCTCTCTATGTTCTTTGAAAACTGAATAGTAAAGATATTAATATAACAACGACATCAAAAAATAAATTAATTAGTCAATTTGTTTTGTGATACCGAGAAATTATTAGAAATAATAATTCGTTAAAATGTCTTTGAATACATCAACAACAATAAGAAAATATTGTTACAACTTTTAAATAAGTAAGAGTTTGTGGTGGATGCCTTGGGTCTGAAAGTCGATGAAGGACGTGATTACCTGCGATAAGCCTCGTGGAGCTGGATATAAGCAACGAAACGGGGATTTCCGAATGGGGAAACCTAACTAGAGTAATGTCTAGTTGCTATGGAATGAATAAAATAGTTCCATTTGCGAGACACGTTGTGAACTGAAACATCTTAGTAGCAACAGGAAGAGAAAATAAAAATGATTTCATCAGTAGCGGCGAGCGAACGTGAAAGAGCCCAAACCAGTTTTTTAAACTGGGGTTGTAGGACTATCTACATAAAGTTACAAATCTTTGTTATAGCAGAATAGTTTGGGAAAACTAAGCACAGAGGGTGATACTCCCGTATGTGAAATGGCAAGGACTTTTGATAGTATCCTGAGTAGGGCGGGGCACGTGAAACCCTGTCTGAATCTGCCGGGACCATCCGGTAAGGCTAAATACTAATCAGACACCGATAGTGAACTAGTACCGTGAGGGAAAGGTGAAAAGAACCCCGGGAGGGGAGTGAAATAGAATCTGAAACCACTTACTTACAATTAGTCAGAGCCCGTTAATGGGTGATGGCGTACATCTTGCAGTATGGACCGGCGAGTTATGTTAACATGCGAGGTTAAGCAGAAAAAGCGGAGCCGCAGAGAAATCGAGTCTTAATAGGGCGACTAGTATGTTGACATATACCCGAAACCATGTGATCTATTCATGAGCAGGCTGAAGCTTGGTTAATCCCAAGTGGAGGGCCGAACCGTAGTACGCTGAAAAGTGCCCGGATGACTTGTGAATAGCGGAGAAATTCCAATCGAACTTGGAGATAGCTGGTTCTCCTCGAAATAGCTTTAGGGCTAGCGTGTGATGTTAAACTTTGATGGTAGAGCACTGAATATGGAATGGCCACGTCTAGTGGTACTGACTATAATCAAACTCCGAATATCATTGTGTATTATCATGCAGTCGGAACCGGGGTGCTAACGTCCCGGCTCGCGAGGGCAACAACCCAGATCGTCGGCTAAGGTCCCAAAATCGTGTTAAGTCAGAAAGGTTGTGAGATTTCATAAACAACTAGGAGGTTGGCTTAGAAGCAGCCATCCTTTAAAGAGTGCGTAATAGCTCACTAGTCAAGAGATCTTGCGCCAATAATGTAACGGGAGTAAAACACGATACCGAAGCCACGGGTACATTTAGTACGTTAGAGGAGCGTTCTTAATGCGGCGAAGTCAGACCGTGAGGACTGGTGGAGCGTTAAGAAGTGAGAATGCCGGTATGAGTAACGATTTGAGGTGAGAATCCTCAACGCCTATTGGGAAAGGTTTCCTGGGGAAGGTTCGTCCACCCAGGGTTAGTCAGGACCTAAGGAGAGGCTGAAAAGCGTATCCGATGGACAACAGGTTAATATTCCTGTACCACCTGCGTAAGTGATGGAGTGACGAAGAAGGATAGCACTACCTATTATCGGATTTAGGGATAAGTGATAACTGGTGAATATAGTTAAATGCGTATTCTACAACCGGGAGTCATTATGTAGAGCCACTTGTGGCAAATTGTGTGATTTCATACTTCCAAGAAAAGCTTCTAAGCGTTATAAAACAAAAGGTGCCTGTACCGAGAACGGACACACGTTCCCAAGATGAGTATTCTAAGGCGAGCGAGAAAACCAATGTTAAGGAACTCTGCAAATTAACCCCGTAAGTTCGCGAGAAGGGTGCCAACTTCGGTTGGCCACAGTAAATTGTGAGGGGCAACTGTTTATCAAAAACACAGCTCTCTGCTAAATCGTAAGATGAAGTATAGGGGGTGAAGCCTGCCCAGTGCCCGAAGGTTAAGCGGATTTGTTAGCTTACGCGAAGCATTGAAGTGAAGCCCGGGTGAACGGCGGCCGTAACTATAACGGTCCTAAGGTAGCGAAATTCCTTGTCGGCTAAATACTGACCTGCACGAAAGGCGCAATGATCTCTCAACTGTCTCAACATTGGACTCGGTGAAATTATGGTCCCAGTGAAAACGCTGGGTACCCGCATCAAGACGAAAAGACCCCATGGAGCTTTACTACAACTTCGTATTGAAACTTGGCCTAACATGTGTAGGATAGGTGGGAGACAATGAGGCTAGGACGCCAGTTCTAGATTAGTCGACCTTGAAATACCACCCTTGGTATGTTGAGTTTCTAACCTGCCACCGTAATCCGGTGGGGAGACAGTGCGTGGTGGGTAGTTTGACTGGGGCGGTCGCCTCCTAAAAGGTAACGGAGGCGTTCAAAGGTACACTCAATACGGTCAGAAACCGTATGCAGAGCGCAAAGGTAGAAGTGTGCTTGACTGCGAGACCTACAAGTCGAGCAGGTGCGAAAGCAGGACTTAGTGATCCGGCTGTACGTCATGGAACGGCAGTCGCTCAACGGATAAAAGTTACCCTGGGGATAACAGGCTTATCTTGCCCAAGAGATCGCATCGACGGCAAGGTTTGGCACCTCGATGTCGGCTCATCGCATCCTGGAGCTGGAGTCGGTTCCAAGGGTTTGGCTGTTCGCCAATTAAAGCGGTACGCGAGCTGGGTTCAGAACGTCGTGAGACAGTTCGGTCCCTATCTGATGTGGGCGTTGGAATATTGATGAGAGCTGCTCTTAGTACGAGAGGACCGGAGTGGACGTACCGCTGGTGTTCCAGTTGTTCCGCCAGGAGCATAGCTGGGTAGCTAAGTACGGAAGGGATAACCGCTGAAAGCATCTAAGTGGGAAGCCTCCTCAGAGATAAGTATTCCCTTGAAATTCCTTGTAGACTACGAGGTTGATAGGATGGAAGTGTAAGTGTAGTAATACATTTAGCTGACCATTACTAATAAATTGATAGGTTTAAAAGTTAATGTATTCAGACATTTTAATGAATTATTTAATTACTATTCAGTTTTCAAAGAATATGTAAATAACGCTAAAGGCGTTTTTTTATTTATTTTTTTATTATGGTGTATAATTTTATTAGAAAACAATGTATGTTTTCTAAAAATAATAGATAAAAAAGGATCAAAACAATAATTATTTAAAATTGAAAATTTATAATTTTTTTAAATTTTCGTCATTTAGTTAATAACAAAAATAAAAAAATAAAATTTTTAGTTATTTTGCTACTTATTAATATGATAACTGGAATACTTTTATCCCTAAAAAATAGGAATAAAAGTCAAAATGTGGAACAAAATAAGTACTTTCACATTTGTTAGAAAAAAATAAAAAAAATTTAAAAAATGTGTAATAATTATTATGTAGCAAGACAGATGTTACATCCTTATAAAAAAGGAATAAAATGGACGACCCACTCTTAAAGGACATTTCTAAGGACAAATTAAAAAAGCATCTTTGTTATCTTTTATCAAATAGAGATGTAGAAATATTTGTTCATTCACTTATTTACAATCAAAAAAATCATTATGATGATTCTGCAAAGAAAACAATTAATATAAAAGACAGATCTACTGCGTTTATTTTAAACAAGTTTGCTTCGACGAATTATAAGAATTTATGAAGATTAGCATGAAATATTAAATATTTATTAAGCAATACAGTTGAAACTCCAGAAGAAGTTCATGGAATACTTTTATTTAACTTTTCTAAATTAATAGAAGGTAAAGTTAAGAGATTTAATAATGCAATAATTGAAATTATTAAAACTGATGGATTAACCGGTGCTCATAAGTATTTTTGAAAAAGCCTAAAATTCAATACAATAAATCAGATCAGAAAATGTAATCATACTCAAATGAAATTTGAGGCTCGTACTGGTACTAATCGCTTAAACCTCCGTAATTTATCACAAAACATGGAGAGAGCTTATTTCAAACCAGGTGTTGTTAATCGTGGTTATGAAGTTAAAAATATCAAAATCAGAGAAAGAAAAGCAATTGTTACTAAGAAGGCTATTGATTCAGTTGTCTCTATTTATCAAGGTGATAAAGAGCAAGATCTTGTTGAGGCAAATAAAGAATTAGAAAATATTAGTAAAATAAGACACCTTCTAGAAAAAGTAAATAATTTTGAAGAAGAATTAAATTCTAAATAATATTGATTGTAATTTTCTTACACCTTACTAATTTAGCTTAGTGAGGTTTTTTTGTAATAAAAAAAGATAAAAATAAGATTTTGAATCTTTCTAATTATATTTTTTTATGTTTATCCCTTATTTTTAGACAGATTAAATTCAATATAAAATTAGGAAAAAGAGAGTTTTTTAATATAATAAATAAGCAATATTTATATTGCCTCTACTAGTGGGAGATATCAAAAACATATCGCTAGACCACAATATCGAAAGGATACATAATGGCAAAAAAAGAAATACAACGTATTGCTAAATTGCAATTCCCTGCAGGTCAAGCTAAACCTGGACCAGCTTTAGCTGGTGTAGGTGTAAACATGCCTGAATTTACAAAAGCATTTAACGATGCTACAAGAGATAGAGCTGGTGAACCAGTGCCAGTTCAAATTACAGTGTACAAAGATAAATCATTTGAATTCAAATTATTCACAGCTCCAGCATCATTCAAAATCAAACAAGCTGCTAAGATTCAATCAGGTGCAGCAAATGCTAAAACAACAATCGTAGCAACAATTACAAAAGATCAACTTAGAGAAATCGCTGAATACAAAATGCCAGATTTAAACACAGATGATGTTTACTCAGCTATGGCTACAGTAGCCGGAACAGCAAGACAAATGGGTGTTTTAGTTGAAGGATACGATGACATCTTCAAAGCTAAAGCAGAAGCTAAGGCTGCTGCAAAAGCTGCAAAATTAGCAGCTGCTAAAGAAGAAGCATTAAACAACGATTTAGAAGACCTTGTTAATACAAAAGGTCAAGCTATTGAAGTTAATGTAATTACAGATGAAAAAGCAAACGAAGGAGAAGAATAATTATGGCTAAAAGAGTTTCTAAAAATTTAAAAGTTGCTCGTGAATCATTTGATAGAACAGTTGCTTATGAATTAGCACAAGCTATTGAGCTTGCTAAAAAAACTTCATACGCTAAATTTGACGCTTCAATCGACCTTGCATTCAACTTAAACCTTGATGTTAGAAAAGCTGATCAACAATTACGTGGTGCTGTTTTACTTCCTCACGGAACAGGTAAATCAGTTCGTGTATTAGTAGCTACAAACAATGTTGAAAAACAAAAATTAGCTGCTGAAGCTGGAGCAGACATTGTTGTTGATGCTCAAGCTTTAGAACAAAAAATTAAAGAAGATAACTTTGACTTTGATGTTATGGTTGCTGACCCAGCAATGATGCCTTTACTTGGAAAATACGGGAAAAAACTTGGGCCTAAAGGTCTAATGCCAAACCCTAAAACAGGTACAGTTACTCCAACTCCTGAAAAAGCTGTTGAAGAACTTAAAAAAGGTAAAGCAAACTACCGTACAGATAAAGCTGGTATTGTACACTCTCTTATCGGTAAAGCAAGCATGTCTACAGAAGCTTTAGTAGATAATGCTCAAACACTTATTTCATTAATTAAAAAGTTAAAACCTGCTGCAGTTAAAGGTGCTTACATCTTAAACTTAACAGTTTCAGCTTCAATGGGACCAAGTGTTAAAATTAAAATAGAAAAATAATTACTTCTATTTAAACTAGGCGCATGCCTAGTTTTTTATATAAAAAACTCACATAAGGTGAGTTTTTAATCAAGTAATTTGCTGATCTTATCATAATCTTCAGTGCTAATATCATCTTTCTTTGCAAGAGTATTAATCACTTCATCTAAATTTGCAATTGTTTCTTTTAACACAGTTTTCTTATCACTAATTCCAAAAAAGCTTTGGATGCTAACTACTAGAGTGGTTACAACTGAAAGCACAGCAATTAGCACAAAATATATCATGGTTGTATCAGGATACATATTAAATCTAATTGAGTATAAGTTTAAGATCACTATACCAGCAGCGATAAAAATTGCCAAGACATTTAAAAAGACGAAGAAACTTTTAGAAAAGATATATTTAGCAAATGATTTGCGTTTTAATTTGTGCACTTTAGTATGCAGGCTAGTGTTATTTTTATGATTATTAACACCTCTTAAAATTGCACTTTCTTTTTTGAGCAAATCATCTTTCTTCGCTTTTAAGTCAACTTTATCAATATCAATTAGATGTTTATCCATGTAAATATCCTCCTGCTAAATCACTAGATTTAAAGCGATCAACTTCCATAATAGCTAAGCAACGTTTATAAAAGAAGAATTCAGCTTTAGTTTTTTCTAAATCTTTATACACAAAAAGTTTTTGTTTAAAAATAATTGTTTCAAATTGCAATAACTTATATTTACTTAAATAAAAAGTATATTTCTTATTAATAACAAAGAATGATAATAGTCCAGATAAGAAAGTAATAGCAGCATTTATAATAGTAGTCATAATAACATAGTTGGAGTTAGAATTTCCATTAAGTAACTCTGTAAAATATGGGTTATTAGCTGGGTAGGAAGCTTCTGTAGTTGGGAAGTTTTTACTTGCTCCAGCTAAATATAAAACAGCAATTAATCCATTTAATAAAGTAAAAATAATAATTAAAGAGTTTAATAAGTAATACATAAAGCCATAAATTCTTACTTTAAGTTTTACTCTTTTTACTAGCTGTAAATAAGCTTGATAACTAGTTAAACTATTTTTATTTCGCATTATTTACCTCCATTTGTTAATTCTGTTTTTAAAACTTCAGCAATAATAATTTTCTTCCGAGTAGAAGCTTGTTTTCATAACGCATCTATAATATTTTCCATAGTTTCTGTTGAGATTTCATTAGCATTATATTTAACTTGTAAATATGAAATGGTTGTATAAATCTTTTTATAAAGATCACTATGAGTGTTATATCTATAAATTGCGATAAATAAGTTTAAAAAGAAGGAAACTATAATAAAGCAAGCTAAAATAACTACATTGACATATGATTTATAATCTGCTTCTGATTCCTTATTTGGAGTCTCTTTAGATAAGATTGATAAGGCTAGAGAAGCTAAAACAATAGCTGCAATATTTAAAAAAGCAATCATAATTGAAAAGATATCATCTAATAATTTATAACGCTTTAATCTGCGTTTATCTTTCTGTAATTTTTTGGTTAAATTTTTAATGATTTGTTCCATATAAAAATTGTATATCATTCTATTTTTTCTCAAACATTTTATCTACTCTAACCTTATAAAATAATTAAATCTGGCTAAAAATAAGATTAAAAAATTGTTTTTCTAAGCTAATGGTCTATAATATACACATGAATAAAACATGAGCAATTTTTAGTGATGTGGATGGAACAATTTATCCATTTCCACACAAACAATTATCAGAAGTAAATAAAACAAAAGTTAGAGAATTAGCAGAAAAAAACATTCCATTTGTTATTAACACTGGAAATCCACCTTTAGCTAAAATTCAACGTCTAGCGGATACATTAAATGCACGTTATTTATGTTGTTCTAATGGAGCAATGATTTATGACAATTTAGAGAAGAAAGCTTTACATGTAGAATATATAGATACAAAGAAAGCTGAAGTTATTTGGCCTTTAGCAATTAAACATGGAGTAACCTTATATTACATGGGTACAGATCAATACTATATGTATAATAGTAATGATGTAACAAGAGAATTCTTAACTACATTTAATGAATATACAGATTGAATTACTGACGGAAGAATTAACCAAGATCTTCACAAAATTGAAGCATATGGAACTCAAGAAGCTATTTCTGCTTTCTATGAAGCTTGTTTAGCTACTGGTGTAGAACTTGATATTATCAATGTTTCTAACAAATATATTGAAATCACAAATAGTGGAATTTCAAAAGCTTGAGGTATGAAATGACTTTGTGATAATGTCTTCCATGCTGACTTAGCAGATGTCATGGCAATTGGTGATAGTGCTAATGATATTCCAATGTTTAAAGCTGCTGGATATTCATATGCAATGGATAATGCAGATGAAGCAACAAAAGCTGCAGCTAAATTCTACACCAGTGCTGTAGAGCAAGATGGATTAGCAGAAGCAATTGATGATTACTTATATCGTTCAGACTTTGAACTTAAACGTGCTATTTCTCAACAAAAACCTAAAAACAAATAATTAAGTGAGCTTTCTCACTTTTTTATTTTTTATGCCTAAAATCATGGATAAAAAATCAGATTATTGAAATTTAAAAAGCTTGAGAAGTTTTAATAATTTTTGTTATGTTTATAGAGTAATAATATAAAATTTAAATATGAAAAAATCAGCAATTAATTCAGTAAACAAAATTAAGATTAAACTTTCCGATTTAGGTCTGTTTCCTAAATGAACCATTCGTAAGATGGTTTTTGTTGCTATTTTAATTGCTATTTCAGTGGCTTTTACAGTTGTTTCTGCTCAAATTATTCCAATTGTTAATATTCCATCTTATAAATTTTCATTTATAGGATTACCAGTTAAAATTTCTGGCTTTATTTTTGGTCCTGTGATCGGTGTTTTTGTGGGGATTGTTGCAGATTTAATCTCACTCCTTTTTGTTCCACCTGCTGGTTATAATCCAATTTATACAGCTGCAACAGCTGTTAATGGCTTAATTTCGGGGATTTTTGGACTTTATTACATGGGGTTTTTACGTTTTGCCTTTTCGAAAGATTATCGTTTAAATCGTTTGTCAATTAAAATTAACTTATTAGCCTATAAATATAAATTTGAATCAGCTGCTGGTAATAAGAAAAAAGCAATAGAGATTGCTAATAAAATTGTTAAATTAAATAATAAAAGACAATTTATTAGCCAAGACTCCTCAAATATAGCTTTAAAAAATATTTATTGTATTTCAGGAGCTTTATTCTTGATTTTAGCTATTTCAATTATTGCTTGATATATTGGATTTTTTGTCAGTGATCAAATTATTGCAAATGGATTTATTAAAAATAGATGATTATTACTTGCACTAATGACTTCAGGAATGACTTTATTAGTAATCTTTATTATTGTTGGTCGCTTTGCAATGCGCACCGATAAATATTTAGTTTTTGTGCCAATTATTGTCTTTTGTGCATTCTTAGAATTAGTTAATATTCCTATTTTATCATTTGCAGACTTATATTCATTAGGTAACAGTCAACCTGAAGATATCTTTGTGTGAATTACACAACACATTTTAACAAGCCCAATTAAAATTTGATTTAATGTCTTTGTTATTTATTATGCTTACCAAGTTGTATCTAAATTAATTAATAAAAATGAGCATTTAGCTTATTAAGAAGGGTGTATGGCAAAAAATAAAAAAATATTAACAATAGAAAATATATTTATTCCTAAAGGGTATAGTAAAACTAGAGGTGGTTTTTGACCTACCTCTCATATTTCTATCCCTTTTTTATCTATTTATCAAAATAATAAAACAGCTCTCTACATTCCGAATGATAATGAAAACATCACTTTTCATAGCTTAAGTAAGTTTATTTTAAAAGATAATAAGGCAGTTATGACTTATTACAATCCTAAGACTAAAGAATACTATGATTTTAATAAGCATTTAAACTTTACTACTCGAAAGAAAGATATTTTAGCTAAGCTTTCTTACTTTAATATTGATGAAATTGTTGATCAAGATGACTTAAAAACACCACTTTATGAGCTTTGAGATGATTGCCAAAATTCAATTAAAAGCGTAATTAATCTAGATAACTTAAGTAGTATTTATTCAAATTTAGACTATACAATGAAGAATTTAATTTTCAATATTTTGAAAAATCATTCTTCAAATTTAATGGATACTAATAATGAATTTATCAAAACCCTACAAGGCCTAGAGCAAAGTATTTTAGCAACCATAAATCAAAAAGATCAAAATACTTTAGCTAGTCATTTAGAAAACTTAACCTTTATCATAAATTCTTACATAGTAAATACTATTAAAGAATATTTTGAAATTTTCAAAGGTTTAAAAAATGAATATCGAAGACTAGAAGAAGGAATTCAAACCAGTAATATTAATGAGCAAAAAAATCTTATAGAGCAAAGTAAAACTAAGCTCTCTTACATGAACAAAATTAACAATGTTTCCTTGCTAAAAGTAGAAAATGACTTAAAAATACGCGATTTAAATAGCGAAATTGCCTACTATAAAGACTTAAAAAATTCAATTATTAAGTATTCAAGAAAAACAATGTATTACCAAATTAACCTTATTCGTAAGGAAATTAAGTTACTGGAACAAAAGAAAAAGCTACTTGATATCATTAATGATGAATATTTTGACTTGCTTAAAGATATTTTAATTAAGAAAAAAGAATCTCATATTTGATCCAAAAATTTCAAAAAATTGCAATACTTAAATGAGCAACAATTAGAAGATTTAAAACTAATGATTGATTCAGAAATCAGCATCTTTATTACCAATAACTTTACTGAAACAAAAGATAAATATAAAAATGCTACTGTTTCAAAAATCAAAGAATTTATTAATCAAGAATTTTCATTTAATATTAAGCCTTATATCACTATGTCAAAGAACATGTGTGATCAATTAAACGAAAATATAGCAGCAAAACAAAGTGCGATTAGTGAAATTAAAAATCGTCGTTTTAATCACCTTTCAAACTATAAAAATATTGTTTCAGTACATGAACTTGAAGAAAAGATTAAATATGCCCAAGCTGAGCTAGATTGATCTAAATATTCTGAAGAAAAATTATTCAACTCGCTTCTTAAATCTAAAGAATTTAAACTTAATCGGATTAAACTAAATGTTAGAAAAACTGAGAAAATAGTTTGTTCAATTATCAACTCGCTGCTAACTAAAGTCCCATTGCTACATTATGAAGGTGTGATTAAATTATTAAATGAATTCAATAAGTTTTTAACTAAGAATTGAATTTTTGATTTATTAATGGATTTAATTAATTACTCTTCTAATAAGCAAAAAGCAGGAAAAAAATTTCTTAAAGATTCAGCTGCTATGATTCGTTTTATCGAATCATTTGAAACTGCTTCAGTTTCTATTCCGAACTACATTAAACCATTTAAGGATTTAGATGTTATTGATAAAGCCAAAATTAAACTAACAAAATTTGGTTTAACTAAAATTGAAGTTTTAATTGTGCAAGATAATATGCAAAATATTGCCGAGGAAGCAAGAAGTGAATTCTTACGGGTACTATTTAAAATTGTAGAAGCGAATAATATTTCAACAGTCTTTATTACTTCAAATTTAAAATTTATTAAAGAAACAATGGATTATGTATACTTTTTTAACGATATTCAATTACTTGAAGGAGCAAAAGTAAAAGAACTATTTGCTCACCCAGTAAATCCAGATGTTAATTTATTGATTAATCATAAGATTGCTTCACTTAACCAACAATTAAATCGTAATTATGTGCAATTATTTATTAAACAAGAGATTTACACATTAGATTCTCACCCTTCACACTTTGTTTACTGTACTTTAAGTGAATATCAAAAGTGAAATATGATTAATACAAATAATCAAACTGGTGAATCTGAACGTCTTTTTAGTGATGAAAAACTTTCTGATACTAAAATTAATGAAGAATTTCAATCAGTCTTTGTAGATGATGAATTTATTTTAAGTGATTTGGATGTTAAACTTATTCCTGAACCTTATGACAAAGATGATAACCAGTTTACTACAGAAATAAAGCTTAGTGCTCATAGTAAAGATGGTCATAATGTCAGCGAAATAATTTCCCCAGAAGTTGAAGATAAATTATTTTAATTTTATTATATAATTCTTCCAAGGACAGAGGTACTTGTTGCAAAACAGGTTGAGAAATACTCTTAAGAGCTGATCTAGTTAATACTAGCGTAGCGAGTCTTCTCTTTTCTATCCCTCCCTGTCCAAGGAAGGATTTTTTTATGAACAAATTTAAAAAATTACTTGTTGGTGCTGGAGCACTAATGACAACTGCCCTTCCAATCATTGCAGCTTCATGCAACAATGACAAAGAAGAAAAAGTTGAACTTAAACTTGATTTAATCACACCATGAGAACTAAGTGGTAACAATGAAGGGATTGCAAGTTTAAAAACAAATATTGAAAACAGAATGAATCAATATTTAAATACCAAAAAAGCGGGATTTACAGTTAAAGTTAAAATGGTTAGTGATGATTCTTACCAAACTGTAGCTCAAAACATTACTAAAGGAGAAACTGATTTAGGATTTGTTTCTGCTGGAAGTCTTGTATCTGAAAAGAATTATACAGACAACTTTAATCCTAACATTATCCAAACTTGAACACCTAAATTTGTAGGTGATATTAAAGATGCTGCCTTTAGCACTACAGCAGCTAATTTAGAAACTATTGCTCAAAATGAGCAAGCAAAATTTGATGCCATTCCATGATCTGAAAGATGAAATGATCAAACAAATGGAAATGGATGAAACGGAAGTGCTTATACTAAGTTTTATCAAGATTATTCTTCAGTAGCAAATGAAAATATTGTTAGCTATCAAAGAGGGCTAATTGCTATTGTGGCAAATGATGATTTAACTGCAAAAATCAAAAAAGCATGAGCAGATAAGAACCTAACTGAATTTATTTCATATGGTATCGGACTCGGAAAACCTACTTCAGGAAGTAAATACATCTTACCTGAAGCTTTAATGAAAAAACAATTTAATACAGCAGCTAATAAACAATTAATTTCATTTGCTGATTTATTAGCAAAACCTGAAAACAATGGAAAATTAGTTAAAGCTACTTTAAAAGAAGCTAGTGACGAAAAGAATAAAAATATTCACATTTTCTTTGATAATGAAGGTGTATACTCATTTACTCACTTTAGCGCTAAAAAACAATATGCTTATGCAGTAAATGCACAAGTTAGACCAAATGAAAAAATTACATTTTTAACAGTGACAGATCCATTACCATACAATGCTGGTATTTCATCTAAAAAGGTTACTGAAAATGAAATGAAATTAGTGACAGAAGCTTTAAATGATTTAGCTTCAGGAACTGATCCAATTTATGGAAGAAATGTAGGATTTGTTGCATATAGCAATGATACCTTACAAAACTTAAAAACTAAAATTGATAATGTTATAGGAGAATAATGCTTGAATTTAAAGATGTAGCGCTTAGCTATGAAAATAAGGAAGTTTTATCTAATTTGAACTTTAGCTTTCAACCAGGAGAAATAGTAGGTTTGATTGGACGTAGTGGTGAAGGGAAAAGCACTATCTTAAAATCTATTTTTGACTTAAGCATAGTGTTAAAAGGTCAAATTATTTATCAAAATCAAATTGTTAACCAATTAAAACGTAAGGAGCTTAAAAATTACAAAGCTCAAATTTCCTTTATCGATGCTGACACTCTTTCTTTATTAAATTATGATGCCTATAAAAATATCTTATTTAATTTTAATAACTATACCAATACTTTAAACGCTTTGCTGCACCATTTAACTGCAGCACAGCTAAACAATTTATGAGAATTATTTACTAAATTTGAATTACGGGATTATGCGCTTACACCATTAAGCATGCTTTCAAGTGGGCAAAGACAACGCTTTAATTTTATTGCAGGAATTTTTAATCACTCAGAAATCTTATTATGTGATGAAGTCACAAGTAATTTGGATATGAATAATTCCCACAAAATTTTTAACTATCTGAACGAGATAAAAGATCAAAAAATTATTATCACTGCTATTCATGATATTGAGTTAGCGATGCAATATTGTGATCGCTTGATTGCGGTTAAAGGTGGCAAGATAGTTAATATTATCCAGAAACAAGACTATAACAAAGAAATGCTTGCTTTATATTTTGATGAATAAAGCCTCATTTGTTAAAAAACTTTATCAAAGAAAAATTACTAAATATATTTTGCTCTTGTTTCTAATCGTATTCTTTATTTACTCTCTATATAACTTAAATTTTTTCTACACAGTTAATAACCCCAACTGAGTTGGTGCTTGAGAAAACTTTAAATCAATTTTTGGCTTTGCAAGTCATAATAAAGAACTTTCAGGCAATATTTGATTAATTAATTGAAATTACTTCTTAATTACTTTAAAAAGTGTTACTATTGGAACATTTTTTGGATTTTTACTTGCTATGATAACTGGATATTTTAGTGCTACAAATATTCATAAACACAAATATTTCCCTTTTCTAGTTAAAATTATTTTAATGTTACTAAGAGCCTTTCCGGTTATTGTTTTCATATTATTATTTAAAAATGCTTTTAGTGCTGAATTAGCTTCTTTCGTTCTTTATTTCTGATTTACCTGGTTATGAATGAATCGCTATATTTCAGATTTAATTGAAAGCTGTTCAACCAAGCATTACTTTCGTGACTTATCCTTAGGCGTAAACAGATTACAGTCTTTTTATAAAAACATCTATCAACAGGTCAAAATTAAGTTTTTCCTTAACTTCTTTTTATCTTATGAATCTAATATTCGTTGATTAACTATATTAGGCCTAGTAGGAATTAATGGTTTAGGAGTTGTCTTTTCGGACCCAAAACACTATCAAGACAGCTTTGGAATTACATTACTTTTTATTGCACTTTTTATCCTTGTTATTGAAGCGATCTTATATTTATTAAACAAAGTTTTACTTGTCTCAAAAGCTCAAGTCAATGCTTCTATTAAGCAAATAAAGAGTTGAAGTTATAATTGGAAAAAATATGTCTTAAGTCTAATGCTTATAGGCTATTTTGCAGTCTTAATTTGAGGCCTTATTTCCTTATCCAATTCTCAAATATATAGCATCACATTGAAACAATACTTCTCAAACATTTTTAAATTTGATTTCTCATCCTTTAATTGAGGAGTAATGGGTCAATATTTACTTATTATTCAACAAGCTTACATCTCAATAGTATTAGCCTATATACTAGGCATTATGTATGCTTATATACTTGCTGAAAAAATTAACCATAATTATTCAGTAATAGCAAGTAAGATCTTTTTAACTTTTATAAAAGTGGTTCCTACCTACTTTTGATTTTTAGTACTAAATCCGTTGATGGATTCATTAACTGCAATAACAATTGCTTTAATAGTTTCGGCCTTTCGAAAACTTGCAAAGCAAATTGCTGAATCCATCAATACATTACCAAGTCATATTATTACTTTATACAAACAAAAAGGTTGAAGCAAACTTAAAATATATCACTATTATGTTTTACCTTATGTTAACAAACAACTCTTATCAGTTTTCATTTTTCAAGGTGAAGATGCTGTCAGAAATTCGATCTCATATGGTACATTTGCAAACATTGGAATATACAATTTAATCTTGCAATACCAGGATAAATCTGAGTATAGTAAAATCTTCCCCGTTATACTTCCGGCTTACGTATTTTTCATAATTTTAGAAATTAGTTTTTGAATTTATAAAGAAAAAAATATTTTTATTAAAAATAAATCTGGTAAAGCTAAAGGATTATCAAAAATCAACCTTTTATATAATAAATTTTATTCAAGCCTATAGCATAGATTTATAAGGCTTTATAGCACACTAAATTTTCACCAAAATAGTGTGCTTTTTTCATGCTTTTTTTAGCTCTTACTTATACACTAAAAAATTAAACTTCCTACAATTAAAAAAAATCTTATGTGATAAAATTTATATACCTTACGTAAATATACATTTAAGAATGTATTTTTTAATTAGAGGTCTATATTTTCAGAAAGGATGAGAATAAATATATGGAGCAAAAAAATTATAAAATTCGTAGATTTGGTCCTGTCACAGAGAGAAGAGATTACTCAGTAACTAAAGAATCTTTACCTCTTTTTGATATTCTTGAAACAAGTAAAGAAAGTTTTGAACTTTTTATTAGCAAAAGAATTCAAGAATGTCTACTTGAAGTTTATCCAATCGAAGCTGCTAACAAGGAAGTTCGCCTAGATTTTGTTAAGAATTCAGTAAGATTAGAACTGCCATTTAAAAAAATTACTAGCGAAAGCGAAGAAATTAAAAAATGTAAAGCTAAAGGAATTAACTTTAGTGTTAAAGTTTACATCAGCTTAAAAAGAGAAATAACAAATACTGGAGAAGTTAAAGTTGATGAAGTTCTTCTAGGAGAAATTCCTTACATGACTTCTGGTGGAAGTTTTATCATTAACGGGTCTGAAAAAGTTATCGTGTCTCAGTTAATCAGATCACCTGGTGCATACTTTGGACTTGGTGATCGTAATAAACAATCAGATGACTTATTCAACAAATTAGAAATTTTACCAAGAATCGGATCATGACTTGAAGTGTCTCACAAAGTTACATCTTCAACTCTTGATACTGTAAAAATTAAAATTGACAAAAACAAGAATGTTAACTTAGCTACATTCTTAGGTTCATTTGGATTTACACCAAAAACAATTAGAGAATTATTTGGTACAAGTGAATTATTAGAAGAAACACTTAAGAAAGACAAGTTAATTGAAAATTCAGAATTTACTGAAGCTGAAATTCTTGATCAATGTCAAGAAGAATTATTCAGAGGCCTAAGAAAAGGTGATCGTATTTCAGAAGAAGCTAAACGTTCACTTATTCCTGGAATGTTGTTTGATAAAAAACGTTATAACTTATCAACAACTGGACGTTACATGCTTAACAAGAAACTTTCTCTTGTTGATCGTATAACAAACACATATTTAGCTGAAGACTTTGTTGTTAAATCAGTTGAACAAGGAGAAAAAGTAGTTTTATATCCTAGTGGAACATTTATCGACATTAAGAAAGCTAAAGAAATTCAAAATGCATTTAATGAAGGATTAGTAAGAAGTGAAAAAATCCCTGGTATTGACCCTGAAATGGTTTACCACAAACTTATTAACCAAAACAAAACATTAGCAAAAAGAATTAACATCATCAAACTTAAAGTTTATCCATCAAGAAAATGAATGGATGAAAGACCTGAAGAACCAGTTTTAGTAATTGGTAACGATCCTAAATCAGTTGAAACTCATTTATTAATTTCAGATATTGTTGCTGCAATTAACTACTACTTCAACTTAATTGATGGAATTGGTCAAGATGATGATCCAGATTCACTTACAAATAAACGTATTGTTTCAGTTGGTGAATTACTAGAAGGTCAATTATCAGTTGCTTTAACAAAATTAGAAAAAGCAACACGTGAACGTATGGGGGCTAAAGAAGCTGACAAAGTTACAGCTAAGAATGTTACAAACAACAAACTTGTAACAAACCAAATGAAACAATTCTTTAACTCATCAAAACTTTCACAATTCATGGATCAAATTAACCCACTTGCTGAAGTATCAAACAAACGTCGTGTTACATCTCTAGGGCCTGGAGGTCTTAACCGTGATACAGCACAATTCGAAGTTCGTGATGTTCATGCAACTCACTATGGAAGAATTTGTCCTATCGAAACACCTGAAGGACCTAACATCGGACTTATCCTTAACTATGCAACATATGCAAAAGTTGATGACTTAGGATTCTTAAAAACTCCTTACTTCAAAGTAAACAATGGTGTAGTTGACTATTCAACAACTCACTATTTAACTGCTGCTGAAGAAATTGGATTCTCATTTGCTCAATCATCAGTTAGAGTAGATGAATCAAACAAAATTATTGATCCATACTTAACAATTAGACGTGACTATAACTATATTATAGGTACACCAGATGAAATCGATTATATTGAGGTTTCTTCAAAACAAATTGTTTCAGTTGCTGCTGCAGCTATCCCATTTTTAGAAAATGACGATGCCAACCGTGCACTTATGGGATCAAACATGCAACGTCAAGCAGTTCCTCTTCTTCAAGCTGAAGCACCATTTGTTGCTACAGGTATTGAAGCAGATATTGCTAAATATTCTTCATACAACTTAGTTGCTAAAAATGCTGGAGTTGTTACATTCGTTGATGGATCAAAAATTATGATCAAAAACGAAAAAGGAAACACTGACAGATATTCATTAAGAAACTTCGAAAGAAGTAACCAAGGAACATTAATTCAACAAAAACCAATTGTTGCTGTTGGTCAAGAAGTTAAAAAAGGTGACTTACTAGTTGATGGTAGCTCATTTAAAGATGGAGAAATGGCTCTTGGTAAAAACGTTCTTGTAGGATTTACTACATGAAATGGATATAACTTTGAGGATGCTGTTATCATTAATGAAAGACTTGTTAAAGATGACGTATATACATCAATTCACATCGAAGAACAAACAATTCAATTCAGAACATCACGTGCTGGAGACGATGAATTAACAAATGCAATTAGCAACGTATCTAAATTCGCTTTAAGAAACTTAGACGAAAGAGGTATTGTTAAAGTTGGTTCTGAAGTATTACCAGGTGATGTGCTTGTAGGTAGACTTTCACCTAAAGGAGAAGATAACCCTTCTCAAGAAGAAAAACTACTTATGGCTATTCTTCAACAACGTCCACAAACAACTAAAGATACTTCATTAAAAGTTAAAAATGGTCATGCTGGAACAGTAATTCATGTTGAAGTACTTTCACGTGAAGCTGGAGATGCCTTAGAAGAAGGTGTAGACAAAATTGTTAAAGTTTCTATCGCCCAAAAACGTAAGATTAAAGTTGGGGATAAGATGGCTGGACGTCACGGTAACAAAGGGGTTATCTCAATCGTATTACCTGAAGAAGATATGCCATACTTAGAAGATGGAACACCACTTGACATTATGCTTAACCCACAAGGGGTTCCTTCACGTATGAACATTGGTCAAGTTCTTGAACTTCACCTTGGAATGGCAGCTAGAAAATTAGGTGTTAAATTCGTAACTCCTTCATTCGATGGGGTTAAGAAAACTGACATTGAAAATGCTTTAGTAGAAGCAGGACTTGATAAGAGTGGAAAACAAACACTTATTGACCCAATTACAGGAAGAAAATTTGATAAACCTATTTCTGTTGGGGTTATGTACATGCTTAAACTTAACCACATGGTTGATGACAAGATGCACGCACGTAGTGTTGGACCATACTCACTTATTACACAACAACCTCTTGGAGGTAAATCTCAAAATGGGGGACAAAGATTCGGGGAAATGGAAACATGAGCTATTGAATCTTATGGAGCTACAAATGTACTTCAAGAAATCCTTACATTTAAATCAGATGACATTACAGGACGTAATGCCTTATATTCAGCATTAGTATCTGGAAAAGAATTACCAATGCCTGGAATTCCTGAATCATTTAATGTTCTTAGCTATGAACTTAAAGGACTTGGAATGAAATTAGATGCTTCAACTAGAACACTTAACGAAGAAGAAGACATCGATCATACACAATATCAATACGTTGATACAAATGAAATAGGGGGAGAAGGTTATGAATAATTTTGATAAAGAGCAAGACGAATTAGTTGAACAAATTAATAAAATTACTCTCTCACTTGCAACAGATAAAGACATTTTAGAATGATCTCATGGTGAAGTTACAAGACCAGAAACCATCAACTATAAATCATATAGACCCGAAAAAGATGGGCTATTTGATGAATTAATTTTCGGACCAGTTACAGATTACAAATGTCCAATCTGTAATACAAAATACAAGAAAAGTGATGAAAATTCTGTATGTACCAAAACCCCTGCTTGTGAAAAATATAGACCTGTTATTTTACCTAAAATTACACGTAGAAGCAGAATGGGGCACATTAAATTACACAACCCTGTAGTGCACTTCTGATTCTTCAAAATTGATCACTCAATTATTTCAAAACTACTTGGTCTTAGAGTTGCTGACTCTACTAAACAAGTAACAAAAGCAGATTTAGAAAAATTAATTTACTATAAATCTCACATCGTTCTTGAAGCTGGAAACTTAACTAGCTTAAAGAAAAATACCATCATTGACATTAACGAAGCAGCTAACATTTATGAAGCAGCTTTAGAAGAAATGCTTGGTAATTATGATAAAGATACTGATGAATATGAAGACATCGAAACAGCATTAATCGAATTAAGAGAATATGCTGAATCAAAAATCGGGAAAGATTTCGGGATTGATTTCTACCAATACAACGAAATTATCCACGAATATTCAGATGCTAAAATTGACACAGGGTCTCGTGCTGTTGAATACTTATTAACTCACATTGATTTAGCTGAAGAAGCAGCTTCTGTGCAAGCTGAAATTGACAAAATCAACTCAGAAATGGATTTAGACAATGGATTATCTTCAACTAAAGAACAAGATAGAGCTAAGTTATACAAACGTTTAACAGTAATTAACTCATTTATTAAATCTGGACAAGATCCAAAAAGTATGTTAATTTACAACCTTCCAGTTATCCCAGCTGACTTACGTCCATTAGTACAGTTAGATGGTGGAAGACACTCAACTAGTGATGTTAACGAACTATATCGTCGTATCATTATTAGAAACAATCGTTTAGCTAAATGAAATGAAGCTGATGCTCCTATGCTTATTAAGCAAAACGAATACCGTATGATTCAAGAAGCAGTGGATGCTTTAATTGATAATGCTAGAAAAAAACCAACACCAGTTGTATCAAAAGATTCTCATCCTTTAAAATCTATTTCAGATGCCTTAACTGGTAAAAAAGGACGTTTCAGACAAAACCTTTTAGGAAAACGTGTTGACTATTCAGGACGTAGTGTTATCGTTGTTGGGCCATCACTTAGAATGCACGAAGTTGGTATTCCTCGTGATATGGCTGCCAAATTATTTGAACCTTGAATTATCAAAGAATTAATCAAAGGTGAACCTTCAATTACAAGTGTTAAATCAGCTAAGAAAATGATTGAAACTCTAAATCCAATTATTTGACCATATGTAGAAAAAGCAATTGATGGAAGACCAGTTCTTCTTAACCGTGCTCCTACACTTCACAGACTTTCAATCCAAGCCTTCCAACCTGTTTTAATCCGTGGTAAAGCTATTAAACTTCACCCACTTGTAACTACAGCTTTCAACGCTGACTTCGACGGGGACCAAATGGCTGTTCACGTTCCAATCTCAGATCAAGCTGTTCGTGAAGCAAAAGAACTTATGCTTGCTTCTAAAAACATTCTTGGACCTAAAGATGGAGAACCTATTATTAACCCATCTCAAGATATGATTTTAGGTCTTTACTACTTAACAATTGAAAAAGCAAATGTTAAGGGAGAAGGAAACTTCTATGCAAGCTTTGATGACATGATGCTAGCTTATGAAAATGGATATATTACTCTACACACAAGAGTTGTACTTCCAATTTCTGCAATGAGCAAAGAATCAGTTTCAAACCACACTAATGCACCTTACTTAGTTTCAACAGTAGGTAAATTTATCCTTAACCGTGCTTTCCCTTCTGATTTCGAATTTATCTTTGGTAAATTTGTAACAAGAAAAGAAGTAGCACAAGCTGATGGAACAATTAAAGTAAGTGAAAGCGAAAAAATTGATACTTCAGACAAAGATTTAGATAAATATGTGCTTAATTATGGTGATGATTTCAGAGCTAAAATTGCAGCAATGCCAGTTAACTTAGCTCTTTCTAAGAAAGACATTGCTAAAATTGTTCGTAGAGTATATGAAAAATACGTTGCTGTTGTAACAATGGAAGATGTTGCTTCTATTATTAATGAAACAACACAAGAAAACTTTGAAGATCGTTTCACAGAATGTGCTGAATTAGTTGATTTTGCAAACCAACCAATTCCTACTTCACATGCAAGAATTATTTCAAATTCAATTAAAGAACACTTTGAAACAATTAACTATGAATGAAGTAAGAAAAACCCTAATGTTGCTGAAGGTATGCAACCTGTATGAACATTAAGTGAATACACAAAAGTATTAGATAAAGTTTGATTTGATTACACAAACTATGTTGCTTCTATCCTTGATAAAGTTAAAAACCTAGGATTTAAATTCTCTACAATCTCAGGTACAACAATTTCTATGAACGATATTACAACACTTGATACTACTGCTGAAAAGATTAAAAAAGGTGAAGAATACACTGACCAACTTAAGAAATTCTTTGAAGAAGGATACTTAACTGATGACGAACGTTATACATTAACAATTCAAAAATGATCAGAAGTTAAAGATTCTATTGAAAAAGACCTTAAAGAAGTTACTAAATCAGATATTGATAACCCACTATTTATGATGTTCACCTCAGGAGCTCGTGGTAACTCATCTAACTTTACCCAACTTGCTGGTATGCGTGGACTTATGAACAACAACACCAAAGTGCTTAAAGCCGATGCTGAAAATGACCGTGTGGTACGTTCAACTGTTGAAATCCCAGTTAAATCATCATTCCTTTCAGGGCTTACAGCTTATGAATTCTATTCATCAACTCACGGGGCCAGAAAAGGACTTACCGATACTGCGCTTAACACAGCTAAATCAGGTTACTTAACACGTAGACTTGTTGACGTTGCACAAGGTATCGTTGTTAGAGAAGATGACTGTGGATCAGACTTTGGATTCGTGGTTAAAGATATTAAAGATACAAAAACTGATACAGTTATTGAATCATTACAAGAAAGAATTGAAGGTAGATTTACAAATAAAGCTATCTTAGATGAAAATGGAAATGAATTAGTAGCTGCTAATACCTTAATTACTCCTGACTTAGCCGATAAAATTGTTAATGAATATGGACAAAGTCAAGTTGAAATTCGTTCAGTGCTTTCATGTCACACCAAAAATGGGGTATGTAAACACTGTTACGGAAAAGACTTGGCAACAAACAGAATTGTTAACATCGGTGAAGCTGTTGGGGTAGTTGCTGCTCAATCAATTGGGGAACCTGGAACACAACTTACCATGCGTACATTCCACACCGGAGGGGTTGCTGGGGTTGAAGATATTACAGGTGGGTTCGGACGTTTAATCGAACTTATCGATGCCTACGACTTCCCATGAGGAAAACCTGCTGTTATTTCAACAGTATACGGAACAGTAACAAGAATTGCGCCTGCAACAGATAAGAATGGAAAAGACAGTAGTGATATCTTATTAGTTGAAGTTGAAACTAAGAGACCAGATGGTACAGTTGAAACTGAAACATACAGCGGAAAAGTTTCACAAAAATTACGTGTAAAACTTGGAGATAATGTTGTAAGTGGTCAAAAGATCTTTGAAGGACCTATTATTCTTAACCAACTTCTTGAAGCAGCTGATACAAGAGCTGTGCAAAACTACTTATTAAAAGAAGTTCAAAGACTATATCGTTTACAAGGTATTACAATTTCAGATAAATACATCGAAATCATTATTAGACAAATGCTTTCAAAAATCATGATTACAGATCCTGGAGATTCTAAATTCTTTACAGGTAGTCTTGTTGATACATTTGTTTACCAAAAAGAAAATGGAAAATTACTTGCTGCAGGAAAACGTCCAGCTTACGGTGAAGTTAAGATCCGTGGAGCAAAACAAACTCCTTTATTAAGTGATTCATTCCTAGCTGCTGCTTCATACCAAGAAACAGCTAAAATTCTTGTTAACTCATCAATTGCCAAAAGAGTTGACTATCTTGAAGGACTTAAAGAAAACATTATTCTTGGACACAAAATTCCAGCTGGAACAAACTCTAACTATGAATTAAAAGGAAAATACGACATTCGTGATCCTAAAACATACTTCACAGGTAAAATTGATCCAGAAAATGGTGGAGTTGAATTAAGTCAAGAAGAACAAGATGAAATTAACTCAACATTTGATGACATTGAAATTCCAGTTTCATTTGACGATGATGCATTATTATTACAAGGTCAAGATGACATGGATATGACAGATGATGAAGAAAACCAAGAAATATTTGACATTGATGATGATGTAATGGAAATTGTTGATGACATTGAAAATGATAGCGACGATTTCGAATAATATTTACTAATCATACCAATAATAAATACAGTGCTTAGGTGCTGTATTTTTATTATTAAAATATTTTCTATGCCTGAGAGAATATATTATTTTGTGGAAAAATATGAAAATGTGGAAACTGTATCAATGTTGCAAAAAAATTAAGTAAAATTTATTGTATAAAGAAAAGGAGAAAATAATGGAGAATGATTTAAAGAAAAACAATGATACTAAAAGAGCAGTTACATTAGGCTTTGACCTAGGAGTCGGATCTGTTGGATGATCAGTTGTTGACTCGGAAACTAATCAAATATACTATCTTGGAAGTAGATTATTTTCATCAGCTGAGACAGCTCAAGATAGAAGGTCCTTTAGAGGTGCCAGAAGATTAATTAGAAGAAGAAAGTATAAAAATCAAAAATTAGTAAACTTAATTTGGAAACACAATAATTATTTCAATTTTGAAAATAAAGCAGATATTATGCAAAACAATATTATTCAGCAACAAGAAAATAATATTGTTTTAAATTTAAAAGTTAAAGCCTTAAATGCTTCTATCGAGCCAAAAGAATTAGCTTGAATATTACATGACTATTTACAAAATAGGGGATATTTTTATGAAAACAATGAAAATATAGATATTTACCCTAGTGAAAAATTATTAGAGCACTATAATAAATATGGTTTTTATAATGGAATTATTGATTTAAACGATCCAAATCAAGTAAATGATGAAGCACTAATGAGTGATTTTAACTTTTCAAATAAACAATGACTTAACGAAATTAAACAAGTATTAAATTCACAAGATAATTTACCTGAAGATTTTATAAAAGAATATTTAGGATTATTTAGCTATGTTCGTGAAATGTCAAAAGGACCTGGAAGTTTAAACAGTGCAAGCCCATATGGTATATTTGGTTATGACAAAGAAACAAAAAAGACTATTCAACTGTATAATAATATTTGAGATAAAACACTTGGAAAATGCAGCATATTTAATGATGAATATAGAGCTCCAAAGAATTTACCAAGTGCTTTAATTTTTAATGAATTAAATGAATTAAGTACAATTAGAAGTAAACATGATTTATTAAATCATTGATTTATTACACAAGAGGAAAAATATAAATTCTTAAATGAACTAATTAGTTATTTATTAGATTTAGATAAAGCAGTAAAAGTAAAGAAAACACAAATTGACAAAATTATTATTTCATCTATTGAAGGTTCGATAAATAAATTCTTATTAGAAAATGGTTTCGAAGGTCTTTCTTCGCTAGATAAAGAAGGAATAAAGAATAAAAATGACGATAAGTTTAAATTATCTGGACTTAAAATTAATAAAAATGGTAAAAATGAATTTGGTGATTTAACTAAACTTTCAGAATTTATACAAAACATAAAGCAATTTCTAGATTTAAGTTTTTTAATTAATTATAGTCTTGAAGAAAAGTTGGATTTTTTAGATAATATGTTTTTATACTTATCTAAGAATTACACATTCACTGACAAAATAAATAAGAATAATTTAACTGAGATATCTAATAAAGATAAAGCTTTTGATTATTTAATAAAAAATCAGTATGAATCATTATTTAATTTATTTAAAACAATGCCAGAAGATTTTAGTGAACAACTCTCAAAAACTCACTCATTATCACAAAAAGCAATTAAATTAGTGATCTCAAAAATGGTAGGTATGGATAATAGACCATATCAAAAAGAAAAAGACAGAGGATGAAATTTTGAAGCATTAAAAAATTATGACGAGTCTTTTGAAACTGAAATTTTAAAGAGTAAAAAAGGAAGTGCAAAAAATAATCAAATTTCAAAATATTTAAGTCCCGATTTTGTTGATGAAGCTATTTTATCACCTGGAGTGAAAAGAATTTTAAGAGAAGCTACAAAAGTATTTAATGCAATTAAAAAGAAATTTGGTAAGAAATTTGAAATTTCTAAAGTAGTTATTGAACTAGCAAGAGAATTATCGGATGACGAAATTAACAAAAACAAAAAGAATTATGAAAAGATAATTTCAAGTAACAATGATATTGTTAAAAATGCCTTGCAGTATTTAGGAATTGGCGAACAACAAATTGAAACAATTTTAAAATCTGCTATCAAAAGTTACAAAACGTTATTATGACTACAACAAGATCATGTTGATTTGTATTCTGGTAAAGAAATATTATTTGAAGAAATATTTACTAATACCGAAATTGATCACATCTTACCATACAGTCAATCATTTGATGATTCAAGTAGTAACAAAGTACTTGTCCTTAAGAAATCAAATCAATTAAAAGGCCAAAAAACTCCATATGAATACATCAGATCAGGAAGTGCTGGCATTACCTGAGAAGAATATCTTCAAAACTGTAAAAATTGATATGAAAAAAATCAACCAGGATTTTCAAATAAAACAGAAAAAGACAAAAAATATAAAAAGTTAATTATCGAAGAAGATCAAAATGCTTTTGACATCGGATTTTTATCACGTAACTTAAATGATACAAGATATGCAACAGTTGTATTTAGAGATGCATTACAAGAATACTCAAAAAATATCTCAAGTGATAAAAAAGCAATGTTCCCTGTAATTTCTATAAATGGTGGTGTAACTTCATTTATTAGAAAAAATATGGAAAATGAAAAATTAAGAAAAAAGAATAGAGATGATTATTCTCACCATGCGATTGATGCAAGTATAATTGCAATGTTTGCTAACAAAACTAAAACTTTATATCATCAGTTGCAAAATATGAGTAATTATAAAATATACAAATCATCTTCTACAGGAATATGACGTAAAGAAGATATTAAAACAGGTGAAATTACTGACATTGATAGCAGCACATGAAAACAATTAAAAGTTCAAAATGAAATTAGTGAACTA
Organism: Mycoplasma razini; assembly: GCF_048076865.1. Classification (NCBI taxonomy): domain Bacteria; kingdom Bacillati; phylum Mycoplasmatota; class Mollicutes; order Mycoplasmatales; family Mycoplasmataceae; genus Mycoplasma; species Mycoplasma razini. The sequence continues at coordinate 216,166 of NZ_CP182212.1, forward strand.
GTCAAAGAAATGGAACCTAATTTTGATAACATTGATTTTAGAGTTCAATTTTCACGTAAAAAAGAAATCAAGTCTAATTTACAATTATTTAATAGTACGGTATATTCAATGATTCAAGATGGAGATGGTTTTAGACAGATTGACAAAATAAGTTTATTTGACAAAAAGAATAAAATTGCTCCAGTATTTGACTCAAAATTTGATGACTTATTATTGTCAGAAGCTAATCCAAACTTATTTAATTTAATTAAATCTATTTATTTAGAATATGAAAATGAATATAAAAATGGTGATCAAGGTGTATTCACTAAATATATGCATGACTTATCTCAAAATTATCCAGATAAATTTACTGAAGAGTTCATTTCTAAAATGATCGAATCAAAAACAGTTGTATTCTATGATCAAGAAAATCAAAACACCTTTAAGATCAAACATTTAAGAGTTAAAGGAGATAAATTAAAGGATACAACAGGACTTATTATTGTAAATAAAGACAGTAAAACAGGTTTACCAAAGGCCTTTCAGACATCAATAAAATCAGTTGGATTAATAATTATGAAGAAAAAAGATGATGGCAATTCTAAGAACCCTGAATATATAAGGATTCCAATTAATACATTAAATACTCATTTTGATTCTAATAAGTTAAATGTATTAAAACATGATTTCATGGCTGATAAAAAATTTATGAAATATTTAAAAGAAAAACAATTAGATAAAGGTTATGAAATTTGAAGAATTTTAACAGAAGGCACAGTGCTTATTGAAAAAGACAGTAGAGAATTATTTTACTTATCATCTTTTCAAACAATCAACGATATTCAAGAATTAAAATATCTTGGAAAGGCAACAAAATTGTATTCTGATGATGACAAAGATAAAAATTTAAGAATCAGAAAAACTGCAAAACAAATTATTAGCAACTATATAATTTTAAACCAAAAACAAGGCGTAGAGGTTGAACCAGATCTTTTAGGATTAAATAAAATTTTAGTTGACAATAAATTTAAATAATATATAATTTAATTGACAATATAAAAATATTGCTTATACAAGTATTGTCGTACCCTAAAATAAGACGTCATATTTTATATGACTGTCGTAATTGCCAGAGTTATCTCTGGTTTTTTCTTTTATGTCAAAAAAAGTTATTGAAATAGCACAAACTGAATATTTATCTTTATTTTTAGACACATTAATTGTTAACAAAGATGGTGCAAGAATTACAATACCATTACGTACTATTGATACGATTCTGATTACAAATCCATTTTGCTCAATTACAGTACCATTGCTAAATAAAATTGTCAATTACAACATAAATTTAATTATTTGCAATAGCAAATATCAACCAACAATACAAATTAATCCAATTAATTCTTATTATTCAAATAAAAACTATTTATCTCAAATAAGGTGAGATGAAACTTTTAAAAATCAAATTTGAAAACAAATTGTTAGGTTAAAAATTATCAACTATTCTAAATTAATTTATCATCTAAATATTGCAACAGATGATGAAATAAATAAATTAGTGGATTATTATTGCAATGTAAAACTTGGTGATGAAACAAATTGTGAAGGGCATGCTGCTAAGCTTTCTTTTAAATTATTATATGGTAGCTCCTTCAGTCGTTCTGATGATGAAAATATAATAAATAAGTTTTTAAACTTTGGGTATATTGTTCTTATGAGTTATGTTTCAAGAAGTTTGATAAAAAATGGACTTGATAATAGACTCGGAATTTTTCATAAAAGTTTTAACAATTATTTCGCATTAGCATGTGATGTTATGGAAATTTTTAGACCAGTAATTGATTATTTTACCTACTCATTTTTGATCAAAGAGCAGAATGATTCTTTTTCTGAGTATAAAAAAACATTATTCAGTTCATTTGAAAATTTAATTTTTAAAAATCGTAAGAGTTTAAATGATTTAATTGAACAATTTATTAAATCTATAATTTTAGGCAACATCATTGAAGAGGATTATATTATTGATTGAGATTAAGAGTAGATATATGAGAATACTAATTTTTTATGATATTTATCAAACAGATGAAAATGATAAAGCTGCACAAAAATTTAGAGAAAGATTAATCGGATTGGGATATTTTATGTTGCAATACTCAATATATTGCAAATGCATCGGATCACATACAATGTATAAATATGAATTAGAAAAAATCAAGAAAATTTTGCCGATAAAAGCAAATGTGAGAGTTATTATGCTGACTGAAAATCAGTATCAAAATATGGAAATTTTAACCGGAGAAAAAAACTTAAATGAAATTTATAATGATAGAGAGGATTATATAGAACTATAATGAAAATCAAAACATACAAAAATGAAATCAAAAACTTTCATGGGCTACTATTTTTAGATGTAGCAAATACTACTAATTTTTTAAGAGAAATGTTTATTTATGAAAAAGAAAATGAAGATGCATCAATTCAAATCAATAACAAAAACATTTGATTATCTGACTGCATAATAATGTCTCCACTAACCAAATATTCTGATCTGTTGGCTTTTAATAGTAAAAATATTATTGCAAAACTATTATCTTCTATTAATATTGACTACACTAAAATACTAAATACTGATTATATTTTAAATAATATAGTGGAAGAAATTAATCATAATTTTAACAATAATGTTATATCAATAGACAGCTCATCAACCAAAATTATTAAATCTTTATTAAATATATCAGATGACTTTATTAGTGCAGATGATGTATTAAAATATTTGAGTTTGTTAGATCATGAAACTGAACCTAAAACTATAATAATAAAAGACTTTAATAATTTAAATCTTTTTGAACTTTCTAGTTATATAGCTGTGAATAACATAATTGTTCTTAAAAATGATGTTATTAATGAAGTAGCAAGAAATTATGAATTGTTTGAAGCATACGCTTTAGTAGATGAGGATAATAATAGGATTATAAAAATAGAAAGCTTGGATGCATTTGAATATTTTTTAGAAGAGTTATTCCAAACTCAAATTAGTAATGAAATGTTAGCAAATATGTCTGATAAAGAAATAAATAAAATTAAGTTGGGCTTAAAAAATAATATTTTTTAACAAAATGAGGTTTTAGGGTAGTACAATATTTGTATAAGCAATAACATATTCACTATACACGTTTAAAGTGTGTAAGTTTTAGGGTAGTACAATATTTGTATAAGCAATAACTTATTGAGTATAATTTTTTTGGTATTTTAAGTTTTAGGGTAGTACAATATTTGTATAAGCAATAACCTTTAAGTCGTCAATAGTTTTAAATTGCTTGTTTTAGGGTAGTACAATATTTGTATAAGCAATAACTCTTCTGTTTGTGTTTCTGTTTCAGCTTCTTGTTTTAGGGTAGTACAATATTTGTATAAGCAATAACTGTTATATGACTATACTGTAATTGTGTTATGTTTTAGGGTAGTACAATATTTGTATAAGCAATAACCTTCCCCTTTAAACATTTCAATAATGTACTGTTTTAGGGTAGTACAATATTTGTATAAGCAATAACAGATCGCAATTTTTTATAATAGTGGTGTGTGTTTTAGGGTAGTACAATATTTGTATAAGCAATAACATAGAAAAGAAGATAACAAAATCCCAGCTGGTTTTAGGGTAGTACAATATTTGTATAAGCAATAACTTGTTACAGATTTTGCTAAACAATGATTTGTTTTAGGGTAGTACAATATTTGTATAAGCAATAACATCAAATGTTAAAAACAGCAGATAAAAAGAGTTTTAGGGTAGTACAATATTTGTATAAGCAATAACAAAGGTTGAGCAGAGCTGAAGGAGAGGTTAGTTTTAGGGTAGTACAATATTTGTATAAGCAATAACATGAAAAAGAAACAAGTAACTTGCATTTGCGTTTTAGGGTAGTACAATATTTGTATAAGCAATAACTACCTTTAATATTTTTACGTTGGCGATATAGTTTTAGGGTAGTACAATATTTGTATAAGCAATAACAGTACCTTCAAAAAACTAATTCTGAATTTAGTTTTAGGGTAGTACAATATTTGTATAAGCAATAACGAAGAATGTTCCATTTTTGTCTCATCCCTTGTTTTAGGGTAGTACAATATTTGTATAAGCAATAACCTATGAGCTCAATAAGCTTTGTTGAAGAAAGTTTTAGGGTAGTACAATATTTGTATAAGCAATAACAATCTACTACATTTTTTAGCTTATTTTGTGGTTTTAGGGTAGTACAATATTTGTATAAGCAATAACTTCCTAAGTTTTTTGAGTATTGGTAGTTCAGTTTTAGGGTAGTACAATATTTGTATAAGCAATAACAAGTTTTTAGAGTTTTAAAAGCGCTTGATTGTTTTAGGGTAGTACAATATTTGTATAAGCAATAACAAAAAATTTTAACTGCCTCAAAAGTTATTTGTTTTAGGGTAGTACAATATTTGTATAAGCAATAACAACTTTTTGTTTTTGTGAGTTCATTCCTTCGTTTTAGGGTAGTACAATATTTGTATAAGCAATAACAATAAATTGCGTCATTGGTTATATTTATGTGTTTTAGGGTAGTACAATATTTGTATAAGCAATAACTCTTCTGGTGTTGAGAATAATGTTTTTGTAGTTTTAGGGTAGTACAATATTTGTATAAGCAATAACAAATAAAAGTAACTCAAGCACTTGAAGCAGGTTTTAGGGTAGTACAATATTTGTATAAGCAATAACACACCATTCTAAATTCACTCGAAAGCATTTGTTTTAGGGTAGTACAATATTTGTATAAGCAATAACGCAAGCTCCTAAGATACTTGCTAATAATGTGTTTTAGGGTAGTACAATATTTGTATAAGCAATAACCTTATCTAGTCAAGATATACAAACAAAATTGTTTTAGGGTAGTACAATATTTGTATAAGCAATAACTATAAATAACCTTGCTCGGGGTTTTGGTATGTTTTAGGGTAGTACAATATTTGTATAAGCAATAACACTCAAGTTCATAAACTTGACTAATATTTTGTTTTAGGGTAGTACAATATTTGTATAAGCAATAACGCAGTTCTTGAATAAGTGGCATTAGACTATGTTTTAGGGTAGTACAATATTTGTATAAGCAATAACCCAGTAATATCAATCATAAAAGTTGGACTAGTTTTAGGGTAGTACAATATTTGTATAAGCAATAACGCTTTAGTATTGTTGATATACAAAAGTCTAGTTTTAGGGTAGTACAATATTTGTATAAGCAATAACTTCTTTGGGATATAATTCACGACAACGAGAGTTTTAGGGTAGTACAATATTTGTATAAGCAATAACTTTAGATAATAAATTACATTTTTCAGATAAGTTTTAGGGTAGTACAATATTTGTATAAGCAATAACCAAGTATGTAATAATGACGAAGACCTAGTTGTTTTAGGGTAGTACAATATTTGTATAAGCAATAACTTTCCAAACCCAAATAACACAGCTTCAGTCGTTTTAGGGTAGTACAATATTTGTATAAGCAATAACTTCCTAAATTTCTAGAATATTGATATGTTAGTTTTAGGGTAGTACAATATTTGTATAAGCAATAACGTCAGTAAAAACGTAATACTTTCTAAAATTGTTTTAGGGTAGTACAATATTTGTATAAGCAATAAACAAAACCCTTTAATTTAAAAACTTCAAAGATGTTTTAAGTCGAACATTTGTGTATAAAAAAGTGTCTAGATATAGGCGTCTATTTTTTTATTATCTTAAAGTATTAAAAGTAATATAATACAGCTATGAATTTAACAAAAATTTTTGATATGCAAAAAGAACTTGACAAGCAAATTGCTAAAAAAAGTCATGATGCAAACCCTGATTTAAATGTTGATGATATTAAAGTGCAAAAAACACTTGCATTAATAATTGAAGCTGCTGAATATATCAATGAAGTGCAAAGCTTTAAATATTGAAAAATTCATAAGGATATTAAAAGATCTGCAGTAACTGAAGAGTTTGCGGACTTAATTCACTTTCTAGTTAACTTTTCATATAAATTTGAAATTAATCCTGAAATTGAACCCATTATTTTAAGTGATGATATCAACATACAATTTCAACAACTATTTATTGCTATTGCAGAAATTATGAAAGATATTAACAAAGATAATATCTTAAAAGCTTTCCAAGTAGCGCTTGGAAGCTTTGTGATGCTTGGTTTTAATTATGATGATTTATACCTAGCTTATGAGGCTAAAAATCGTAAAAACTATGAAAGAATTGCAAATAATTATTAATTGCAAATAAAAAAGCTATATAATTATATAGCTTATGCCTTAGTGGTGGAATGGTAGACGCTGCGGACTCAAAATCCGCTGGAGCAATCCGTGCAGGTTCAAGTCCTGTCTAAGGCACCAAATGACTCCTTAGGAGTCTTTTTTATATACTTAATTATTTCTTTTATAGCTAAATTGTAACTAAAAGAGATAATAAATTAAGATCTTAATAAGTTTCTATTAGTAGTAAAAAATATTATCATTATGCCTAACATTTAGTAAAATTGAATAAATAAAAGATAAAGGAGAATTATGAGAACAGTTAAATTCGGAAATAAAGATTGCACTCTTGCTGGAACTTCTCCAGTAGTAGGCAATGAAGTAGTACTTGTAGGTGCTAAAGAAGGAAAATTTGAACAAAGCACACCTAAACGTGAAAACAAGTATTTAGTTTTAGGAACATTCCCATCAGCTGATACTATGGTATGTGATATGCAAATTTTAAAAATGGCAGAATTATCACACAAATACAAAAATGTAGATTTTGCTACTTTTTCAATGGATCTGCCTACTGCTTTAAGTAACTATGCAGAAGACCATGAAACAGGTAGAGTACAATTATACTCTGACTACTTAACACATGAAGTAGCTCGTGGACTAGGTGTTTTAATTGAACAAGTACAATTATGTGCACGTTCATTATTTATTCTAGATGATCAAAACAAGATTAAATACATGCAAATTAATGAAAACACCCATGAACAAGTTGATTTCAAATCAATGGAAGAAAAATTAAACGAATTATTAAAGGAAAACTAAAATGGATAAAAAATACGAAAAATTAGCTACACGTTTAGCTAAATACATGTCAATAGAAGCAATTTCTCGTTTTGAAGAACCTGTTGCAAATGAATTAAGAGCTAACATTAAAGCTAAATATGAAATTACAAGAGATGCTTTTGGATCAATTATTTTCCACAAACCATCAAAAGTTGCTAATGCACCTAAAGTTATGCTTGCAGCTCACATGGATGAAGTTGGATACATGGTTAAATCAGTTGCTGATAACGGAAATATCTTAGTTACAACAATTGGTGGAGTTTGACCAAGTGTTGTAATTGGAACTAAGGCTACTGTAGTTTCTAATGCTACAGGTAAAAGATTTGAAGGTGTATTTGGACACACTTCAATTCACATCATGGATAGAGATAAAATGAGCGTTGCAATTAAGGAAGCAGACTTATTTGTTGACTTAGGATATGCTTCAAAACAAGAAGTGCTAGAAGCTGGAATTGAAATTGGAGACAAAATCTTCTTATCTGGTGAAACAATTCACTTTGCAAACAATATTATTGGTGGAAAGGCAATGGATAATAGAGCTGGTGTTACAGCACTAGAATTTATTGCTAATAATTTAGCTGATTTAGACTTAGCTTGTGATTTATATTTAGTTGGTACAGTTCAAGAAGAAGTTGGAACTAGAGGCGCTAAAACATCAGTTTCAATAATTAACCCAGATGTTGCTTTTGCAGTAGATACAGGTGCTTCACATGACACAACTGGATGTAAACCAGGTACACCAGTACTTGGAAAAGGTGTTTCTTTACTTGTAAAAGATGGTGGAACATTACCTGATCCAAAATTATTAGCAGTTTTAATGGATATTGCTAAGAGAAAAGACATCCCAGCATACAAATATGTAGCTGAAGGTGGTGGAACTGATGCTGCTCAATTACAATATGCTCAAGGTGGAGCTTCTGTAATGACAATTTCAATTCCTCAAAGATACTTACACTCACCAATTGGTTCATGTTCACTTGTAGATATTCAAGCTACAATTGATCTAATGACAGAATTTATTAAGGAATTTTCACCTGAAGTATACGCAGATAAAATCGCTTATAAATAATAATGAAAATAACTACTAGGAAGTCCTAGTAGTTATTTTTTATATAAATTCTAAGTCAAATGTATCATTGTCTTTTAATTGAGTTAAAACATCATAAGTAGTCTTATTTACTTTTAAATAAATATCGAATATGCTTAGTGATACATTATGTGGGAAATTATAAGATAGGGCAATATTCTTATTTGGGTATAAGACTGTATCTCATCCTGCTGGAATAACATAATTTTTATCTCTATAAGCTAGAGTAATAGTTGGCTTGTTTTCTTTAATAGTTAAACTAGCAACTAAGTTTTCAGGTTGAGATAAAATAATGTTCCCATTAGCATTAAATACTTGATTTTGTAGGATCGAAATCAAGGAAATTCCAAGGGATTTGAGTTGACTTTGATTTACTTGTAGCCTTACAAGATAGTCATTTTGGTCCAATTCAGGATTAGTTGACAGCTTAGAACCAAAATTAGAATTAGTAAGATTTTTTACTGTAACAAATTTACCATTGTGCTTTTGGGCAAGTGCAATATCAAATTGCACATTATTATGTAAATTACTTTTAAGATGAACTTTTTTATCATAGCTTAAATCATCAATAATGTAATTTGAAATTAAGCTATAGCCTTCTTGTTTTAAACGAGTTAGTTCATTAAGATACACAGTATTATCTAATTCACTTTCTACTTGTTTAAATATTTCAGGATTAATAAATAAGTAATCAGCTTCTAAGTTTCCTTGTGACTTGGTAACTAAGATTTTCATTTGGTTATTCATTGAACTAAATGAATCTGTAAAACTATTGTTCTTATTAATATCAAGTGAAGCTAAATAAGCTGGGCCAAAGTCTTTTTTGTAAATTTCAACAACCTTTTCTAATTGTGCTAAATCTAACTCAATGGCTGTATTAAAGCTATCATCAATTGTTATATAACTATTTTGAATACTATATATTTGCTTAAATTGTTTAAGATTATGATCGATAGTTTGCTTTAATTTTTGAATTTGGTCTAAATTAACAGCTTTATTGGACTCTAAAGTAGTTAAATTATTTAATAAATGTTGATAAATTGAATTAATATAATAAACTCTTGCGGTAGCTCTAACATTAGCAAATTCATACTCTAGATTGTAAGAAAAGTTTTTTTGAATGTCAAAATATTCATTTAATGTTGTTAACATTTCATTACATTCATTAGCAACTTCACTAACAAAGTTATTCATAGCTTGGGCTAAGGCATAACTGGTTAAGTTGGTTTGATTATAAATTGATTCAAATTCTTGATATTTGGTTTTAAAAATATTATCATTTTTAACAACATTTTCTGCAAAAGGCAAGAAGTATTTGTTAAAACTGCTTGGTTTTTGAGTTCTATAGAGCTGGATTTGATCTCTTAATGCTGGATTTACTTTGCTTTGTTGCAAGATAAAGTCCACTATTTGATTTTGCATTTTAGTGTAGTTATTAATAAACACTTTAGCTTCATTTGCAAATGCCTTGGCATAAGTGTTATCATGAAAAGGGTTTGGGCTTTGTGTCGATTCATTATTTTGACAGCTACTTGCAAGAGCAACTAGTGATACACTAGGTAAAGCAAGTAACTTTATTAAAGATGTTCACTTCATATAACCACCTATTTAACATTTTGTAATCTAAATAAAATACTTAATAAATCGAAATTTAACAATTTATCAATTTGTTTATTAATTTCATCAATTTGCTTTTTAGCTGTGTTTAATAATGTAGTAACTTCTGTTTTAACTGTTTCAATATCACTATATTGGTTAATATTTAAACCATGTGCTTTAGCACTATTAATTCAGTCTTGAATTGTAATTTTTGCTTGAGTAATTTGGTAGTCTAAAGCAGCCACATTTTTATCATAATTATTTTGAAGCTGACTTAATCCTTCTTTAAGTTGCTCAAGAGCTTTTTTAGCTTGCTCTTTATCTTGTTCAGTTGCTTCTTTTGAATCTACAATAGCTTGTTGCTTTTCTTTTTCTGAATTAATAGCAGCCATATTTTTATCATATTCTTGTTTTAAGCTATCTTTTTGTGCTTCGAGATCTTTTACTGCTTTTTGAATTGAGTCTGCTGTTTGATCTTTATTTGGTGCAGCTGCTAGATAGTCAAGAATATTTTGTAAGGCTTGAATTCACTTATCTACTGTAATATAGTTCTTGCCTTCTTTTACAGTAATGATTTGAGCTAATTTGTCTTTGTAGTATTGTTCTTCTGTAGTATTAGAATTTGCTTGGTATTTAGGAATTAAGAAGTTTTTTACTCAAGGTTGGTATTTGCTATCTAGTACCATTTCTTGATCTTCTAATTGTTTTTTATCTTTGGCAAGTTTTTCAGCTTGTTTTTCATTTTCTTTTTTATTAGCGAAGAATTTATTATAAATTTCATCACTAATACCGATGTAAGCATCTATATTTAGTTGTGAGTTTTGATTTAAAAATACAAAATTATAATTTTCAAAAATCAAATTGTCTCATTGATTTTGAAGGGTTCTATTTCCTTCTAACCCTGCAAATAAGGTGTCAAACACTAGTAAATCAGGATTGATTCAACTATTTTTAATAGCGCTAAGTCCTCTAATACCAAATGGTAAATATCCATTAGTATTTTTATAAAACTCTTGAATATCTGTGTTATTTTGAGGGAAAGGAACTACTAAACCTAAAGTTGATGCAAGTTGTTGTGGAACATTAACCTTAATCACATAGTTTGTATTACTTGCATCAAAAGTTTGAGCTAATCCGTTAGTTGTATTAGGTTTCGAAGCAAATTTCTTGGTTGTATTGTCTCTTGTATAAATAGTAGCATTGATCTCATCAGTTTCTTGTTTACCATTTTGGGTTAAGAAAGCAAATTTAATGTTTTCAGCTTCTCCGTTAGCAAAATTATCATTTGGATAACTTGGATTTAAATTCTTTCCATGGTTGGTAAAGATTGAAACTAATTTTTCAATAGCATCAGTAGCAGTTTTATTTTTTGCAATTTCTTCTTGTTTTAATAGCTGATTTGCTGTTTGAATTTCGTCATTATTAGTTGTTGAAGTGTAAAACTTGAAGTATATTGGATTTTGATTAAATTGTTGAGTCAGTTCCTTTTCAGGTTGTCTTTGTTGAAGTACTGGAACCATAAATTTTGTATAAAATGTTTTTGTAACAGTGTTTTCAAAATCAGTATTGATCTCAGAAATCATTTTTTCTAAGTTTAGTTCTTCATTTTGAATTTTGTCTAATGTATATGACTCAATATTTTTTAGTCACTTATTAACTCATGAATTAGTATCGCTTATTGCTTTTTGAAGCTCTGCGTTAGGTTCTTTAAGTGATTTTTCTAAGTTTTGAAGCATATCGCTAATTCCATAATTTTTTATTTCTAATTGTAGAAAAGCAGCAGTAATTAAGGAGAATTCAAAAACTTTTTTAGGGCCATCTTCTAGATTTTTGACAAATTGTGTTTTGTATTCATTAGCTTTTTCTTGATTAATTTTTTCAGCTTGACCAATAATCGCTCCATAAGTTTGAATTAATTGGTTATAAATTTCTCCTAATTGCTTGTGGTTAGCTATAACATTTCTATAAAAGTCAATTGGCTTTGCAATGTCTACCTTTGAAATCTTGTCTAAAATTGTATTAGCTGTTGTTTTCATTTGGACACTCAAATTAGTAACATTTTTAATGTTATTATAGTAATCAAAAAAGTCATTTTTAAGCTTGCCATCAGGGACTGAAAGTGATAATTCTCCATAATATTTATTGGCAACTTGAGATAAAAATGGATCATTTTTTGTATTAATAATTAGCTTTGTAAAATATGTGTTTGCACCATCTACATAAAGTGACATAGTATTTCTATATGCACTAATAGTATTTATTAAATTATTTTCATTTTCTGTAGTTGTGTTAGTTTGAGTACAACTGCTAGCTACTAAAGGTAATGTTACGCTTGATAAGCTAACACTTGTTAATAATAAATTTCTATATATTTTTTTCATAATTTAAATTATACTCTTAATTTAAAAAGCTTACAGAAGTTAAGGAAAATCTAGTTTTTAACTATTACTCTTTAACTTTTATTCTTATAATATAGCTCTTTTAGTGAAAAAATATCTTGCTTTTTGATATTTCGAAAAAACAAGCAAAAAGGAAGGATTAATAGCTAAAAACTCAAGGCTAAGGTGAGAATTGATTTTTAAGCACTTAAATGATTAAAAGCTTAGGAAGTATCAACATTTTTTGCAGTATTTGTGGTATTATTTAAATACTATTTAAATATTTTAGGAGGAATGATGACTTCTTTAGTAGTTGTATTACTAATTATAGGCTTCTTAATTATCATAGTTTCATTCTTAATGTCACCTGATTCTAATGGTTTCTCAGGTGCTTTAGTTGGATCTGGTGATTTAGACTTATTTAAACATTCAAAAGAGAGAGGAGTAAAAAAGATTTTAAAATATTCAATGATTGTATTAGGAACCCTAATCATAGTTGGATCAATAATAATTAGAATCTTAATGTAATAATATGAAAAAAAATCTTATTTATGACTATATAAAAAATGGAAAGCCCAAAGCTTTCTTAGATATTGCAAAACATTTTAGAATTTTGCCAAGAGATAATAAATCCCTTACAAAAGTGCTTTCAGAACTTCAAGGGGAATATTTAGTTTTTAAAAATAATCGTGATGAATATTATGCACCAGTATTACAAGAAACAATTGAAGGTAATTTAAATGTTTCTCAAAAAGGTAATTTTGGATTTGTTGATTATGATATCGACGAAGAAAATGACACTAAAAAAAGTGTTTATGTTAAATCATTTAACTTCAATGGTGCTATTAATGGCGATACTGTAAAAGTTAATGTCTATAAATCTGAACTTCCTGGAGGAGATGATTTAACTCATGGAGTAATTACAGCAGTTGTTCAAAGAAACAATGAACAAGTCGTTGGTTTTATTAAAGAAAAAAATGATACCAAATACTTTGTGCCTGTAGATAATAGACTTAAAACAAGCAAATGAAGATTAATTTCTTCAACAGTTCCTACAAAATTAAATGATTTAGTAACTTGCAATATTTTAGCATACGAAGGTAACTGAATTGATACTCAAGTAGCTCGTGTTATTACTAATGAAGCTGATCCAATGGTGTTTGTTAAATCATACCTTGAACAAATTAAAGCACCATTATCATTCCCAGAAAATATGGATCCAGAAATTGCTCAAATTCCAAGCACAATTGTGGCAGAAGATTGAAGTAATCGTAAAGATTTCCGTGATGAAATGATTGTTACAATTGATGGTGACGACACAAAAGACTTTGATGATGCCATTACAGTTAAAAAACTTGCAAATGGAAATTACTTTTTAGGAGTTTATATTGCTGACGTTTCTTACTATGTTCGCGAAGAAACTGCAATTAATGAAGAAGCCTTAAAACGTGGAACAAGTATTTACCTTGTTGATCGTGTTATTCCAATGTTGCCAGTTGAATTATCAAACGGAATTTGTTCATTAAATCCTAATGAAGATCGTTTTGTTTTAGCATGTGAAATGGAAATTGATCCAAATGGAAATAATGTTAAAGTTGAAATTTCACAAGGAATTATTGAAAGTAAATTTAGATTGACTTATAAAAATGTTGATAAATTCTACAAAACAGGTTTATTAAATGAAAATGATGATCCAATTCAAGTTAAATCATTAAAAGAAATGCTACTAACAGCTAAAGAATTAAGTTTAATCCTTCACCAATACAAAATTAATGAAGGATATGTAGACTTCGAAATTCAGGAACCTAAAATTAAACTTGATGATGAAGGTAGAGTTAAAAGTATTGAAATTAATCCACGTGGTTTTAGTGAAGTGCTTATTGAAGACTTCATGGTTAGAGCAAATGAAACAGTAGCAAAATTCTTATTTGATGCTAAGTTGCCAGTTCTTTACCGTATTCACGAAACACCTGATGAAGATAAATTAACTTTATTAAAGAATTCATTAGCTGCCATTGATATTTCGGCAGCTGAGTTAAAAGCTAATACAATTACACCTAAAATATTTGCTGATTTTGTAACTAAAGTTAAAAATGAACGTGATGATGATTTTGTTAAATTAATGTTTTTACGTTCAATGCAAAAAGCTATTTATTCAGATAATAATATTGGACACTTTGGATTGGCTTCTAAATTTTATTGTCACTTTACAAGCCCAATTCGTAGATATCCTGACTTAGTAATTCACCGTACAATTAGAAATTTCTTAATTAACAAAGAATACAATAAGTTAGATGAATACAGAGAAATGTTGCCAATTTTTGGAGACTTAAATACTAAGAGTGAACAAAAAGCAGTTCAAATTGAACGTAACGTTAATGATCTTAAATTTGCTGAATTCTTAAAGAATCAAATTGGCAAAACTTTTAAAGTACAAATTTTAAGTATTTTAAACTTTGGATTCTTTGTGGAATTTGAATTTAAAGCTAGTGGACTTGTACATAAAAGTACTTTAATAGATGGTGAATATGAAGCTAATGATGTACTTACTAAATTAGTTTCTGCTAACCGTAAATTTACCCTTGGTGACTATGTTGATGTAGTAGTTGTTGGAGTTGATTTAGTTGAAGGTAAAGTTGACTGTGTGCTAGCTGATTTATACCAAGACTATATTGCTAAAAAACAAAAAGAAGAAACAGAAAGACACAATGCAAAGCCAAAGAAACAAAGAAAGTAAACTAGTTAAAAATTCTCTAGGTTTCGATTCTGATTTATACGTTTACCAAGACAAAACAATGTTTAACTATTCAGTTGATACTATTTTGCTTGGTAACTTTATTTATCTAACTCAAAAAACTACTCGAGCATTAGAAATTGGTACTAATAATGGTGCCCTATCAATCTTTGTGGCATCACGTTTTGCAAAACTTAAAATTGATGCAGTTGAAATTCAAGCAAAAGCTGCCTCTTTAGCAAAACAAAATGTTGAATTAAATCAGATGCAAGATCAAATAAATGTCATTTGTGCTGATTTTAATGATTTTTGAAAGCAACATACCAAAGAAGCTAGAGCTAAGTACCAAACAATTTTCTGTAATCCACCTTTTTATCCATACGATAAAAGTAAAATTAAAAAAGATATTAGTCAAGAAAAGCTAATAGCAACCCATGAAATTTATTTAAATTTAGAACAATTAATTATGGGCTGCAGTAAAATAATAGAACAGAAAGGTTTTCTAACCATTGTTTTACCAGTTGAAAGACTAGTTGATACTTTTGAATATTTACGTAAGTATAAATTTGAGCCTAAGCGTATTCAATTTATTCTTCCAAGAGTTGATGATAAACCAAAATTTGCTTTAATTGAAGCTCGCTATCAGTCAGGTTGAGGAGTGCATTTCCTTCCAAACCTTTATTTACATGATAGTAATGATAAAAATAATCATGCTTATTTACCTGAAATTAAAGCCTTATATAAACCTAAAAAAGTTTAAGGAGCAAGAATGAAAAAGAATTTTTATATAACAACCCCAATTTATTATGCTAGTGGAAATTTACATATTGGTCACTTATACACTACTACTTTAGCTTGAGTAATTGCTAACTATAAAAAGTTAGATGGTTACAATGTTAAAATGCTTACAGGTAGTGATGAACATGGTTTAAAAATTCAACAAAAAGCTGCTGAAGAAGGTATGCAACCACAAGAGTTTGTTAATAATTTAGTAGCTAAATATCAACAAATGTGACAAGATTTTGATATTGATTATGATATTTTTTCACGTACTAGTTCTCCAAGCCACTGTGAAAGTGTTAAAAAGATCTTTTCTTACTTTTTAGATAAAGGTTATATTTACCGTGGTAAATATGAAGGACTTTATTCTGTTAGTGATGAAGAATTTTTAACTGAAACTCAAGCTGTATATAAAGATGGGGCTTATTTCCACCCACAAAGTGGACATAAATTAATCAATGTTTCAGAAGATTCTTACTTTTTCCAAATGGATCGCTTTGCTCCTTGATTAATCCAATACATTGATGCAAATCCTAATTTTCTAGGTCCTAATAAAATTATTAATGAAATGAAGAATAATTTCTTACTCAAAGGACTAGAAGATTTATCAGTTACTAGAACTAACATTGAATGAGGAATTAAAATTAATGAAGATCCAACTCATACCTTATATGTATGACTAGATGCTTTATGTAACTATATTACTGCTTTAGGCTTTGATGTTACACAAGCTATACAACCAAGCGATTTTGAACAATATTGAAATGATGCTGAAGTTGTGCATTTAATTGGAAAAGAAATCTCTCGTTTCCATATGATTTATTGACCAATTTTCTTGCAAGCTTTAAATTTAAAACAACCAAGTAAAATTCAAGCTCATGGTTGACTTGTTACACCAACAGGGAAAATGTCTAAATCAAAAAATAATGTAGTTGATCCTTATGAATTATTAACTAAATACCATCCTGAAATGATTAAATATTATTTTGCTTCACAAATCACACTTGGAGAAGATGGAATTTGGGATGAAAATCGTTTTATTGATGTAATTAACTCTGATTTAATTAATAATTATGGAAACTTAGTAGCCCGTAGTATTAAAATGAAGGCAAATAGTTTTGCTGAACCGTTACATTATCAATCTTCTTCTTTAGAATCTGACCTGGCAATTGAAGAAAAAATTACAGCTTCTGTCGTAACTTATAAGAAACACTTTGATGCTTTAGAAGTTGATAAAGCTTTCAAAGTAGCAATTGAACTTTCAGGTGATCTAAATAAATATATAGATGAGACAAAACCTTGAACATTAAAAGAAGATCTACCTCGCCTTGAACAAATTTTAGTTAGATTATTTAATGGTATTTATGCTGTTTCATTATATTTAGCTCCAGTATTGCCTAGAAAAGTTGCTGAAGTTGCTCAAATCTTAGGTGTAAATAATTTTTCATTTGATTTAGTAACAAACTGGTCTAAATTTGATAATATTAATCAAGGGAAAGAATTTATTCTTTTTTCAAGAATTAAGAAATAGTATTTATTTAAGCAAACCAAATACTATGTTTAGGAGTATTTAATATGATTTTTGCCAAAGCTACAAGATATATAATCAACCCAGAGAAAATGAAGGGATTTATAGATTACTTATATATCTTAACTAAGAAAACAAGAATGAAAGAAGAAAATCTTTCTTTTGAATATGGTTTAGAGGCCGAAGATAAAGTTCTTGTTATTGAACGTTGAAGTTCAAAACAGTCTTTTGAAGCTTTTAACCAATTAGAAGAATTCAAAAAAGAATTTGGAACTATTAGAAAAATGTCTAAAACAGTCCAAAATGTCTATGAAATAGAGCTCGCTAAATAATAAAAAGCGAGCTTTTTTATATAATCTGCAAATGTGGAACAAAATGTGGAAATAAATTTTTTACACAATATAAAAAGATAAATGCTCTATAATTAATTATAGAAATTGTAACCGGAGCAGCTATACAAGAAAAAGCATTTATATCGCTCTTACATTTCTTGAAAAATACAAAACACATAAACAAGAGCAAATATTTTATATTTGCTTATTAAGGAGTTTTAATTTATGAATTTTAAATTTAAAAATATATTATTAGGAGCTGCAGGGCTTGTTGGTGTAACAACAGTTGCTCTTTCAGCTGGATGTAATACAGATACTGCTAAACCAGTAAACCCTAACACAACAGATGGTGATGGAACAGAAGCACCATGAGTTACAAATCCAGAATTAGGAAAAATTACATTATTAGGTCAAACATCTACAATGGCTGAACGTGTTGCTAACTCAGCAGGAAACAAATCTAACTCAAATCCTGATGCTGCTAAAGCACAATTTTCACAAGAGGTAAAAACTAAAATTGTTATTGGGCACACATTTGCTCAAGGTTCAGTTCAATCAGTTGGTATTGATCAAATTATTGCTGTCTACAACAATTTAGTTCAAAAGAATAAAGCAGCATTTGAAGAATACAAAAAAGCACATGCAGATGATCAAGAAGGTATTAATTACAAATCAGAATACGGAATTTCATTAGCTGCTAAAGAAGTTGATACAAAACCATTAGGTTCAGGATATTCAGCAGGAGCTAATGCTGTTACTCAAGCTGTTCAAAATGGTAACCCTAACTTTGCTGACATTATTTTAAACTATGCACCAGTTGCTTCATCATTAGGAAGCAAAGACATGTTATTAAGCTTTAATGATAATGATGCAGATATCAATTTAGACTTAACAAACTTTTCAAACAACTTTACAACAATTAATGCTCAAACACAAAATGTTGATAGACCTTCATCATGAATCTTACCTGCATTAAAGAGTACAAACGTTCTTTCATTAAATGCACCTGTTATGAACTACGTTTTAAGCACAATTGTTGAAAATGGTGGTTCAATTAAAGCTGATGATACAAAAATGGCTGAATTATATAAAACAATTAAAGAAAAAGGTGCTGCAGATGCTACAGTTGTTAAATCAACATGAGGAAAGCCTGTTTCAAATATTAAAGAATTAGTAAAAGGGTATGTAGTTTCATATTCAATTTTTGAAAACTACAAAGAGTTACTAGAATTTGCTAAATTTGCACAAGGATTATTTGAAAAATCAGTAAATAATAATAAACCAGCAAATGCCTCAGTTCATATTTTTGGTGTTGACTCTGCTACATCATTATATGAACAAGCTTTATTCTCAATTTTAAATGGTGATACATCTAAAATGATTCAATCTGTAAACCACAACAATGAAGGTGTTCAAATTTCATATTCAACACTACAAAAAGATGGTTCAGATGCAAATACAGGTTCACAACAAATCTATAACACAGTTAAAGACTCAGTTGTAGCTGGTGGAACAAAATTATTCCCTGGTGGGCAATTCTCTTCAAGAGATCAACAAAAACATAAATTTGCTTTTTCAATTGGTTCTACAGCTGGATATTCACACAACTTTGTTAAAGGTGAATTAACAAGTTATGTATTAACAGTTGATGGAAAAGAAGTTAAAACATTAAGCTTTGATGACAAAAATGGAAGCTTTAATGATATAAGATTAAACTATGGTACAAGTTACCAATTAGTGACATTACCAACAACAGCAGGACTTAAAAATGTTACAGCTGATACACCTGCTAAAGATGTTACTCCATTATACTTCTTAGGAAACAAAATGAATGGAATTTATGCTTACAATGCATTAACAGCTACTGCACTAAAGAATACACTTCCAGGTAAATATTCACAAATGTTTGCAACACAAGAAGATCAAACATTATTTGAAGAAACTGTTAAAGGTGCACAAGTAAATTCAAGAAACACAATTTCAAAAATTGGATTCTTAGTATTACCATATGACCAAACAAAAGCCGAAGATAAAGCATTCTTAGCAAAAGTTCAAGAAAAGAAATTATATGCAGGATTACTTAAAAATGATTCTAAAGATAAAGTTGCGTTCCAAATGATTTTAGCATTTAAAGATGGAGTTACAGAAACATATGGAATTTCAGAATCAGCAAATGCTACACTTAAAGAACTTGGATATGCAATTGAAAAGAAATCACAAGCAAACTTTTTAGGAGAAAATGAATTAATTTCATTACCTACTCCAACAAAATGAGAAAAAACTAACACTAAAAATGTTGTATTTGGACAAGGTCCTTCTATCATGGGTCTAGTTTCAAACCCAACTGATGAATTAGCTACAAAACAATTCATGAAATGATTAATTACATCAACAACCAAATATGTATTTGATCCAGAAGATACACAACAAACAGCATATACACCAAGAGACTACATCCAAAAACAAATGAGTTACATTTTACCATATGCTGGATTTGAAAATGTATCATTAGAAGATGCAACAGCAAGCTTTATCGGATCTAATGCATACTTAAAAGTTGCTTTCGAAGAATTCAAGAAAGTTGCTACAGACCCATCATACATTATCTTTGAAGAACCAGGTTCATTAAGAGCGGATTCTTATAGAAAACAATTAGATGCAGCATGAGATGGACTACAAACATCAGTTACTACAGGTCAAACAGTTCAAGACTTTACAAAATTCGTAGCTGAAGCTTCAAAAAATTAATATAAGAAAATCTATATCTGTCAAAATATAATTTATCGAAAGATAAATTATATTTTCTTGTATGGAGGAATTAGAGGGAAATATGAAAAAAATAAAAAGTCTTTTTATGTTTACGATTGCAGCTGGAATAACAACTCTTCCAATTGTGGCTGCATCTTGCAACAGCGAGACAGATGAACAAAAAGCAAATAAATTTATCGAGAGTCAATCAAGTTTAAAAGGACTGCAAATGATTTCAGGACCCAGTGAAACAATTAAGATTAATTTTGAATCTTCAATTCCGTTTACAATAAAAGATGGTCTTATTGAATCAACAAAAAAATTAAATACAAATGGTAAAGCAGCTTTTGCTAGATCGCTTACTAAATTAGCGCAATCCATATCTAACAAAGTTCATGAAATAATAAAATTAACTTATACAAAACAAGATTCAACATATTTATTACCAAATGCAAATGCATTTTCAAATATTCCAAAATACTTTAATGTTGAAATTAAGCAAAACAATGGTGAAACATTTAAATTGCTATATATTCTTTCACTATTTAGTCAAGAATTTGCTGACTGAAAAACAGGTGAAAAATTAGGGGTAAATGATGCTCCGAATGAAACTGTCCACAAAAAAGCTTTAAATTTAAAACAAATGACAGCAATTAACAATTTTAAATACACAGCTTTTAATGCAGCTGATAACAGTAATGTTTCAGGATTGGATGTAACCTTAACTAAAGAAACTGTTATGCCAATTAATCCAGTATTTCAATCTTATCCAACAGCACCTAATCCAAAAATGTTTAAGAGTGTAAATATCGATTGAAGCAAAGTTGATCCTAGAAATTATTTTGATGGAAGAATATCAACTGTTTCTGATGGTGATACTTATGCAGTAATATTGGATGAAGATAAGGACACATTTGAAGGCAAATTTAAAAAAGGGCCAAATCCAATTAAAGATAAACATGATGAAAAAAGAGACCCTAAAATAGAACCTAATATTCGCTTATCTGGAATTGATACACCAGAAAAAGCTGTATCTAAGAAGTTATCTCCACCATTTGAATATGCATTTGCTTTAATGCCTACTCAATTTGCAGAAAAATTATGATCACCTGAAATGGGATATAAAGACCATGTACGTGTTGCTTTTTTAGGTCATGATGCTTACGGAAGAACAACAGCAGACGTATTCTTTGGGGAAAACTATCAATATTCATACAATGTTGAAATTGTGAGAGCTGGACTAACACTTCCAATGCCTAGCTCCAATGTACAAGCTGATGGATCAAATATCCACTCAGTTCCCGGCTCATATGAAGATTATATTTATGAACAATTAGCTAATGCTATGTTTGAAGCTATTCAAGCAAAAAGAGGATTTTTCCACTACTTTGCAACTCCAAGTGATGTCTCAACATTCATTTATTTAGCTAAAAATAATTCAACATATGTAACATTTGAAAACATTTATAAAAAATGACTTGCTAATAAGGAAAATAAATAACATTTATTAGGCATTTTTAACCTTATAAAACAATAATTAATGTAAAATTATTAAGTATTTATTTTTCGAACATAAATATGTAAAACAAAAAGAAAGGAAATTAATGACACTAATTAAAAAATTAATTTCATATGTAATGGAATTATCAACAAATGTAAGCAATGATGATTTAAATAGAATTAAAAACTATACAAATCAATTAGCTAACATTGATTCTGAATCATTCCCTGCTATTGAATTAAAAAATCTTAACATAGATTTTGGTGAAACATTAGCTGTTGACAATGTAAGTTTTAAAATACCAGAAGGTAAATTAGTAACCTTATTAGGGCCATCTGGTTCAGGTAAAACTACAACATTAAATGCTATTGCAGGTTTATTAACTGTAACATCTGGTAAAATCTTATTTAAAGGAAAAGACGTTACTGATTTCACACCTCAAAAAAGAAAAATAGGGTTCGTTTTCCAAAACTATGCTCTATATCCACACATGAGTGTATATGCTAACATTGCATTCCCACTAAAAAATGACCCTGAATGACAAAAGAAATTCTATTTAAATAGAGAAAAAGCAAGAGGCGAAATTCAAATCGTATATCTTAAGAAATTAGGGGCTACCGAACAAGAAATTGCAGATCTAAGAAATGCTTTCGATGTAATAATGCTTATTTCTGAAAAATCATCACACAAAGTTGCAGAATTATATGCAAAAATGGTGAGTGATTTTGAGCAAGCTCATACAGAATACAAAATTACTTTAGTTCATGAAGATTCTGAAATTTCATTATTAACAAAGAATGTAATAAAAACTAACGAAAAAATCAGACAAGATTCAAAACAAAAAATTAATGAAATTAAAGAAAAATTTGCTTCAGATAAAGCAAATAATTTACTTCCAGAATTACAAAGAGCTGATATTTTAAAAGAATTAAATAGTGAAAACTATAAATTCCAAAGATTAGCAACTACAGAAGAAATGGAACAAAGAGTTCTTGATATTCAAGAATTTGTAAGCAAACTTTTATTAGTTGATTTTTCTAACTTAGTTCTAAAAGACAGAATTAAAATTGTTAAATTGGAAGAAAAAGCTTTAAAAACACTTACAAGATATAAATACTTGATTAAACAAGAAGAAATTATCAATAGATACACAGTATTAAAAGCTGAAACAAAAGCTAAATATCTAGAACAAAAAGCTAAGTTCAATGAACTTTTAAAAACAAATGAAGAATATAAACAATTATTATCTGATTCAAAAAGATTACCTATTGTTGCCAAGAAGCTTTATCAACAAAAAGCAAATGAACTTGCTGCTAAATATGATCTTAAAAATGTTTTAAATAATGAAAAAAACAATAATGATTTCTTAAATGAAGAAGAAAAAGCACAAATTAAAGAATTAGCAAAAGCTGATATTACTTTAAAACAAGCTATCCATAATGAAGTTATGGAGGTTGCTGCTCGTGTTGAAATCCTACATATTCTTCAAAAGAAACCTACAAGACTTTCAGGGGGACAACAACAACGTGTTTCAATTGCTCGTGCAATTGTTAAAAAACCTGAAATCTTATTAATGGACGAACCACTTTCAAACTTAGACGCTAAATTACGTATTTCAACACGTCAATGAATTAGAGAAATCCAACAATCATTAGGAATTACAACAGTATTTGTTACTCACGACCAAGAAGAAGCGATGTCAATTTCTGACATTGTCATCTGTATGTCTATGGCTAAAGTTCAACAAATGGGAACACCACTTGAACTATACAATAAACCTAAGAACCAATTCGTTGCAAGATTCCTTGGTATGCCAGAAATGGGATTATTTGCTTCTGAAGTAGTTGATGGAAAATTAACTATGGCTGGAGTGGAATTACCACAAATTAAATTAGTTGGAAAAGACAATATTACATTAAATATTGGTGTTCGTTCTGAAGACTTTATTATCAAAGAAAAAGGTCAAGATTATTCATTCAAAGGTAAAGTAGTTGTACAAGAAAACTTCGGAAAAGAAAGTAAATTAGTTGTTGATGTTGAAGGTGCTGGAAGAATTAACTTCTTACTTGACAACAACTATGATTTCCGTATTGGAGATGATATCTTCTTCGATGTTCCACTAGCAAAACTTCACATTTTTGATGCTGCTAGCGAAGAAAGACTACAATATGAAATTGTTAAATAATAAAACACATTTATTCTTACAAAAGAAAATGCCTTTTCTTTTTAACTGATCTGTTAAAAAGCAAGCATCTAAAAAATCTACTTTATCACACTCTATACTTGATGAGAGAACACCGGCTTGAAAACCATTGTTATTATTATTACCTGGTATAGTATTGCTTTTATTATTTACTATTACTCCGATGATAATTAACATTGTAGAATCTTTAAGAACTGATTCTGGTGATGTCACACTACAACACTACCAAAAAGTTTTTACAGATGCTCGTTTTGCTGTTGGGGTTAGAAACTCATTTATATATGGTATGTTTGTCTTACCATTTGTAATGATTATTTCTTTAGTTATTTCATCCGTTATAGCTAAGTTATATAGAAAATATGCAAAAAGTTTTTGACAAACAGTGTTCTTTATGCCTTATGTAACTAATGGTGTTGCTGTTTCTTTAGCATTTATCCAATTATTTAGTACATATGGACTATTAAATAAAATTTTAGGAACAAATGTTCCATGACTTGAAACAAATGATCAATATACATTTAATGCCTTAGTTGCTATGATTATTAATGGTATTTGAAATGGTCTTGCTTTCAATATCTTAATATTTACAACAGCTATGTTAGGTGTTGATAAAAACTTATATCGTTCAGCTTCTATTGATGGTACAAATGGATTTAAACAATTCTTTGCAATTACACTTCCATCAATTAAAAGCACAATTAACTTTTTAGTTACACTCGGAATTATCGGTGGACTAAAAGTTTTCCCACTTGCATTATTTGAAAACAAACCAGAAAATGCATTTAATGCTGGTGGTGGTTCTTTAATGCTTTATGTATACCTACAAACACAATCAGGTAATATACATTTAGCTGGTGCAGCATCAATTTCCTTATTTATCATTGGAGTAACATTCTCATCAATGATTAGAGGTGGATTCTTCATGATCCAAACAACATTAAATAATTTAGGAGAAAGAAATGTTTGAGTTAAAGTTAAAGCTACGCAAGCACTTTATGCAAAAAAGACTTCGTAAGAACCAAGAAAGAGTTTCTTCACAAGTCACAGAGCATAGTTTAACAAAAGTTGTACTTATTAGCGTACTTAAACTATTGCTTTTAGTATTTTTTGGGGTATTGATTTTATTCCCATTCTTCTACATGATTTCTATCTCAATGATGGATGACTCACAAGCTGCTGCACTTAAGTCAGAATTTAGATTCTTCCCTTCATTTGGAGAAGGATTAACTTATATTAATTCTAATGGACAACATGGTCTTAACTTTGTTCCTTGAACACAAGTTGTAGCTAATACATATAGTAGAGCTATGTCTTCTGGGTACTGAAGTGCTATGTTGTTAACATTCTTAAACGTAATAGTATCTGTTACTTTAAAAGTTTTCATTACATTCTTAATGGGGTATGCATTCTCTTTACGTAATTGAAGAGGAAAAGGACTTATTTGATTCCTTGCATTAGCCTTATTAGTTTTACCAGAAGTTGCATTGCTATCAGGACAATATTTTGTTGTTCTTAAGACAAAAATTGCTAGAGATTATGTTGGATTCCTATTTGCCATTGCACTTCCTTTCACAGCAAGTATTTTTAACACATTAATGTACAAAAATGCTTTCGAAGCTATACCTGGAAGAATTAAAGAAGTTTCACTTGTTGATGGGGCATCAGGACTTAAATACTTATTTAAAGTTGCTTTTCCAATGGTTGTGCCAACAACATTAACTATTGTTATTCTTACAGCACTTGCTTCATGAAATTCATACTTATGACCATCTATTATTTCTACAATTGCTTCAACAAGACTAGATGTTGTTTCAGTTTGATTATTTAAGGCTGGTATAGATCCAACCGACCCTGACTCAGGTGCAAACGTAATGCAAAACGTTAAACTTGCAGCCAGCTTAATGGTTATCTTACCTATGTTTATTGTTTACTTAATCTTTAGAAAGAGAATCATGGCTGCTATTAGTAGACAAGGTTCAACAATTAAGGGATAATTATGAAAAATTACAAAAGAAAAGTTATTACTTGAGCTATTATTTCAGTATTAGCACTTGTTGCTATTATAGTTCTTTCAGTTTTAATTTCTCAAGTGCAACCATTAATTGATTTAAATGAAAAAGTTACACTTGATATTAAAATTGTGGATTTAGCTCAATACGTTAAATCATATTCTATAGGGGGAATAGCATTTGCATGTTTACTATTTGTTATGGGTACAGTAATCACTTACTCAGGTTTCAAATCACTTAAATATGTTGAAATGTTTAATTAATATGAATAATAAGAAATTTAATTTTAAAAGAGCCAAATTATTTTTAGGATCATTTGCTGCAATGGCAATTCTGCCAGTAAGTGCTGTATCTTGTTTCTACAATGATGATAGTACAGTTCTTTATGCAAATAAATTTATTTCAAAAGATGGTAATGGTTTTAGTTCAAAAGAACCTTTAACAAACCAAGAAAAATATAATAAACCAAACTTGGTGAAATTCGAAAATGATTTAATTAATAAAAGTAAATTATTAAAATATAACTTCTCTAACTTTATTTATAGCCCTCAAAACGCTGTTTCTGTAAACAATAATAATTACATAAAAGACTTTAAAGACTTATTTACACCAAACTATAAGACTGAAGAATTAGAAATTAATGAAGCAAACGTAAACAAAATTGATAATGAATCAATCCGTCAAGATGCGATTAAGAAAATTAATGATTTAAATACAAAAATTACTACATATTTAAAAGACATTAAAGCAAACAAAACAGAATATAAAGCAATTCCCGGAATCTTTAGATCATTTACAGGATTATTAGAAGCTACACAATTAACTACTGATGCATTAAATTCATTTGCTTTTCCGACTGTAAAACCAAATGGTGCGATTGATAGCGAAAATGAAGATACCAACTTAAAAGGTTTTGTAAAAGGGATGGTTGAAGAATTAATTAGCTATTCAAGGGTCAAAACATTTAGTTTCCCTAAACCAGAAGATGAAATTACAGAAGA
Organism: Mycoplasma razini; assembly: GCF_048076865.1. NCBI lineage: Bacteria > Bacillati > Mycoplasmatota > Mollicutes > Mycoplasmatales > Mycoplasmataceae > Mycoplasma > Mycoplasma razini. The sequence continues at coordinate 243,155 of NZ_CP182212.1, forward strand.
AGATGCAAAAGCAGTTGTTAAACACTTTTTACAAGATACACCATTTTATGCAGAATATTTAATGAATGAAGCACTATACCCTACAACAACTAAAGAAAATCAATCATCAAAAATGTTTGCATGAAATCCTGCTACAAAATCAGGTGTATTCAATTACCAAGTTCTTACAAAACTTTACAACACAATTCCAACTCCTGTTGTTCAAAAGGCACAAAGAGAATTATTTAATTCAATTCAAAAATTTGATTTTACTTCAATTGCCAATGATCAAATAGCTGCAACTAAGAAAATTTATAAAATGATGTTTGAAAATTATAGAAACTACAACGTATCATTATCAGCTGATGATAAGCGTGGTATGGCATTAGGATTTGCTCCTGAATATTTAATTACAGGAGTTAACCCGGATGCTCTTGACAACAATGGACGTCCAGTCCAAAATGATAAATATCAAGTTTTCAACACATTTAAAGATGCAAAAGGTGAAATTGTTTCTGCTTTATCTGAAGATGAACAAAGAGAATTCCTTGCGCAACCATTTAATTTCTTCTGATCTCACTTATGATTAGTAAATATCAGTGAATTATATAAAGTTCAAAACTCATTAAGAACTAGTGAAGAAAACCTTGTTAATTTTGAAAACCAATTAGCAAATGCAAAAACTGCAGCTGAAGTTAGAAATGCAAAGAGCTTACTTAAAGTTACAAATGGACTTATAACAAGTGCAAAAGCAAAAATTCAAGAAATTCAACTTCAAATAACAAATATTAAAACATATTCAGAAAGAACCATTCTTCCTGCATATGCAAAGATTACAGAGTTAGAAGCTAAAAAAGATGCTGGTGAAACATTAACCTTAGAAGATTTAGAGACAATGTTTGATAATCAAATTGAATATGCAAACGCTTTAATCCAATTAAAGGGTGGCACAACATTACCTGCTGACTTAACAAATAAAGCAACAATTACAGGAAATGATGAAGAAAAATCAAAAATTTATAATGAGAGAATTGCTAAACTAAATAATGCAATTAAAGTTATGGTAAATAATGCTACTATTGCGCCAAAATCAATGATTGCATTGAATTCAATTGTTTTAGAGGGTGTTAAACAAAGTTTTGAAAACTTATTTAGACACATTACTCAAACAGTTACAAATGTTTTCTCACTTGTAGACTTATATGCTCAATTATTATTTGCTAACGGTGGATACCAAGTTCAAATAGTAAAAGGTACAAATTCAGCATTAGTTGTTGATTTAGAAGCCCAACTTAAAAAAGCTACAATTCAATTTGAAATTGATAGTTTAAATGAACAAATCAAACATGCTAAACAAGGAATTTATTGATTAGAAATATTTGATCAAAAATCAAACAAATGAGTTGCTTTCGATGTATTTAGAGCTTACTTATCTTATAAAAACCCTGAAGCTTTCCCAACCTATGTAGGAAATGACTATCAACTAGATAATGCTTTTGTTGCAGAACTTCCAAGTTCTTACAAAGTTAATGATTCATTTAAGTCAGTTGCTCATGTAACTGCTTTAATGACAGAAGCTCAACCAACAAGTAATTAATGTATAAAACTAATATTAAGTATACCCATAAATAATTTGGGTGTACTTTTTTTATAAAAAAAATCACACCATAGTGTGACTATCCAGCATAAGGAGCAAAGAGAATTAAGGAAATAACAATATTTACCAAGATAATAATAAAGAGTGAAAGTTTCTTTTTAGCCATAATATATGATCCAATAATTCCTAATGGTACATATATCTTAAGTAATATATTTTTATACCCAGTAAAATAATTATCTTCACTTACTCCCATATACCCTTTAGAAGATGAATTAAAGTAATACTCAGGAACTAAGATAGAAATTAAAAGTGAAATTGCTAGCGAAATCATAATTCCTGCAACAATAGGTTTCATTACAATTAACATATTTGCAACAAAACTATTAGTCTTAAATTTCTTAACATATTTCATAGTTATAGCCATAACTGCAATAGCTGGTAAGCAGAAGACTAAATAAGTAACAAACATTGCTAAATATCCTCATCAGGCACCATTAGCTACAACGTATCCTGTAAAGAAAGCAAATTTAGTTGACACCACCCCAGGAGTTGTATTGGCTACTGTAAAAATATTGTTAATAGCAGCTTCATCTAATTGATCAACCCCAAAAGTAGAATGCATTAAGTTTCATAATCATTGGAAAATAGGCATAAAGACTTGCCCGCCTCCAAAGATAGAAAGGGAAATAAAAATTATTAAAGGAATACAAACTAAAAATCCAATTATTGGCATTATTTATCCTCCTTTTTTTCAATTTCTACAGCTTGATTTGTGGTTTCTACATTTGCTTCTTCAAGCTCTTCTTTAGAAATTTCAATAATTTTCTTTTCTTCAATTTGTTTAGTTTGAACCGAAATAGGTTTCTTTCTTTTTCGAGCAATAAGGTATCAAATACTGTAGAGACCAATAACTACAACAATTGCCACTACAGGTAAGTTATAAGGTGCTGGAATAAATAAGGAATATCCTGCAGAAAAAAGAAAAATAATAATTCATAAAGGCGTAGCCATTGTTTTATGTGCCTGCTTTGCATATCTAACTCCAAAGTTAATTAGAAAAGCAATAATTGCAACTAGCACCCCAACTGAAATAATTTTTAAATATGCTGCTGGTAAGTATTTAGTTAGCACTACTAAAAATGCAAATGCTAATAATACGTGTGGTAAAATAGCAACTAATGTTAAAATTGTCCCCTTAACCTTTCCAAGTAATGTAATTGAGATATAAGATAAAGTTTGAATAACGCTTGCTCCTGGCAACATATTGGTTACAATGACAATATCATCAAATTCTTCTTCAGTTAGTCATTTCTTTTTATTAACTGCTTCTCTTTGAATTACTGGCATTAAGGCATTTCCTCCACCAAAGCCAATAATTGTAACTTTTAAAATAAAAAGAAAGACTTCTCAAAAGCTAGCTTTACTAGCTACTTTGTGTTTAGCTTTTCTCATATGATCCTTTCTATTGTATTTTAGCATGTACTAGGCAAATTGTATTTAACTTTTGACTGTATCTGCTAGCTTTAAAGGCAAAGTTTTAAAATTTTAATAAACAAAAACTAACTTTTTTATAACTTAAACTTAAATTTAAGCTTAATAGTTGATATGTGGAATTTATTTAAGACTATATTATGCAGATAAAAGTCAAAATGTGGAAAAAATATGAAACAAAAATTTTTTTCCATTGTTTCAATTAGATGTGTGTTATAATAAACGCATGAAAAAAGAAAGAAACGTGATTACAACTAATATTATTATCACCTTCATCCGTCGTCACTGACATATTATGATGAGTGTATTTTAGTTGTATCTGTTTTTGGCTAATATAAATAACAGATTCAACCTAGAAATCTGTTATTGCTAAAGATAAACTATAGAGGAGCTTTTAGTAAAAGTAAATATTTTAGCAGGCATGCGATGATAAATATCGAAAGGATATAAAAGCCGAAGCATTGATAGTGGCAACTTGAAATGTTGGTAGAAAAGCATAAAAGATTTCTACTCTTTGTTTAAAAACATTGGTGCTATAGATTTACAAATTCCAGAGATAAAAAATAATTTTTTCGCTATGGGTTTTGTAGGTTTGTAGCCTACAAAACTTTCTTTTTCATATTTATTAAGGAGAAGACATGGCAGCTAAACAATATAAAAAATATTCAGATGTTCCAGCAAAATATCGCTGAGATCTTGAAGCTATACTTGAGGGTAAAACACTAGATACATGGATTGCACAATATAAAGAAATTTTTCAAGCCAGAATAAAAAATAAAGATTCAAAATACAATAACATAGATGCATATTTACAAGATTTAATTGAATCAGAAAAGCAAACTATAATAAGTTATAAAATTGATAATTATTTATCAAATAACCATAACATTAATATAGTTGATCCTAAATTTAAGCAGTTAATACAGGAATGAGAATTCTTAAATCAACAATTAGATGAGGAATTTGGTTCAGAAGCTAATCGTTTCTTTGCTCACATTGAGCAAATGAAACAATGGAAAGATGATCCAAGATTAACTTTATATAAAAGAGGAATTGAAGACTTTATTGATCAATATTCTCACAAACTTAGCGACGAAGTTGAAGAATACATCATTAAATCTTCATTAGGAGAACCAGACCCTCATAATATTTTTTCAATCATAACAGATAGCGAATTAGATTATGGATACATCACACTTTCAGACAAGAAAAGAATGAAAATGAATCCAACTAATCGAGTTACGTTTGCTAAATCTAACAATAAAGATGTTAGAAAGCAAGCTTATGTAAATTACTGAGATGCATATTATAAACATAGACAATCATTAGCTGAAACTTTATATCAACAATTTAAAAGCATTGTGGTAGAAGCAAAAATCAGAAATTACCCTTCAGCTGTTGAAATGTTAACAAACTCAGATAAAGTTAGTGATGCTATTTTACAAAAATTATTTGATCAAGTAGCAACACGTAGTGCAATCTTTAAAAAATATACTCAAGCATACAAAAAGTTTTATCAAGCTAAATTTAAAGAACCTATGCAAAAATGAGATGGTTCTAGAGATTTAGTAGATGTGAAATCTGAATATACTGTTGAAGAAGCAAAAGCCATAGTAGCAAATGCAACAAAACCTTTTGGTTCTGAATATCAAGAACAAGTAACTAAAGCCTTTAATGAAAACTGAGTTGATTTTATGCCAGTTGATAATAAACGCTCAGGTGCTTATAGTATTGGTGGTACCTATGGAATTGAGAAAAAATACATTTTAATGAATTTTGATGGAAGATTAGATAGTATTGAGACTTTAGCACATGAATTAGGGCACTCAATGCATTCATATTTCTCTTCAACTTATCAACCATTAGTTAAATCTCAATATCCAATCTTTTTAGCAGAAATAGCTTCAATCTTTAATGAATTAATGTTATTTGACTACTTACTTAAAACATCAAATGACGATAAATTAAAATTTAAAATTTTAAGTAACATGATTTCAGGATTCATTGGTACTGTGCTTCGGCAAGTAGAATGAGCCAATTATGAATACGACTTATATAATGCTATAGCTGCAGGGAATGCTTCAGGCAGTTATGAAACATTATCTAATATATACTTTAAAAATTCTTTAAAATATAAGAGTGATAAGAAAAAAACATATAAATACGATGCAAAAGAAAATCTTAAAGCAATTTATGTGCCTCACTTCTACTATGGATTTTACGTTTACAAGTATGCCATAGGGCAATTAGTAGCAAATTACTTCTTTGCTAAATATCAAAAGGAAGGTGCTAGTGCTTTAGAAAACTACATTGATAACTTTTTAAAAGCAGGATGTAAAGATTATCCAATCGAAATTTTAAAAAGTGTTGGTGTAAATTTAGAAAGCGAAGAATTCTACCAATTAGGTTTTGACTATGTAGCAGACTTAATTGATCAATGAATCAAACTTGGGAATAAAATTTTCAAGTTACAAAAATAGGAGGTATACATGAAAAAAAGACGATTATTACTGTCAGGTTTATTATTACTTCCATCTCTAGGCTTGCCAATTTTGGCTGCTAGTTGTGGTACTCAAACATCACACAATGAGTCAAGTGTTAACAATGCAGAAGAGCTAAAAAAGGTACAGGCTCAAGTTGTTGAATACAATGCAGTTGCTAATAGAGCATGGGAACAATATAGTAAACTTGATACTGAAAAATCCACTTTATTGAATTCATTACTAGAAAAGTCAAATGTAGTAAAGAGCAAAGAAAGCCAATTGCAAGTCCAAAAGAATGCAATTACTACTTTAAATGCTGAAATTCAATACTATAAATATGCTCAAGAAGCAAAAAACTTTGAGACATTTAATAATACAATTGTCCAACTGTCAAATGATGTCTTTAACAGCACAATTAAAAACTTACTTGAAGCAAAGAAAAACATTAAGTTTTCAATTGAAAATCAGGAACAAAAGCTTAGCTACAATATTGTTCAAGGACAGTTATCTAAAGCTCAAAATGCCTTATCAGGACTTCAAGATAAGTCAGAAAAAAATACAATTGCAATTGAAAACTTAAATATAAAGGTTAAATCATTATCACGTGATTTAGAAACTGAAAAAGATCAAAGTGAAATTGAAAAAATAAAAGCTGAACTTGCTAAAACTCAAGAAGCTCATACAAAAGCTGTCAACCTTATTCCTACATTTACTGAGGAAATAGCCCAAGCACAAGAGCAAATTAAACAATTACAAGCACTTTTAGCTCAAGTGGAATCAGCTTTATTGAAAGATTCTTTAAATGGTAATGTACAAGGATATCAAGCAAAAGTTGCTGAATTAAATCAAAAAATAACTGAGCAAAATAAAGTTATTGAACAAACAAAATCAGAATTATTAAAAGAACAAACAGAATATAACAAATTTAAAGAAAATATAGATCAACAAATTTCAGCCTTAAGTGCAAAAATGAATGAATCTTACAATCAATTTACTACAACATTTGACATTCTTAAAAAACTTAACACTGACATTTACAACTATGACCTAGAGGCATTAGACAAAACTGGAATCGATCCTGAACAAGGAAATGGTCAAAACTTAACAAAAGATCAATTGCAAGCAATCTTAAATCCAAATGTTAAATTTAGCAATAGTCCAGTTGGGGATAAAATTGCTAGAGCAAGAGTTTACCAAAATGCTTATAACTCAACATATGCTCTAACAGCTTACCCATTAGACTTTTCTGCTTCATATGGTGGTAGACATTCTACTTTAACAATTGACAATACTACTTTAAGTTTTATTTCAATTGAAACTTTAGGAAGAGCAAACATTAATAAAGAAATCACTTATGATATTAATTCAAATGGTGTAACTGAAAAAGTAAAACAAGGTATTATCTCTCCTGAACTCCAAAGATATAAACTTGAATTAGCTGATGCAATTTATGTATATGTTCCAACTACTGATGCTAGTGGAAAGAGTACATATGAAGTTAAAGTGTTTGATAGTGATGATGCTGGAATTGCTCCAAAAGGAGACAATCCAGATGGAACTTATTCAACCACGGTTATTAAACGTAGCTCTTCAAATCCACGTTCAATTAACTCACGTGAATTCATCCAAGCCTTAAGCAAAGCTGCAAAAATTTCTTTCAGAATTAGACCTGGTCAATTCTGGGTAACATCTAATGGAGAAAGAACTAAATATCCAATTAAATCAGAGGACTTCTATTCATCAATTGTAAGAACATTTATGAATGATGCTGCATACAGACTTTCAAATGGTGGAAATAGTTATATTGATGCTGAGGCTAGAAAACTAATTTCTTCTCCTGGAAAAACTTTTTCAGCTGATGGTACATTCCCAAATGCTTACATTTATAAATTATTTAATATTGATATTACCGGAATGTTGAAAAAAACAAATAGTGTTCAACAAGCTCCTAACCCACAAAATCCGCAACAAATAGATGATCTTTTTGTAGTTAACAAAATTGATTCATCACCAGCGCAATTTATTGAGTTTCTAGACACAATTGCAACTGGATATGACTTTGTGCCTGCGCCTTCTTCTTATATTACTGAAATGACAATCAATAATACTGAAGACATTTATGCACAAGATGTTGCAATCAGAAATGACAAAAAAGCCTTTGATGAAATTGTAGAAGCTGTTAAGTCAGCCTCTGGACTTGCAAGAGAAACAGGGATTTACTGATATGGTATGAATCCAGAAACAACATTATTTGCTGGAAAATACTATGGAAAACCTTATGATGCTGAAACATTCTCAATTTCACAATATTTAAATCCATACTATTACGACACAACCTATACAGGTTCAAAACAAACAATGTTAAAAATGACAACTAGTTACTTACAATCACCAATGGATCCTGAAGCTTACAAAGTAAGTTCATATAACAAATACATTTCAGGTGGTTTAGCTAACTATAGATTTAGTGAATTAACTCAAAATAACAAGTCACTAGTATTAAAAGATCCACAATCTTATGGATTAACTTATGTACAAGTGCTTGCAGCTGACTCATTAACTAAATCATTTATTTGAAACTTATTACCAAAACCATCAAGTAAAGCACACTTTAACGATGCTTTCGCTTATACAATGTATGGTAGTTCAACAAAAGAACTAGAAAATGGAACTGCTAAAGGTGTTATTCCTTACACTACATTAGGAATTGGTGGAGAATTTAGAAACATTCTTTCATCAGCAATTTCATGGGCTTCATTTGCTGATCAATTAAGCATTGGTAACCCTTCATACCCATGAATTGGAGCTTTAGCACCTGATGCTAATATTAAATCAAGTAACTCAGATAACTCATTGCCAAATAATAGTTTAAGACCTAACCACGATATTATTAATGGTACATTTGTCATTGATTCAACAACTGGAAACAGAATTGTATTTGAAGCTACTGGAGAAACATTCTTAAAACCTTCAGATACAAAAAATCTTAACGTTGCTGCACAAGATGCTTCAAAATCTATTGCTTACGCTCAAATGCAAGCACGTATGAAAAAACTTTTAGATCAAGTTTATGAACAACACCCTGAAATTGCAGCTCAGCCAGTTCAAATTGATTTAATGTGACCTTACGGTAACATTAACCCTACTCAAAAACTTGCATATCAAAATTATGCAGATGCTATTAATGGCCTAGATCCAAGATTAAAATTAGTAATTAAAGAATTCCCAACTGAAAATAAAAATGCTTTCTTTGATTATTGATTAAATGATACAACTCCATTTTTAAGAGTTGGATGAGGATACGACTATAATGGAATTGGTTCAGGATTAACAGCTTATTCTCAAGGATTAAACTTTGCAGCTGTTTTTGCCAACATTTTAGTTAACCAAGATTATGCTAATAAAGTTAAACTTGGTTACCCACAACTTTATAAGGCTGCTCAAGCATTTAAAAAGTTTGTGGAAGCACCTGGACACAAATTATCTATTTCCTTAGAAGATATTGCCAATAATTTAACAACTAATGAATTATTAAACATGGAAAATTGACTTGGAAATAGTAAATATGTAAATGGACAAATTGTCCCAATGGAAAAAAATGAAATTACAGAAGATTTCATTGACTATAATGACTTAAATGCTAAATTCTGACTAGAATATAACAATGATACAAGTGTAACTAAGAAAGATTTACTTGACTTAGCAGTTGAAATTTCAAACGTAACTGGTGCAGTACCTGATATGTTTAATTTAACAGCTTCTAAATCACCTTTTGCACCTACACTAACAAATCCAAACTACATCTTGCCACATACCTATAATGGATTTAATGATAATACTAACTATAGAGTAGCAAAACCAGAAGAATAGAAAGGAAACTATGTGAAAGTATATACTTAAACGGATCGGGTTTGCAGTTATTACACTTATAGCAATCACTTGTGTAGTGTACTTGCTAGTAGCACAATTCTCTGATAACCCATTTGCTTTAAAAGCAGTCCAAGCTCAGCAAGCTGCCGGAAGTTCAGGTAGCTCAACAGCTAAAGAATTAAGAGATTTATATGACAAATCTGTACAATATCACTTAATTCCAAATAACTTAAATTATGAACAAGTTAAAGAAACCTGAATGACTATGAAGCTTAGTCCATTCATTCGTTTTGGATACTGAATTCAAAACCTCTTTACAAATCATACTAACCCATTTGGTGTGCCATATGATCAAACCATTTTCCAACAAACAGATACCACAAGTATTTCAGAATACTTCTTTAAATATCTTAAATACTCAATTATAATTACACTTCCAGCCTTTGTAATTGCAGCTATTTTAGGAATTGCTTTAGGTATTGTTGCTGGATATAAAAGAGGAAGCATTTTTGATGCTGGAATCAACTTCTTTGCATTAGTTTTCATTGCTCTTCCTTCATTCGTTATTGCACCTATATTAATCTCAATTTTATTCTCAGTTAATATTCCACCTCAATTCATTAACTTTAATAATGAAACAGATGTAGAAGCCTATGGTATAGGCAAAATGATAGTATCTTGAATTCCACCTATTGCAATTATTGTTTTAGGATCACTCTCAGGATATATAACATATACTCGTAACCAAGTAATTACAGTGTTAACTTCAAATTACATTTTAATTGCTAAATCAAAAGGTCTTTCAAAAAGAGAAATCTTCTTCAAATATGTTCTTAGAAATATTTCAATCCCACTTGCTGCAATCTTAATTCCTTCATATATTGGATTACTTAGTGGTGGAATTGTTATTGAAACTTACTGAAATGTACCTGGTACTTCACAAGTTATTGCTCAAGCCTTCCCAAGAGGAGAAATCAACATTATTATGTTCTCAACTGTCTTCTTTACAACCTTGAGCTTATTTACAACTATTATAGTTGACGTATCATTTGCAATTTTAGACCCTAGAATTAAATATACAGCTGCTTCTCCATATAGCTATAGTAAATTCTTACTTGCTAGAAGAGAAAGAAATAAACAATTTAAAATGAATCAAATCGTAGCCAAAGGAGGAAACTAAAGATGAATGCTAAAGAGTTCGAAAAGAAATACAATCTATCTTTAAATCAACTTAGAACTAGTGTTACTCAGTTTGCTCCTCGCGAGGAATCATTACTTAATAACATTGCAGGAAAGCCAAAAAAGTTACTAGTTGAAATCTTTAAACGTTTCTTTACTAGTTGAGTTTCAGTGCTTTCACTAATCGTCTTTGTAGCAATTTTAATTGTCTCAATAGTTGTTACAGCAGTGGCTAAATATTCAGCTACTGAACCATTATCACAAACTGTTCCAATTTATTTACCTAATGGAACAATGCTTGAAACATCATCTCCAAATGTGCAAAACTTACCACCAATCTTTTCACCTTGATATTCTTCAGAAAACATTCCTAACTTCTTTAAAATTACACAAGAGTGAGGAAATAATGATTACTATGGTGGAGTATTATGAAATAGATTTATCTACTTTGGTGATGATAATGTTAATAATGCTATTAGAATTGTGCAAATTAACGATGAAACTCAAAGTGTTTCAGTTAATGCTTATGCCTTTTTAAAAGCACGTAACATTGCTATTGCACTAGAAAAATCTGGACTTGCAAAAAACGCTCCAGTAGATCAAGTTAATGCAATGATTGATAAAATTATTACATTAAACCCACAATTAAACTTAACAACTTACTTAGGAACAAATAAAGATGGTATTGATATTTGAACCTTATCATGAGTTGGTACATGACAAGCTATTAGACTTGCAATTATTGTTGCTACTGTTCAAACAATTATTGGGGTAGCAATTGGAGCCTACTTAGGATTCCATGTCGGATCATGAATTGATACTGTAATCATGCGTCTTATTGATATCTTTGTAGCGCCACCTACACTTATTTGATTATTAATTTTTGCTTCTACATTTGGAACAACAGACTTAACATTAGGAATTGCTTTAGTAGTAATTGGTTGAGTTGGTTCAGTTGGAAGCACTAGAATGTTTATCATTACAGTTAAAGATCAAGAATATATTACTGCTTCAAAATCAGTTGGAGCTTCAAAAGCTAGATTGATTTATAAACATGCTTTACCAGCAATTATTGGAAAAATCTCAACTAGTTATGTTGCCTCAATTCCAAGCATTATTATGTCAGTATCATCACTTGCCTTCCTTGGTTTCTTCAAATCTGATCAAGCAAACCTTGGGGCAATTCTATCATCAGCTGCTGCCCAAGCCGGAGATAATGCCTTTATCTTAGTGCTTCCAGCTATGATACTATTATTAATTTCAATTTCACTTCACTTTGTGGCTCTTGGAGTGCATGATGCTCTAGATCCAAAAGTTATTAAAACAAGATAGGAGAATTTATGGAACAAAAAGAAAAACTACTTACTGTAGAAAATTTAAAAGTGTCTTTTAAATTAAGAAGAAATAAATTCATCACTATTGTACGTGGAGTTAATTTATCAATCAATAAAGGAGAAATCATTGGTATTGTTGGAGAATCTGGTTCAGGAAAATCAGTTACTTCTAAAGCTTTATTAAATATCAATGATAATGCCTTTACTACAGCTGATAAAATGGAAATTGATGGTATTGATTTACTCGAAAATAAAAAAGATTCATTTTGAGAAAAGATTAGAGGTCACAAAATTGGATATATTCCCCAAGATCCTTTAACCTCACTTAATCCAACTAGAAAAATTGGAAAACAATTGCTTGATGCTTTAAACAAGAATCAAGAATGAAAAGATAAGCCTCTCCATGAAAAGAAACTTTACTTAGTTAAACTACTTAAACAATTTGGAATCAGAAATGCTGAACAAGTATTTGAAATGTATCCACATACACTTTCAGGAGGGATGAAACAACGGGTAGTTATTACTATGGTTGTAGCACTTAAACCAAGTTTAATTATTGCTGATGAACCAACCACAGCTTTAGACCCAACTGTGCAAGCCTCTGTGCTAGCCTTATTTGAACAAATTAGACAAGAATTTCAAATTACAATTATTTTAATTAGCCACAACATTTCAGTTGTTGCAAAATTCTGTGATTATATTTATGTAATGTATGCTGGAAAAATAGTGGAAAGAGGAAGTAAAAAAGATATCTTTACTGACCCAAGACACCCTTATACATGAGCTTTAATTTCAGCTATCCCTGAAAATCGTGAAGATCGTTTATATTCAATTAATGGAACACCACCTGATATGAATAACTTACCTCTTGGAGATGCTTTTGCACCAAGAAATGAATATGCTCTTGAAATAGACTTCTTAAAAGAACCACCTTTATTTGAAGTTTCTCAAGATCACTATGCTGCCACATGACTATTACACCCAGATGCACCAAAAGTAACATTAACAAAAGAATTACAAGCTAGATTAAACAGCTTTAAGAAGGTATTTAATGAATAATAAAAAAACAATTTTAGAAATAATTAATCTAAAGAAATATTTCGTCAATAAAAACGCAGTTAATAAAGCTGTCGACAATGTTTCTTTTGATGTTAAAGAAGGTGAAATTATAGGCTTAATTGGAGAATCTGGTTCTGGTAAAACAACCATCGGACGTTCTTTACTTAGACTATATGATGACTATAATGGGTTTGTACGTCTTGATGGAAAAATTATTTCAGGTAAAAGAATTTCACGTAAACGTAAAAAGTTCATGCACAAAAACATCCAAATGATCTTCCAAGATCCAATGGCTTCATTAAATGGTCAAAATACTATTTACAGTATTTTAAAAGAACCATTAATTGTTAATGGAATTATTAAAAACAAACGTAAAGATATTCGTAAGGACTGAAATAAAGTTAAAGGTAACTTTAGATTCACTTTTATTGAAAACGCCTTACAATACCAACTTAAAAGCTTATTAATTTCAAATAAATTACATGAGCCTTTTATTAAAAAATGAGAAAACTTAGGAAATCAAATTACTTTTGATATTCAAAATAATTTAGATGACCAATTTAACTCATATTTTGCTTACTTAGAAGAAAGAACTAAAATTAATTCAATTGTAATTAATAACTTATATAAGAACACTGAAGAACTTTTAGCTCTATATGAAAGTAAACAAGCTGACTTTAGAAATAAGAAAATTGATTTCGATGAAGTTGAACTTGAAGACGCAAGAAACAAATATAAACATGAAAAAGATCTCTTCTGATTTACTCAAGAATACTATAATCTTAAAGCTTTATACAATGAACAAAAAGCAGTATTTGAAGAAGATAAGACAAATTACAAAGATACAGCAAAAATTTCTAAAACTTCAATTAAAAACTTTTTAGCTGAAGTTAAAAATGAATACCGTATGCACCGTAATGATGCTTTCTCAACTACATTTTTAGATTACTACTTCCATGAATATAAACTATATCTAATTAATCATCGTTTATACCAAGAACTCAAAGCAAATTATTCAAAATTAAAATTCCTTTCATTTGAGGAATTACTAAAAATTTCTGATCAATTTAGAAAATATTCTCAAGAATTTTATGCAACTAAATTAAACATTAATACTAGTTCAAGAGCTGCTATTAAAGAACTAAAAAACATTGTTAAAAAAGAATATGACTTCAATTTGGATTCATATATTGAAGAATCATTGCAATTACAAAATCAATTAAGAACTCAATATAAAAAATCTAAAAAAACTTTAGGTAAAACTAGAAACAAAATGATTCGTGAAGCTTTCAAATATGCGCCAGATTATTATGCAAATAGAATGGAAGCTAAAGCTCAATTAGCCGAAGCACAAGCTTTATTTGATGCTGAAGCTAAAAAATATATTGTTTCATACCGTGAAAGAATTCAAAAGTTACAAGAGCAAATAGCTCAAGCTAGTGCAATTGATAAAGACCTACGTGCTAGAGATAAAAAAGTTTTTGCTCAATTCATGCAAAATAATGATAACTTCATGAAATTCTTTGAAAAAGAAGTTATTGCTCCTTTAGCTAAGGCGAAAAAGAACACTAAAGAGCACAAGAACTATTTACAACGTCAAATTGATTTAAAAGTATACAAAACAAATGTTGAAGATAGATTAAATGGTATTGCTTCCTTCAAAATTGAACAAAAATACCTTAACAAAAACTTATACAGTGTCTACCTTTTAATGGGGATTACTCGTAAAGATCAAAAATACAAGAAGATGGGAAAATTAGGAACTTTATTAGTTGCTTTAGGCCTACCATTTAGAATGAAACGTATTTCAGATCTTTATACTCAATCAATTATTTATAAAGCACTAGAAGATGTTGGGTTACTAAAACAATTTGCCTACCGTTACCCACACGAATTCTCTGGTGGTCAAAGACAAAGAATTGTTATTGCTCGTGCCCTAATTACAGAACCAAAAATTATTGTAGCTGATGAACCAATTGCTTCCCTTGATATTTCAATTCAAGCACAAGTTGTTAACTTACTAAAAGACTTATGTAAGAAGAAAAACATTGGAATGGTCTTTATTGCTCACGACCTTTCTATGATTGAATATATTGCTGATAGAGTGCAAATTATGCACCTTGGTAAAATTGTTGAATCAGGAAAAACTGAAGCAATTTATGCTAATCCAGTGCACCCTTACACAATCAACTTATTTAAAGCTATACCTAAGATTTCAAATGCTAATGAAAAATTCCAAGATGTGAAATTTGAGCTTTCTTACTTAGAAGAACAAATGTTCCCTAACATTGCAACTCAATTTGAAGTTGAAGATGGTTTACATTATGTTTATGGAACATCTAGCCAAGTAGAAAAATGATTAGCAAAAAATAATAATGAATAAATTTACCTACAAAATAGGGTTAAAACTTAAAAACGAGTTTACAAGTTTACGCTTTTATCTAATTAATTTAGTTTTCTTAGTACTATATTTTGCTATTGTAATTCC
Source organism: Mycoplasma razini (assembly GCF_048076865.1). Lineage (NCBI taxonomy): Bacteria > Bacillati > Mycoplasmatota > Mollicutes > Mycoplasmatales > Mycoplasmataceae > Mycoplasma > Mycoplasma razini. The sequence goes on from NZ_CP182212.1 coordinate 258,638, forward strand.
TTATTACGTAGTTAATAAAGAACACTGAACATATGCTAAAGCTATTGATGCTTTTTCAGTGCCTGCCTTTATAACTTTCTTTATTGCAATTATTGCTCTAGTACTGAAATTAGGCTTTTTAGAAAGAACTTTTGCTAAAATGAAAATGTCGCTAGACAACATTCAAGATTCCAAAGAACGTAGAGATCTGAAAAAAATGCCAAATGAAGAAAAACGCCTTTATTTAGAAAAGAAAAAGCTTGAAGCACAAAAGAAACAAGATTATGCAGCTTCTCATCCAAAAACAAAATTCCCTTTTGTTTTTGCTTCAGTGTTGTATTTTATCTTGTCAATTGCATTTATTATCGTGATTTATGCATAAAGTATGTTAGCAGTATTATTACTGCTAACTTTTTATATTCCTGCACTTATAAAATAACACATATGGTAAAATTAATTTATATATAAATTAATTTAAAGGAGTTGCTATGAATAAACAACAACTAGCAAATGCAATATGGGCATCAGCTAATAGAATGCGTTCTAAAATTGATGCTAATGAGTACAAAGATTATATTTTAGGATTTATCTTTTATAAATTCCTATCTGAACAAGAAGAAAAATATTTAATTGATAAATATAACTATACAAAAGATGATTTTCAATACCTAACTGAAAATAAATATGATTTATCAGTAGTTAATAATAAAAACGAATTTACTGCATTAAGTGAAGATGATCAAGCTGCAATTGAAACTATTGTTGATTTACAATCTACATTAGGATACTATATTCAATATGAAGATTTATTTTCAAGTTGACTTGCAGCTGGTAAAAATTTCGGAATTGATTCAGTACATAGAGCATTAAATCGTTTTAATAATAATATTGGCCTACAACATAAAAAGGTTTTTGATGGAATCTTTAATACATTAGAAAGTGGACTTTCAAATCTAGGTAATAGCACAGGAGAACAAACGAATGGAATTACCTCAATTATTGAATTAATTAAAGATATTCCAATGGATGATAAACAAGATTATGATGTGCTTGGATTTATTTATGAATACTTAATTTCGATGTTTGCTGCAAATGCAGGGAAAAAAGCTGGTGAATTCTATACTCCACATGAAGTCTCAATTTTAATGGCAGAAATTGTGTCTTATGTTTTAAGAAAGAAACAAACAATTAGCATTTATGACCCAACTTCAGGATCTGGCTCTTTACTTATCAATATTGGTAAAAGCATGTCAAAATATATTGATAAATCAAATATTAAATACTATGCGCAAGAGTTAAAAGGAAATACTTATAACTTAACTCGGATGAATTTAATTATGAGAGGTATTTTACCTAATAACATTGAAACTAGAAATGGTGATACCTTAAAAGAAGACTGACCTTATTTTGATGAAAATAAAGTTTATGAACGTCTTTATTTAGATGCTGTAGTATCAAACCCTCCATATTCTCAACCTTGAAACCCAGAATCAATGGAAAATGATCCTAGATTTGCTGAATATGGAATTGCACCAAAATCTAAAGCTGACTATGCATTCTTACTTCATGACTTATATCACTTAAAATCTGATGGTGTTTTAACAATCGTTTTACCACACGGTGTGTTATTTAGAGGTGGAGAAGAAGGAAGAATTAGACTTAATTTAATTGAAAAGAACAATATTGATGCAATTATTGGACTACCTGCAAATATTTTTTATGGAACTGGTATCCCTACAATTGTCATGGTACTGAGAAAAGATAAAGATAATGATGATATTTTATTTATTGATGCATCAAAACACTTCATTAAAGATGGTAAAAATAATAGATTACAATCTTCTGATATTAAACGGATTGTTGATGCTTATATAAAAAGAGAAGATATTGAGAAATTTGCACGTAAAGTTTCAAGAGAAGAAATTAGAGAAAATGATTACAACTTAAATATTCCACGTTATGTTGACTCTAATGAAAAAGCTGAATCTTGAGATATTTACGCTTCAATGTTTGGGGGAATTCCAAATAGTGAATTAAACGATTTTAATAAATTATGAAATACATTCCCATCATTAAAAAATCAATTATTTAGTCCAATTAATGAAAATTATTCACAACTAAATGATAAAGATGTGTACAAAACTATTTTTGATAATGAAGAAGTTAATACATACATTAATAACTTTAGTAACACCTTAGATTCATTTGAAAAATATTTAAATCAAGAATTAATTACTAATATGGATAGCATTAATTTACACCAAGAAGAAGCTAAAATTAGTAATCAATTAGCTTATGCTGTGCATGATACAAAATTAATTGATTTTTATCAAGCTTATCAATTAATGGATAATGATTGAAAAGTTATTTCTAATGATTTAGAAATTATCCAATCAGAAGGCTTTAAAGCTGTAACTGAAATTAAACCAAAATTCATTACAAAGAAACAAGATAACAAGACAATTGAAGTACAAGATGGATATATGGGTTACATTTTACCTTTTGAGTTAATTCAAGAAACCAAATTACATGATTTCAAAGCTCAATTAGTTGCTTTAGAAGAAAAAATGCAAAATACTGAAGCTCGTATCGATGAAATAATAAATGATATTAGTGAAGAAGAAAAAGATACCTACTCATATCTATTTGCTGAAGACACTGGAAAATTAATTGATAAAGAAGTTAAAGCTGCACTAAAAGAATTCAAGAAAATAGCAGGAGAAGAAGAGGAAAGTTTTGAAGCTAGAATTATTGAATGAAATGACTTAAGTGCCGAAAAGAAAGATCTCAATCGTGAAATTAAAGCTAAAAATGAAGAGTTAATTCAAAAAACTATGGCAATTTATGACACTTTAACTGAACAAGAAGCTAAGGAATTGTTAAGTCTAAAATGAATTAAACCTTTAATTAGTTCTCTTCAAGGTTTACCAAGAACCATTTTAGAAACTTTTGCTGATAACTTAAAGAAACTAGGTGAAAAATACGAATCAACACTAATGGATATTGAAAACGAAATTAAAAGTGTATCTAATACCTTAATTTCTTTAATTGATGAACTAGATGCTAATGAAAATGATAAAAAAGGTCTAGAAGAATTTAAAAAATTATTATCAATGGAATAAATAATTTAGTCCTATTAAGGGCTAATTATTTATAAAGAGATAATTTAGAAAGGGACAAATGTCATTTGAATCAGAATTAAAATTCGAAAAAGAATTAGTTGATCAATTAAGGCTAAGAGGTTGATCTAGTGAGGTTATTTATAATCCAACAGAAGAAGACTTAATCAGAAACTGAGCAAATATTTTATATAAAAACAATCGCCAGTCATATGCTTTAGGTAATTCACCACTTACAGATAATGAAATGAAACAGCTTATAGATAAGGTTAAGCATGCTTCTCCATATCAAATTAATAAATTTGTTAATGGTAAAACTATTACTTTAAAGCGTGATGATGATCCCAGTTTAGAAAACGCCGGGAAAGAAATTAGTTTAAAAATTTATGATAGAAATGAAATTGCAGCTGGTAATTCAACTTATCAAATAGTAAGACAACCTAAATTTAGAATTGATAATCCTTTACGTAGTGATCGTAGAGGTGATGTTATGCTGCTAATTAATGGGATGCCTTTAATTCATATTGAATTAAAACGCTCAGGTGTTTCATTAACAGAAGCAACAAACCAAATCCAAAAATATAAAGCTGAACAATGCTTTACTGGATTATTCAACATGATCCAAGTGTTTGTTGCTATGACACCAGAAGAAATGGTTTATTTTGCTAACCCTGGTGATGGGCCATTTAATGATAAATTTTTCTTCCATTATGCTGACAAAGATAATAATGTAATTAATGATTGAAATACTATTTGTACAATATTTTTAAATATTCCAATGGCTCATGAACTAATTGGATATTACACAGTGGCTGAAAGTAATGGGATAGATCGTAGTAATGGAACTTTAAAAGTATTACGTAGCTATCAAATTTATGCAGCTAGAGCTATTGCTGATAGAGTCAATAAAATTAATAGAGAACAACTATGAGGAAGTGGTATTAAAGGTGGCTACATTTGACATACAACTGGTTCAGGAAAAACTTTAACTTCATTTAAGACAGCGCAATTAATAGCAAATTCAGGTGATGCGGATAAAGTTGTTTTTATAGTTGATCGTAATGAATTAGCTACACAATCTTTAAATGAATATCGAAACTTTGCTGAAGATAATGAAACAGTTCAAAATACTGATAGTACTGCTTTACTATTAACAAGATTAAAATCAAATTCAGTAAATGACTCTTTAATTGTTACTTCTATTCAAAAAATGAATTTAATTGATGGAGAATTTAAAAGTGAACATGATTTAGAAATGATTAACAAAAAGAATATTGTGTTTATTTTTGATGAATGCCATCGGTCAACTTTTGGAGACATGTTTGCTAAAATTAAAAAGCTATTTAAAAATGCAATCTTTTTCGGTTTTACTGGTACTCCAATTTTTGAGCAAAATGCTAAAGCTGATAATACCACAAATGATATTTTTGGTATGCCACTACACATCTATTCAATTGTTAATGGAATTGTAGATAAAAATGTTTTAGGTTTTGACTATCGTCCTGTTATTACACTTGATTACAAGGCACTAAGAGAAAAAATAGCTTTACAAAAAGCTAATTGCAACTCTGTACAAGAAGCGCTAGCAGATCCAAAAACAGAAGGAACTTTCTTATTCTATAATGATGTAAAAAAATTCCCTAATGATTCTGATGGATTAGAAAGTCATATTCCTGAAAGCCAATATAGTTTAACTTGAGAAGAAGAAGCACAAAATCATAATACACATAAAGATATGGTTGTTAAAGATATTCTTAGTGGATGAGAAGTTTTAAGTGTTAACTATACTTATAGTGCTATTTTAGCTGTAAGTTCAATTCCAGAAGCCATTATTTATTATCGTTTATTTAAACTTCGTATGCAAGAAAATCCTAATTATCCTCAAATTAAAATTACTGCTTTATTTGATCCTAATATTGATAATATTAATGTTGAACGTTCATTATTAAAAGAAGATGGTAAAGAAGAAATTTTAGGAGACTATAACAAAAATTATGCTCAATCATTTAATGTCACAGATTGGGACAGATTTAAAAAAGATGTAGCTAATCGTTTAGCCCATAAAAGTCCTTATATGGGGATTCCAAAAGATCCTCAAAAGCGTTTAGATCTTTTAATTGTAGTTGATCAAATGCTAACTGGATATGACTCAAAATATATTAATACTTTATATTTAGATAAAGTATTGGAATATAGCAACCTAATTCAAGCATTTTCACGTACAAATCGGATTGAAACTGTAAAAAAAGAATATGGAATAATTAAGGTTTATAAAAAACCATATACTATGAAGAAAAACATTGATGCAGCTTTTGAATTATATTCAGGCAACACCAATAACGCTCATATGGCTTATGCTGATAAATTAGGTACAAATATAGCTCAAGCAAATGCAATTTATCAAGAAATTCAAGCTTTATTTAATAGTGAAGGAATAGAAAACTTTGAAAAGAATCCTGCAACAATTGTTGCAAAAGTTCAATTTGCTAATAAGTTTAATTTATTATGAAAAAGAATTCAATCAGCTATCTTACAAGGATTTAATTGAGAAAAAGTTACTCATTACACTGAGTTTGATGATGAATTAGGAATGATTAAAAAAGAAGTTAGTTGTGAACTGGACTTTCAAACTTACCGTGTACTATTAAGAAGATATGAAGAATTAAAAGAGATTGCTAAAAAAGAATATTCTAGAACTTTCTCAAACCCATATGATGTTGATAGCACTATTATCGAAATGGATAGTGTCCGTATTGATAAGGAATACTTAGAAGAAAAGTTTGCTAATTGAACTAGTGTGTTAAAAGAAGAAAATGTTGATAAAACTCTAGTAGCAAACAAATTGCAAGAATTGCAATCAGCATTCGCTACATTGCCTCAAGAAGAGCAAAAAATTGCTCGTTGATTAATTTATGAAATTGAAACTCAAAAGTTAATACCTGATCCTAATAAAACTTTTAGAGACTATATCAATGAAAGAAAAGTTACAACAAAGAATCAAAATATCCATAATTTTGCCCTTGCTTTTGGAATTCCTGAAACCGAATTAGCAACTTATATTGGATACAACTATGATAGTGAAAACTATAATGACTTTTCACGTTTTGATGCCTTAGTAGATAAAGTGGATCGCAATAAAGCTAAAGAATTTCTAGAAAATGAAAATCAAAGCATTATTAATGCTCGTAACTTATTCCCTAAAATAAAATTAAGACTGAAAGACTTTGTTCTAAATAAAGAATATGAAAAAAATGATTAAGCTGGCAACAGCTTTTTCTTTTTGCCTTGCTTACAGTAATAAAAGTATAAAAAATAACATAGTTTCCTATGTTATTTTAAAAGTTATTATTTGTTGTTTAATGCTAATTGTGTTAATGTTTTAACCATTACACCTGTTGGACGTGAAGCGATATCAGCTGTACCAGCAACGTCTAAGTGAATGTATTCAACATCTTCTGTAAATTCTTTTAAGAACATAGCTGCTGATGATGATCCACCACCAATTCCACTTAAGTCTGTGTTCTTTAAGTCAGCAACAACTGAATTTCTGATTTCTTTAGCAAAAGCTTCATCTAAAGGCATTCTTCATACAAGTTCGTTTGATTCTTTAGCAGCTGTAGAAAGCTCTTCTCAAGCTTTTTCACTTGTAGCTCAAACTCCTGTGTATGTTTGACCTAAAGCAACTAAGATTGCTCCAGTTAATGTAGCAACGTCAACTAATCTTGTTGCTCCTAATTTTCTAACACCATATGTTAGTCCATCAGCCATAACTAAACGACCTTCAGCATCTGTGTTGTTAATTTCAACAGTTTTTCCATTCATACTTGTTCATACTGAATCAGGTAATGAAGCATCACCATTAACTCTGTTATCTGTGATACACATAATTGCAGCAACGTTTGCTTTTGGTTTTAATTGCGCAATTGCTTTTAAAGCTGATGCAACAAATACTGAACCTGACATGTCATATTTCATTCCAAGCATGTTTCTTCCAGTTTTAATGTTGTATCCACCTGAGTCAAATGTGATACCTTTTCCAACATAAACTGTTTTTTCTTTTGAGTCTGGATTTCCATTGTATTCAATTACAACTACACGTGGTTCATACATACTTCCACGGTTAACTGAAAGTAATAATCCCATTTTGTTTTCTTCGATAGCTTTTTTATCTAAAACAGTAACTTTTAAATTGTCATATTTAGCTAAGTCAGCAACAACTTGATCTGCTAATCATTCTGAGTTACAAATGTTTGGAGGTGTAACTTGTAAGTTTCTAGCAAAGTTTACAGCTTCAGATAAAACAACAGCTTTATCTAATTCTTCTTTATATTCAGCTTCAGCAGCTGTTGAAAGTAATGAAACAGCAAATTTTTCATCTTTTTTGCTTGTTTTAGCTGAGTAAATATCAGCATTTACATAGTTGTAAGCTTCAACAAAAGCTTTAACAACTAAAGCTAAAGTTAAGTGTCCTTTAACAAAGCTTGCTAAATCAATTTGGTATTCTCTTGCTTGTGATGCAAAGAACCCTTTAGCAAAGGCATATAATGATTCATATTTAAATTTATCACCATCTCCTAAAAATACTAAAGCTTCGTTTTTATCAAAATATTCTGTTACAACATTATTTTTTTCAATAAGTGTTTTATCGTATGAATCACCTTTGAAAACAGCTTTTAATAACATTGCATTATTTCTTGTTTTGTCAACGTTTTTAATAAACATAATTTTCTCCTTTTAATATTGTATTTAACTAAGTAGTTATATTTTACCCTTTTTTAATATAGTGGTAGTGATTTATTCATTTATATTTTTATTTGATCTTGATCCTTGTCAATATATCTATGTTTTATTATTAGTACAATTTGAATAGCATTAATTGAAAAGAAGAATACTTGTGCACATACACCAATAATATTGGCAGCTGAAGCATTATCATTAGTATTAATAGATCATCATATTAATCAACAAGTACATAAAACTTGGCTAATTGAAAACATTGGTAAAGAAAGATTTTTAACATCTTTAGTTTTAAATGTTTCAATGATTTGAGGCATAACTGCAAAGGCAATTAAAAATGGTGCTAAGAATGAGAAGAATGCCTCAAAAATAGATGAGGTAGTATGTACAAAACTAAACACAATTGCAATAATTATGTAGAGGGCAAATCAGAGTGCTAAATTCAAGGCAAATTGTTCTCAGTTGCCAAATTTTAAGCGACCAATAGTAATTACTTTTTTACTATAAGCAAAGTAAATGCTCATTAGTAAAACATTTGCAAAATAAACTGCACCACCTGAAATAATAATTGCTAAGTATGTTGGATTATTTCAACCCATGATTGAGTAACATAATGATCCGGTTTGTGAAACCATAATGCTAAAAACTGAAAAACCATCAACTTGTTTAGTTTTTATAAGCTTGTAACTTCCAAATAAGACTGGTAAGCAGGCTAAAAAGCCTAAAATAATACTAAATATGGTCATTATTTTTGACTTAATAAAGCATATTCAACTAAAGTAGCAACTAAGCAACCTTGTGGTTCACCTTGAACATCAGCTGTTCCGGCTACATCACAGTGAATAAAGTCGATATCTTTAGTAAATTCTTTTAAAAACATAGCAGCTTGTGAAGAATCTACACGAACTGTTTGAGATCAAGAAGCTAAATCAGCAACTTTTGATCCTTTATTTCCTTTGTTGTAATCTTCATGAAGTGGCATTCTTCATACTTTTTCTTGAGCATTAGCTGCTGCTTGAGCAAATAATGCATATTTATCATCGTTAGTTGATCAAATACCTGAATATGTATTTCCTAGTGCAACTAATATTGATCCGGTTAAAGTAGCAACATCAATAATGGTTGAAGGTTTAATTCTATCTGCTGCATAAAAGATTCCATCAGCAAGGACTAAACGCCCTTCAGCATCTGTATCAACTACTTCAACTCATTTTCCACTCATTGATTGGTAAACATTTTCTGGTAATGAAGCATCAGCATTAATTCTATTGTCAGTAATACACATAATAGCTGAAGCATTAACTTTAGCTTTCATTTGTGCAAGTGCTTTAACTGCATAAGCTGCAATTACTGAACCTGACATATCGTATTTCATACCTTCCATGTGGTATCCTTTAGTGTTAACACCTCCAGTGTCAAATGTAATACCTTTACCAACGATAGCAACATGGTCTTTTTTGTTCATTTTGTTACCTTTGTATGTAACAATAACTACACGAGCTTCATGTGTACTTCCTTTGTTTACTGAAAGAAGTAATCCCATGTTTAATTCTTCAATTTCTTTTTTAGTTAATACTTGAACTTCTAAGTTAGCAATTCCACTAAAATCAGAAGCAATTGCAGCAGCAAGTTGTTCTGAATTTAAGAAGTTTTCTGGCATGATTTGTAAGTTTCTTGTATCATTTACTGCTTTAGCAATGATTTCAAGTTTCTTAATTTCTTCTGCGTATTCTGCTTGAGATTTATTTAAAAATAAAGAAAGTGTATTAGTTTCTTTTTCTTCTTTTTCAATTGTTTTCTTAAATAGTTTAGCTAATCCAAAAGCAACTTTAGAATAAATTCCTCTTAAAGTTGCATCATAAGAAACTTTTCCTTCTAAGACAAAGCTTTCAACATCAATGTCATATGAATAGTTAATGCTTTCTGGTAATTGTTTAAAGAAAGCTAATAATTCATCTAATGTTTGGTGTTTTGCATCAAAATATACATAAGCTTCATTAGCTTGTAAATTATTTGTAATTCTTCCTTGTTTTTTAGCAACTCATTGAGGGAAATTTTGACCTTCATAAGCAGCTTTTAAGCTTAAGCCTGATCCTGGCTTTTCATAATTAATTTTTAACATTTTCTTTCCTTTCTTCAAGATATTTATTAATTGTTAAAGAGGCACATTCCCGATATGCTCTAATTAATCCACCAGCTCCTAGTTTAATTCCACCAAAGTAGCGTACTACTACAACTAGTACATTAGATATGCCTTTTAAAGTTATTAGATCATATATAGGTCTGCCTGCTGTATTTTTGGGTTCGCCATCATCGCTAAAACCTGCGGATTCAGCTCCATTTTGGTTAATTAAATAAGCATGACAAACATGGCGAGCTTTCTTGTGTTCTTTTTTAAATTGAGCAATAATATCTTTAACTTGATCTTTAGATGTCAAAGGTATTAAATAGCCAATAAAAGTAGACTTTTTAACAATTAATTCTTCTGTAATCATAATTTAGTTTAATTATAAAGTATTATTTAATATATATCGTGAAAAGTGCTAAGAAAAATCTAGTTAACAATTAAAAGTTAACTAGATTTTTAAGCCTATAAAATAGACATTATTGAACATTTCATGATTCAGTTACTTTATCGTATGGAATTTTTAAGGCATATTTTCAACCAAATCCAATTGCAGGTGTAAGTAAGAATCCAACTACAAAAATAACGAAGTTTAAAAATACTATCATAGCTACATTGTCTCCTTTATAAAAGAGAGGATGTTTAAAATTCAAGAAGTCGTAAACTACAAGGGATAATTCTTTATAAATATCTGGTGTTGGGTTTTGAATGTCTAAAGCATTTAAAACAGGTTGTCCTAAGAAAAATAAGAATAAAGCAAAGAACCAATAAGCAACTAAAACAACACTAGAAAGTCATATTGTTGTTTTAGTAATTTGAATATTTTTGCGATTTAAAATCACAAAAATAAAGCAAATTAATGGATTTAGAAAGTGAACTATAACACTATTAATGAATCTTTCAGCTTCAAAATGTTTGATACTTACTGGAAAAATTAATGTTCAAAAGACAACAAATGTTATTGTGATATAGGTATTAACTAAAAATAAAGCTCTTTGTGCAATCCAATTTTTTGGGTAAATTGCATAAAGAATTAGTCCGATTCCAATAGCTAGATTACTAATTCAAGTAAATGTTCCAGTAATTGCTCAAAAACTAGGCAATACTGCTGGAACAGCTTTTTCAGAAACTAATTTGGCTTTTTCTTCGGAACTAAATTTATCAATGATGGTTACAATATCATTTGTAGTAATTGCTCACCTTCATAAAGTTGCTATAAAAATTAATATTAAAATAGTGATCCCAGCAAACAGTGTTGCTTTCCTCAGATTATTTCACTGGTGAAATGTTGATTTTTTTATTTGAATTGTTTTCTGCATGAGGAAATTATATCCAATTATTTTTTAAAATCAGCATATTTGTCTATATCAAAGCTTTTAATCTTAAATGAAGGTTTAAGTTTCTTTTAGTAATTCCGACTCTAGAAATAATTAATGCCTTAAATAATGAATTAATAAATTAAGCTCTTTAATTACAACTAATTGTTCAATTAGTTTCAATTGCATCAATAATAGTCTCATTTTTCTACTTGCTAAAAATTATATGTAACAATCATTAATAGTGACTTAACAAATCACTTTTGATAAAAAACATAAACAAGCAATTGATGAAAAACATTGGATCAAATATTAAAAATATGTAAAATTAAATTACATTAATATTGGCTAGTTAAGATTCAAAACTAAACTGTAGGGCAATATATTAAGAAATTACTCAATAAAATAAGATAATTAAGGATAGATATGATAATTACATTAATATATATTTTCCATATGATTTTTAAGCCTAGAACAATGGCACAAGCAATACAAAAGATAGATATAAATATTGACTATTACATTTCTAATAAAATTAAAGTCCAAGATTTTTACTTTCAAGATATTTTAGCTTACTGGGCTAAGTTTAAGAAGACTTTAAAATACTTAATGCTCTATAACATAGCCTTGTTTGTACCAAGTTTAATTTTAGCAGTTTGCTTTCTTGCTCTTGATAAGGACACTGGTACATTATTTATTATCGGGATAGTATTTTTGCCAGTAATGGGATTTTCATTTTTCTCAATACTTTATGCTTTATTTTATATTAGAAATGCTAATTCGTTTATAAACAGCTTTCAAAATTGACAAATGGCAAATAGTAAATTTGATGATGAGAATTTAATTGAAAATATGTTGCAATCAGATGCACTTGAAAAATATCATCAAGTCTTAGTTTGCTCAGCTAGACATAAATTTGTTATTGCATCTGAAAAAACAATGACAAAGATTCAAAATAAAAAGCAACCAATTAAGCTCTCAATCTTCAATAAAGCTTGATTTAAAAGCCCTAGACCAGCTAAGATCAAAGATAAAAAAATACATGTATATAGCTTAATGGTATTAGCTAATGCACACAACTTATATATTGATGGATACAAGGCTAATATTAATATGTTTGCTTATGATTATCTAAAATTTGTCTTAAACAAAGATGTTAAATTATCTTTAAAACAAATCAATAATGATTTAGAAGTCTAAGATGACTTCTAAAGAAAATATTTAATTTCTATCAGATTAATGGTATTATATATAAGCATACAGCTGACAGCTGCAGAAATGTAGAGGAAAGTCCGTGCTAGCACCATCTGCGATGATGGTAGTGTTTGCGCTTGGCCCAATAAGCCCTGGATGCAAGAAATTGTAGACGACTAGTGCCACAGAGACGAGTGAAATGAAACGGGTAAACTCCGCAAGCTAGAAACTCAAATTTTGGTAGAGGAACTCGAGCTAAGAAATGAATGAAGCTTGGGAATATCGCAAGATATTAGATAAATTGTCAGCACCGCACCTTTATGCGGAACAGAACACGGCTTATGATGCAAAACACTCAATTTTTTTGAGTGTTTTTTAATCATTTTTTCTGGATTGTATTAAAATAATGCATATTTAAAGAAAAAGGATATTTATGAAAGAAAAAACCCCTCTACAGAAGATCAAAATTGCTTTATTAGCATGTGCTAGTTTTATAATTGCTCTAGTAGTAATTTTACTTTCTGTTTTTAAATTTTCTCACCCATTCAAACCTGCATTTTATAACTATAAATCTTATATGTCTAAAACTAATATAGATAAAATTCAAAAAGATTTTACTTATAAAACCTTTGATGAAATTAATGAATTTACTAATGCTTTGGTTAATAATAAAGCAATCGCTGGTATTGGTAGTGATTTCCAAGCCATTGATTTAATTAAAAAAGGTCACATTAAAAAAATTGACTTCAAAAAATTATTCAAAAGTGTTGATCATGCTAATTTTGATCAGCAATTACTTGATAAGCTTTCTGATAGTAATTTTTTAGCCAATGTTTTAAAAGAAATTTATTCACCAATTGTATTTAATCATTTAGCCTCATATGATGATGAATTAACAACTGATTTACATGGAAATAAATTAGAAACTCCAAATCATTTATGAGAATACTTCATTCCTTATTATGCTCAAGATGGAATGATTGCTTATAATACTGCAAAAGCGATTAATGGCAAGACAGTTAATGATGAAGCTTTAGAAGCTAATGCAGCTAAATTAAGTCAAAAATATCAAACCACTATCGAACCTTATTCTTTACTAAACGAATTAAATTTAATTTCGCAAAGTGGTTATGGTAATTACATTATTACAGACGCAATTAGAACTAACATGTTATATGCTTCTGGTTATAATTTTAATAATAATGCTTTAACGCTTCAGCCTTTTACAGGTACTTCAAATGAGCGTAATTATAAAAACCAAATTATCCAATTTGGTAATATGATTCAAGCTGCAACATCATATCCAATTAGCAACTCGCGTTATATTACTTTAGATGGAGATGGACAAAATATTGTTGCAAGATTACTTGATCCAAGTAATAAACAAACTGATAGTGGTATTGTGTATAATGGTGATATGCTTGACATGTATTATTCAGACAACAACTATGACACAGTGGCAAATGGAACAGTTGAAGGATTGAAGATAGGACAAAATGTCTTATTAGTAGATGGTGTTATGGTAAAAAGCAATATTAGTGATGAATATGAAACTAAGCTATATCAAAGCTTAAATGAAAGCTTCTTACAAAATATGACTTGACGTTATTCAAAAGCAAATAATGGTTTTGATTTAAACCAAACATACCAAAAATATAGCCTTAAAATTTATCAAGATTATTTAGATGCTGTTTTAAAACCTATTTTTAAAGACATAGCTAAATATAGTGTAATTGAAAAAGAATTACTCAAACTTTATCAAGAAACCTTGACAGATATTAATAAATTAGAGCTTTATGATAGTTTTGTTTCAGACAACATTTTAAATGATAGTATGCTCAAACAAACCTTTATTTTATATGCTGATAAATTATTTGGAACCAAGGATACAAGCAATTTGAAAGAATTAATAATTAATTTAATTAACCATGTTGATTTGGCTAATGAACAATTTGCTCCTGTGGTAGAGACAAAATATGCTAATTTAAATAATTTTGATTTTATTAACTATACTCCAACAATGATTTTAGATTACTTATTTATTAAGCGTAACTATTTTATTGAAGATAATGCAGTTGATCAAAAAGCTTTAGCTATTTATGAGATTGAAAATAAAAATGGAATTATGCACTATGCAATTAAAGGTGTTTCTGAAGAATTACTTTCTCAAATTAGCACATTTTACTTCACTCAATACAAAGGATAGAAAACTGCTCACATTAGTGAGCTTTTTTCTGCCTTAATGATAAAATTTAAATATGAATTCAGGAATTTTAGAGAAACTTAAAACCAAAGTCAAAAATGTTCCCAATACACCTGGTGTGTATTTGTGAAAAAATAGCTCTGATCAAGTTATTTATGTTGGAAAAGCAAAAGCATTAAATAAAAGACTAAATCAGTATTTAAAAGGGACAATTAACTCATACAAAACCCCTAAAATGCTAGAGGAAATTAATGATTTTGAAATCTTTCTTTGCAGTAGTGAAAAAGAAGCTTTAGCCTTGGAAACTAATTATATTAAACAATATAAACCTGCATATAATATTGAACTGACAGATGACAAGCGTTATCCTTATCTTGCTTTGCAAATTAAAAATAATAATGAGTTGGTAATTTCATCTGTTTATCGCTTTGATAAATATAAAAAAGATTCCTTCTACTTTGGCCCATTTCCAGTCAATAGCAATTTTAGGGATTTGTTAAACATTTTGCAACGGAATTTTACTTATGAAAATGGACTTAGAATCAAGGAATTTAGCTATGCAAATTCAAAGCATAAGTTTGATCAAATAGTTAATATTTTAAAATTTAAAGATAATAAATTCCTAGATTCCTTAAAAGACAAAATGCAACTAGCAGCACAGAACTATAACTATGAACTTGCTATGGAATATCGTGATGCAATTAACTTGCTAGAAGAAATTAAGATTACTCAAGTTACTGAGCTGATGAGCTATAATGATTTAGATGTCTTTTCTTTCATCCCGCATGGTAATGTAGTTGCAGTCACCAAAGTCTTTTATCGTTCAGGGATTCAAATCCAACATAGCTCTAATTTTTATTGATCTGATATTTTGCTTGAAGATTTTATAACGCAATATCTAGAGATGTATTACAAAAATAATAAATTACCTGACAAAATACTTTTATCTCACGCATATAGTGATATTGAAATAAGTGATCCAAAATTATCAAGTCGGATTGTTTTTCCTTTGCAAGGAATATTACAAAAAATTATCTTACTAGCTGACGATAATAATTTAGAAAATATAAAACTGAATTATGATGAGTGATATCGCAAGAATGCTAACTTATTAAATGCTTGAGCAGAATTAGAAAGCATTTTAAATCATGGAAAAACTATTGGTTCTATTTTTCTTTTTGATAACTCACACTTTGGACTTAGTGCTCCAGTTGGAGTTGTTACTTGTTGAGAAAATGCCACTGCTATAGATGCTAAAAGCTCTAAATTTGACCATAGTGAGCAATTACAATTAATGGATAAAAAGTCTGACATTCAATTAATGTATTTAACTGTAGCTAAATTTATTAGCCAAAAGCGTTTTATGTTAACTGATAATACAATTTTTATTGTTGATGGTGCAATAGCACAAGTTCAAGAAGCTTTATATGCTTTAAAAGAAGAAGGTATTACAAATATTCAAGTTTATGGTCTAGTTAAGGATGAAAATCATAGAACGCGTAATTTAATAAATGCTAATAATGAGATTTTAAATATTAGTAAAAATGCTTACAACTTATTATCTAACATGCAATATAGTGTTGATAGATATGCAAAAAATGTGATGAGTAGATCATATAGTATGAAAGCAAGAAGCAATGATTTAACAAAAATCAAAGGTATAGGATCTCAAACTGAAAAAACATTATTGAACCACTTTAAGACTTATCAAGCTATAAAGAGTGCTTCATTCGAACAGTTATCACAAATTATAGGGCCTCACAAAGCTCAAATTATCATTGATGAATATAAGAAGAAGTAATTCTTCTTATATTTTTTTAAATAATGTGTAGAAGAAAAATAAAAGCAAAATTATCTAATTTTATGAAAAAATGTAACCATTGAATTAAAAAAATTTTTTTATCCTTTACTTGTAGTTGTTTTGGGATTTGTTTTTTTTTTTTTTTTGTAAAAATATATTTGGGTAAGTGTTTTTAATTTTAGAAATTAAAAATGATACCCAAATAATAATGGGAAATAATAATGCGCTACTATGCATTAATAAAACCCATTTTTAAAAAGAAAGGAGGGACAGATTATGCACAATAATGACCAAAAGAGTAACCAAAAAAACTCAAACAACACAAACATGACTCACAATAACAAAGATTACAAAGACACAAACAACAATCGTGCAAATCAATTAAACCCAAACAACACAAAAACTAAATAAATATCTTTTGAATTTATTTTAATATTTTGTTGTTCTTTTCTAGTGTTGATATTTTCTATTTATGATATCAATACTAGAACTTTTATATGAAATAACACAATAAATTCTCTCGAGAGATTTTATATTAGTATGATAATGTGTTCTGGGCTTACCGGTATACTTGCTACTTACTTGTTTTATAAGAGGATTATCTATGCATATCCAATTGCAATATTTAACGCAATTTCATATGGCATTTTTGCTTGATCGTTAGATTTATTCATAGATTTTATTATATATGTCTTCATACTTCCGACCATTTTTATTTATTTTTGAATTGTAACTGCTTTTAAATTTAAAATCAAATCTTATAAGATTGATATAAGATGGGTATTAATTATATTTATTATATTTATAACTATGTTTATGGTGTTTTACTTCTCCACTAAAGAAATCACTAAATACCTGCAAACTTCATTTCAGAAAGAAATTATAGAGTTTGGATCCAACTTTAAATATAAAGATGCAGGTTATGTCTTAGTTACTTTATCAAATACAATCTTAATAATAGCTGTTATTATGATGCTAAGAGGGTATAGCGAAGTATGACTACTTTGACAATTAAAAAATATTTTCTCCATAATCTTTTATTCAGGCATAGCAGTCACTAATTGAAGTGTAGTCGTTATTAATCTCTGCTATATGTGCTTGTCAATTTATATTTTTATTAGGAGTTATAAAGTGCAAAAACTTTATGTCGCAATTACCGGGCCTGGCTGTGTTGGGAAAAGTACAGTCTTAAGTTCGGAAGAGTTTACAACATTTATAAAAGATAATAACTTTTATATGTTTCAAGAGCGAGACTATGAAAATAATGAGAACGATTATATAAAAGCATTAAAAAAGGAAGAGACATTTTGAATATCTCAAAAATTCTTCTTCAAAACCCAACAAGATGATATTGAAAATGCTGTTTTAAGACCTGAAAACATCATCTTTGATCGTCATATGTTAGATTCATTTATCTACCCAGAAATTCAAATTCAAAATAACTTATATTCTGATGTAGAGATAAAACAGTGAAAAAAACTGAAAAGTAAAATGCTAAAGTTTCTAAAACAGAAACCAAAATTAGATTTACTTATAATTGTAACTACTTCATCATTTAACATGGTAGAAATGTTTAGAAAAAATGCTGAAAAATCTGACAATAGAAGAAGATTAGAAAATTCTTGGATCTCTCTTTATGAACAATATTGAAATGCTTATAACACTAAAGACTCATTAGAGTTTTTCAAAAGATTCGCAAAGAAAGTAGTCTTTTTATACAACGATGGCAATAAGAAAGAACTTACTGAACAAATTATCAAAGAAATTGATGACTTAAAATAAGCAACAATTTTAAATAAAATTATATTTCATACAATCTTATTTAATTATAAGATTACATCTTTCTCTAGGTTCAGGATATTTATATATCTACAAATAGATATATAAAAAAGCAAACAGTAAAAAACTTTTTAGAAAGGTTTTTACCACCCGCAATTAAAAATGTGGGTGGTTTTTTTTATTTTTCTTTAGTCACTTTAAATATCTACGTAATTTTGGTTATAAAAAAACAGTAGCTAAAGCTACTGCGAATGCTTTATTATTTAGCGTTCTTTTTTTCAAGTCTTCTGTTGAATCTGTCGATTCTTCCTGTTGCTTTAACTTGAGCTTTTGATCCTGTAAATACAGGGTGGCAACCTGAACAAACGTCTACTGTAAAGTTAGGTCTAACTGATTTGAAAGTAAATGATTTTTGACATGTTGAGCAAGTAGCATCAACTGTGTGGTATTCTGGGTGAATGTTTTTTCTCATAATAATTCTCCTTAACTTTAGTTATTATTTTGAGTAGAACTCAACAACTAAAGCATCCTTGATTTCTGGGTGTAATTCATTTCTTTCAGGTAAACGATCTAATTTAGTAGTAAAGTCTTTTCTTGTTAATCATGAAGCAGCTTCACGAGCTTCCATAGCTTCTAAAATTTGTTTGTTTGTTCTTGATTTTTCTTTAAGAGTAATTTCTGATCCTAATGAAACAACCATTGAAGGGATGTTTGCTTTTTTACCATCAACAACAAAGTGGTTGTGGTTTACAAGTTGACGTGCTTGTCTACGTGTTGTAGCATATCCTGCTCTGTAAACTAAGTTGTCTAAACGTGTTTCTAATAATTGAAGCATGTTTGTCCCTGTAATTCCTTTAGCTTTAACAGCTTTTTGGAATACTTTTTGTAATTGTTTTTCATTAACACCATATAAGTGTTTTACTTTTTGTTTTTCGTATAAGTGTAATCCGTATTCAGATAATTTTACTCTTTTGTTTCCGTGTTGCCCTGGAGCGTATGTTCTTTTCTTTCCTTTAGCAAATTCTTTTCCTGATTCAAGAATTGAAAATCCTAAACGACGTGATTTTTTAAATACAGGTCCTGTGTATCTTGACATATGATTTTCCTCTTTCTGCATAATGAGAGGGTTTATTTCTAATTGGATAAGTTTAACTTAATGTTTTCGGTTAAGCAGCTAACTTACTAACAAGAATAGTTCGTTAAATTTATTTTCCAACCATAATAAACTGCTGTTTTTATGCTTATTTATTTTAACAGATTAATATATTTATATTAAAAATTAATTTATTTAATTTAAGTGCTAGAATATAGATATAAAAGAAATTTTTGAAAAAAAATTTAAATAAGGAGAAAAAGAAAAATGTTTAATGAGAAAAAACTTAGACATGCAAAAACTACAAACATTATTACAGCTGTATTGTTTTTAACATTAGTTATTTTAGCTATTGTATTCTTTGCTATACCTGCAATAGTTACACAAACAGCTTCACACTCTTCTACTATTGAAATGTTTTTAGTTTCATATGTCTACGGTGTTTATGTTTGCTCAATTTTTGCTGTTATTGTATTTATTTCTGAAATAACTAACATAATTTTTAATAGCATCTGACTAAACTCACTAACAGATGAGCAAGAAAGCAAGATCAGAAGTGATATGATAATTTGATTTGTCTTGTCAATAATACCTTTATTTGCTATTGCAAATATCATTTTAGCAGTCAAACAAAATAAGTTACTAAAAATAAATAAAGTAAATTAATAACTATTAAGTTATATAATTTAAGTACAAAGGATATTATGAATAAAGAATTATTAAAAGGATATAAAAAAATAAGAGATATAAACATTGCTATTATAGTTGAAATATGTTTAATTATCATTTTCTTTATACTGTGGTTTGTGCTATTTGCAATAAAAGCAGCTTCATTTAGTGAATCTGCAAAAAATGGGAACGGTAATTCAACAGGAGCAGAAGTAACAATTGAATCTCTTGGTGCAGTATTAGCGCCAATGATTTTAGCAATATTATCATGTATTGCATGTGGAATTTCATATGTAATTAATATTGCTTTTACTTGTATTTGAAATACATCCAATAAGGTGAATGCAGAACATGAAAATGCCAGCACCTTAGTGTGAATTGGTTTTATATTAACATTTTGTATTCCACCAATTGGAAATATAATTGCAATAATAGGTGCTTCCAAAGCTATAAAAGCACTCAAAAATGTTCAAACAAATCAAAATGCAATTCCTGTAAATAATTATTCAAAAGATATTTTTAAATAAAATATTTAATCCCATAAAACAATAAGTTTATGGGATTTTTAAATACATAAAGAATTAAATTTATTATAATAAAACTAAATTAATTAGGAGAACTATGAAACAAAGATTATTAAGTGGAATTAAGCCCACTGGAGATTTAACTTTAGGAAATTATATTGGTGCATTAAGA
Source organism: Mycoplasma razini (assembly GCF_048076865.1). NCBI lineage: Bacteria > Bacillati > Mycoplasmatota > Mollicutes > Mycoplasmatales > Mycoplasmataceae > Mycoplasma > Mycoplasma razini. The sequence goes on from NZ_CP182212.1 coordinate 279,349, forward strand.
AACTTTGTGGCATTGCAAGATGAATTTGACTCATACTTCTTTGTTGCTGATTTACATGCTTTAACAACAGGTACTGTTGATGCTTCTGAATTAAGAAAAGCACGTAAAACAATTGTTGCCTTATATATCGCTTGTGGTTTAGATCCTGAAAAAGCAACTATTTTTTACCAATCACAAGTAGCAGAGCATGCGATGATGCAATGATTATGTGCTTCTGAAACTACTCTTGGTGAATTACAAAGAATGACACAATACAAAGACAAAGCAACTAAGTTAAAACAAGGTAACGGAACAAGCAAAATACCAACCAACTTACTAATGTATCCAACACTAATGGCAGGAGATATATTACTATACAATCCTGACTTAGTTCCAATTGGCGAAGATCAAACTCAACACCTTGAATTAACTAGAAACATTGCGGAAAGATTTAATACTAAATATAATACTAATTTTACTTTACCAGAGGGATATATACCAAAAGTTGGAGCAAGAATTAAATCATTAACAGATCCAAATAGTAAAATGTCAAAAAGTGAGCACGGAACTAAATCAACCATTTATTTACTAGAAAATCCACAACAAGCATATAACAAAATTATGAAAGCAGTAACAGATTCAGAAGGTAAAGTTTATATTTCTGCTGATAAACCAGGAATTTTAAACTTATTAAATATTTATGCTGCTTTAAATAACATTAGCTTACAAGAAGCAGAAGCTTTATTTAAAGATAAAGATTACAAAGAATTCAAAGAAGCAGTAGCTCAATCAGTAAAAGATTTATTAATTAATATTCAAGCAAAATATGAAAGTGCTTTAAAAATAGCTGATCAAATCACAGATCAAGGAGCTGCTAAGGCTTCTCAAATTGCCTCACATAATTTAAACAAATTAATGAAAAAAATGGGACTTTATGCTAAAAAATAACTTGCTTAGGCAAGTTTTTTATACAAGAAAAAGCCAACTAGTATAAGGCTAAATTTGATAAAATTACAACATGTTAAGAATTATTGCAGGAAAGTACCGTGGGTACAAAATTGATCAACCAGATGAAAAATACACTCGTCCAACAACTGATAAAGTACGTGAAGCTGTTTTTTCATCACTACAATTTAAAATACAAGATGCAACTTGTTTAGATTTGTTTGCAGGTTCTGGTGCTTGAAGTATTGAGGCTATTTCAAGAGGTGCTAAAACAGTTACAGCTATTGAAAAGAATAAAATTGTCTTCAAGACTACACGTTCAAATATTAATAAAATACCAGAATCAAATAAGATTAATCTAAGAAATGAAGATGCTTTAATGTTTGTTTCTAATTGTAAAGACAAATATGATTTTGTTTTTATTGATGCTCCTTTTATTGAATATGAATTAGTTACTAATTGTTTAAATAAACTGGTAAGTGGTAATTTACTAAATGATGACTTTGAAATTATTCTTGAAACCAATGACTTTAGCAAAATCACCTTGCCTGAAGGCTTAAAAGTATACAAAAATAAAAAATATGGAAAGATTGAGATATTATACTTATGCCAAAATTAAGAAACTATAAAATAAATGATACTTTGCAAGTAACTTGTAGTGAACTAAGCTATGAAGGTTTAGGGATTTCGCGTCTTGATGATGGATATGCTATTTTTACTAGTGATTTATTTCCAAGTGAAAGTGCAAATGTAACGTTAGTCAAAGTTACTAGCAAATATGCCTTTGCTAAAGTTGAAAAATTACTAACTAAAAGCCCTCAACGTAATTTAATAGTGCAAGATTGCATTAATTCTGCTCCATTAATTAATTTGCAATATACTAGTCAAATTCAATTTAAAAATGATTACTTTAGTAAACTTTTAAGCTGAAATTTAGGACCAAAAGTACTTGAAAATTATTCACCTTTTCAAGCTAGCCCAGTTTGACAAAATTATCGAAATAAAGTTAGATACCCATTTTTAATAGTTAATCAAAAATTGCACGTTGCTGAATATGACATTAAATCTAATGATTTACATATTGCAAATAATTTTGATCAAAACTTACCAATTATCAATCAAACAGTTGAGTTTCTGCTAGATTCTATAAATACTTTTTTCACTATGAGCAAGAAAAATAATGCTCATATGTTTGAGGAACTGACTATTCGAAGTAACAATAAAAATGAGTTATCTGTAGCAGTTAAAATTAATTCTGATTATGATATTCCAAGCAAATTATTGCAACAATTTAAAACAAATCCTGCAATTATTGATTTTAATGTTATTAAGAAAGATAAGATAATAAATCTATATAACATTAAGCCTTTTACTATGTATTTAAACAATAAAGAGTTTAATTGCACGATTAGTTCATTTTTCCAAGTAAATACAACTATGGCTGAGATTATTTTTAAAAAAATTGCTGAATTAGTGGATCAAATTCCAAGCAATGCATTACTTGATGCTTATTGTGGGGTTGGAGTAATTGGGCAACTTGTTGGTACAAATAAACTTGTAATTGGAAGCGATATAACTCCTTCAGCAATTTTAGATGCTAAAATTAATGCAGAAAATAATCAAATTAATGGCCAATATTTTGTTGGTGATTCAGCTAGTGTGTTTAAAAAACGTGTTAAATCACTAGCTGATAGTATTCTTGTTTTAGACCCACCACGTAGTGGAATAACTCCTGAATTCATTGCTTGAATCAAACAAAATAAAATTCAAAATGTTATTTATATGTCCTGCGATCCTAAAACTTTAGTTAGGGATTTAAAAGAATTATCTTCAGATTATGCAATTAAATACATTCAAGGATTTGATATGTTCCCAAACACTGCTCATATTGAATCAGTAACATTGTTATCTTATCAACAAAAATAATAAAAATTAAAAGCCTATATTGAAATCTTTCATATGGGCCTTTTTTTATTCTTTTTAACGTATTTTTCCATTTTTAGTTTTTTTATTAATTTTTTAATTTATTAAGTGAAAGGAGAATATGGAAAAGGATTTAAAATTATTTGAAATTTATCAAATAAATGATCGATTAGAAAATCTTTTGTCAAAAGAAAACAACATTGAAACCTATTTTGCTTTACCAATTTTTATTTCTGGATCAGAAGTTTTATTTTGTCAAGTTAAGAAAAAACATACTTTCAATAATAAGTTAGCTAATTGTAAGGAATTAACAATTTACACCAATGATCAAATTAGTGATTATGTAGTTGAATTTAAAACAATTTATAAAATACCAATAGAAATATTTCAACAGAATTTTAAAAATATTAATTCACAAATGCTGGGAGGTTGCATAGCTGAAAGTAATGAATTAGAACTATTTGATGCATTTGTGCAATCATTGGAACAAACTTTATATAACTCTAAATTAATTTCAATAAATATAAAACCAAACAGTAATAATAATTGTTACTAAAATAATTGAAAAAAAAGTTTTTGTATTAAAATATTACCATGATTACAGAACAGAAGATAAACAATTTAGGCGATAGCCAAGCAAAAAGTGATGTATGATTTCCAAAACCTAACTTAGAATTAATGAAAAAAGAATTATACAAACAACGAATTGCAATTTTTATCGCTCACTTTATTTACCAAGCATTATTTATTACCTTTTTAGTTTTAGGAATAATAAATGCACAACAACCAGAATCTGAAGGCTCTCAAGCAACTTGATACACTTATATTATTGTTGCAGTTTTAATTTTCTTATATTACAATTTCTGAATCTTTATCAAGACTTATCAATTTCATTACAGATTACGTGCAGTCTTTGAAATTTCAAAATATAACGAGAAGAAATATGAAAAGCTAATTAAATTAGATTGAGTTTTTACTTTTTTACCAATTTCTAGTTTTCTATATAAATGATTCGTTATTGAAAGACATCTAGAACCACAGGATAAGAATAAAGATTCAATTCAAGACTTAGCAGATATTCGCTATTTAATTAATTTAACCAGTGATAGTAAATTCTCAAAAGTAATTAAGGATTCATTCACATTTACAATTCAAGATCTAACACTTTCAAGTGTTTTATTAGGATTGTTCTTAATTATTACAACCTTAACTAAATATACAGGACTTTCAAAAGTGGGTCTTAGCTTTGAATATGTTTTCTATATTATATTTGCGCTATTCTTTTCTACTTTTAAAGCTGCTATATTAGGATTAATGGCTGATTTCGCTTCACTATTATTTACTGGTGGAATTTGGTCATGATTCTGAATGTATGCTTTAGTACCTGTAGCAGTAGTTTTAATTGCAAAAGCATTCTTATGAATGTATAAAGCCAATATTAAAGTTGCTTCACTTCTAACAACTGTTATGTTAGCTATTATTTTTATTGGATTATTAGCCTCAACAACTTATGCAGCCTACTTACACAATACTGATCCAAGTTCAGATTTCGCAAAGAACTTCTTTGGTGTTGATAAGAAAAATGGCAATGCAGCTGGATGAAGAATTACACGTACATTTGGGGTTTCAACACTATCTGATGCAGTAATTTGATCAATGGTTGCAATTAGTGGTGCCTTTTTATTGGGCGTAGTTGGATTAACAATTTACATTTGAATCAAAATGCGTGGCAAAACTCAAGCAGAATTTAATCAAATGAAAGATTTAGTTTTCATTAAGAAACTATTGATCTCTTTTGCATTAGTAGTTTCAGTAATTGTAATAGCAAGATGAATATATGGTCCATATGTATATATTAATTATGCTAACTATTTATTAGGTAAAAATTATTTATTACAAGATAAATACATATACTTCATGATACCAATCGTGTTACGTTCATTTATCTCAATCCCTATTTATATAGCCTTATTAATTATGATATACTCACCATTGGATTTCTTCAAAGAAAGAATTTTAAAACAAAAGAGCAAAACAACATATTAAGCCACATTTGTGGCTTTTTTCATTAAAAAAAAGAGGCCAAGACCTCTTTATTTGTGGTATGTAATGTTATTGCGAATTGTGAAAGCACGATAGATTTGTTCAACTAACATTACTCTAAATAATTGATGTGGGAATGTCATTTTGGAAAAATTAATTTGGTTAGGGAAATATGATTCAATAACACCATTTGATCCCCCAATAACAAAAGTCACATTATCTACATCTAGAAAAAGGTCACCAAATTCTTCGCTAGAATATTGTTTGCCTCTAAGAGATAGATAAAAAACTTTAGAATTCTTTGGAACTTTTTCCAAAATTAATTCAGTTTCTTTTTGTTTTTTGAGCTCAATGTTTTCAATTTTTTGCTCTTTAATTTCAATAACATTTAGCTTGCAAAAATAATTTATTTTTTTTGCATAATCATCATATAAAACTTTAAATTCTTTGCTAAGTGAGCCAACACAAATAATATTTAATTTCATACTTCCTCCTTATAAGATTGGACTATGACAAGTATTATTTGAATTGTTTTATTTATTTCTAGTTTCAATATAAAACATTAACATTTGAATATCAGCTGGATTAATACCACTGATTCTTGAGGCTTGTCCAATTGTTAAAGGTCTAATTTTAGCAAGTTTTTGTTTTGCTTCAGTAGCAACATTTGGCACTTTGTCGTAGTCAATATCTTGTGGTATTTTGAAATTTTCAAGTTTATTCATTTTGTTTGCTTCAGCTTGTTGTTTCTTAATATAACCATCAAGTCTAACCATAATAGTTAATTCATTTTTGAATTCATAATCACCAACAACTTCACTTGCTTCAACATCTGGTCTAGCTAAAACTCTTAGTAAAGAAACACCATTTTCGATGCCTAGACGTTGAGCTAATGGACTTTTTGAAGATAAATATGAATTAGCTAATTCATCCATTTTAGCTTGTATACTTGCATATTTATCAACTACTTTTTGATATTGATCATCAGATACTAATCCGACTTGGTTACCATATTTAGCAAGTCTCAAATCAGGGTTATCATTTCTTAATAATAAACGATATTCAGCTCTACTTGTTAACATACGATAAGGTTCTTTAGTACCTTTTGTTACTAAGTCATCGATTAAAACACCAATGTAGGCATCATCTCTTTTGAGAATTAAAGGTTCTTTATTTTCAAGCTTTCTACCAGCGTTAATACCAGCTATTAAACCTTGAGCAGCAGCTTCTTCGTATCCACTAGTCCCATTAATTTGACCAGCTGTAAAAATGTTGGCAATTACCTTAGATTCAAGAGAAGGAGAAATTTGTAATGGGTTTAATGCATCATATTCAATTGCATATCCTCATTTTTGTACCTTACAATTTTCTAATCCTGGAATTGTACGGATCATTAAGTCTTGAACTTCAACTGGCATTGAAGTTGACATACCATTAACATAAATAATTGATCCATCTGCAGTTTCGGGTTCAAAGAAAACTTGGTGACGTGGTTTATCTGAAAAACGCATTACTTTATCCTCAATACTTGGACAGTATCTTGGGCCAATACCTTCAATAAGCCCTGAATACATAGCAGAACGCCCTATATTTTCGCGAATAATTTCATGTGTTTTTTCATTAGTATAAGTTAAGTAGCATGAAATTTGTTTATCAAGTTTAACATTTGATCTACTTGAGAAAGCTAAATAAGTATCTTCTAGGTTTTCTTTTTCAACCTTAGAAAAATCAATTGAATCAGCAAAAACTCTAGCAGGAGTACCAGTTTTAAGTCTTTGCAATTCAAAACCAAGTTTAGCTAATGATTGAGAAAGCTTTGGAGTAGTTTTTTGATTATCAGGCCCTGAAATTGTAATTTGATCACCTCTTAAAATACGGGAATTCATATAAGTACCTGTTGTAATAACCAATTCTTTAGCTTCTAAGACTTCTCCACCTTCTAATTTAACAGCTTTAAATGAGTTGTTTTCGACTAAAATTTCTTCTGCAACTCCTTCAATTAAAGTTACATTTGGATGTTTTTCTAAAGCTTCAAGAATAATTTTTGAATATTTTTCTTTATCAATTTGGGCTCTCATTGCTCTAACAGCAGGCCCTTTAGATTCATTTAACATTTTAATTTGAATCATTGCTAAGTCAGAAAAATATCCTTGAACACCTCCTAAAGCGTCTATTTCCCGAGTAATGATTCCTTTTGCTGGACCACCGATTGATGGATTACATGGCATCATAGCAATACGAGAAAGATCAAAGCTGATTAAAGCAACTTTATGTCCCATGTTTGCTAAAGCAAAAGTTGCTTCAACCCCAGCATGACCTCCACCGATCACTATTGCATCATATTTTTTATTTGAAACTGTATTATTCATAGTTTTTATATTTTACTATTTTGAATTTAAAACCACATAAAAAAATTACTCATTTTTAAAGCAATTAAATAATATTTTTTTGTATTCAATAACTTTTTGCGCTTTTCAAGCAAAATTTTTAAAAAAATACTATTTAAAATATAAAAGATTAAATTTCTTATATAATTTATATGGTTTTTTAACTTTTTGCTTTTATTGAAATTTAAAATTAAAATGAAAAGAAATAAAAAAACTGTAACTTGTTACAAAAAAACTAATATAATATAACCGAACATAAAAAGGATACTTTTTATTAATAATTAAACTATTTGAAAGGAAGATTATGAAAAAAGTAGCAATTAACGGATTTGGAAGAATCGGAAGATTATTCTTACGTAGATTACTAGAAACTAAATCAACAGATATGGAAGTTGTGGCTGTTAACGACTTAACAGACCCAGCTACATTAGCACACTTATTAAAATACGATACAGCATACCATGAATTACCAGTAGAAGTATTAGTTAAAGAAGGTGCAATTGTTGTAAATGGTAAAGAAATTAAAGTTTTATCAGAAAGAGATCCAGAAAACCTTCCATGAGGTGAATTAGGAATTGACGTAGTTGTTGAATCAACAGGATTCTTCACAAAACGTGAAGGTGCAGAAAAACACTTAAAAGCTGGAGCTAAAAAAGTTGTTGTTTCAGCACCATCTGACAAAGATGTTAAAACAATCGTTTACAATGTAAACCACAAAGAATTAAACTCAGAAGATAAATTAATCTCAGCAGCTTCATGTACAACAAACTGTTTAGCACCAGTTGTTAAAGTTCTTGTTGACAACTTTGGATTAAAATCAGGATACATGACAACAATCCACTCATACACAGCTGACCAAAGATTACAAGATGCTCCTCACAGAGACTTAAGAAGAGCAAGAGCAGCAGCTCAAAACATGGTACCTACATCAACAGGTGCAGCTAAAGCTATTGGACTTGTAGTTCCAGAAGCAGCAGGAAAACTTGATGGTGTTGCAGTTAGAGTTCCTACAATTACAGGATCATTAGTTGACTTAACAGTTATGTTAGAAAAACAACCAACAGTTGAAGAAATTAACGAAGCTATGAAAAAAGCAGCAAGTGAAACACTTGAATTCTCAACATTACCACTTGTTTCTTCAGACGTTATTGGACAACACCACGGTTCAATTTTCGACTCATTAATGACTTCAGCTAAAGATACAGTTGATGGAAAAATGTACAAATTATACTCATGATATGACAATGAAATGTCTTATGTTTCACAACTTGTTAGAACTGTAGAATACTTTGTAAAATTATAATTTTAAATATAAAAACAAGTTAGCCTAGCTAGCTTGTTTTTATTAAAAAAATTCCACCCAAAAAGGAGGAATTTTTTAATCTATTAATAAAACTATTTTTCTCTAATATCTAACTTTTTATCATCATTAATATAGTATTCAAAATGATCTAGTTCAATATTATATTCAAAATGATCTAGTTCTGTTTTAAACTTTAGTCTTCCTAAATACATAATTAGTTCATAAACCATAATCATCGCTTTAACATCATTTTCACAATAAAGCTTTAATGCAGGGACAGTAAGCTGATTTCATAAACTATCACCGATTGCACCAGCATTTCTTTGCATAGCTTTTTCCATGGCCATTGTTCCTTTTTGAATTTCAAGATCTTTATAAGGAGTAATTAATGTTTTAAGTCTTAGTCCAAGATGCGTAATGTATTTTTCGATCTTTTTAATTGAGTAATAATACATTAAATAATTAATTGAAATAATGTGACTATTTCAAGAAGTTATCTCTTGGAAACGAGCAAAATCGATATCATTTAAAAGTTTAATTGTATGATTTTGTTCATCATCTTGGAAAAAGACATATTCATTTAATTCAGGATCCATGTTATTTACTGGTAACTTTTCAGAAGCATAGCGATTAAAGCAATCAGCCAAGTCAATTGTATTAGTGTTAATATGGAAAACAATATGTTCAAAATCCTTTAATCCATTTGGAAATATTTGATTAAATTCTGTCACAAAACTTAAATTAGTTTCTGAACCATCTCCATGTAGTATTTGCTTACGTACAAGGGCTAAAACTTCCTTATTACGAGTATTTTCATAACTTTTATTATACACAACATAAGCATCTGCACCATCACAATAAATTGCTTTAATCATTTTAACTATTTCAATTAACTTAAGCCCTAAGGTATCAATTACAATATTTTCTTTATGAATTTCATTGCCATTTTGGGTCAAAATAATTGATACTTGATTAATTACTTGATTGTAAGAAGGGACATTATCAATAATTGGGTATAAATTCATAAATCCTTCATAGTCGTATCAGCAAATTTTAGCATCTTTTCTATGAATTTTTTTAACTACATTTAAGGCTTGGATGTTAAAGAAGTTAATATTATTTTTAATTTTGGCAATCTTATTTGCAATAGTTTCATAAGATTTCTTTTCAGCTGGTTTAAAAGCATTCCCTGAATAATAATCATATTTATTACCTAAAATGTAATTTAACATTGCTGCACGTTCAAGAGCAGTAAAATACTCAGGGAATGTAAAGTTTTGATCATCACTTTTAGGAATTATTCCTGTTTGAAGTCAACTTTTGACTTTGGTTTCATCTTCATTAGAACTTACAGCATAGAAATATTTGATTGCATCATAATTAAATGCACTCTCATTGTTAAACTCTTGGTAACTTTTAATCATTACTTGGACATAAAAATCAAATTCTTCTAATTGACGAATTAATAAATCACCTTTACCTTTAAATTTAAAAGGTAAATATTTTTCTAGCTCTTCTTGATAGGCTTTTTGATCAAGTGTGATTGTCTCTAGTTCAATATTATCTTCATCTTCTTCTTTAGCTTGAATTACACTTTTATCAACTTCAACACCTGTTTTAATAATAAGCCCACTTTTAGCACTTTTTACAAAAGAAAACATACTGTCTCGTTCATAAAAACCACTGTGTCCTAATAATGTTGCATCTCCACTTTTTTTCAAAATAAAGTCTAAATCAATTAACTCATGTGTTAGTTTGCTACTGCTTGATTTAGCTATACTTTTTAGTGGATAAGCTGAATAAGATTCATAAAATCAAACTTGGTTTTGTTTTACTGTTTTTTTAACAGCAGAAACTGGGTCAATAATGATTGTTGAACATTCTTTAAGCTCTACGTCATTTCGCTTAAGGATTTTTTGAAGATATCAGAATTGATAAAATTGGGTATTTTTAGCACGTGAAACATAAGAAAGAGTGCTAAGTTTTTTTATGCGTTTATCATATAATAATCCATCAGATACAAATCTAAATAAGTCTCCATTGTAATCTGTTACTTGATAATCTCAAACTGGATCAATAATTAAATCTATATTAGAATCTAAAAGGAATTGTTTAGTAGTAAGAATTTTATTATCTAAACTATCTGTCCCACGAATAAAAGCAACTCTTTTTAAATCAATTTGATATTGTTTGATATATCAATTAATTGCATCCCTTTTATATTTAATATATGAATCCAGTCGGATGTTAATATATGAATCTGAAATATTGTCAAAGTCAATTTCTTGAGTAATGTTTGCTTCAAAATGGTCATCTTGAATTTGAAAAAAAACGTCAGCTTCATTAAGAGCAAGCATTTCATCTTCATCTTGTTCCACGAACCCTGATTCATCACTTTCGATTTCTTCTAGCAAGGCACGATGGTCTTCGGGAGAATAACCTCATTTCTTTTTATACTCACTTTCAATTATGCGATCTTGCAAATTAAATGTGTTATAAATCATTGCAGGATTATTGTAAAAAACTTTCTTAAAAGTATTTCATTTAATTATAATTGGCTCTTTTTCTTGCATGTGTTATTACCTTTCATTTAGTTAATTGAATTATAATATTTTATATAAAAAATACACCATGAAAGATGTATTAACGTTTACTTTCTCAATCAAAGTATGAATTAATTTGTTTTTCATTTTTTAAAGATTGCAGCTCTTTTTCCAATTCTCGAATTCTTGAATCGGTATTTTCTTTTTGTGCTTGATTATTAATAGTATTTTCTCTTAACATTTTTTCTATATTTCAAGTTGCTTGTCTTGTTCTTTCTATACTGTGTCTTTCTTGGAATGCACCATAAATTGCAAGTCCAGAACCTACAGCAGTAGCTAGGACAAGTATAATTGAAAATGCGATCATAGCTGGTATTGATTTAAAAACTAATACACTAAGTGGAATAAATAATAATGAAGATAATAATATTAAAAGGGAATCAATAATTAGGATTATTTTTGCTCATCGTGGTATTTTTACCATAAATCTCCTTTGTTTTAATATTTATAATTGTACTAATTTAATCTACTTGATAATATTTAAATATCTGTTATTTAAGAATTTTAAAGATTTTTTTCTTTAAGAATATTTATTAAGGTAGCTTTATTAATAAAGAAAACTTAAATATTTCATCTCCTAAATTATAAAAGTTAGTATTTAAACTGGAGGTAAAAATTAATGCTTCTACTATCTAAATCTAGATCAAAACTGGTATTTTTTTTGCACAAATCATCGCATTTTTTAGACTTTTAAATTTAGCAAAAATTTTACAAAATAATGTAAGCCTATATAAAGGTTACATTCGTATTAAAATGTAACCTTTTTCATTATTTACTTGCTAATTATAGAAGTAAAAGACAAAATGTGGAAAAATGTGGAACAGATGCTAAAAAATGCTTTATTTTGTTGGATAAGAAAATACTGTAGCAACTAATTTTAGCTGCTAACTCAGGTATAAATAATATATTTATAAAAAAATAAAAAAATATGTTTGCGAGTTTAAAAAAGTATTAAAATACAAGTATGCAATTCGTAAGAAAAATACTTAAAAATAGGAATTTTACACAACTCTATGATATTTTCTTTACGGTAATTTTTTTATTAAATATTTTAGTTATGTTGTGTCTAATTCCCGTTAATTATGGATTATTTTTCGGATATGCATTAGGTGCTCTATTGATGTATGTCTTTTTTAAATTAAATTGAATAATTTCTTATTTTTTCCTTAGAAATAAGAAATTTAAATTGTATGCACTTTTTATTTTGAAAACAACATTGTATTTTGCAATAGTTGCCTTGATCATTTATTTAATGATTCAAATCAACTGTTCACATTTAGAACATCTAGAACCAAAAGTAAACAAACCTTACACCTTATTGCAAATGGTTGATAGACCAATTAACTTATTTGCTTTCTTAGGTGGTCTGCTCACTAGTTTTGTGTCAATCTTGCTTACACAAGTGACACTAAGCTTGAAAAAATAAAAGGAAGGAGGCTTGTTATGAAAATGGACTTTATGGCTTGAAATCAGCCACAGCTACTTTCTTTAGTAGTGACTGTTGTTGTTATCTTAACCATAAGCATTATTGTTTATGTAAAAGTAAGTCGAGTCAAAGAAGATCAAGCTCCTAAAGGTATTGCTCAGATTGCTGAAGCATATGTGTGTTTAATTGATAACACATTTGACGATACCACAGGTGGAGATAAGATTCAAAAATCTAGACTTTATATCTTTACATTGGCAACTTTTATTCTTGTAGGTAACTTAACAGCCATGATTGGTCTCGAACCGATAGTGACATCATACTCAATTCCATTTACTTTAGCTTTAATGAGCTGACTTGGAATTTTCATTGTTGGTGCTATATATCAAAAAGTAAGATACTTAAAGAGTTTTATAAATCCATTAGATTTACCAGGAAAAGTTTCGCCTCTTATTTCCTTAAGTTTCCGTATTTATGGGAATGTTATAGGTGGAACTACAGTTATTTTCTTAGTTTACTCACTATTTGGATACTTCTGAACCTTAATTCCTGGAATAGGAGCTGGTAACCATGAATGATACTTTTTAGCCTTATTAGTATCACCTGCATTACACTTCTATTTCGACTTATTTGGGTCAACCTTACAAGCTTATATCTTTACATTACTAACTACAGTTTACTGAGTTGTAGAAGCTTCTGGAGAAGAAGGAAGCAAAAAGGATAAAAAAGCTAAAGAAACTTTAAGTGACAAAGCTGAGGAATGAACTTCTCTACAAGCTATATACTAAAATAAAAGGAGAATAACATGATTGAAACAGTTACAAAATTATTAGAAACAGCTGCAAACAGCACTCAAACTGAACCAGTTAAAGAAGCTGCTGCTTCAGGTAGTTCATTAACAACTGGACTAGCTGCACTTGGAGCTGGACTTGCTGCAATTGGTGTTCTTGGAACAGGAATTGGACAAGGATATGCTGCTGGTAAAGCTGCTGAAGCTGTTGGAAGAAATCCAGAAGCTGAATCTAAAATTCGTCTTATGTTAATTATCGGTGCTGGGATTGCTGAAACTGCTGCTATTTATGCTTTCATCGTTGCTTTATTATTACTATTCTTAAAATAATAATAAGTAGATCACAATGATTAATACTATTTCAAACGTTGTAACATTCGCTGCTAGAAATTATCAAAATATTGATACACCAAGAGCAGCAAAAGAAGGGATTACTGAAAAATTCGCAAATTTAGTTCCAAGTGTCCCAATGATGATTGCAACAATACTTGCCTTTGCTATTGTTTTCGCTATTTTAACTTGATTATTATATAAACCAGTTAAGAAAATGATGAAAAGAAGAGCTGACTTTATTCAAGGAAACATTGATGATTCAATCAAAGAAAAAGAATTAAGTCAAAAAGCTAAACTTGAAGCTAACAACAAACTTCAAGAAGCGCACAAGCAAGCTGATATTATAATAACTAAAGCAAAAATAAAAGCTAGCGAAGTATCACATTCATATACTGAAAAAGCTAAGGCAGAATCAAAACGCTTACTTGAAGAAACATCTCAAGATATCGCTTCACAAAAACGTGAATTTGATTCAAATGCCAAAAAATATATTGTGACAGTTGCCACAGACTTAGCAGAAAAGATTCTAAAGAGAGAAATTACTCCAGAAACGCAAACCGAAATTATTGATAAGTTTTTAAATTCAAATAAATCCCCAGAGGAACTTTAATTAAATGTATGTAAAAAGAAATGTCTCAGCCTATGCTGTGGCAATATACGATTTAGTTAAAGAACAAGATAAATTTAAAGCAATTCAACCTGAATTTGAAGCAGTTAAAGAAGTTTTTGTAACAAATCCTAAATTTGCTGCATATCTAGGTAATGACTTAATTTCAGAAGATGAAAGATTTAAAACAATTGATTTAGCTTTTGCAAACTTCGACATTATCATTCGCAATACTTTAAAAGTTATTGTACAAAGAAGAATGACTTCTTATATTGTTAAAATTATTGTTGAATATTTAAAGTTATCAAACAACGAATTAAAAATTCGGTTCGCTATCGTCCGCTCTGCTTTTCCACTATCAGAAGAACAACTTGATGCTATTAGACAAAAAGTTCAAAGTGTTACACGTAGAACTGTTGTGCTAAAAAATGAAGTTGATCCTAATTTAATTAGTGGAATCCAAATCGTTTCAAAAACAGAAGTTTTAGAAATGAACTTATTACATGATTTAACAAAAATCAAAAATGAAATTATCAAAAAAGAAAATGAAAAGGAGGTGTAATAGATGGCTATTAGATTAGATGACATATCTGCAATTATCAAAGATCGTATCGAAAACATGGGTAAAACAGCAGATAGATCAGAAATTGGTCAAGTTATCTCAATTGGTGATGGTATCGCTGTTGTTTCAGGACTTAACAAGGTTCGTAATAGTGAAATCGTTGAATTCCAAAATGGAGTTTATGGTTTAGCTCTTAACCTTGAAGAAGAAACAGTTGGGGTTGCTTTATTTGGTAACGCTAACTCAGTATCTGAAGGTTATACAGTAAAAAGAACTGGAAAAGTTATTTCTGTTAATGTTGGTGATGCTTTACTTGGACGTGTTGTTAACGCACTAGGACAACCAATTGATGGTAAAGGACCAATTGCTAATACAGTAACTAGTGAAATCTTTAAAGTTGCACCTGGGGTTATGACACGTGAAGAAGTTAACCAACCTCTTGAAACAGGAATTATAGCAATTGACACTATGATTCCAATTGGAAAAGGTCAACGTGAATTAATCATCGGTGATAGACAAACTGGTAAAACAGCGATTGCAATTGACACAATTATTAACCAAAAAGATAAAAATGTTAAATGTGTTTATGTTGCTGTTGGACAAAAGAATTCAACAGTTGCGCAAATTGTAAACAAATTAAATGAGTTCGGTGCTTTAGACTATACTACAATTGTTGTAGCCGGAGCTAGCGAGCTTGCACCTCAACAATACATTGCTCCATATACAGGGGTAACTATTGCTGAATATTGAATGTCTCGTGGAGAAGACGTTTTAATAGTGTATGATGACCTATCAAAACATGCTATTGCATATAGAACACTTTCACTACTTCTTCGTCGTCCACCTGGACGTGAAGCTTATCCTGGAGACGTTTTCTACCTACACTCTCAATTACTTGAACGTGCAGCTAGATTAAACAAAGCTAATGGAGGTGGTTCAATTACTGCTCTTCCAATCATCGAAACACAACAAGGTGATATTTCTGCTTATATCCCTACAAATGTTATTTCTATTACAGATGGTCAAATCTTTACTAAGGAAGCATTATTCAACTCTGGTCAAAGACCTGCTGTTGACATTGGTTTCTCAGTTTCTCGTGTTGGATCAGCTGTTCAAATTAAAGCTATGAAGCAAGTTGTTGGTTCATTAAAACTTGAACTTGCTCAATATAATGAAATGCAAGCTTTTGCTCAATTCGGATCAGATCTAGATGATTCTACTAAGACAATTCTAGAACACGGAGCAAAAGTTTACGAATTACTAAAACAAGAACAATACTTCGCTATTTCACAACCTGCACAAGCCATCATTTTAGTTGGGGTTAAAGAAAGAATTATCAACCCACTTCCTGCTGAATACATTCACGATTACCGTGACAATGTACTTGCTTACTTAAGAAATGATTCAGAAGGAATCAAACTATATGCTGACATTGTTAATACAGGAAAAATTAGTGAAGAAAACTACAAACTTATTGAACAAGCATTAATTAAGATAGTTAAAGATATTATTGTAGGTATCCCTAACTACGATCCAAAAATGTACAAAGCATTTCCAAGCAAATATCTAGTTGAAGAAACTCAAGAAGCTAAATAATGGCTAACTTAAATAGTTTAAAAAATAGAATTTCAGTTGTTACAAATACACGTAAAATAACCAATGCTATGCAACTTGTTTCTACTGCTAAATTAAGAAGAATTAGAAATGAATTTGCTAGTGTTGATGCTTACTTAAATTCATTAAAAGACACTTTTGATGAATTAATCTCACATGTTGAACCAAGAGACTTCTTTAATATTTTCCCTGAAAATAAAGAAGTAAAAGGTGACTTACATATTGTTATGACTTCTGACCTAGGTCTTTGTGGTTCTTACAACCACAACATTATTAAGTTACTAAAAACTAAATTAAAACCAGAAGACAAAATTATTGTTATTGGTTTAAAAGGTTACTCAATGATTCAATCAATGGGTGCAAGTGAACAAATTGTATTAAAATACACCGAAATTGGTGAATCAGTGTCTTATGAAATTGGGACATTGATAGCTAAGAAAGCATTAGATTTATATCGTAATAAAAAAATCGCAAATGTTTTCTTCTACTACACTGAATTTATTAACAACATTCTACAAGAAGCTGTGGTATTAAAGCTTTTCCCATTTGACATCCCTGAAAAGAAGGAAGTTAAATCAGCTCAAGCTAATGCTACAATTGAATTTGAACCAAACTCTGAAGTTGTGCTTAAAAATTCAATTCCACTATACTTAGCAAGTATGGTATTTGGACTTGGAACAAGTTCAAAAATTTCCGAAATGGCTTCACGTAGAAATGCTATGGAAAATGCTACAAAGAACGCTGACGATTTAATCAAAGACCTAAGATTACAATACAACCGTAAGCGTCAAAGCAATATTACTCAAGAAATTAATGAGATCGTAGCTGGTGCAGATGCTACATAATAAAAAGGAGGATAATTATGGTTAAAAACGAAGGTACAATAGTACAAATTCTAGGACCTGTTGTCGATGTTAGATTCGATGAAGGTAAATTACCTCACTTACTTAATGCTTTAACATTAGAATATGAAGGACAAAAATTCACATTCGAAGTTGCTCAACACATTGGTGATGATACGGCCAGAACAATTTCTATGGTATCAACTAATGGACTTCAAAGAGGAATGAAAGTAGTTGACACAGGTGCTCCAATCGAAGTACCAGTTGGAAATGAAGTACTTGGAAGAATGTTTGACGTGCTTGGAGATCCAATTGATAATATGGCTTTCCCTGAAAACGTTGAAAAAGCTCCAATACATGCTCCTTCTCCATCATATGAAGAACAAAAAACATCTTCTGAAATCTTAGAAACAGGGATTAAAGTTATTGACCTTTTAATCCCATATGCTAAGGGAGGAAAGATTGGTCTTTTTGGTGGAGCCGGAGTTGGTAAAACAGTTCTTGTTCAAGAATTAATTAATAACATTGCAACAGAACACAATGGTCTTTCTGTTTTTGCTGGGGTTGGAGAAAGAACCCGTGAAGGAAATGACCTTTACCACGAAATGAAAGCAGCCGGAGTTCTAGACAAAACAGCGCTAGTCTTTGGACAAATGAACGAACCACCAGGGGCACGTATGCGTGTTGCTCTTACTGGTTTAACTATGGCTGAATATTTCAGAGATAAGCAAAACCAAGATGTGCTTTTATTCATTGATAACATCTTTAGATTTACTCAAGCTGGTTCAGAAGTTTCTGCCTTACTTGGACGTATGCCTTCAGCTGTTGGTTACCAACCAACACTTGCAACTGAAATGGGTGCACTTCAAGAAAGAATTACTTCTACACGTAGAGGTTCAATTACATCTGTGCAAGCTGTTTACGTGCCAGCTGACGACTTAACTGACCCAGCTCCTGCTACAACATTCACTCACTTGGATGCTAAAACAGTTCTTGATCGTAGTATTGCAGCGCTTGGTATTTACCCAGCCATTGACCCACTTAACTCATCATCAAGATTACTTGATCCATTAATTGTTGGTCAAGAACACTACAATGTTGCTCAAGAAGTTGTTGCTATCTTACAAAGATTCAAGGAATTACAAGATATTATTGCTATCCTTGGTATGGGTGAATTATCTGAAGAAGATAAGAAAATTGTTGCTAGAGCCAGAAGAATCAGAAACTTCTTATCACAACCATTTACAGTTGCTGAAAAATTCTCAGGTATTAAAGGACAATACGTTCCTTTAACTGAAACAATAAGAAGTTTCAAAGTAATTCTTTCAGGTGAATTAGACGAATACCCAGAAGATATCTTTAGATATGCAGGAAGCATTAATGATGTCGTTGAACGTTACAACAAGCTTCACAAAGAAACTAAGCTTGAACAAGCAGAAGCAAATAGCGAAGAAGATCAAAAAATCCAAGCTGATGCCTTAGATAGCGAAACTGCTGGACAAGAATAATGAGCGAAAATAACGTACATTTAATTATTACAGTACCAAGTGGAATTTTCTACGAAGGTGATGTAAACATTGTAACCTTGAAGACAGCTTCAGGTTACATTGGTCTTCAAGCTGGACGTACACCACTCTTTTCGAATATCGAAATTGGTAACTTAACAATTGGTTGAGATAATCACCAAGATACTATTAAGTGCTATATTGGTGGTGGATTAGTTTATGCTGATGCTAATAAAATTAATATCATTACTGATGATATTATAAATGTTAAAAATATTGATGTTCAAAGAGCTCTTAAAGATAGAGATAACTTACTTCGTCAACTCGAAGAAGCATCACACAATGAATCTATTGATAAGCTTAAACTTGAAACCAAGTTGAAAAAAGCTCTTCTCAAAATTGATGCATACAATAATTTCAATAAATAATAATGGTAGCCGCAAGGCTACTTTTATTTTGCTTTTGCAAAGCAATAAAAAACTAAGCCCGAAGGCTTAGCTTTTTATTTTAATTTTTGTCCAAATGGAATTAAGTAACCACGTTTTAATGATTCGAAGTAAGCTTGTTCAATTGAAACTTTTGGATTGCTATATTTATCCATAGCACTTTTATCATTAAATCATCATACATAGACTAATAATTGATCTGATCAGTAATTACTTAATGAGGTACTTGAAGAAGTATTTCCAAAGATAAATTCTCTGTTATATGAAGTGCTATTCTTGTATGCTCCCATAGCAACACGTTTATCTGAAGGAATATTTTCAAATCCAGGAATTTCATCCTTCATAGCAATATAAGCATCTCCCATTCCACCTCTGTAGAAGCTTTCAATCGAAATACCTGATCAGTTTCAGAATACTCCACCAATATTACCTTTTTCTTTAATTAAGAGTAATAACATTGCTGTTAAACGATACATAGCTTTGTATCCATCTGATTTAACATATTGAATACCTGTCACATCAACTTTGTTTCCCATAACTTCAGACATTTGATATTTAAATAATGGGTAATATAAGGCTTTAATTAAAGCTTTAAATTTAGCAGGAACGCTTAATAAACCAACATCAACTTTGAAACCAAATTTCAATTGGTTTTGTAATCCTTCATCACTACGAGAATCTTCATTTGTTGCTGCACCATTAGCAGGTTGGCTTTCATTATTACCAGTTGAAACGTTTAAAATTCCTTTTAGAACTTTATACATACCAGTATTGTTTTCTAATGAACTTGCATCAAATAAACGATTAATTAACTTAGCATAATTTTCAGGTCCAATATTTTCAAGCAATTTAGCTAAGAATTCATTTTTATCTAGAATTTTTGCTAACGAAATATTGTTACCATCATCAGTAGTTATAACGCTTAAAGCGCCTTTAATAACTGCATTAGTTAAATCTTTCATCCGGTTAGGGCTTTGTTCAAAATTAGTTTGCTTAATGAATTTATAAATACCATCAACAGCTTCATTCAATTCTTTAGAACCTATAATAGTTTTAAATAGTCCATTAGCAACGTTTTTAAGTAATTCATAATCATCTTGAGAGCTGAAATCAATTTGTAATGCATTAGCTAAAATATTTTGTAAGATAACAGCCACACCATTAGAAATTATGTTATCTCTATTAGATAAAATTGCTGTAAATCAATCTTTAATATCTTTCTTAATTTCATCTGTCTTAGGTGAATTGAATAATTCACTAAGCATTGAAGAATATGAATTATGATTTTCATCAGTGTAGACATTTACACGATCGAAGATGTCTTTTAGTAAAGTAATTAATAATTTAGCAAGTGCTGGTTGTGCTACAGCCTCTACTAGCATATTATTGATTGAAGTTGTAATTTTTTCACGAGCTTCTGAACTTAATGAAGCTTGTTTTTCTTTAGTCATTAAAGCATCTAAAAGCATGCTTCCAATGTTAAAGGTATGAATTAGTTCTTCAATTTTACCTTTTTTACCATTTGCAGAACTTGTTAATAATTTAGTAATTAATTCTTCAGTGATATTTACAATATCATCTTTATTATCAGCAATTAAGCTTGCTTTTAGGAATTTTTTAGCTGTCTTAAATTCAGTGAATTCAAGTCCATTAAAGATAACAAGTCCAACTTTTGAAAGGAAGTCATTAAATCCACTAGCTGACTTAATTGTATTAACGATTGAAGCCATCATTGATTTAAACATGTCTGTTTCTTCAAATAATGTTCCAAGATTGTTAACAAATAAGTTAACCATTTTATCAAGACGTTCTTTGCCTTCTGAATCAGTGCTATAGTCTAATCCAGCAAAGGCAAGAGCTTTATTTACAAGTAAATGAGCAATGTTTCTTGCATATTGATTGTCATTTAGAACAGATTTTAATAATTCAATAATTGCTTTTGAAGTAGTTTCTTCATTTTCTTTAACATTTAAATATTTTTGCAATCCATTAAATCAATCAGTAATTCCATCAATTTGGTCTGGATTATTTAAGTATCATTTTGAGATATTTTCAACTAGACCAGGAATCTTTTCATTATTCATTAATTGATCAATAAAGAATCTAAAGTTTACACCTATAGTATTGAATTCTTGATCACTAATGTTTAATGTTTTCTTAATTTTTACAATTGTAGGATTATCTTGAGGGATAAAGTTTCAAGCAATTGTTCCTATTGAAATATTTGAAGTAGCAAGTTTAGTTACATTTTTGAAGAATGTATAAACATCTTGTTGTAAGTTTTTAGCCTTAACAGCTGTAGCATTTGTTTTAAGTGACTTAAGCACATTTGCTTGGAATTGAGGATTGCTATAAATGGTTTTTAGTAGTCCTAATATTTTATTTGTAAAGTCACTTGTTGAAATATTTAATCCCTTAGCCTTAACTAAATCAATTAAAGCATCTAATAATTGAGGGATTAAATCTAAGTTTTTATCAAATTCACTTAAGTTATTTATTAAGATAGCTAATAATGGCTCAGGATCTTTAATTCCATCAAATATTTGTGGGAATTTAAGTGATGCTATTTTAGGAGCTTGAATTGATTCTGTTGATTTATTTTCACTAATTAAAGGTAATTTACCACTAATAGCACTTACATCTAGGGATGCAAGTATTTTATGTAAGACTTTTGAAAGAACTTTAACAAAGTTTTCACTCTTATTAATTTGGTAAACTCATTTTCTAATTGCTTCAACAGCAGATTTCTTAAATTCAGGGTCAGAAACAAGGGCTTGAATTAATTTTGAATATGCTGCATCATCTTCAGAATTTGGTTCATTACCATCTACATAATTTGCTGGTAATTTAATTTGAGCAAATTTATCTCAGTTTTGTTTTGATAAAACATTTTCTAAGACAACATGTAAGAATGCTTTGGCTTCAGGTAAATTAAGTACTTCTTTAATTAATTCAATAATTTCACCAGATTTTGCATCAGCATTATTACTTCTATCTGCTACATCATATTTTAGTTCAAACTTATCTAAATATTTATTTAAGCCAGTAACTGTGATGATTTGGTAAATTACATCATCACGTTTGGAGATGTCATCATAAATAACATCAGCCAATTTAATAATTGCATCTTTATTCTTTGGTAAGCTGTTTGCTTGTTCAAAGAATGCTTGAATAAATTTATATTTTCTAAAGTCAAATACTTTAAGCATTTGATCTGCAAAGGTTTTGATTGCTTCACTAAATCTTTCGCTTCATGGTTTTGTTGTATTTTCTGAAAGGCTAGCAATAGTTTTGACAAAGGCATCAAGAACTATGTCCATTGATTTTGTGCTTTCAAGTCATTTGATAGCATCAGAAAGTAAATCTTGTGTTAATTTATCACGATTTACTGTACCTAAATCAATGTGGAAGATTTTAGCAGCAGCATTTGTTGCATCAGTTACAACTTGAGTAAATTCATTTGAGGCTAGTACTCTGTTTAATATTGATTTTAAATCTGTTTTAACTTGTTTTTGGAACTCTTCATTCTTAAAGACTGTAATAAATTTATTAAGATCTAATTTAAGAGAGTCTCCATCTTTAAAGAATTCTTGCCCTTTAATTAAGTTAAAGTAAGCTTGAAGCAAGTTTTTAATATCGCTATTATCTGCTACAGTAACTTGCCCATTAGCTGCAGTAACTTTTCCAATAATAAAGTTTATTAAGTTGGCAAAGTTTGGTTTTGTTACATAGTCAAATAATTTACTATTAACTGCTGATATTTGTTTAGAAACAATAGTTTGTAATTTTCCAGATTTCATTAAAGCAAATAAGACATCTTGAGTAATTTCAATGTAACTTGTGTAGTGAGGTTTAATAAACTCAAGATTTAAAATCTTATTAACAAAAGCGATTGGATCATTTGTTAGTGTTTTATTAATTAATTCAGTAAGTTTTTGAGGAATTAAAGCAAATTTAGCAATAACTTGTTCTGAATTAGCTTCTTTACCTGCTTCTTTAACACCATCAAAAATGATATTAATTGTTTCTTTTAATAATCCAAAGCTTTCAAGAAGAGGTTTTAAATTCTTTGTTAAAGCTTGAATTGTTGCAAGTTTATCTTTTGAATATGAATCTGTATCAACACCAATTGTTTTTAAGGTTTTGAGTAAAGTATTTTGAGCTATTTTTTGAACTTCATTATTAGTTAATAAATCGTCAATAAAGCTTACTAAATATTCTTTCAATTTATCTAATTCAATTAATGAAACAACTTTCTTAATGATATCTGCATATGATGTTACTGAACTAAATTGATCCATATGTTCAATAATATCTGTGATACCTTTTGTCACTATACCTTGGAAGTTATTGTTTGTTAGGACAAAGACAAATAATTTTTCAAAGTCATTTTTATCAATGTAACTGTAAATTGACTCTAAAGTTGCTTGTGGAATTAAATTAAGAATTGAATGTGTTAATTCAATAGCTTTTTTAGGACCTTGTTGTCCGTATTTAGCTATTAATTCAGGATCTGTGAGTGTGGTTTTTTCAGTTAAGTTACCAAAAACATTTTTTAGAATTTGTAATATTTCAGGTTTGTTTTCAGTAAATAATTTTGAACCAGAAATGCTTGCAAATGTCTTAACAATTTTAGTTTCAAATTCATGGTTGGTGTCATTTGCAATCTTGTCTTTAAATAGTGAGCCAAGTGCAGCTAAAATGTTTAATTTACTAAAGTCAGCTCCATTAAGCTTCATGTAACTAATAATTGTTTCAAATAGTAAGTTTGAAATACCAAAGTTAGTATCAACTACATTGTATAGATTTAAGATATTTGTTATTAAATTATCTATTCTATCTGAGACAATATCTTTGAATATGAAAGCAACTTTTTCGTTCTTAATTGCTTGAGTAATAACTTCTTTAGCTACATCTAATAATCCAAAGTCTTTAATTGCGTTAGAAATGATATTTAATACTTGTGGCTTAATTGTAGCTACATAATTATCGTTGCTAAATAGGATTTTGACTAAATCATTATAGTTATTTGCATTCTTTAATGATAAGTTTGTAGTAGTTTTATTATCTACATTAGATACAATGTTTTTTACTGTATCACGTAAGATTGCTTTAAAGTCTTGAGAAACAAGAAGCTTATTAATTAATTGAGAAATTTTTTCTTGATCAGCAAGATTTAATTTAGCAGCTATTTTATCTAATGAGAAATATGAAATTACTTTGCTTGCATATGAATCGTATAATCCATTAGCAGAATTGCTTGCAAATACTTTATCTACAAATTGATTTATTTTTTCACTGTAATTTCAAATATCGGAATTTAGCAGAGCTTTAACAAAGCCAAAATCATTTATATCAATTAATGAAGTTAAGCTTGGCACCATATTAGTTAATAATTCAACTCATGAAGTGCTTTTTGCTAGTTGTTCTTGAGCTTGAGTAAAGAATTTAGTTAATAAACTTGGATCATGTTCAAGCAAGTCTACAAGAGTTTTTCTTAATCCATTGTAAAACTCATGTGGGAATGTTGTATCTTTAGTGAAGACATTTTTACTAATTAAGAAGTTGTTAATTGTGTTTTCAAGTAAATCAGTAATAGTTTCACTGTTTAAAATTAGCTTAATAAATTTAGAAAGTTCAAGTGAGTGTTTTAATAAGTTTGATTGTTTTACTAATTCAAAAGTTCCGGCTACTGGATCTTTTATTAATTGCCCTAAACCTTGTACACTTAATCCAGCTTCAATTGCATCAAGAACAACAACTAAGGTATTTGAATCAGCTAATAATTTGCTTACTAATGTTTTTAGGTGTTCTGTAGTTGTATATGGTTTAATTTTAGCTTCATTAGCATCAATTTGACTATTGATAAAGTTAATAAGTTGAGGTGAGGTAATGTATTTTGTAACAACTAACTTGGCAACTAATTTTAAGTAGTCTCTATTTTGAGTTAAGATAGTTGAATCTACAATCTTAGTGATAAAGGCACTTGGATCCTTTTTGAATTCAGTTCCAATAACTGCTAATAATTTAGGACCAATAGCTTTTACTTTGCTTACAATATCATCTGCATTTTTAGCTTCATTTAGTCCTTTAAATAAAGCCTTAAGCACTGCATCATATAAATTAAGACTTTTTGCTAATGGTAGAATATTATTAACAACAGAAGTTATAAAATCTTTTGTTAAGTTTGTATTATCTTTAAGTCCTTGCGCATAAATATGTTCAAGTTTATTACGAGCAACATTATCAAGAACATTAATTAAAGCACTTTTGACATTTGCATCATTAAAGAATGAATCAATAAATCCCGAAACATCAGTACTAATTGTGCCAAAATCAATTGCATTAAAAGTAACTTTTAGTAAATCATTAAAATTATTAATCTTTTCAAATGTTCCATATGCTGTTAAAACATTTGATAATTGTCCATTAAAGATATTTTTAATATTTTGGTTACTAAAAATAAATTTAACAACTGTAGTAATGTCAGCTTGAGTAGTGTATTTTTCAACTTCTTGTCTTATGCTTGCTGGTAAGAATTGATATATCTTGGTAATAAAACTATCATCACTAGCAATCTTGTTGTAAACATTTGTAAGAACTTGCTTAATATAGTTAGAATGATCTTTAATTAAACTATTTCCAAATAGGTGAAGTAATTTAATAACAGTTGGTTCAAGTTTTTCCCCAGTAAATAGGTCGCTAAATTCATTTGCAATATATTTACCAAGTTGTGCATAACTAGTTGCATTACCATCATTTGCAAATTTTTCAAGACCTTTGAATAAAATTTCTACAACATTAAATTCTTTTTGTGACTTAATTAATAAGTCATAAATTGATCCTAATATTGCTTTTAACTCTGCATTTTGGGCATCACTTGAAATTGCAAAAATTCAAGCTGTTTGTTCTTTTGTAGTAAGTATTTTAGTAATAATTGAAACAAACGCATCTTTCGCTAAGCTAAATTCAGGAACTGAATCATATTTAGCAAATACTTTTAATGCAACTTCTTTAAATTTAGCAATAAGTTGGGCGTCTTTTAGGAATACAAGTCCTAGTTCTTCAAAATTATTTGTTTTACTTAAAGCTGTTTGATTATTAATTACACTAGTAGAAATTGCGCTTGCTAAAGTGATTAATGAATCAGATTGTAGTACTCTAAGGGCAAACTTTTCAACATCACTAGCTTTAATTCCATATTGTGCAATGCTATCAGGTAAAGTGATTTTACTTAATAAAGTTGTTAAGATATTTGGTTGATCACTCTTTGCAAATTCCTTAACTTGTTTAAAGATTGAGTTTAATAATTCGACATAAAGGTTAAGTTCTTCCTTATCAAGTGGGACTACTAATAATCCTCTAGTTAAGTCAAATAAACTAAGTTTAATTTTGCCTAAAACTAGGTTAGGTAAGCTGTTAACAAATGTATTTACATCATCGGTATCTAAAGCTTGTTGCAGAATTGAATTTATAAGAGCCACAATTTTATCTTTATTTCAAATGTTATCTAAAACGTTTGATACCAATTTTTTAATAACACCATCGTATTTTTCTTCTAAGGTAATATTATTACTTTGAGCTAAATATTTAACTAATTTAAAGATTGTGTTTGGAACTTTAAAACTAGGCACTAAGTCAGGAATAATTGGCTTAATTTCTTGTTGAATTAATTGTTTAAATTTTGCATCACTAAATAGTTTTACTAATAATTCTTTAGGGTTTTTAGCTAGTTTAATGTAATCAATATGATCAATTAAATAATTAGCTAAAGCAGGAATAATTGAGTTAATTTGTTGTTGCTTAAAGATTTCACTCAATAAATTATTAATTTCACTTTTATCAACATACTGATCGATATTTGCTTTTTCAATAGCACCTTGGGCTAACAAGCGAATTTGTTCAGTTAATTGATTATTCTTATTTAAAGTTGTAAATAAGTAACTAATTAATTTCTTGATAAATTCTTTATTGTGAGTAATTGTTTTACTATCAACTAATTTATTAATTAAGTCTCATGGACGACCTAGAGCTGTGGTTTGAAGTGCATTTAATAATTCTTGAGGTAAAGCTTTAATATCTAAATATGGTGTTTTAGAATCCTTAATTTTATTTAATGAAGTAAATAACTGATCAATTAAAGGATCGGTGAATTTTAATTCTTGAACAAAGCTAAATCCTTCAGATTTTAAATCTTGCAAGAAGCTTGAAATTTCACTATCTGAAATATTGGCAGCTTGTTTAATTCTTTCAAATGATTTACGTAAAAGAGTAATAATTGTACTTTGAATAGAATCTTGAGTAAGAAGTTCATTGCTAAGGGATTTTAAGTGTGTTTTTAAAGCATCTAAGTCTTGTGTTTTTAAAATGTTAGCAACTAAAGAACCTAAATCTGCACTGTTTTCTAAAGTAGTAAATTTATCTAGTAAGTTATCTATTACGCTAAGTAACATTGCATTTGCGTGTTCATTGGTTACGAGCATATTAAATAATGAGCTAAATCCTTCTGAACTTAAAATAGTTTTAGCAGTTTCCGGTAACATTGAATACATAAATGTTCCAATGTTTAAGTTTGGTATTTGTTCAATTACATTGTGTAGTAATTGCTTGATAAAATCTTTATTTCCAGTAATAATGTTTGACTTAATAAGAATGTCTACAAGTTTATAAGGTGAGAAAGATATTTGTTCACCTTGGTTTCCGGCTAACTGACTTAAAGTATTTGTTAAAGCTTTGTTTAAAGCAATATCAAGTTTGTTAAATTCACTATTTCTTAATTCCATTAGGAATTGAGAAATAAAACTTGATATAAACTTGTCAGTTTTTTCTCCCTTAAATTGAGCAAGATTATCTAGAATGTTCCCGATAAAGGTATCTGATTTTTCTTTTGTCAATTTACTATCAAGGTGATATTGAACAATGAGTTTTCAAACTATATCTTGAAGTGATTGCTTAATTGTTTGATTATTTAAAATATCTCAAGCAAAAGTAGAAAGTGAATTAGCTACTAACTTAACATTTTGATCATCACTTAAGAAAGCTTTAATTAAATCAGGATAATTATTAACTGTTTGGAATTGAGTTGAATTAGAAATAAATGTTTGAATTAAAGCATTGATGATTGTATTTAATTGAGATGATGAAATAATTGTTTTGATTAATGATTCAACATCTTGAGTAGGTATTTGAGCTTTATCAAGCATTGGCTTAATGCCTTTTACAATAGCTTGGGCAATAAAATCTTTATTACTCTTAAATAAGTTATCAATAACTGTGGTTAAGGCTTGAGCAAGGTCATTTTTATTGTGATTAATAAATTTACTTTTAGCAAGAGCATTAATTAATCTAAATAAGATGTCATCATTTAAAACGTTTTTGATAAAGATCTGTGGGATATCTGTTAATTTTAAAACTCCAGCTTTATTACGTTTGGTTAATTCACTTTGGAAATCACCCATAATTTTTTGAAGAATTTTTTCATCAATAATTTGTTGAATAATTGATTCGAACCCATTTTCACCGTTGTTTTCGCTGTCAAGAATTAATTTAGCAAGTTTTCCTTCTGGATCAAGTTGTTTATAGAATGAACTTGAAGTAAGGGCTAAAATAGCCTCAACAGTGATATTTTTAAATGTTTGTGACATTCTTAGCAATCTTTCACCATAGTTATATGGAGAACGAGTCTTGTTAATTCGATCTAAGAATGGATTGCTTTTATCTAAGTATGCTTGGGTATTTGCACCAATAACTTCAACAGGGCTTTGAGCTACTGCGATTTGATATTTTAAAGTTAAAGCATCACTATCAATGAAAGCTGGTGTTAAATTAAAGTTATGATCATAGTTAGCAAAATTCACACTTGGATTTGTCATTTTTAAGTACATATCAAGTGCTAGTTTTTTAT
Organism: Mycoplasma razini; assembly: GCF_048076865.1. Lineage (NCBI taxonomy): Bacteria > Bacillati > Mycoplasmatota > Mollicutes > Mycoplasmatales > Mycoplasmataceae > Mycoplasma > Mycoplasma razini. Next base: position 308,561 of record NZ_CP182212.1, read on the forward strand.
ATCCAGTAGTGTTCGGGTGAATATCAAAATACACATCTGATAAATCAGCTGAGTGTTCACCTCAATATTTAGAGTTATATGCATTAACAACACTAATGCGATTTTTGTTTCCATATTCTTGATTTAAAAGTTCACTAACTTGCTTAAATGGTAAATTAATTTGATCTAGTAAAACTACTACAGGGTCAATTGGCAAGTTTGTTTTAATTAAACTTTGAATAAAGTCATCCAATGATTTCTTTAATCCTGACATTGGCATTGGGTAAGTTACTAAGTTAATGTTAGCTTTTGGCGCCAAAGTAGCAATTTTGTCAACTAAAATTTTGACACGTGTTGCAACTTCAGGGATAGTTGCCTTAATTGCATCATTAACGAATTTGTAAACTAATAAGTAATCTGGATTAGGCTTCTTTAATTCATTAATAATTTGCATTGGACTTGTTTGTACTAAGTGTTTAGTTAATAAATAGAAGAAGTCATTTGCACCAATACTTAAAGTAACTAAGTTGGCATCTTTTAATGCTGCGATTGTTTCTTGAGCTACTTCTTTAGCATATCCTTGCTTGAATTGTCCAAATCCACGTCTACCAGCAAAAGTTTGATCCAACTTGTCTCAAGTAGGATTATCACTATATGGGTTTTGGTAGTTGGCTCCTAACATCATAATTCAATCAATAGCTCTAGCTCCAGAAGCTGCATAGTTTCCAAAACTTTTAACACGATTGTTTTGATTTAAAAGTTGAGCTAAGAAAGCAGGATACGATGCACCTTCAATTGTTCCATTATTCATTTGGCCTGGATAATCTTGCAATAGACCACCATCAAATCCAGCTGTAATAGAGTCTCCAAGTGCAACAAATTTAATGTCTTGGTCAGCTTGAATGAATGCAGGAGATACTTGGCGAACTTGAGTTGCAGGAACTACAGGACTAGGCGTTGGAATTGGTTCAGGTTTAACATCAGGTAATGGATCTTTGCTTGGATCAATTGGCTTAATTTCAGGACCACCTGGGTTATTACCATAAGCTCCATTAATCGGATCATTTCCTTCGATTTCACGAGATGAACCTGGTGCCTTACATGCAACAGTTAAAGCACTCGCTCCTAAAAAAGCAATAATGCTTGCTGTTGTTGTCACTAGTTTATTTTTCTTCATAATTTCCCCTTTACTAGGTATTTATTTATTTATAAATAAATAGTATCACAAATCTATGATTTTGTTTTAACTAGATATGGAAATGCTTTTATATACTAAAAGTACTATATTTTAGTACTAAAAGAAAAATGGAATAAAAAAGCACTAATACTTTTTTATAGAATTAGTGCTTTAAAGTATGCTTTTTTGACTATTTGAATGGATCGATATCATTTATAATGCAATAAAATATTTTAGTTCAATAACATAGGGAAATTAACTCGCCTAATGCCTCTTCACTATTGTTTTCAACAGCTATTTCAATTGCATTGACATCATCATTAAAACTAGTTAAATAATTTAAGAAAACATCATATGATTTTTGATTAAATTGATTAATTGTATAGTTTTTTAATTGGTCGATTAAGTCATCGTTTTCAATATTTGATGATAATTGGTAATCAAAAAATCTTTGTTTTAAAGTTCAAAATAAAACAAATTTATTACGTAGACCAGATAAGATATCTTCAGCATGCCATGGAATATCATTTGGAAATAAAACTGATTGATTTAAAACGTTTTGTTCAAGAGTAATTTTATTTAATGAATGAGCAAAAAATGAAACGTATTTATCTAAAAATAAGTCATAAGAAACATTTAAATTAAGGAAACCTGCATTATTGTTTTTGAGATCATTTTCATTTAAATAAAGTGCTAATTTTAAGGCATTATTGAAGTAAACGTCTGGGTTTAAAATGCTTTTGTTTGCTTCTGTATAGCCTGAGATTAATTTTTCAATATTAACACCTTGAGTTGCTAATAATATTAGACCAATTTCGCTTAAAAGAGCATAATCTGCATGGATATCATTAGAAACGAAAAAAGCATTTTCACGTGGAATTGAAATATTATCGATTGTGCTAAAAATATTTTTACGACCAATAAAATAAATTGATTTTTTAATTAAAAATTCACTTGATTGATAATTAAATTTTGAAATAAAATTTTTAACTGCAGTTTGCTGATCATCATTGTATCCTAGTGAGTCCAAAAATAATAAAGCAATATTATCTTGCTTATTAATGTTTAAATAATAGTTAATTGTTTTAGAAACTATATGCTCAGGGAGTTGCTCATTAATAAAAACAAGTTCAATTTTATCTTCTTTATGATAATCACTAGCCCCAAATATGAATTGTAAAGCAGCTTGTATTGCAATTTGATTTTCTTCTTTGCATCAAATAATTAAAGTGTTAGTTTTTCTACGATAAAGCTTGTTACAAAAATCAACAATTCTCTCAATTCCATTGATTTTAAAGTTTAATGCAATATCATCAAAACCTAAAAAAGAAGAGCCTTTAAAGTTGAGAGATTTAACTTTAGAAATTATTTCACTAGCAACTTGAGCCTCTTGATTTTGAGTATTTTTTTCTTGATAATATTTAGTTTTGACTGAAATTAAAGGCATGATTATTCCTTAATATCTGTTTCTGATTGTTGTTCAGAAGTTAAGTTTTCAGGATCAATATAAGATAATGTGTATTCTTTTAAATTAGCAAAACCACTTTTAGTTTCTTTCAATTCATTTCTACGATTTTTGCTATTACTAAAGTATTGTTCACTCTTTAAAAAGTTAGGGTGATTAGTTTTAAATGACCCTATATATTGATTAGTATTTTGATCGTAACCAATAACAATAAAGTTTACAATATCCTTTACTTGTAAAATATCATATACTTGCATTTTGTAAAAATCTGTAATTTCATTTTTGTAGATAATAAACTTGTTTGAGTTCTTATCTTCAAGGATTGCAAATTTGCTTCCTGTTTTTGTAACCTTTGCAGTTACAACTTGTCCTACTTTATATAATAATTTTGTTTCCATATATATAGAATTATAGAACACTTTTTATTTATCATAGGAAATTTACTAGAAACTAATAAAATTATTAATCATAAGAAAAGTTTAAATTCTTAAAGACTAAAACACATAAAAATAGCGAAATTTTATAATTTTATTCCTTGCAGATAGCAGCAAAAGTGTCTTTTTCCTTAAAATTAGCTAATTATTTTTTATTTTTTAATTATTTTAGATACTTTTACTCCTATTTTTTAAGGATAAACAGAAAATATGAAAAAATTAGAAAAAAGGTGGTAAATGTTTATAATTTTTATATATGAAAAAATAATATATCTAGCCTAAAGGCTAATTATAACTATAGAAAGAGGAAAAATGAAACGTTTACAATGTTTATATAGACCAAACAAAGATAAAAACTACCCATGAGCTTTAAAACACCCAAAAGTAGAAAGTCCATTAGCTTTATTTAAGTCACGTAAAGATGCTATGACATGATTCTTATCATTAGGATATGATGCTGCTACATGATTCCAAACAGATAAAAAAATCTGAGGTGGATTAGTTATTGCTGAAAAAGAAACAAGAGGAAACAAAGAAGTAATGGCCTACGAATTTAATGTTGATAAATTCGATGGTGGATTGGATTACGATGCTACAGCTGAAGAACTTGCAATTGATCCTAAAACAGGATTAAGATTAGAAAAAGAAGCAAACAAAAACTTAAAAGATGTTGTAGATTTCAAAATTTTAAAAGATCCAGAAACATACTTCCCAGTTGATGATGATTTCAAAATTGAAAGAAAGAAATCAGCAAAAGACTTAGAAATCGAAAAATTAAATAAAAAATTAGCAGAATTATCAGCATTATTATCATCAAAACATGCAACAGATTATGAAAAAGAATTACAAGAACTTTACAAAAAATTACAAGACTCAAATTCAGATAAAGAACAATTACTAAAAGAAATTGAAGAATTAAGAGAAAAATCAGAAACATTAGAAAAAGAAGCAACAAAAGAAGTAGTTATTGAAAAAGAAGAAGTGGTTTTACCAGTTGTTACAGTAGTTGAAGACAAGATTGTTGAATATGCTTATGTAAGAGACTTACCTGTTGAAGAACAATTAAAAGTCTTAGCAATTTACGCAAGAAAAATGCGTTCAACAGCAGCACAATTAGAATATACAGAAACATCAGTTGAAGATGTTAAAGCTATTGAAAAGAACTTTAGAGATGTTTTACAAGTAGCTAAAGCATTAGAAAAAGATCTTAAATCAGAAGAATTAAAAGAATTACTTGCAGCAGTTATGTACTCACTTACAAAATCAGTACAAGAATTTGATGCAAAAATTATTGGTAAAACAGAAATAGCAAATTCAGCTGAAAATTGCATTTATTCAGTATGTTCATTAAATGGAAACATTAAATTAGCACAAAAAACTTCATATGTTTTATTTAATGACAAACATGTAGGATTTGTTCCAAAAGATCAATATCATTATGCTATTTTCATTGGACATGAAGCACAAAGACAACACTTCATGGTATTCCAAACACCAGCAGAAGAAAAAGAAGTTGTTAAAGAAGTGCAAACACCAGCAGAAAGAAAAGAAAGTAAAGTTAACTGATTTGCTATCTTCTTATTAGCATTGTCATACGGAATTTTAATCACATTAGTTATCTTAATGGGAATCGGAATTATTCCAGTATCATAGTTACAAAACAAAAGCACTAAATTAGTGCTTTTTTATTTATTTTCATGAAAATGTGGAAAATTATTTTGTTTTTCCATAAACATGTTATTAAAAAATATAATTTTTTAATATTGTGATAAAATAGCAATATGTTGAATAATAACAAAGAATCAATGCTAACCATTGTTAATCACTTAAAAAACAGTGGTTTTGTTTTCCAAGGGAGCGAAATCTATGGTGGATTATCAAACACCTGGGATTACGGACCACTTGGAGCTTTACTTAAAGATAACATAGCAAACGCTTGAAAAAAAGAATTTGTTTTAAGAGAGGGAAATAACTTTTTAATTGATTCAAAAATTTTAATGAATCCAAACGTTTGAGTAACATCAGGACACGTATCAAACTTTTCAGATCCTTTAATCGAAAATAAAGTTAATGGAAAAAGATATAGAGCTGATAAATTAATCCAAGAATATGACGAAAACATTATTCCTGAAAAAATGACATTTGAAGAAATGACTCAATTTGTTAAAGACCACATCAAAGAATATGAAGGCGAAAAAACAAATTGATCAGAAATCAAGAAATTTAACTTAATGTTTGAAACATCACAAGGTGTCATTGAAGGTGCTAAGTCAAAAGTTTACTTAAGACCAGAAACAGCTCAAGGAATATTTGTTAACTTCAAAAATGTTCAAAGAACAATGAGAGCTAAATTACCTTTTGGAATTGCTCAAGTTGGAAAAAGTTTTAGAAATGAAGTTACTCCTGGAAATTTCATTTTCAGAACTAGAGAATTCGAACAAATGGAACTTGAATTTTTTACAAAACCAGAAGAAGCCAACATTTGATTTGATTACTACATCAACAAAGCTTATAACTTTGTTCAAAAATTAGGAATTAAACAAGAAAGCATTCGTATTAGAGCACATGAACCTGAAGAATTATCACACTACTCAGACGCAACAAGTGATATTGAATTTAAATTCCCATTTGGTTGAGGTGAACTTTTAGGAGTTGCAAATCGTACTGATTACGATTTAACATCTCATATTAAAGCTACAGGTGAATCATTGGACTATTTAGATCCTGAAACTAATACAAAAATTATTCCATATGTAATTGAACCAAGTATGGGATTGGATCGTTTAATGCTAGCAATTATTTCAGATGCATATAGCGAAGAAAGTTTAGCTGAAAATGATTCAAGAGTAGTTTTAAAATTCAGTTATGATTTAGCTCCTTACAAAGTTGCGGTTTTACCATTGGTTAAAAAATTATCAGAAACAAGTAAAGAAATCTTTGCAAGTTTAATTGACCAAGGTATTTCAGTAACTTATGATGAAGCTGGTTCAATTGGAAAAAGATATCGTCGTCAAGATGCTATCGGAACATACTGATGTTTAACAGTAGATTATGATACATTAGATGACAATTGTGTAACATTGAGAAATAGAGACACAATGGAACAAGTTAGAGTGGAAATCTCTAAATTAAATGAATTTTTAGCAACACATAAATAGTTAAAGATTTTGGAGAGGAAAATGGAAAACAAAAGAATCCCAACAGAGTTAGTTAACCAAATAATTACAAATTCTAATATTGTTGATGTAATTTCTGAGTTTATTAACTTAACTAAAAAAGGAAATAATTATGTTGGACTATGTCCTTTTCATGAAGATTCGACGCCAAGTTTTACAGTCTCTCCACAAAAACAAATTTTTAAATGCTTCCCATGTGGGGCATCTGGCAATGTAGTAGGATTTTTACAACGCTTAAAAAATTGGAATTTTATCCAAGCGCTAGAGTTTCTAGCACAGCAAGCTGGAATTGAATATGATTTTGAATCTTTTAAAGAAAGAGCTCAAACACATTTATACTCTCAAGAAACCTTAGAATTAATTGATTTACTTGCAATTACTAACTCATATTACAAGGTACAAGTTTTAACAAATCCACCAGCTTTAGAATATTTAAAAGTTAGAAAACTTGATGATGCAACCATTCGAGAAAAATTTGACATTGGTTATGCACCTAAAAATAAAACTTTAGAATATTTAAAATCATTAAATTACGATACAGGTTTAATGCTAAAGGCTGGATTAATTAATAGTGACTTACATGAATTATTTTGAGATAGAGTTACATTTGGGATTAGAAATGAATTTAATGAATTAGTTGGTTTTTCAGCTAGATCTATTGAAGCTCACCCGGTTGCTAAATATGTTAACTCACCAGCAACTGACTTATTTAATAAATCAAAAATTTTATATAACTTTAATAATGCTAAAGAAGCTATAGCAAGCAAAAAAGAAGTTATTATTGTTGAAGGTTTTATAGATGCAATTGCATTATATAAAGCTGGAATTGAAAATGTTGTAGCATTAATGGGTGTTGCATTAACTAAGGAACATTTAAACCTAATTAAAAACAATAAAGTCATTTTATTTTTAGATAATGATAATGCTGGAATTGATGCAGCCTTAAGAACAATCAAAATCTTATGAGAACACAATTTTGTTGTCGCTCTAATTAATAATAATTATTCTAAAGATGCTGATGAGATCTTGAATAGTTATGGAACTGAAGTATTAGTGGATTTAATCAAAAATTCACAAATATCAGCAGTTAACTTTATTTATGAAAAGCTCAAGCTAAAACACAAAGTTGATACCTTAAAAGATTATGAAGCTTTTTCTAAGTTTATTCAGGTTTTAAAATCTTATATTGATTTACTTGACTATGAACAACAAAAGTACATTGCAAGTTTGCTTCAAAGCGAATATAACTATACTTTATTAATTAAACAGCAACAACCTGAAACACATTATGATACTTATAATCCAAATTATAATAATGTGAATTATAAGCAAAGTAGAACTTATCAAGATAAAATTGCTTTATTAACAAACCAAAATCGCATGGCTTTCTTGATTAGAGCAATGAGTAATGAAAATATTTTAGATTTATTAAAAAGTACTTCAGATGTTGCTTTAATATTTGCACAACCTGAAAATATTAAAGATTTATATGAATATACTGTCACCTTAGAAAATCAGCAAGATGCTAATGCGATTTTTAACAAAATTAAAGATGAATTAAATTTAATGCTAAATACAATTGATACTGATGAGCAAACTAATGAACTAATAATAAAAGAATATATAGCTGAAAATGTTAATCAAGCACAAGTTAATAATGGCTCATCTATTCCACTACAAACAGTTTTAAGTGAACAAGTTGCTGAATGAGAAAAATTTAAGAATTTTGCTTATCCTGAAACAGGAAAAATACCTGTGCCAACATATATCCAAGATCAAATTAGTTTACTAATAAACTACAAAAGAAAGCGTTTAACGCTTAAAAAGAAATAAAGGGGGTTGTTATGGATAAAAACGATTTTGACTATAATACAGTGATTACTTATCTAAAACAACAATTAAAACACAAACACAAGGACTATTTTACTCAAGATGAATTGCTTGAAGTTTTAGCAGCCAAGAACTTATTTATTGAAGATGCTGAATTAGATGACTTCCTTGAAGAATTAAAAGATAATAATATTATTGCTGATGATGAAGAAGATTATTTAGATGATGATTACTCAGCAGATGATTTCCTTGATGAAATTAATGAAGATAAACCTAAAGGTAAGAAATCAAAATCAAAAAATTCAAAAACTGTTGATTTAGATGACGAAGATGATGAATTACCTGAGTTAGATGGTGATGAAATCGATATGGATTTTGATGATAAAGACGATGATGACTTCGTTGATGATGATTATGTTGAAGATGACGAAGTGGATGAAGATTATTACAAAATACCAGATGAAGAAATAGAAGAGGATGAAGAAGAAGAGGAAACTGAAGAAGATGATGATAAACTCAGTGAAAACTTCTTTGAAGAACCTGATGATCTTGATATTAATTTAAATGCTCTTTCATTTGACTATGTTGAAGCAGTTGATTTAAACGAAGCTCCTAAAAAGAAAGCTGACTTATCAAATAAACTTACCGAAACAAATGATATAGTAAAATGATACATGAGATGAATTGGTAAGTATGGTGAATTACTTACTGTTGAAGAAGAACGTAAGCTAGCTGAACAAATGGAAAAAGGTGGATTCAGAGGAAAAAGAGCAAGAGATAAACTAATCCAAAGAAACTTACGTTTAGTTATTAACAATGCTAAAAAATATAAAAACAGAGGTCTTTCATTTATTGACTTAATTTCTGAAGGAAACTCAGGAATTTTAAAAGCTGTACAAAAATATGATGTTAATAAAGGATTTAAATTCTCAACTTATGCAACTTGATGAATTCGTCAAGCTATTACTCGTGCAGTAGCAGATCAAGCTAGAACTATCCGTGTGCCTGTTCACATGGTTGAAACAATTAATAAGATTTCTAAGATTGAACGTGAATTACAACAAGAATTAGGAAGAGAACCTAGTGATGAGGAAATTGCAGATAAATATGGAAATGGCTTTGATGCTGCAAAAGTTAGATATATTAGAAAAATCAACATTGACCCAATTTCTTTAGACAAACAAGTTGGTAAAGAAAATGACTCATCATTTAGTGATTTTGTTAAAGATGAAAATATTATTTCTCCAGTTGACTATGCTTCACATGAAGAATTAAGCAAGATTCTTGATGATATGATTAGCGAACTTGATCCAGAAGATAGAAAATTAATCTGTAAGCGCTTTGGTGTAGGTGTAGATGAAAATGGTGAAAAATATAGAGTCCACTCTTTAGAAGAACTTTCTATTGATCGTGGTGGAGTTTCAAAAGAACGTGTTAGACAAATTGAAAACAAGATTTTACGTAAACTTAAGAGCAATGTAAAACACGGTAAGAACTTAAAGGATTACTTAAAGAACTAAAATGCATAAAGAAAAAAGTTTAAAAATTAAAGATTTTATTGCAATTGTAAACTCAATGTATCCAAATGAAAATAAAGAAATTTGAGATCCATCTGGATATAGTGTTAAAACTGTACAAAGCAAACGCTTCAAAGGTGCAGTTTTAGCTATTGATTTAACAATGGAAGTGTTACAAGAAGCTATAGCAAATGATTGTAATGTTATATTAACTCACCACCCATTTAAATTTGAAGCAACTTGATTAGCTGAAGATAAAAAAGCTCCTTATAAACGTGAAATTCTCAATCTCTTAAGAAAACATCAAATTACAGCATATTCAATGCATACCAATTATGACTGTGATTCTTATGGTACTTCATATCAAATTGTTAAATATTTAGGTCTAGAATCAACAATGGATTGGGATAAAACTCAGACATTTAGTGCTGTGTTTAAGGCAAATAAGTCACTTTTAGAATTAAAAGAATTATTAGAAAACAAAATGCATTTATCAACTTTTAGAACAAATGTAGAAGTTGAAAAATATAATGATAAGTATGCTACAGTAGCTATTTTATCTGGAAGCGGATACATTGGCCAAATCAACGATTTAGCCTCACAAGTGGATTTAATCATTTCAAGTGATTTTAGATGAAGTGACTGAATTGTTTTTGATCAAATGAAGACAAATATTTTAGAAGTTCCCCATTTGGATGAGCAAGTTTATGCATGACATATGTATGAAATTTTAACAGGTATGCTTCCTGAATATAAATTTATCCTAAAAAACATTAAAGAACCATACCATAACCTATAAGTACTATTAATATCAAAAGTACAACATTAATTACAATGCTAAAATATCTGGGTTAAAGCCAGATATTTTTTATTTTCTTACTCCTCTTAAGTTAATTTTTTAACTAAATTTATAATTTATTTTTATTAATTTAAGTTGTTACTTAGGCTTTATCAACACTTAAACTTATTTTTGAACAATCAAATTAAAACTTTTATGAACATTTTAGCAATAATTTAAGTTGTTTTCTTATGTTAAGATATGGGCAATTGTAAATAACATTTTAAGATTTTTTTTACAAATATTAATATTTATTGTATTTTTTTAAATAAATAGTAAATAGTTTTGCTATAAAAAGTGTGTTATGAAAGTCTAAAACGTTCCACATTTTTCCTTATATTTTAGATATAAAAAGAAAAATGTGGAAAAGATAGCACTGTGCATAGAGAACTTAAAGCATTGCATATATAATATTTATATGGAATTAAATACATAGTTCCATAAATAATACACTAAGTCATATGAATTTAAACATATGAATTTTAAAAAACATTTAAAAAAATACCACAAATCACAAAGATGGCGATTTATATTGACTTAAAAATTTTAACTCATCATATAAGTTAAACGAAAATGCTAGACATGTAACTTAAATTGCAAATATAATGGGTGAAAGTGAAAGATATTATCTATCAAAACCCAGAATTTACTCTGGATCTTTATATAATGAAAATAGAAGAGGAAGAGATTTCAGAGCCATATTAAATACTGTTTTAGTAAACAATATAAAAATAATTAGAATTAAACAAGATGATAAAAATTTCGCCAAAGAAATTAGAATAGGATTTTCTTGAAATAATGAAATGATTTCAATTAACGACAATGCAACTATAAATGAAAGTTCAAATAATTATGCATTGATATATACTGAGTATTAGTAGTCCTAAGTTAAAAAAAGTATTGAGATATTTCCAAAGCTGATTTAGCAATTTATGGAACATTAAAAATAGATCTTATTCAAAGATATCTAATCCGTGGTTTATTACCATTAACAAAAGGAGTTTATAATGAAATTCAGATGAAAAGTTTGCTTACTTTCTCCTATTATTGTTTCACCTTCTTTAATTGCTTTTTCATGTAATCAAACCGAAAAAGATAGTGATGTTTTGAAATTAAATAGCAGGGTGTCTGATACAGTAGATAATATAAATGAAGGAATTTACAGTAATTTGTTAGCTTTTCCTGCTTTATATAATGATTCAAAATATTTGAAACTAGATAGCATTATCGATCAAACAAATAAGCTTTTAGCTAGGTATGCACGTATTGTGAATGATTCTCAAATTAGTGATAAAGTTGAAAAACTAAATATAATTATTGATGAATTAAACGATATTGCAACATTCCTTGGCAAAAACGACAACACTAATTCAGATAATAAAATCAGCTATATTTTTGATGAATATAAAGAAAATAGAAATCGAAATATAAATGTATCTAAAACAAATCACAAACAAGATTCAAAGATCGCAGAACTTCTAAAAGAAAAATCAGAACATGAATATAATTTTTGAATGCTTAAATTATTAAAACAATTGGACACAAATGAAACAAAAAATTGGGTTGATTATTTAGAAGGCAAAATAAAAAATCAAAATATTTTTTGACAAGTTAATTTAGATTTGAGGATGGCTACTTTAATAACTCAGATGCTTGATCTTTCGTATTTTGATACAAATGGGTGTCTTGCTGGATCAATATGCCCGGAAAGACTAGTTATTGCAGACTTAGCAAAGGATAAGTCTAAATTTGCAATTGGTGATAAGCAATTTTTGATTAGTTCATATATTGAGACAAAAAATGTTACTAATCAACAAATGATTAACAATTTTAAAGACTTATTTATTATTAGTAAAATATCAGATTCAAATACCCCTAAAATTCTTAAAGATGCTTTAAGAAAAACAATTTTCATCAATAAAAACAGATATATGAATGTTGATTCTGCTAAAGATAACTCTAAGTTTATGGATGAAATTGAAAGATATGTACAAACTATTATTAAGGAATACGCAGAGCAAGGGATTGATGTTGTTTATAGAGAAATGATAAAAAATGCAATTGAAAAACTTGATAATCAATTAAAGAGTCTTAATGAGCGCACACGTACTATTCAATCATATATAAACATGACTAAACTAGGAGATAAAATAACTATTGATGTAAATAAGCAAATTGCAGATACAAAGGTAATAATACAACAATTAATCGATAATCTAGATGAAGATTTGAAAATATTATAATAATCGATTAAATGATGAACTTTAGAACTAAAAACTATCAACTAATATATAGCAATTTATAAGCACTAGAAATGGTGCTTTTTTCATGATTTTTATCTAGTACATACAGACAAAAGTAAAATATTGAAACTTTTTATAATTTATAAAATCTTTTCAAAAGTTAATCAAAAAGTGCACATCCTAGTGTTTTAAATATCTCGCAAAATACATTAATAGGCTTTTATAAAATTGGAAAATAAGCAAAGTTTAACTTAAAGTTCCATACAAAACAATGCCATGAGAAATAAAGTATCAAAAAATAATCGGAATAAGAACGCATCATTATAAAAATGACCTAAAATTATCCTTGTCTTGAATAGTGCTTATTTTATGTGTTGCTATATTGCTTTAAAATGCATATATTTGTTTCTTTTGAGATTTAAAATTATCAGAATATATGTTATTTCAATAACAATTAAAAGTATATTGAGACAAATGAAAATCATTCTGTAATATGTGATATTAAGAAATATAATGAAGGATATATAATTATTTGAAGATACCTTAAAAGAAAAGTAAAGATTGAAGCAATTTCCTAACTATTTTTTGAATAATTCATTGAATTTCACAATGTATGTAATTTACTTATGAAATTAAATTTGGATTTGAATGTTTTTTAATTTGCTTTGTTAAATAGGATATATCCTAGTCTTCATAAACGCATAGAATTTAGATCTTCTAAGCAAAGATATTAAACATAATATAATTTCAAATTAAGTATCGATTAGATGTAAAAAATATAAAAAGTAAATATGATAAATTATCCCTTAATATATGAACCATAATGTTGTAATTCTAAGATAAAAAATCCAGATTGCAAAGATTACAATTTGGTCTGAGTTTTTGAAGAAAATTAGGATCTAATAATGAAGAAATAGAAAAATATTTCACTTTTTATTTTCATTAAATTATCAGGTTGATCACTTTTTATCTTGTAATTTACCCTTTTTTATGAATTCAATATCTATATCATAATTAACAAGATATAAATACTGATAAGATGATAAAAAACAAATAATGAAACTTCTTTCTTGGTAAAATAATTTAAAGGAGAAAAAATGACAAAAATAAAAAAACTATTATTATCTTTTACACTTACTTCAACTGCAGTTGCACTACCTATAACTGCAGTTGCATGTAATAATTCTGCTGATTCTTCTAAAAGCATTTCAAAGGAAATGAAAACTGTTTTTGATGAAATGGTTAAAAAAATGCAAGCTCACCCAGAAAATGCAATGCAAATTAGTCAAGAAATGCAACAAAAGTTAATGGATATTGCCCAAAGAGCTTCTAAACTATCTCTAGAAGAACAACAAAAAGTAGCTAAAGAAATGCAAGAATACATGAATGCTCTTATTCAAAAAGCACTAGGACATAAATAAAATTAGTAAGCTTTTTAAATTAATTTAATCCAACACATTAATCAAGTGACTAATATATAGTCTTATTTGATAATTTTTGTATTAAAAAATATCTGGTTCCTTATGCCAGGTATTTTTTAATTTGTAAGCAAATTAACCAACAAAATATTTGATATTATATAGCTGTTTGATAATGATGTTTTTAAAAAATATAAAATATATAGTGTTGTATAATTTAATTAAATATTTATATTTAATTAAACGAGGTTTTATATGAAGAGTCAAAACTTAGCAAATGCCTTAAGACCACAGACATTGAATGATATTGTAGGTCAACAAAATGTTGTCAAATTGCTAAAGAAAGTAGTAGCAAATCAAATTACCAGTAGCTTTTTATTCTTTGGAGAAGCCGGTACAGGAAAAACATCTACTGCAATGGCATTAGCAAATGATTTAGGCTTAAAGTATGATTATTTTAATGCTTCAGTTGACTCAAAATCAAAACTTGTAAATATTTTAGAAAACAATCAGTGCATTATTATTGATGAAATTCATCGATTAAACAAAGACAAACAAGATATCTTGCTATCATATGTTGAATTTGACAAAATAATTGTATATGCAACAACTACAGAGAATCCTTATTTTAAGGTTGTTCCCGCAGTGCGCAGTAGAATGCAAATTTTACAATTTAATAAGATATCTGAAGTAGATATTGTAGATAAGCTTGAGCAAATTGTTGCATCAACTTATCCGGATTTAAAAGTATCACGAGTACAATTGCTAGCTTTAGCGCGTTTATCAGCTGGTGATTTACGTTCTAGCATAAATAATTTACAAATGCTAGCTAACTGTGTTGATGATGGAGAAGAAGTTACTGACGAAGTTATAAAAACAGTTGTACCAAATGTTAACTTTTATTCAGATCTAGATTCAAGTGCTCACTATAATAATTTATCTGCATTCCATAAATCTTTAAGAGGAAGTGACCCAAATGCAGCCTTGTATTGAGGAATGTTAATTTTAGAATCTGGCGATTTAGATGGATTATTTAGAAGAATGCTTTGTGTAGCATATGAAGATGTTGGACTGGCTGCACCTAATGTTTCACTTAGAGTCGCTGAAGCAATCAGAAGTTTTGAACGTTTAGGCATGCCAGAAGGTCGCTTACCAATTGGTTTTGCTATTTTAGACCTAGCACTAGCACCAAAAAGTAATGCTTCATATTTAGCTATTAGCCAAGTTGAACAACTTATTGCTTCAGGTGGAGTTTATGAAATACCAAAACACTTGCGCGATGCTCATTATGCATCAGCAGCTAAATTAGGAGATGGAACTGAATACAGGTATCCACACGATTATGCCAACAATTATGTAGATCAACAATATCTACCTAATGAAATTAAAAACATGCAGTTTTATTGACCTCAACAAAATTCAAATGAATTAAATATAGAAAAATATTGAAATTTAATTAAAAAAAATAAGGAGCTATAATGGAGCTTAAATTAGAAACTATAAATACATTAGAAGATTTAAAACAAGCGAAAGCTAAAGCTTTTGGATCAACAGGTGAAATAGCACAATTACAAAGCGAGTTAAAAGCAGCACCTGTAGAAATGAAAAAGGAACTTGGAGCTAAAATTAATCAACTTAAAACAGCATACAATAACTTTTTTGAACAAGCTGAAAATAGAATTAAAGAATTGGAAATTGAAGCAAAAGTTAACTCTGAATTCATTGATGTAACTGCACCATTAAGTAAACCAGCTAGTTTACACCCAATTACAATAGTAGAAAACAGATTAAAGGAATGATTCTATCAACACGGTTACTATCAACAAGAAGAAGGTGAAATTGTAACTGATCTATTTAACTTTGAAAGGTTAAATATTCCAAGCGATCACCCTGCTAGAGCTATGCATGATTCTTTATACTTTAATCCAACTACATTGTTAAGAACACATAATACAGGTATTACAGCTAAAGTTTTAGCTGAAAATCCTAATAAAGTATTTTCAACATTTGCTATTGGGAAAGTTTACCGTAATGATGAAGATGATGCAACTCACTCACACCAATTTACTCAAGTTGATATTGTATCAGTAGGGAAAGGGATTTCTTTTGGTAATTTAATTTGAACATTAAAAGATTTACTTTCTTATGTGCTTGAAGAACAAGTGGAAATTAGACTAAGACCAAGTTATTTCCCTTTTACAGAGCCAAGTGTTGAAGTAGATGTTCTTTATAAAGGCAGATGAATTGAAATTCTAGGAGCAGGAATGCTACATCCTAATGTTTTAGCCATGGCTGGCTTTGATCCAGAATTTAATGGACTAGCTGCAGGATTAGGAATTGAAAGAATCACTATGATTAAATATGGATTTAATGATATTAGAGATTTATATAGAAATGATTTAAGAATAATGGAGCAATTTAGAAATGAAAGATAGTTTTTTAAATATTTTACAATCACAAGGTAAAAAACCTTATTTTGAAATAATAATCAATAAGTTAGAAGTCGCTGAAAAAGAATCTTTAGTTTTACCACACCAAATGGACATGTTTCATGCTTTCGATTTTTTCCAAGTACACGAAACAAAAGTGGTTCTTTTAGGGCAAGATCCTTATCATACAGTAGGATATGCTGATGGTTTAGCATTCTCAACTGGAAACGGAAAAATAACACCTTCTTTAAGAAATATTTTTGCCGAAATTAAAAGAGATTACCCGGATGCTAAATTAGATAATACCTCATTAGTTTCATGAGCTAAACAAGGTGTTTTACTATTAAATACTGTATTAACAGTTGCTGAAGGTAAAGCAAATTCTCACGCAACTTTTGGATGACAAAAATTTACACATGAAGTTTTATCTCAAGTAGTAAGACAAAACCCTGATGTTATAGTAGTGGCTTTAGGAAAACAAGCAGCAAAATTCGTTGCTGATTTACCAATTCCGGCCGAAAACTTAATTGAAACTTCTCACCCAAGTCCTTATAGCTATAAAAAAGGATTTGAAAACTCACATATTTTCAAAGAAATTAATGATAAGTTAATTGACAAAGGAATAACAGCAATTAACTGAAATACTACGAAGGAGGCATAATGTTAATTTCATTAAATCGATTAAATTCATTGTTGAAAGGAATTAAACTCTCAGCTAGCCAAGTTGAAAAAACTTTAAATAGTATTGGTTTTGAAGTTGAAGAAGTTAAACCTTTCAGTGATGTAAAAGGTCTTCAATTCTGTGAAGTTTTATCTGTAGAACAAAACCCAAATAGTGATCGTTTGGATGTTGTCAAAGTTAAAACTAAAACAGGGCAATATACAATTCAAACAAATAACCGCATCTTAAAACCTGGAGATTTAACAATTTGCTTCCCAATTGGTGCAAGTAAAGGCGATTTCACATTTAGCCAAGTAGAGTTAAAAGGATTACCTTCACAAGGTATGTTTGGAGCTTGAAGCGAAATTGGATATGATTGAAAACTACTAAGTGAAAAAGATCAAATTGTAACCTTTGAACCAAGTTTTGCTTCATTAAATGATGACCCAATTGAAAAATTAGGATTAGATGATTATTTAATTGAAATTTCAATAACTGCTAACCGTAATGATGCAAATAGCTATTTCGTTCTAGCTCGTGAACTAGCAGCATATTATGGAGTAGAAGTTAATTATCAATTAATGAATTCTACAATTAAAGCTAGTGAACTAATGAGCTTGCTAAAATTAGATATTGATAATGCAGCTATGAATAATGTTTTCTACTTACCTGTAGAAGTATTAAGTGCTCAAATTAGTTTAGAAGATAAAATGTTATTAGCAAAACATGGTTTTGCAACAAACGAATCATGGGCAAATAATCTTGCAAATTTACTTTTAATTATGGCTGGAACACCAGCACAAGTTTACGATTTAGATAAAATACTTTCAAATGCAATTTTAAGTGCTAAAAAATATTCAGGTACTTTATCTGTTGAGGGAAAAGAAGTAGAAGTTAAAGATGTGCTAGCCATTTATGCAAATGATAAAGTCATTTCATTAGCTGGTGTTACTGTATTAGAGCAATATCAAGCTACCAAAGATACTAAAAATTATTTATTTGAAGTAGCTGCATATACACCAAGTGAAATTAGACACACTTTAAGAGAAATTAAAACTTCTAATCCAGCAGGCGCACAGGCTTCAAGACCAATAACAAAATATTTAGCATACCAAGGAATGAGCTTTTTAGCTGACGCTTTAATTAAGCAAGTTACGAAAAGTTCGCTTACTAATTTAGCTGAAAGTGAAACAAAAATTATTAAATTTGAGTTAGATAAATTAGCTGCTTATGGTGGGAAATTAGATCCTAAACGTTTAAACTTTGCTTATAAAGCTTTAGCAAATCTTGGCTTTGAATTAGCTTCAGATTTAAGCAGCATTATTATTCCTGCTTATAGATATGATGTTAATGTGATGGAAGATGTTATTGAAGAAATTTTACGTTTCTATTCATATGATGGAATTGAAGAAGAAATTTTACCAAGTGTGCCACTTAAAACCATGAAATTTAATCCAACACCTTCTAATTTCGTGGCACAAGGGTATTCAGAAGTTAGAACTTTTACATTAGTATCACATGAGAAAGCACAATTTAATCCATTTAACTTTAAAACAAATCAAGTATTACAAACCTATGTTTCAAAAGAACGTGAAGTAGTTAGAAATTCAATTGTAACTTCATTAGCAGGTGTTGTTGAATATAACTTAAAACGTAAAATGAATGATATAAATATTTTTGAAAAAGGAATGATTAATAATAATGTAATGGTATATGGAATTGCAAGTAGCACAAAAACCTTTAGAGAAATGCAATTAGATTTGATTAATCTAACAGGAAAAGAATTAAAATTTGTTCCATTAGCAGATAATGAAATGATTCATCCTAATGCTTCAGCAGAAATTATCTTCCAAGACCAAATGGTAGGATGAATTGGAAAAATACATCCAAAATATGACACAACTAACGGGACACTTTATGCTGAAATTTTAACTGATGTGTTTAATAAGCAAACACCAGAATTAAAATTCCAAGCTGTCAACTTAGAACCTTTAAAAACATTAGATATTACTTTCGAATTAGATTTAAACGACTATGTCTCACCTGCACTTGATTTTATTAACCAAATTGATAATTCAGCTAATGAATTAAAAACTGTTAAGGTTATTGATCAATTCCAAAAAGGTGATAAAGTTAATACAACAGTTCGTTTCGTAGGAACTGAACAAATAATTTCACTTATTGATGCAAAATTCAATAAAAAAGGAGAATAGATGTACAAGAATTTAGAACTACATGACAAAATCGTGCAAGATGCAATTAATAATGAGCTTGCACGTCAAGAAGACCATATTGAACTAATCGCTTCTGAAAATTATGTTTCAGAAGACGTCTTAAAAGCTCAAGGGTCAGTTTTAACCAATAAATATGGTGAAGGATATCCTGGAAGAAGATATTACGGAAGCTGTGAAAACGTTGATATTGTTGAACAAGCTGCAATTGATCGTTTAAAAGCTATTTTTGGTGTTAAATATGCCAATGTGCAACCATATTCTGGTTCAGTAGCTAATGCTGCTGCTATTGCTTCAGTTGTCCCATCTGGAGGCAAAATTATGGGTCTAGCCCTTAACTGTGGTGGTCACTTAACACACGGGTATAAAATCAGTTTTAGTGGAATCTTTTATAATTCAATATCATATGAATTATCAAAAGATGGTCTATTGGATTATGATGCTATTTTGCAACAAGCATTAATTGAAAAGCCTGATTTAATTATCTGTGGTTATTCAGCTTACTCAAGAACAGTAGATTTTGCAAAATTTAGAGAAATTGCTGATAAATGTGGAGCAAAATTAATGGCTGATATAGCTCACATTGCTGGATTAATTGCTGCAGGATTACACCCTTCACCAGTTGGTTATGCTGATATTATTACTTCAACTACACATAAAACATTACGTGGTGGTCGTGGTGGTATTATCATGACAAATGATGAAGAAATAGCTAAAAAAGTTGATCGTTGAGTATTCCCGGGTTACCAAGGTGGGCCATTATTCCATGCAATTGCTGGAAAAGCTGTTGCCTTTTATGAAGCAATGCAACCTATGTTTAAGCAATATGCTGCTGACATTATTGCAAACGCCCAAGCCTTTTGTCAAGCATTTAAAGACAAAGGAGCTGTCATTATTTCAGGTGGAACAGATAACCACTTATTTATGGTAAATGTTTTAGAAACATATAACATTAATGGTAAACAAGCTGAAACATTACTTGAAAAAATCAATATTACAATAAACAAAAACACCATTCCATTTGATACACTTTCACCAACATTTGGAAGTGGAATTAGACTTGGAACAGCTGCTATGACAAGTAGAGGCTTTACAAAATGAAATGAATTATGTGACATTATTGATTATTCACTTAGAAATTTAGACTTTTTAAACTCACCAGAAGGTGAAGAAAAATTAGCTGAATTAAAAGCTCAAGTACTTGCATTAACCAAAGAATTCCCAATTAAAAAATCATACTTATAAAAACCTTTGTGGAAATAACTTCTATTTCCACATTTTTTATTTTATTTTCTAATTTCAGATACTATCTAGGGTACAATAAGTGTATGAGAAAAAGCAAATTAATATTTTTAACCTTGGCTGTTGGGTCTACAATAGCTGCCCCAACTATATTAGCAAGTTGTTTACCAGATAATGATAAAAAACAAGCTAAAATTGATGAATTAACCTTAAAAATAAAGGAAAAAGATATTTTAATCCAAAAGTCTTCAGATTTAAAAGCTAAATTTGAAGCCTTAAAAAAGGAAAAAGATAGCATTGATAAGCAATTACAAAGCGTGCAAAAAACAGTTGCTGAATTACAAAGCAAAGATCAACCTGACGGAACTGATAAAGATGCCCAAATCAAGCAACTACAAGCACAAATTTCAAGCTTACAAGAACTTTTAAAAACTAAAGAAGCTGAGAATGCAACCTTAAGTAAACGTATAAAAGAATTGGAAGATAAAATTGCCAAAATGCAAGAAAATAGTGGTTCAGATAATACATCTAACAATTCTGAAGGAAATGGTGAAGAAACCAATAATAATAGTACTGACAATAATAACAACAATAATACGGATCCAGAACCTGTTGTAGAGCCAACTACTGACGATACTAAGTTTATTGTTTCATCTCCATACAAGACTGCTTATGTACGTCCACCATTTGGAGCACAATTTAAGTTAAAAGATCATGAAATTAAATTCACTACTGTCTTTAGTCATTTAGATTCACCTGGTAATAAATCTAAAAAAGGATATATTGAAAGCTCTGTTTCTACAAGAGATTCAGATTTCAAAACAAAATATCATGGTGGTGGAAGTATGGGTGCACAAGAATTTAGTGAATTTCTTGCTTTACCGAATGTAATGGATGATTTTGCAAAAATTAGTTCAAATAGTAATGTTATTTTTGGTGGTGATACTAATATTGAAGATAAAAACTTCGAGTTACAAAATAACTTCACTGATAAATATACTGCAACAGTAGCAGGGCTAAATAATTCAAATGATACAAGAGCATATTACACTTCATTAGGAACAACTAAAAACCCTTATTCACAACCATATGATAAAATGTTTTTTAAAAATGTAAACCAAGACAAATTGAAGTTTTTAACAACTGCTAATACTCCTGATAAGCAATTTAAAATTGATATCTTACAAGCTTTTCATGATAACATTTTGGCTGAAGAAGACAAGGAATTAGATGGTTATAAAAAAATTACAAAATCAAACCCAATTAAAACCGGACTTTCTGACCATGCTCCAGTGTTTACTGATATTGAAGCAAAATTTGATATTAAAACCAATACTGCCATTGAAAAATATGCCAAAGGTAAAAATGTTATTAGAATTGGTCACTGAAATATTTTAAACTACGGTGGAGAAGCAGTTCCAACATTTAAATATACTGCAATTGCTAAAGTAATAGCTGCTGGTGGATTCGATATTTTAGGATTAACTGAAATAAATTATGGCCAAGCCGAAAAAGTTAATCAAATACTAACTCTACTTAATAAATTAACTGGCTCACAATATAAAATGGTAGTGCAAGATAGCAATGATGCTTCATGAGCAAATGATGATTTATTTAGAATCTTCCAATCTCAAGAAGAGCAAGTTGTAATTATTTATGATGCAAATCTTGTTACTCCATTAGCATTTAATGATGGAAAAATTGGACATTCATATCGTCAAATAATTCCTTCAATTAAAGAAATTGAACAATTAAAAAGTTTAACTGAAAAATAATAAATAGTATAATTAACTCATTATTTATAAAAATAATGAGTTTTTTATTCAGGAGGAATTATGATCCCAATCTCAGTAATTTGAATTATGGGGCTTTTACCATTTTTAGCTTTTATAGTTCTAGTTTTGGTCCAAGCTAAATTCATTAACCATGTTAAAATTAATCGTTTACATTTACACAATAATGAAAAAATGTTGCAAAAAGTGATTTTAAACTTAAACTTATATAAATATTGAAAAATGAGATTTGTCATTTTTTCCATTATTACTGCAACACTTGTGCTTTTAACAATTGTCTATACACCAATTGCTTTCATATTTGTTTCACAAGTATTTCAATATGTTGATAAAAATCAAGGACAAATTGAAAAAATCACACAAACAGGTATTGCTGTAGTTTTATGATTACTTGATGTTTTCTTTACTGGTTTATTAATTTGAACAATATACCGTGAAATTTATGCTTGAAATAAAGAAATGAATGTATGAAATCTACAAGAAAATCCTGAAGCTAAAAGTTTTTATGAACACTTAGTTGAATGCAAATCTAAAAAAGAATTTCCAAATAAAGTAAAACTTGGAAAAATTCATTTCTTTAATCGTAAAACAACTTTATCTTATGAAACTTGCAATTTAGAGAAATTAGCAAACGGAAATAAAAAACAATGATATATTGAAGGAAGAATTCTCTTTGATACTTTTATTGATTATAGTCAAATTCTAATTAATGATCGAACAGTTGAGGACACTGATTTTGTAGCTAAATTACTCAACTTGCTCGAAAGAAATGATAAGAATTTTTCAACTAAAAAAAGATAATACATTTAGTGCTAATATATAGCAGTAAAAAAGCGAGCTAGATGGAAAAATAGATTTCCATAAAACTAGTTTTATTTTATAATTTATTTACATTTCAAACAAGGTTTATCCTTGTTTTTATAACCATTTACAAAAGGAGTAATATGAGAAAACTATTTAGTAGTGAATCAGTAGGTAGAGGACACCCTGACAAAGTTTGTGATCAACTATCTGATGCAATTTTAGATGCTTACTTATCTTTAGATCCAGAATCTAAAGTAGCAGTAGAATGCATGGCATCTGGACATAACATTTTTATTGCAGGAGAAGTTAAATCGAATGCGGATGTTGATGTTATTGAAATTGCTAAAAACATCTTAAAACAATTAGGTTACTATACAAACGAAACTAGCTTTATTACAGACATTAAACGTCAAAGTGAAGATATTGCCATGGGAGTTGAATTAGGTGATGAAATTGGTGCAGGAGATCAAGGTATCATGTTTGGATATGCTGTTGATGAAACACCAGAATACATGCCACTAGGAATTACACTTGCTCATGCATTAGTTAGAAGAGCTGAAAAATTAAGAACTAGCCTAGAATTTAAGAATGCTAAAGCAGATATGAAATCTCAAGTAACTTTAGACTATACAGATCCAAACCATGTTTTTGTAGACACTGTATTAATGAGTATTCAACATGCTAAAAACTATGATGAAGCTGAATTTAAGTCTTACATTAAGAACCATATTATTCTTCCTGTAATGGAACAATATAATTTAGCTGAACCTAAAAATATTTTAATTAATCCAACTGGTAATTTTGTTATCGGTGGACCAATTGGTGATACTGGATTAACCGGTAGAAAAATAATTGTTGATACATATGGAGGAGCAGCTCGTCACGGTGGAGGTGCTTTCAGCGGAAAGGACTCAACTAAAGTTGATCGTTCAGCAGCTTATGCAGCAAGATGAATTGCAAAAAACATTGTTGCAGCAAAATTAGCTAAACGCGCTGAAATTCAAATTGCTTATGCAATTGGTGTAGCTAAACCTGTTTCAATTATGCTTGATACATTTGGAACTAATACAGTGCCTGAAGAAATAATTGAACAAGCAGTTAGCGAGATATTCAACCTTACACCAAAAGGAATTATTGATGCATTAGGTTTAAGAAAACCAATATTCTTACAAACATCATATTTTGGACATTTTGGTAGAAGTGATTTAAATCTTCCTTGAGAACAATTAAACAAAGTAGAAGAATTACAAAAGAAAGTGAAAGAGTTAACTAAATAATGTTAGAGAAATCCTGTGGGGCCATAATTTTTAGAAGATTTCGTTTCAGAACCAAAGTGCTTTTAGTGAAACAATTAAATAATATTTGAGTGTTTCCAAAAGGACATATCGAAGGTGACGAAACACCAGTTGAAACTGCTCATCGTGAAGTAATGGAAGAAACAACAATTAAAAATTTCCAAATTATTTCAGATGTATCTTATGTAGATAACTATGTAGTTAGAGAAACTGGTAATGATAAAGAAGTTACATACTTTTTAGCCTATACACAAGATGTAGAAGTTCCACATCATGTTAAAGGTGAATCAAAAAGAGCGAAATACTTCTCAATTAAAAAGGCCTATAAAAAATTAAAGAATCAAGCACCTAAACAATTTTTATTAGATGCTTATGATAAGTATTTATCTTTAAATATTTCAAAACCTAAAAGAATTAAAAAATAATGCAGAGTAATCTGCATTTTTCTTTTTTCACTATATCACAGTGGTAAAAAGAGAATTTAACTACAAAATTGATCTTGCAAAAGAGATGTATGATTTTTTATTTTTTAATCAAAAAGATAATGCTTAAGTAATATTTCATAAGCAAAAAAATATCAATAATTGGAATTGGCTTTTATTTAGCACAATATGTTAGTGCTAAAAGTTTATTTTTCACTGAATAAACTTTTTATTTAAATGTTTTTATTTTTAATAAAAAAATTTAAAATTTAAATAAACAAAGAAGGAGGCGTTTTATGGACACAGAAAAGACAAAAAATGAAACCAAAAAAACAAAATACATTGATTTAGTTGAATTCCGTAAACAAGAAATTCAACACGCCATTCTTTCCGCTCAAAAAGAAAATGAAAAGGAAGAATATAAGACATCGCAAAAGGCATTGCCTTGATATAAGCGAGATTTATTTCTTAATCTTTTAGGTGCGGGTGTAGCACTGAGTGTAATGATACTTATTATCTTAATTGCTTATTTAGTTAAAGGCTTATAGTGATCAAATATTTTAACGAAACTGCAAGTCAAAATGTAACTACAGTTTCAAACCAAGAAATAACTGCTTTAATTATTATTGCTACTTTAGCTTTAGTAGTAGTTCTAATTCTTTTGGGTCTTTACTTATGACCACATATTTACAGTTTTATCTCTTCAAAGATTAAGAAAACTAAATATGAAAAATTAGGTAAAAGCAGTCAAATTCGTTTAATTAACCAATTAAGAGAAAGTGTCGAATATTTTTCAAAGAACAAAATAGGTGCATTAATCACTATTGAAAATAATGACAATATTGATAACTTAAGAACTGATGGTGTTGTACTTAATTCAAACATTTCAAGTTCTTTATTAATTGCAATTTTTAATAAAACTAGTCCTTTACATGATGGGGCTGTAGTTATCAGAGATAACAAAATTTATTATGCAGCTACTTTTTACAAAATTACTCGTAAAAGTGTAGACTCAAAATATGGCTCACGTCATAGAGCAGCGATGGGGATTTCAGAACAATGCGATGCTACTACTGTGGTAGTATCTGAAGAAGATGGAAGTATTAAGATCCTTAAAGGAAGCATAATACAACCAGTTAAACTTGAACAATTCCAAGAACAACTTATTAAATACTTAAAAGAACAATAATGGAATTTACTCCTGAAGTAAAAGAAACTTTAATTAATACTCTTGTTGAGTTAATTAAAGAAAAGAAAATTATTGCAGTTCGTGAATTGTGTGAAGAATACCCATATGCTGACTTTGCTGAAGCAGTAGAAAGCTTAACAATTGAAGAGCAATTATATGTGCTTAGAGTTTTAAAAACTGCGGAAGCTGCAGAAGTGTTTTCTTACTTAGAAGACACCACAAAAGTTAATTTAGCAAAATCATTTACTGAAGATTGAGGAATGAAAATTCTTCAAGACCTAGAAAGTGATGAATTGGTTGACGTTTTAGAAGACTTGCCAGTTAACTTTACTAAAAAAATCTTATCTCAAACACCAGATGATAAGAGAACTAAATTAAATAACTTGCTTTCATATGATGACGAACACGTAGGAAGCATTATGTCAGTTGATCTTTCAGTCTTAAAGGACTCATGAAGCGCTAAGAAAGCTATCAGAAAGATTAAAAAGGATTACAAAAGTAATATCGAACTTAGTCATAACTTCTATATCACAGATGACAGTGGATTTTTAATTGGAGATATTACTCTTGAAGAATTAGTCTTTGCTGATGATGAAAATGAAACACTAGATAATTTATATAATGCTGTGGCAACAGTTCACCCTTATGACAATAAGGAGGATGCAGCTAACATTTTCGCGGATCATGATAGATCTACATTACCGGTTGTTTCAGCTGATAATAGACTAATTGGGATGATTTCTTCAGACGCAGTTATTGACGTTATCCAAGAACAAGCTACAGAAGATATGTATAAGCTTGCTGGTATTAACCCTGATGCTGCTGAAGAAAGCTATTTAAAAACAAAAATTAAACAAATTGTTAAATCACGGGTAGTTTGATTGATTATTCTTATGATTTCAGCTACTTTCTCTCAATACATCATTCAACAGTTTTCAAATATTTCAGAAAACTTCATTAAAGGTTTAGGCGTTGCAGTATCAACCGGAATTATTGTTGGACTAATTCCAATTATTTCAGGTTCAGCTGGTAATGCTGGTTCTCAATCTTCAACCACCATTACTCGTGCTAGTGCCTTAGGTGAAATTGAACATAAAGATATTTGAAAAGTTATTCGTAAAGAAATTTCAGTTGGTGCTGTCATTGGTTCAATCTTGTTCTTGGTTAATATTGCTAGATTATATATCTACTTTGCAATCCCAAGCTTTAGAGATAATGGTGATGGAACAGAAGCAGCTTGAGGACCAATTACTTTCATTATTTTAGCTAGCTCACTTTCATTATTTGTAGTAGTTATTTTTGCTAAGTTTTTAGGAACAGTAATTCCATTAGTTGCTATCAAACATAAAAAAGATCCAGCTGTAATGTCAGCTCCAATTTTAGCCACATTAAGTGATGCTATCTCAACTTTAATCTTTTTTGGATTAAATATTGGAGTGCTAGCTTTAGCGCATTTTGTTGGTTGAATTTAAGGAGCAATATGAAAACAGCAGATGTTGAAAAAATTAAACTTTTAGCCGAAGATTACTTACGTGCTAAAGCTGATATGAAAGAATGTTTAGCAGCAATTAAAACAGAGGTTGCTGATACTGAAGTAACTATTTCAGAACCTTTATCAGAAGGTGGAAGAATCATATATACAGAAGTAACACCAAGAGCTAGCTTTGATTTTAAAGGTTATTCAAATTATTTATATACAGCAATGGTTCAAGGAATTACTTATTCTGAAGATGAACTAGAAGAAATCATGAAACAATTCGTGGTTAAAAAAGACTCAAAATGAGTATTAAAAATAACAAAATAGAGGAGAAAAGATATGCAAATGAATGCAACAGTTGGTATTTGAATACTATTTGCTGTCGTAATGGTAATGTTTATCGGATGGATTCTTTACCAATACATTAAAGATAAACGTTTAAAGAAGAAAGCAGCAGCCCAAATGGTTGAAATTAGTAAAAACGCTTCAGTTTATGCTTACGAATTATCAATCATGATGAATGAGCTAATTGCATTAAATCGTGTCACACTTGATGAATTTGTTCCAAGTATTGGTAAATATTCAATGGGTGAAATTAATAAAAACACACGTAATGTTGTTTTAGCATTATATAAATCACCAGAATTTCATGATTATATAAAAGAAATCCCTTCAAATGATTATCGTGAACTTGAACATAATTTAGTAGCTTTAAGAGACTTAAATGCTAATTTATGAGATAAAAAGGGGGTTAAATATATCGAATATTTTGCTGCAGCTCCTGAAAAGTTCGCTAAAAAAGTTGAAGAATTTAATAAGACAGAAATTGATTCCTTATTTAAGGATGAAAATGAAATTAAAGACAAATTAAGAGGAGTGTACAAAAATGAGTTTGAAAACAATGAACAAGCCAAATAAATTGACTTTAACACGCTTATTATTAGTTATTCCTGCTTTCTTATTAATGATTGCTGGATACTATACCTTATCACACGGATCAGAATTCAATGGAAACATAGCTAATTTAAAAGAAACAGGATTTAAAATAGCCTTTTCATTAATAACAGGATTTATTTTAGCAATTTTTACAACTGCAATGATTACTGATTTCTTTGATGGAAGAATTGCTCGTAAAAAGAATTTAGTCACTGATTTTGGAATAGTTTGAGATCCGATTGCTGACAAGGTAATGACTAATTTAGTTCTTATTTACTTTGGTGTAATTAATGTACTTCCATTTTGAGCAGTAGCTATCTTTATTCTACGTGACATCATTGTTGATGGTGTAAGAATGTTTTTATCTAAAATTGGAGTTTCAGTTGCTGCTGGCAAACTTGGAAAAATTAAAACACTAATTCTTTCAATCGGAATTTCTGTTACATTATTAATGTTAATTTGATTACCATATGAACCTAATTTTATTAAACAATATAATTTTATGTATGTATTAAACATTCCAATTTATATCGCATTAGTTTTAAGTGTTATTTCAGGGTTCTTTTATGTAATTAAAGGCTCAAAATACATGAAACAAAATTCAAGAACAGAAGCTAAAAAATAACTTACTATCATTTAGGAGACATAAGTGCAATATTTATTAACCAATAACTTTATTTGAGAATTCTTTATAGCAGAACTCATTAGTGTTGCGTTTTTAACACTTATGTCTTTTTTATGTACCCATTTTGCTAAAAAGTATAATCATAGAAATTTTGTCTATCCATTCTTTTATGCTTTAGCAACTTTAACATCAGCTTTTATTTCATTTGCTGTGTTAAGAATCCTTGCTCAAATTTTTGAACCTAAGGCAATGTATGAAAAGATTAATAACAGTATCCCACCAATAGTTAACCCTATGGTTACTCTATTTTATGTATTCACTTATTTATTTAATCCAATTAAAAGTCAAATTCATATTGCAAATATTTGGCTAATTATTTTAGGTCATTTTATAGGTGGAATAATTGGTGGCTTATTGTGAGCTCTTATAAAGAAAAATAGACCTAGCTTAAATGCTTCATATAAAAATGTCACTCGGATTCAAATTAAGGAATTAAGTTGAGACACAGGATTCATTTTTGCTTTCACTATATTGACTTTTATTATTCAATATGTAATTAACAAAAAAAGTAATAACTATATTTTATCTTCAACTTATACTGGTTTATTAACTTATATTATTTTATTAGTAGCTTCATGAATGTTGCGATTATCTTTCCCAACTAATATATATGTATCTACCGGATCTTATGTTGTCTCATTATTTTATGACAGAGATAAAATAAAAGCTAACACAACTTACTTATTGTTCGTTGCATCAGCTTATATAATTTCGACAGCACTAGTTTCACTAGTGTATATAGAACTCCCAATTAATCATAATTCCAGTTTGTTTATTCATTAACCAGCTCATTTATAAATGATAGCTAGAATAATAATGACAACTAAAGCAATGATTAAAATAATTGAACCTATCGCAAGGAAATAAGCTCACTTATTCTTGCGATATTTTTTTATTTCAAACTCATCTTGTTGATTTTCAATAATAATACTATCAACTAATTTTGTAAAACGCTTATCATTCAGTGATGTGGTGCTATTGCATTTCATTTCAGCCTTTAAGGCTTCATGCTTTGACTTTTTGCTTTTTTTAGGAGCTTTAGAAGTGTTTTTGCTATTTGCCATTAGTCTTCTAATTTCAACTTAGGCATCACTGTAATAGCAAAGGCTTGTGGACCAGTATGGATAGCAATTACGCTTGAAGTAATTTGCTCATGAGCCAATTTAAGATCTAATTCAGCACATTGTTTAACCACTTCTGCATTTACATTTAAATCAATTCCATGCATTCAGTTAAATTCATAATTTGCTAAATCTTCGCCCTCTTGGTAGAAATAGGCTTTTTCAATTGCTTTAGCAATTGCTCCATTTATTGTACGCTTTAAGAATACTGGACTAACTTTTCCATCAGTTGTATATTCTAAGATTGGAATTAAACTAATTTTAGTCATGATGAATTTTTTTACACCATGTAATCTTCCACCTTGAATCATGTACTTCATGTCAAATGGCACTAAATAAGTTGCTGAAGAATCATTGATTTTTTGTAATAAATCAAAAATTTCTTTCATAGATAAACCATCTTTATAAAGTTTTAAAGCATATTTGGCAGCATTTACTAATTGAATTCCACTTCAGTGATTTTCAAAAACATAAACATTTTTGTAATCATTTGCTACTGTGCGAACATGGCTTGAAGTAGAGCTCAATCCTGGGTGAATTCCAAAGTAGATAACTTCATCAAATTCTTCACTTGCTTGTTGCACAATAGTGTTAATGATTTCTAATTTTGGACTAGAAGATTTAAAACTATTAGCTGTAGAAAGTTTTTCTAAAACAGTCATTTTGTCTGCTAATCCATCTTGGTATAAGGTTCCATCAAGATCAACTTGTAATGGAATAAATTTAAAACCAGCTTTTTCAGCTTCTTCTTGATATAGACCACTAAATGAGTCTAAAATAATTCCTAATTTTTTCATGCTTTAATTATATAAGAAAAAAGTAAATTTTATTGTGCTAATTTCTGTCTGGCCTTTGACTAAAACCCCTTATTAATAGTGTTAAAAATATTTTTTTAAAAATTAGTATTGATATTTATTAATAAAATAGTAATTTAATTTATTGAGAAATAATAAGCATTATGTTGATATATTGGGAGTAAATAAATTTAATTCTTTAGCATCATAATCTAGTTTTAATCAGATCAAAAAGCCTTGCAGGAAGCTTTAAAAAAAATAAAAATTCATCTTTTGCAATAGAATGATGTGGTAAAATATTTTTGCTACATAAGTAGCAAGACAAAACAGAGGATATAAGTCATCTTGCATGCAAGGTGGCTTTTTTTCCACATTTTTCCACAATTTATGGAAGTTTCCACAAATTTTATCCTTTTTGGAACTATTTTCATAGATATTTAAACTATAACAATATAATCAAATGTTATAAACTATGGAGGAAAAATGAAAAAAATTAAATTATTACTTACTACAATGTCTGGAGTGTGCATAGCAACATTACCTTTAATTGCTGCACAATGTTCACATGACAAACAAAATAATGATCAAGGAAAGGAACCTGAAAGCAATAAACAGCCTAATCCTGGTACAAGCGAAACACAACCAAATCCCGGTACAAGCGAAACACAACCAAATCCCGGTACAAGCGAAACACAACCTAATCCTGGTACAAGTGGAGACAAAGAACCAACTGTTACAGCCAATAAAGACTTTTTAGCCTTAGACAATGATGCTTTAGTTACAAAATACATTAAGCATGCACCAACGCTAAAAGAAGAAATTGTTAATCAGAAAACAGCTTGAATGGCGGAAACTAGTGATCTTAAAGATGTTGAAACAAAGCCAAGTGATACAGAAACAGTTTCTGTTGTATCAATTACTATGCCAAAAGATAATACTAGATATGAACATTTAGAAGACTGATTAAAACAAGGAAAAATGAAAGTTGATTATCGCTTTAAGGTAGCTTCAAAAGTTGATCCTGCAGTACAAAAAGAATTTACTAAATCATATGAGATTAGTGGATATATTTCAGAAGCCAAAGCGAAAGAAATTTTTGCTCAATCAATGTCACTTTTAGATGATTCTAATTTCAGTATTGATAAAACTAAATTAATAATTGACATTGATTCAAGCAGACCTGAATTTAAAGGAACAAATAATTCATATAAATTCCTTAATGGTTCATATTATCCACTATCAGTTGAAAAAGCCATAAGCATTAAAAATCAAGGAGCCATTGCAAAAGCTTCATATCAATTTAATAAACTGGGAGTAAATCCAGCTAAAAACGAATTAAGAATTGAACCATTTTTATATTTAGATAATAAGTCAGCTAATAATTTCTTTGTATATCGTAATGGTAAAGAATATGTAGAAGGAGATAATAATACTTCAATTGTTTTTGATAATTTACCTTCACGTGCTTTATCAGCTGTGGCAATTGCTACAAATTATCGTATTAATCAAGCCTTTAATTTTGATAAAGCTAAATTAGAAAAGGCAACAGGTAAAGTTTTAAGTGAAACCGATCCTAAAGATGTTACTGTTGAAATGCTAAATCAAGCATTAGATATTAATCACACTGAAGTAGTCTCAAGTGCTAATAATGCTCTTGATAAATTCATGGTTTCATCTGAATTTATCAAAAATTCAAAATTACATATTACTGAGGTGAAAGCTAATGAAAGAGAAGGAAGCATTGTTGTTAAATTCGAGTTTAATACAATTCCACTTCAAGATCCAAACGGAACTATCTACCTTGGAAAAGGAATTGAACAAAGCCAAGACCCACAACAACTTAATATTGGTACATTTACAGTCAAAAAATCTGGGTTTAAAGCTTTAGGAGCTGCACAAGAAACTGAATATCAAGAAAAAGCTATTTTTGAATTAGAAGCTGGAATGACATTTGAAAAAATAAAGGAATTATGAGATAACAAAAAAGATAAATTTGAAAGTAAAGGTGGAGCAATTCAAAAATATGGTTCAGGAAAAAAAGCATTTCTTGGTATAACTGCAAATGGTCAAGGAAAAAATAACAAAATTTTAACACTTAAACAAGATAGTGAAATGAATATAGATTCAGTTTTATCAACTAATATTAAAGGGGGTAAGAAATACTTAGAAGCTAGCTTAAATGAAGCAACAAAACAATTAATTGTTAAATATAAATTAGCATCTGAACCAGAAAAATACTACAAACAAACTATAACACTAGCTTAAAAATAGAAAAATAGAACTAACAAAAAAAGTATTGTTCAAGTCTCTTAAA
The DNA here is from genome assembly GCF_048076865.1 of Mycoplasma razini. Taxonomy (NCBI): domain Bacteria; kingdom Bacillati; phylum Mycoplasmatota; class Mollicutes; order Mycoplasmatales; family Mycoplasmataceae; genus Mycoplasma; species Mycoplasma razini. Next base: position 342,031 of record NZ_CP182212.1, read on the forward strand.
CTAAAAAAACCTTTATAATTAAAATATGAATGAAATCAATTTAAAAAGAAAAGAGGCGAGATTACAACAATTGATAGCTGATATTGTTGCAAACGATATCACTAACACTAATGTAATTGATCCAGTAGTCATGGATGTTTCGCTTTCTAATGACTTATCACATGTGAAAGTTTTTGTTTCATTTTTAACTAATGAACAAAAAGGAATCGAAGCACTAAATAATGCTTCCGGGTACGTAAGAAAGGTTCTTTCACAATCACTAGATTGAAGAAAAGTACCAAGCGTACACTTTTACTTAGATGAAGTATCTAAAAATGGCCAAAAAATAGAAGAGATACTAGCATCTATCAAAAATGAAAAATAAACTTATTAAAAGTTGAAAGGACAATTAAATGTCAAAAGTCGGAAAATTTTTATTAGTTGTAGTTGGGGGACTTGCAATTGGTACAGCTGCTGTTGCAATTCCTAGTGTAATTTACAAAAACCAAAGAGATTATCAAGATCAACAAAGCAAATTACAACAAGCTTCAACAAATACAAAAGTATCTTTAGTAGATACAATTAAGAAAGATGCAGTATTTGCTTCAACAATTAAAAATGCAGATATTGTTTTTTCAGGATATAACAAATCATTATTTACAGTTGAACTTGTAGATATGAAAACTACTCTAACAAAGAAAGCAAGTGTAGCTCCTGCAGCTAGTGGTGCAAGCACAAGTGCTCAAAATACAGAAGTTAAGAGTTTAGTTGCAAATGATGAAAAAGGAACATTATCATTTAAATACAAAATCCAATCAAAACAATACAAAGAATTATTTGTAGTACAAGAATCAGTTATTGACGGATTCAAAATTAAATATATAGCACCTACTGTTTCAGCATCAGATGAAGCAGCTGCTCAAAACACAGTAAAAGCATCAATCACAAGTGCTTACAGTGCTATTACTTCTAAAGCTGAAAACAAATTATCAGATGAACAAAAAACAGCTATTAACAATTACTCAACAGAAGTTGCTAATGGATTAGGAAAAGAAGTAAGTGGTGTATTAAAAGCTGTTGAAGGCGTTTTACCTACAGATCAATATAACACAGTAGCAACTTTATATACTCAAGTTGCAAGCGAATTAAATAAAGTGTTAACTACAATGCTTCAAAATGCTATTACAGCAAAAGCAAGCACAACAGGTATTGAACAAATTAAAGCATACTTAACACCTGAAAAAATGGGTGAAATTAAAAACAGTGTTGCTGATGTTTTAAATACCAATGCGGAAACTATTGCAAATGTTGGAAAAGCTATTTTTGAATCATTGAAAAAAGAAGAAAGCACAATGAATATTGCTACTTTAGACACATTTGTTACACAAATGACAGAATTCTTTAAAACTCAAATTCAAGAACTTGCAAAAAGTGTTAAAGCAATTACGTTTGAAAAAGGAACAGCTCAAACAGCTGCACTTGAAAAAATTCAAGCTTTATTACCAGGCTTTAAAAAAGAAGCTGCTGCTAAAGCAAAAGAATTATTACCAAATCAAGCTGATTATGATGCAGTAAAAGCAATTCTTAAATCAAAATATGAAGCATTAGTAGCTTTTGCTAAATCAAATGTAGCTCTTTTAGTTACAGAAACTAAGAGTTTAGCTCAATTAATTGACACATTAAAATTAGCTCAAAAACCAGCTGAAAACAAAACACCTGGTGAAGATAATAAAAATTCTGGTGAGCCGAGGAGATAAGACAGGTTCTACATCTGTAAAGCCAGCTGCCAATTTATCTGAAGAAGAAATTCAAAACTTAATTGGTAAAGCTGCTCCTACTTTAGTAGCTACAGCAAGCAACAAAACAGCTTTTAGCGCTACAGCTGATGACTTTGTTGCTCCTGTATTTACTGAAAACAAAGATTATAAGATTGAAGCACTTAATCCTGTTTTTGTTGCAAATGCTTTAAGCGATGCTTCAACATTACAAGCTAGTGAAAAAGAAGCATTAAAAACAAAAATGCTAAATGGAATTAACCAAATTAAATACACTATTAAAGTAACATCAAAAACAAATTCAAATGATTCTAAAACTATTGAAAAAACTTTTGATGTACAAGGTTTTATTTCAAAAGCAAAAGCAGATGAAATTTTTAAAGCTTTAGAAATTAAGGCAAAAGAAAATGTTGATAAATCAGCAGTAAAAATAACCCCTGCTAGTGCAAAAAATAAAACAAAAACATACAAATTCTTACACGGAACATATGATGAAAAAACATTAAAAAGTTTAGATCTTCTTGAAATTACAGCTCCAAAAGATTCTGCTGCAATTAAAGTAGAAAATAAATTTATTTCATCAAATATATCAGATCATAGTGCAATTTTACAACCAAAGTTATATTTAGATGAAGCTTCTAAAGAATACATTTTTGCTTATAAAGATAAAACAAATGTATAATCAGAAGCAACTAAAGTTACAATTAATGGATTACCAATTCCAGCACTTTCTGCAAGTGCAATTGCCAAATTTTATGGAAACAAAGCTGAAAAACCATATTCAGTAGATGAAGCTAAAACTGTAGAAAAATTAGGCAAAGCTTTAGATCAAGTTTTACCTTCTGAAATTAAAGTAGAACAAATTGTACTTAAAGGAAATGAAATAACATTAACTGGTTCTGACAAGGATGATCAATTTACTATTACAGCTGACATGCTTAAAGCAATGAATGGAAGAGTTACTGAAGTATATCCAATAGATCAACAAGGTATATTGTCAATCACAATTAAGTTTGATACAGTAATTCAACCAAATGCTGTTTATATGTTGGAAAGTTCAGATAACCAAACAACAGATGAAAAAGTAGCTGCACAACAAGTCGGAACTATAAAAATTTCATTAAAAGGATTAAAGCAAAATCAACCAGAACCTAAACCTCAACCTGATCAACCAGCTCCAAATGTTGAAGTAAAACAAGGAACAGCATTCGTCTTAGGTGAAGCTGCAACTTTTGAAAATGTATCTAACAAAGTAAAAGAAAAACACCCAAAAAATCTTTTCCAATTCTATAAAGATTTAAAAGGATATGGAATTGCATCAAATGGTAAAGGAAAAGATAATGAAATATTATTATTTGCTGAAGGCATGGGAAAAGATAATATTAATTTTGGAAAAATCCAAAAAAGTAAGAAATATTACCTTGATGGTACATTAGATGAGGAACATAAAACATTAACTGTTAAATATCAACAAAAAATTAATGGTAAATTTGAAGATGTTGTTCAAGTATTTACTTTAAAATAAGAGATTCAATAATATAGCATTTTAATAATGCTATATTTTCTTTTTAAAAAAATAATTAATAAAACGCCTATGTCATAGTTGTTTAAAAAATATCATAAGCAAAAGAAAAAATAATATCTCTTGTATAATATACAAGAGTATATAGCAATACTCCTTGGCTAATATAGCCCAGAAATGACCATAAGGAGAAAAAATGAACAAATACGAAATTATGTCAATCGTAAGCCCTAAAGCTGATGTTAAAGTTTTAAACGATTTATTAACAGAAGTTTTTGGTAAAGGTGTTTCTAAAGTTGAAAAACTTGAAAAGAACGAACTTGCTTATGAAATTAACAAATCAAAACACGCTCAATACGTTTTAGCTTTAGTTGAAGCTGAAGGAAATGCAATTGCTGAATTTACACGTCGTTCAAATATCGTTAAAGATATCTGAAGAGTACTAGTTATTAACCTTGATACAGAAAAAGGATTTAATAAAAAAGCTGATGATAAAGCAAAAGCACGTGGAAGAAAAAGAGTTACAAAAGACGCAAATAACGCTCAAGAAAGAGTTGCAAAACCACGTCAACCTAGAGTTCGTAAAGAAAACTCAGAAAAATAGTTTTACATTTTAAAGGAGTAGCATGTATAACAAAATTACACTTGTTGGTCGTATAACCAGTACACCTGAATTATCACATACTTCAAATAACATTGCATATGTTAGATTAACACTTGCTGTTAATAGACCAAGTTTTGGAAACAATAATGATATTACTGATTTTATTCCGCTAGTTGCGTGAAGACAATCTGCAGAATTTATTGCCAATAACTTGCCAAAAGGTGCTTTAATTTTAGTTGAAGGATCATTACACTCATCAACATACAATAGTAATCAAACTAATCAATTAGTGAGATCATTAGATGTTACTGTTGATCGTGTTGTTCCACTTGAATCAAAAGCTGTGCGCGATATGAGAAATAATGCTGCACCAGTGATTAATAACAGTTTTACACCAACTTTTAATACTGCAGCAACAAATAATAATCAACGTACATACACCAGAAATGAAAACATTGATTATTCATCTGTTGAAAATAGACAAACTCCAAATGTAACTACTGAAATTAAAAATAACGAAGCTAAATCAAATGAAGTTGAACAAGACATTTCTGCCTTATTTGACTTTGGAAATGATTTAGATTAATAAAGGAGACAATTATGGCTTTCATTAAACGTAACAAAAAAGCTTTCGGAAGAAGAAAATCATGCGAATTTTGTGATAACCACATGGAATATGTAGACTACAAAAATGTTGAATTATTAAACAAATTTGTAACAGCTACAGGACAAATCAAAGCTAAATCATCAACAGGTACATGTGCAAAACACCAAAGAAAAGTAGCAAACGCAATTAAAAGAGCAAGATTTATCGCTTTAATGCCATACCACGTAGTTCGTCCACGTGTGGCAAAAAGCAACTAATATATACTTAATGTATGAAATTAATCACAACTAATCATCTGGTTGTGATTTTTTATATTAATTTAAATAAAAAATAGTATTAAGCTTTACTGCATAGTTCTTTACAATATTTGCTTTTTTAGTTTTTTTGAAATAATTAAAATATGGAGAAGTATTTTCATATATTTCTTCAAAAAACTAACTGAAATCCCAAAGGAGAAAAATGAAAAAAAATAAATTATTTTTATTATTAACAATGCCTACATCGGTAACAATAATTACTATGCCATTTTTAGTAGCTGCATGTAATGATAAAAATACTGATCCAAAGCCTGCGCCAGAGTTAAGTGCAGATCCAGGAACAAGCAATCCAGGAACAAGCAATCCAGGAACAAGCAATCCAGGAACAAGCAATCCAGGAACAAGCAATCCAGGAACAAGCAATCCAGGAACAAGCAATCCAGGAACAAGCAATCCAGGAACAAGCAATCCAGGAACAAGCAATCCAGGAACAAGCAATCCAGGAACAAGCAATCCAGGAACAAGCAATCCAGGAACAAGCAATCCAGGAACAAGCAATCCAGGAACAAGCAATCCAGGAACAAGCAATCCAGGAACAAGCAATCCAGGAACAAGCAATCCAGGAACAAGCAATCCAGGAACAAGCAATCCAGGAACAAGCAATCCAGGAACAAGCAATCCAGGAACAAGCGATAAAGTAGAAAACAATAATATATCTACATTTGTATATGATGATGGTAAGTCTAAATACAATATTAAGTATGATTCTAATGAAAAACGACTACTTATTGAAGATGCTGAAGTTGTAACATCAAAAATGCTTGATTTTGCTGCAAAAAACATTATGCCTTTGCAAAATGGAAATGATAAAGGAATATTATTAGATTTTCCTCAAGCAAAGATTGTTTCAGCTGTTTCAAAAAATATAAACAATCCATTGCGAATATCTAAAATAAATTTTCCAAAAATTGAAAAAATTGATTATGAGAATTATTCAATAGATGAAATTCTTAAAGGAATTTGAACAAATCATTTAGAAGGAGATAAAGTAATACAAAATGGAATTCTTTTTAAATGAATGTCACCAATTGGTGATATCAATGATGATAAAATAACTCAAATAATCACTGATGCTATTTATGACACTAGTCAAATTACATCTATAAACCTTCCTAATGTAAAAACTATAAATGATTATGCTTTTGCTGAAAATAAAAAGATTTATAGCGATAAAATTTTTCCTAAAATTAAAAAGAAAATAGTACTAAATAACATTTTAGTTAAATGAGATGATGCTGAAGGTGATATAAAAGATGATATCATTACTGATATTTATTCTAGCGTTTTCAAAGATAATGACAAAATTAATTCTATAAATTTTCCTAATGTAGTTACTGTTAAAAATGATGCATTTAATAATGCTACTAATCTTGTTTCGATATCATTACCAAGTTTAAAGAAAAGTGCTCCTTTTGCTTTTAAAAATACAAAAAAACTCACTGGTAAAGTTGTGGCTGGTACTACATTAATTAAATGAACAGATGCTGGTGGAAATATTAGTGATAATAACATTACAGATATTAGTGCAGAAGTTTTTTCAGGAAATGGCTTCATAACTTCTGTCGATTTTCCAAATGTAGTAAATATACAGCAAGGTGCATTCCAAGGTGCGCAGAATTTAAGAACCATTAATTTTCCTAATGCAGAATACATAGGTGAGAGCGCCTTTGAAGATGCATATAGTATCAATTCACTTGATTTCCCTAAGGTAATAAGTATAGGAAGCAAAGCTTTTCAAGGTATACGTAGCAACTTATCTATAAGTTTTCCAAATGTTGTTGATGTTAAAAATGATGCTTTTGCCCATAACAACTTCCTTAGAGGTAAAGTAGTGGTGGGTTCAACATTAATTAAATGAACTGATGCCACAGGAGATATTACTGATAAAAATATAACTAATATAGCGGATCAGGCTTTTGAAAATAATGATTTTATTACATCAGTTAACTTCCCGAATGTAAAAAGTATTGGTTCAAATGCTTTTGCTGGAGCAAAAAATCTGCAATCAGTTAATTTGCCTAAGGTTAGTGACTTGGATAATAATCTTTTTGAAAATACTCCAAAGCTCACCGGAAAAATAGTTTTAGGAACTACATTATTAAAATGAACTGACGCTAGTGGAGATATTAATGATGATAGTATTACTGATATTGCTGACAATGTATTTAAAGATAACACGCAAATCACATCAGTGAACTTTCCAAATGTAAAGACTATAGGTTCAGGAGCTTTTGAAGGTGCAACAAATCTAAAAACAGTAAATTTACCTAAGGTTGTCAACGTTGGCAATAACATTTTTGAAAACACTCCAAAACTCACTGGAAAAATAGTTTTAGCCAATAAATTAGTAAAATGATCTGATGCTAGCGGTGAAATAAGTGATGATAGTATTACTGAAATTGCTGATAATGTATTTAGAGGTAATACCAAAATTACATCAGTTAACTTCCCAAATGTAACTTATATCGGAAATGGTGTCTTTGAAGGTGCAACAAATCTAGAATCTGTAAGTTTACCTAAGGCAAATAGAAATTATTACTATTCTTTTAAAAACACTCCAAAACTCACTGGAAAAGTAGTTTTAGGTGGCACATTATTCAAATGATCAGATGCTAGCGGTGAAATAAGTGATGATAGTATTACTGAAATTGCTGATAATGTATTTAGAGGTAATACCAAAATTACATCAGTTAACTTCCCAAATGCAGCTTATATTGGAATCAGTGCCTTTGAAGGCGCAACAAATCTTGAGTCAGTAAACTTACCAATGGTTTCTCGTTTTGATTATAATGTTTTTAAAAACACTCCAAAACTCACTGGAAAAATAGTTTCAGGAACTACATTAGTAAAATGAACTGATGCTAGTGGAGATATTAATGATGATAGTATTACTGCAATTACTGATAATGTATTTAAAGATAACACCCAAATTACATCAGTTAACTTCCCAAATGTAAAAAGCATTGGTGCAAATGCTTTTGCTGGAGCAAAAAATCTACAATCAGTTAATTTGCCTAAGGATGTTGACCTTGGCTACAACGTTTTTAAAAACACTCCAAAACTAACTGGAAAAATAGTTTCAGGAACTACATTATTAAAATGATCTGATGCTAGTGGTGCAATAAGCGATAATAGCATTACAGAAATTGCTGGTAGTGCATTTAACAATAACACCCAAATTACATCAGTTAACTTCCCAAATGTCACAAAAATTGGGTCTTATGCTTTTAAAGGTGCAACAAATCTAGAATCTGTAAACTTACCTAAGGCTGTTGACATTGGCTACAATGTTTTTAAAAACACTCCAAAACTCACTGGAAAAGTAGTTTTAGGTGGCACATTATTCAAATGATCAGATGCTAGTGGAACAATAAGCGATGATAGTATTGCTGCAATTACTGATAATGTATTTAAAGATAACACCCAAATTACATCAGTTAACTTCCCAAATGTAACTTATATCGGAAATGGTGCCTTTGAAGGTGCAACAAATCTAGAATCTGTAAGTTTACCTAAGTTAAATAAAAATTATTACTATTATTTTGAAAACAATCCAAAACTCACTGGAAAAGTAGTTTTAGGTGGCACATTATTCAAATGATCAGATGCTAGTGGAGATATTAATGATAACAGTATTACTGAAATTGCTAATAATGTATTTAGAGACAACACCAAAATTACATCAGTTAACTTCCCAAATGTAAAAAGCATTGGTTCAAATGCTTTTGCTGGAGCAAAAAATCTGCAATCAGTTAATTTGCCTAAGGTTAGTGACTTCGATAATAATCTTTTTGAAAATACTCCAAAACTCACTGGAAAAGTAGTTTTAGCTAATAAATTACTAAAATGATCAGATGCCAGCGGAGCAATAAGTGATGATAGTATTACAGAAATTGCTGGTAGTGCATTTAACAATAACACACAAATTACATCAGTTAACTTCCCAAATGTGACAAAAATTGGGTCTTATGCCTTTGAAGGTGCAACAAATCTAGAAACAGTAAGTTTACCAAAGGCTTTTGACTTTGAATACAATATTTTTGAAAACACCCCAAAACTGACTGGAAAAGTAGTTTTAGCTAATAAATTAGTAAAATGAACTGACGCTAGTGGAGATATTAATGATGATAGTATTACTGAAATTGACGATAATGTATTTAGAGGCAACACCCAAATTACATCAGTTAACTTCCCAAATGTAAAGACTATAGGTTCAGGAGCTTTTGAAGGTGCAACAAATCTAAAATCTGTTAATTTACCTAAAGTTGTTGACTTTGCCCCTAACCTCTTTGACAATACTCCACAACTAACTGGAAAAGTAGTTTTAGGAACTACATTATTAAAATGATCTGACGCTAGCGGGGAAATTAGTGATGAAAATGTTAGATATATTACAATGCGTGTATTTTATAATAACACCCAAATTACATCAGTTAACTTCCCAAACGTAGAGAGTATAGACATAGCAGCCTTTGAAGGTGCAACAAATCTAAAATCTGTTAATTTCTCCAAGAATGTTGATTTTGAAGACAATGCTTTTGAAAACACTCCAAAACTCACTGGAAAAATAGTTTTAGGTAATAAATTGCTTAAATGATCTGATGCTAGTGGAGCAATAAGCGATAATAGCATTACAGAAATTGCTGGTAGTGCATTTAACAATAACACCCAAATTACATCAGTTAACTTCCCAAATGTCACAAAAATTGGGTCTTATGCCTTTGAAGGTGCAACAAATCTAGAATCTGTAAACTTACCTAAGGCTGTTGACATTGGCTACAACATTTTTAAAAACACTCCAAAACTCACTGGAAAAGTAGTTTTAGGTGGCACATTATTCAAATGATCAGATGCTAGTGGAGATATTAATGATAACAGTATTACTGAAATTGATAATAATGTATTTAAAGATAACACGCAAATTACATCAGTTAACTTCCCAAATGTCACAAAAATTGGGTCTTATGCTTTTAAAGGGGCAACAAATCTAAAATCTGTTAATTTGCCTAAGGTTGTTGATTTTAAAGACGATGTTTTTGAAAACAATCCAAAGCTCACTGGAAAAGTAGTTTTAGGGAATAAATTAGTAAAATGAACTGATGCTAGTGGAGCAATAAGCGATGATAGTATTACTGTGATTGTTGATAATGTATTTAAAGATAACACGCAAATTACATCAGTTAACTTTCCAAATGTAACTTATATTGGAAGAAGTGCTTTTGAAGGAGCAATAAATTTATCATTGGCTAATTTCCCTACATTAAGATATGTAATGGAAGACGCTTTTGAAAATACGCCAAAATTAATAAGAAAACCAAATGTAGGATATTATTAGTTATTGTCTGATAAATTAACTACTTAAAAATAAAATATCATAATTTTTTATTGTATTGAAGCGCTTTATTTCATTAATAAGACAATGCCTAAGCTATAAATGTTTAGGTGTTGTTTTTTATTTGTGATTTTAAGCAAATCAATTTATTTATAGGTTCTTATTTTATTTAAATATTAAAAAATGTTATTTATTAAAGCTTATTTTTATTATTTATATCTATTTTATAGGGTTATTAGAGATTTGTTTTTTTAGCTTTTTTGAAATAATTAAAATAAGTAAAAAACTAAACAAAAAACTAAACTAAAACTAACTATTAAAGGAGCATATTAATATGCAAAGTAAAGTAAAAAGAAAACTGGTAAGTGCATCCATACTTGGTGTATCGTTAGCAGGAATCTCAAGCCTAGCAGTGGCTTGTTCTAACCCCGTGCAGGAATCTAAGGATAATGCACTAAATGAATTAAAGGTGGATAAAATCTATAATTTTGTTACACCTGAAGCAAAAGAAGAAACAACAAAGCTCATCATGGGTGCAGCAAGTGTTGCTAAAGTAGATCAATACTTAAATGAGTTAAAAACAAAAGCTACAAGCAATAAACAAAAAGCTGATGAAATGACAGCTTATGTTAAAAATAATACTTTTAAAGTATTTAACAAACAATTAGACAGTAGCATTGATTTAAAAGTTGATAGCATAAGTACATACGATTCAATTCAAAATCAGTTACTAAATTGATATAAAAATGTAATTACGCAAGCTGTGACTTCTGACAAATATTTAGAAACTGAAACCAAAAATAACTTGAAGTCCAATAGTGATAAAACAAAGGAAATTAAAACTTTATTTGATATTTTTGACCAATATAAAAGTGAAAGTAATAAATCTTTTAATAAACTATTAGCAAGCAAAAAAGCTAACTATATATCTGAAATTAATAAATTACGCAATAGATTATCAACAACTGAATATAACAAATTTGCAGCACAAGTAAATGAGTGTAATGATCTCGAAGCAGCACCATATGATGCAATTTTAAAAGCAGCAAAAGAAGCAAATTTCGCAAATTTAAGAAATGAAATTCTTGAATTTATTAATCATAATCAAGCTCGTGAATTTACTGCTTCATTACGTGATAGCTTAGATAATAAAGTTAAAGAAATTGCTAAATATTCAGCTGAAAATTTAGCTACTCTTGAAAAATTACAAAAAGAAGCTCAAGTTAGTGTTGCTAATCAATTGTTTGAAATTTATAGTAAGGAAATTAAAGATAGTTTAAGAAATTATACTGAAGAAATGAAACAAAAACTTCTTGCTCACTTAACTGAGGTTAAAGCAAATTATAATGAAATTGAAGAATTTCAAAGTGTTATGCAAGAAGCTCGAAATATTAATGCGTTATATGGAATTTTAGCTGCTAAAGAAAAATTCCCTTACTTGAATGATCAAGACATTACTGAATTTAAGAATGACATCTTACATACTGCTTTAAGCCGAGAAGAACAACTTGAACAAATGCTTAGATCAATTCAATCTAAAGACTTGTCTAGATATCAAGAACTTGCTAAAAAACAAGTTGCAAATTCCTTTGAATATATAAGTGCTGAAAATATTACAAGATATAGTCAAAGTATTGACTCAGCAAGTAATAAAGCATATGTAAAAGAAATCCTTGCACAAGCTGCAAAAGATAACTTAGAAAGTGCATATTCTAGCTTACAGGCTTTAATTAATAATTATTCATCACAAATTAATATCTTAAAAACAAAAGCGCTTGATATGTTAGCTAATATTGCAATTCAACCTAATTTAGAACAATTTAATCAATTCAGTACTAATCAAATTCACACCTTAAGTGAAATTAATATTTTTGTTACAAGTAAATTACCTAATTTAGTATTTTTTGACCAACCTACAGTTTTAAATTTACTAAATGCTTTAAATGGAATTGAAGTATCAACTTCATATGCAGATGCACACAAAAAATTTGAAACTATATTAACTGAATACCGTACTAAATACTTAACATTTGCTAAAAATGATTTAAAAACTTATTTAGCAACTAATGAAAACAAAATAAAACCAGAAGCAAAAGTAGGATTAGATCAAAAAATAGATCAAACAACACAAGTTAATGATTTTATTGATGCAGTAACATATTATGACACTGTTAAAAATGACATTAACCGTGCAATTTATGATAAATATCTAGAAGATTTAACAAATAGTTTTGAAGCTTTAGAAGACAGTGAAAAAGCAACTTATAAAGCTCACTTATTGGAGTTATTAAATAAAAATCAAATTAATGAATTTGCTACTTATTTAATGTCAACAATTGAACCTCAAAATCAAATCAACCAAGCAACTGTTAATAATCTAAAGATGCAATATAAATCTGAAATTGAAGCATATGACTATTTAAAAATAGTTAACCCAGCTAAAATTGCAGAATATACAGCCAAAATTGAAGATCCAAAACTAGTTAAACCTTCAATGGTTAAAGAAGCAATGCAAAAAGTTGAGGCTAGTTACTTTAATAATTTTGCTCCATTTGCAAAAGGCAATGTAACTATTAAAGTAAATGATGCTACATTCACTATTAACAATGGTATTTTAATTAGTGCAAGTAACTTACAATCAGGTGATTATGTCTTACCTCAAGTATGAAAAGTTGAAGCTGATGCATTTGAATCAGCTGTAGAATACGGAAGTGGTAATTATTCATTTGCATTCCCTAACTTAAGAGAAGTAAATGGAACACCATTTAAATTTGCTGGGCTTAAGAGCATTAATTTAGGTCACATTAACATCATACCTGCTAATGCTTTCCAAGACATTACTTCCTTAAGCACCATTATTGCACCAGAAGTTACTGAAATTAATAGTAATGCTTTTGACAATACTAGAATCACTACTATTGTAGCCCCTAAATTAAAGACTGTTGGTTCAAAAGCTTTTGCTAATAACCCATCCTTATCAAGTGTTAAAATCCCAACAGTAACTTCTCTTCCAAATGACGTTTTTGCTAATGATACAGGTTTAAGATCGGTTTCATTGCCTAGCTTAAAAACTATTTCATCTGGTGAGAGAAATAGTACTTTATTCCAAAACAACACATCTTTAGTTAGTGTCGAACTACCGGTACTAGAAAATGTTCCAGATCGTTTATTCACTAATATTAAAACATTAAAAAGTGTATCATTGCCTGAAGCTAAAAGTATCGGAGATGAAGCTTTCAAATCTTCAAATGTTACAAACTTAATAATTCCTAAAGTTACAACTGTAGGTAATAATGCCTTTGAAAGCTCAACTTTAGCTACTATTTCAGCACCTGAATTAGTATCAGTTGGAAAACAAGCTTTCTATAATACAGAATTAGTTTCTTTAAACTTACCAAAATTAGCAACTGCTGGTAAAGAAGCGTTTGCAGCTAATAACTTATTAAGAACAATTAATCTGGATGCACTTGAAACTATTCCAACTGGTGCTTTTGCTCGCAACAAAGTTATTGATCAAATTACTTTAAAAGCTGCAAACAGAATGGATAATGTTTCTGAAGGGGATTTAGCTGCTTTCCAAGAACTAAGCACTTTAACTCAACTTAACATTCCAAATCTAATTAATATTTCTGATAAAGCTTTCTTTAAATCACAATCTAATGTAACAATTTCAGCTTCAAAATTAGAAAATATTGGTGAACGTGCCTTCCAAGATTCAAAAGTTAAAGCAATCATTGCTCCAAAATTAAAAACTATTGGGAATTATGCATTCAAAAATGCTGCTTTAACTTCATTAGATTTTAGCTCTGTTGAATCAATTGGAACGGGAAGCTTTATTAACTCATTGCTTAGTGAAGTTACTGCTAATAAAGTGACAACATTAGGTGAATTTGCTTTTGCTGGTTCTAAAAACTTAATCAATGTTGCAATGAATGAATTAGCAACTATGGAAGCTGGTACATTTGCAAATAATCCATTACTTCAATCTATTTCATTTGAAAAATTAACTAAGATTAATGATGCAAAATCCAACTCTGAGTTTGAGCAAAATTCTTTTGGAGCATTTGATACTGATAAATCATTATCAAGTATTTCGCTGCCAAAAGTTCAATATATTGGTGCATATGCTTTTAATGGCAATGAAAAGGTCACAAATTTACAAATTCCAGAAGCAACAGATATTAAAGAAAATGCCTTCAGAAAGAACAATATTATTAATCTAGTAGCAAATAAAGTTACAAAAATTGAAGCAAACTCTTTTGCTCAAAACAATAATATTGAAACAATTGAAATGAAAGGCTTAATTAAGCTACCAGCTGAAGCTTTTATGGGAATGAAAAAAATAACTTCAGCCAAATTTGAAGCTTTAGAAACAATTACTTCCCCAGCCAACAATTCACAACAAATGGGTGCATTTAGTGCTGCTGCAGATTTAAGCATTTTTGAAGCTCCTAAATTGAAATCTTTAGGTGCTTATACATTCTTTAAAAATAAAAATATTACTGATTATAATTTCCCAATATTAGAAGATGTTAACTCTTATGCATTTGCAAATTCTGCAATAAAAAATATTACATCTAAAAAATTGATATCACTAGGTGTTTCATCATTTTATAACACAAAAATAGCATCAATTAATCTTGATAACACTGAAACAATTTCTTCTAATGCCTTAAGCAATACATCATTAACGGAATTAAATGCTCCAAAATTAAAATCAATTAGTTCCGATTCATTGACAAATGTAGAATTGAAAAAAATAAATGTGGGATTAGAAGAACTGAGAACAAGATCAATATTTTCAGACTCTAGGGATACATTAGAAGAGTTTAATGGTAACAATATTAAAACTATTGATACAAATTCAAATACTGGAGTATTCCAAGATTTTAAAAAATTATCAAAAGTTAATACTCCAAAACTTGAAACAGTTGGTGTTGCTACATTCTTTAATGCTCCAATTAATGATTTTAACTCCTCTCAATTAATAAATATAAAAGGATCTGCTTTTAGAAACACCAAATTAAAAAGCATTAACCTTGAAAATGTTGCTTCCATTGGAAGTAATGCATTTTCTAATTCATTACTTAGTGGAAAAATACAAGCTAACAAACTAACTCAACTTGGTTCTGAAGCTTTTGATAGCACAAAAATCACTGAAGTAGAAATGAATGAATTGGAAGAAATACCAGAAAATACTTTCTCAGGTATTAAAACCCTAAAGAAAGCAACATTTAATAAAGCAACTTCAATAGTAGGAAGTGAAAGATATTCTGAAAATGGTGCTTTTGCTAACTCAGGAATCGAAGAATTTAATGCTCCAAAATTATTAACAATTGGTAAGAACTCTTTCTATAATACAATTAATTTAAAAACATTAAATACACCTCAACTTAACACTATTATGGGAAGCGCCTTCCATAACTCTTCTATACCTGAAGTTAACTTTAATACAATTAAAACAATTAATTCTTCAGCATTCTCTAGTTCAAAACTTAAGAGTATTAATCTTGAAAATGTTGTTTCTATTGGCCAATATGCATTTTCTAATTCATTACTTAGTGGAAAAATACAAGCTAATAAACTAACTATACTTGGGGAAAAAGCTTTTGATAGCACAAAAATCACAGAAGTAGAAATGAATGAATTGGAAGAAATACCAGAAAATTCTTTTTCAGGTATTAAAACTCTAACAAAAGCAACATTTAATAAAGCAACTTCAATAGTAGGAAGTGAAAGAGATTCTGAAAATGGTGCTTTTGCTAACTCAGGAATCGAAGAATTTAATGCTCCAAAATTATTAACAATTGGTAAGAACTCTTTCTATAATACAATTAATTTAAAAAAATTAAATACACCTCAACTTAACACTATTATGGACAGTGCCTTCTATAAATCTTCTATACCTGAAGTTAACTTTAATACAATTAAAACAATTAATTCTTCAGCATTCTCTAGTTCAAAACTTAAGAGTATTAATCTTGAAAATGTTGTTTCAATTGGCCAATATGCATTTTATAATTCATTACTTAGCGGAAAAATACAAGCTAATAAACTAACTAAGCTTGCGTCTCAAGCTTTCGATAGTACAAAAATCACAGAAGTAGAAATGAATGAATTGGAAGAAATACCAGAAAATTCTTTTTCAGGCATTAAAACCCTAAAAAAAGCAACATTTAATAAAGCAACTTCAATAAAGGGATCTGGCAGATACGAAGATTGAGGAGCTTTTGCTAACTCAGGAATTGAAGAATTTAATGCGCCAAAAGTAGTATCTATTGCACAATATTCATTCCGCAATACAAACAATTTAAAAACATTAAATACACCTGAAATTCAAATTATAGAAGAGCGTGCTTTCGCTAATTCTTCTATATCTGAAATTAAATTTAATACAATTAATCAAATAAAAAGTTATGCATTTGAAAACTCGAAACTTAAGAGTATTAATCTTGAAAATGCTGTTTCAATTGGCAAATATGCATTTTATAACTCATTACTTAGTGGAAAAATACAAGCTAATAAACTAACTATACTTGGGGAAAAAGCTTTCGATAGTACAAAAATCACAGAAGTAGAAATGAATGAATTGGAAGAAATACCAGAAAGCGCTTTTTCAGGTCTTAAAACTCTAACAAAAGCAACATTTAATAAAGCAACTTCAATAAAGGGATCTGGCAGATACGAAGATTGAGGAGCTTTTGCTAAAACATCAATATCAAAACTAATTGCACCTTTACTTGAAAATATTGCTAAATATTCATTTTATAATTTAACTACAAAAGGAAAAGTTCAATTATTAATACCTTCTACTGTTGATGTTGCAAGTTCTAATGCATTTGAATCTTCAGATAAATATCAAATAGTTCAAGAATAATAAATTTAAATACAGCTTATTATTAGGCTGTATTTTTTTTATTTTTTTAATTACTATTAAGTAATTTTGTATTAAAATATTATATGTAAATTACCATACAGTAATATAAGATAAAAAAGAAGGAGAAAACATGAAAACAACTGCAAGTTACATTTCATTCTTGCATAAGATTGTATTAAAGAAAAAATCTACTTTTATAGTTCCACTTGCTTGAATTGTAATCGCTATTATATTAAGTATCATTTTTGCAACTTTACAGTTAAATGATCTAAAAAGCAATTTTGCAATTTACGCAATAGTTTTTGCTGAATTATTAATTACAATTTTTTATGCTAGTTTGAAATCACTACATATATATAAGGATTTAGAAGAAGAAGGAGTTGAATTACTTACATATTCAAAACCTATTTCTAGAAAATCGATCTTTTTAGGAAAATTTAGCATTTTTATGATTTTTGGAGCATATTGAGGAATAACAATGTTGCTTTCTAATTTATTTATTGGATTAGGAATGCATTCTCAATATTTAATAGCATATACATTAATTTCATTTGTAGTATTTTTCTTTGGCTACATAATGTTCGGAATGATCGCTTCAATTATCGGGTATAAGCTTAATGGAAAAATTGCTTTAGCTGTGCCAATGGTTGCTTTTACACCTCTTGTAATTGGAGGAAGTGTAATTGCTTCACAATCAACAGCTACAAGTAATAATTTAGCTTATTACTTAAATGCACCACGTAATTTACAACCTGCAGGTAATAAAGCAGATATAGAAATGTTTTATTTAAACAATAACCAAGATAGTTTCTATATTATGCCAAATGGATATGATGCTAATACATTTAGTCAAAATCAAGCGAATTATATTAAACAAGCTTATAAATTTTCAAAAGCCTCAGCTAATGAATGACAAGCTTATTCATGATTAGTGATGCCTTATCAGCTAATTGATATCTTTAATATTGAGAATAAAAATATTTTTGATAGTTTTGCAAGTAATGTAAGTAGCAATTTAGACAATTATATTTATTATAATCATTTAGATTCACCAGCTTATAGTTATGCTTTAAGAACTGAAGCAAGTATGCCAAAATACGAAATTTCATTATTAGATATTGATAAGAAACCTATTAAAAAAGATGTTTATTTAGTCCCTGGAGCATTAAAAAATCAAGTTAACCCTGATTTAAATGGTCTCTTTATTGATACTAATATTATTTATGTAAGAAATGGGGCTGATAATTTTAACATAACATTCCCGGAAGATTCATATAGCAATACTACTGGAGATTCTTTAGTAGGAAAACTTGAATGAAAATATTTAAAAGAATTATTAAACTCAAGAGTATTTAATGCCTATGGTCAAAAATTTGTTCGTGAAATATTAAACGATGAAAACTACAAAGAAGCTGATGCAAATGATTTTGCTACAATTGCTGGATTAATAAATAATAAACTACAAGATGAAATTGATGATGAAAACTCAATGCTTAATAAATTAGATGATGCCTCAGTCACAGTATTAAATGATGATGCTATTAGTAAAAAAATCATTAAATCAAAAACTGAAAAAGAGGTATATTTACTAAGCGCCATGTTATATTACATTTACTTTAACTATAACAATACAAAATTAGTTAATGCAATGTTATTTAATAGTAATACTAATGATTACACACCAAAAAGCTATGAGTTTAGAATTTCTGGATATACCTATAGCATTGGTGGATATGCAAGCTATAGTACAAAACAAGAAGTAAAAGACGATCAAGTTGTAATTAGATATGACTTGAAAAAATCAAATAATTACTTATTCCAACCACTTGATCAAATGTTCCAAGTGAGTCGGGATAAACAAATTATTAATAAATATGGATTTATTGGAATTTGAATCGCACTTGGATTTATCTTCATTTTAATTAACAATGTACTTTACATTAGAAAGGATTACAGATAATGGATATTTTAGAAGTAAAAAACTTAAGTAAAATTTATCGCGACAAGACTGAAACACGTGGTATCTTCGATATTAGTTTCACTGTTCCAGAAGGATCATTTCATGCCTTTATTGGCGAAAATGGTGCTGGTAAAACAACTACAATTAAATCCATTATTGGTTCTTATGACAAATATGATGGAGAAATTTTGATTAATGGAATAAATGCAAGAAAACCTGAATCCAAAGCCAAACTCGGATATGTGCCAGAAAGTGCCATTTTCCCCAAAGAATTGACTACTTGAGAATATTTATATTCATTAGCCTTACTTTCAGGCATGAGTAAGAGTCAAGCAAAAGATAAAATTAACATGCTGCTAGATAAATTTGAAATAAGTTCGCTAGCAAAATCTAAACCTTATACCTTTTCATCTGGACAAAAGAAAAAAGTACTTTTAATCCAGGCTTTAATTAATGATCCTGACTTAATTATTTTAGATGAACCAGCAGCAAATTTAGATCCCACTGCTAGATATCAATTATTTAGCTTATTAGAAAACTTACACTCAGAAGGTAAAAGCATCTTTATCTCTTCTCACGTACTTAGCGAAATAGATAAATATGTTGATTCATACACATTAATTCACCATGGAAAAATTGTTTCCTCAGGTGCTAAACATCAACCATTGGAAGATATCTTCTATGAAAAAGTTATTAAAAAGTAAACTACTTTGTTTAACCTTATGCACCATACCTTGCATGAGTGTAGTAGTTGCTTGCGGTAAAGAAAACAAACTAAATGATACTGATATTAAACTTAAAGAAAGCAAGCCTTTAAGTGCTAATGAATTAAAACTAAATGAAATATTAAAAACACTTAACAGCAATATACAGGAACAAGATTTATATCTTAAAACTCAACAAAATATACCTTTAGCAATTTATACTGAATTAAAATCAGCTATGATTTATGCTAACATTTCAAATGTTAAAGTACTAGAAAAATCACCAAGTACTTTAAGAAATCAAGTGAAGAATTCAATTAACTCAATTTCAAATATGTTAACAACTAATTGATATTGATATTTAGATCACTTAGCTAATAATAGCTATGTCTTTAATCCATTTGATGCTGATTACAAAAACTTAGATGGACAAGATAAAAAATCTGAAGAAATTAATAATGCAAGCGACAATAATACAAATCCTAAAGTTGAAAATAAAACAAATCTGCCACATAGTACACAAGAATTATTTGACTATGTACAAGCGCAATATGGTTCATATTCACTAACATTAAAGGATGCTGAAATTATTGAGATAAAAAGCTTTCCTTTAGAACAACAAAAGAATGATATTTATAAAGATAAACATTTAAATTTCTTAGTATTAAGCAACAATAGTTTTATTCCTTATTTCACATATACTAAGATAATTGAAAAAGATAACAAGCAAATTAGTAAAAAAGAAATTTTAGTAATCCCTGATGTTTTTGTTGTGCTAGAAAAAGACACTAATTCTATTATAAATGCCTTTATGCAAGCCTTTAAAAGTTCATATCAAGCTTTAATTCAGGCAGCGATTGATTATTCTATCTTGCTTGATGAACCTCAAGATCAAGCTAGCGCAAAAGCTTATGAAAGATATAAAGATGCTAATTTAATTGATTTATTTAATGAAAACAATTATTCAACAATCTTTTATAAAACATTTATGAAATTAAATGAAAGTAAAATGCAAATCTTAAGATATACATGAGGAGAAATTGATGAAAACTAAATGAAAAATTTTAACTTCATTATGCTTTGCTCCATTCTGCCTAGCGCCTGTTGCTTGCGGTAATTATGAAGAAAGTGCTAAGTTAAATGCTTATATTGATTACAATAAGGACACTTCACCAGCTGCGACATCTGCTGAAGCCTTAAGTCATCAAAAAATTATGAATCAATTACTTTCATTAGTTTATAAAAATACTCCAGATGCACAAAATGCAAAAGATGTATATATCTTAAAACAAGAGCAAGATCAAAAAGCAATTTTAGACAAATTTGCCCAAATTACAGCTGAATATAAAAAAACATATAAGAATGTTGATGTTAGTGTTTTAAAAGCTAAAGTAAAACGACTTACTGATATGTTAGTCTTTTTACGTGGTAATGCAAAGCGTTATCAAGAAACTTTAGATGAAATTAAAAGCTTAAGTGAACAAATAGATCAAGCTGAAACAAATAAACCTGCCCGTTCAGCCTTAGATTATCTTGCTCAATATCAAGATTTAATTAATCAAAATTGATACTTTATCTTAAATAATTTAGATAAATTTGATTGAAATTTTGTGGCTATGGCATTTAACCCATATATGCCTACTAATAATCAAGAAACCTTGAAAAAAGAATATATTACAGCTGCTAAAGCACAAAAGCCTTTTACCACTTTAAATTTTAAAGATACTTATTTAGATGATATTAAATTAGGTGATGAATCACCTGAAATTGGGGATAACGAAGCCTACTACATTAAAAAAGACAAATTAGTCTTTCGCCTATTGATAAAAAATATTTCAAGTAATATTTCACAAGTCGATCTTAGCTTTGTTGGAATTTACTTTGGAGCTGCACAAGCTAAAACTATTTCACTAAATTTAATATCACAAACTATTCACAGTGGTTTCATTCACCACTATGAATCAGGTTTAAAACAATATCAAGAAGATATGCCAATTAAACAAAGATATGGTTATCCAGCCTTTGTATTCCCATTTGGAAAGGAGCATGATGAAAAAGTCGCTCAAAATAATGCTAACTAGCATTTTATCCCTTGGAGTAAGCTGTGCAATTATTGCTCCTAGTATTTCTGCCTTTAGTAATAAGCAAGAAAAAGTAAGCTCAACCAAGGAAGAATTAAAACCAGAAACAAGTAAAATTACATTTCCAAATGATTTAACTTTGCGCTGAAATATGTTTTTAAAACAACCAGCTATTGATTCGATTTTAGATGAAATTTATGGCTCAAATATCAAAGCACGCAATCAATATATTGCTTCTCAAGAAGAGTTATTGCACAATGATTATAGTAAACAGCTTTCAACAGCACTTAAATATGCTAATGTTATTACTCGCCAATCTTCTTCATATGAAGAAGCTGGAGAATATTTCTGAATGAGTTCACGAGCATACCCTTATCCTGTAAAGCAAGCTGATAAAGTAATAGATCAAGCAAATTCAACAAATTGATTATGAACTTTATTTAATATTAATCGTTTTATTTACATGCAAAATAGTACATTTACACGTGATAATAATGAATCTGAAGCTTCTTTTAGTTTAAGAGATCATGAAAACAAATTAATTTATTCAATTTTTTCAAACATTAAATCTAATGTATTTACACAATTTGTAAGGCAAACTGAAGCTTACACTGAAGATGTACATTATTATTTATTAAATCAAGATGGTTTTATTATACAATTAGATATTAGAAAAGAAACTGATGACAAAACCAAAGAAACAATATCAAAACCTAGTGTATTTAGTTATATTAAGACATTCCCAAAACTTCTAAGTGCAAGTAATAAAGATACTATTTTTAACTTAAATAAATATGTATCATTATTTGCCTCATTTGATTTAGACAATTCAAACAAAACCCAAACTGATGAAGTTTTATATAAAGATTATTATGGAGGTATTCTATTGCAATACTCTGCAATAGATGTTAAATAGTATGAGAAAAAATAAAATTATTTGAGCATTAAGTATGTTACCTGTTATTTCTCTTCCTGTTATTGCTGCTTCATGTGCTGGAGAACAATCTGGATCTAAGTTTAAACTTGTTAAAGAACACTTTGCTACAGAGGTAAAAGATGAATTAGCTAAATATAATGTGCACTTTTCTCCTGAGCAAGAAGCTGCTTATCAAAATTTTGATTTTGATAAATATCAAAAAATCAATCAAAACTTAAAAGATAATGCTAAAAACATTTTTGGCTTAAAACACGAACTAGAAAATAGCAAATTAACAGCAAAAGAAATTGCACAGAAACAAGATCAAATTAATCAACTGTTACAATCAAATGAAGAAATTTTATCTTTAAACTTACTAGCATATTTAAAATACTTATATAGCTTTACTACAAAGTTTTACGACTATGGCTTATTAACTTTTGAAAAAGAATCTAAAACACACGCAGTCCACTCTCCAAGATACTTACACTGAGCTGCTAATGTTAAAAATGAATTTTCAACTAATAACGAAGCACTTCATAAACACTTTAGATATAATCGTGAAGAAGTTAAACCATACATTTTAATAAAAAAATTAACTTTTTCTAAGCTACAAGACTCAGAAAAGAAACCTGGATTTAAAGTAATGTATGTTTCTTTCAAAAGCACTGTGCTAAAAATTTACGTTTCTAAAGAAGGAAAAATTACTTTAGATCCCTTATCTATTTACTTTTCACAATCTGATCCAACTAAAGTAATTAACCCTCAAGATGTGCTTGATGCAATGGAAAAAAATGAAGCAAAATTAACTCCAGAAGATATTAGTCGTTTCGAAGAAAGATTTGCTGCTTTACCTGATATAAAATACCCTCAATATAATTTAATTTACTAATTTACTTTTAGTCCTACAAGACAGCATAATTTGCAAAATAAGAAATTGCAAAATTTTGCTGTTTTTTTGCTATCTTTTAGTAAAATAGACATTATGAAAAATAAAGCAATGTTAATTCAAATTCTTCAGGTCAAAAATATCTTTAGAGTTTTTAATGATATTGAATATTCAAGTGCACAATACTTAGTTGAAGAATACTCTGAAAATTTATACGATACTGTCTCCCTGTAAGCATAATTGATTTTTAAAATTATGAAAGGAGACATTATGGCAAAGAAAAAAATCAATAAAGATGAACAACCAGTTATTGAATTAATTGATGTTGTTAAAGAATTCCAAGATAAAACTGTTTTACACAGTATTAATTTACAAATTAAACGTGGTGAATTTGTAACTTTACTTGGTCCTTCAGGTTCAGGTAAAACTACAATTCTAAGACTAATCGGTGGCTTTGAATGAGCTACTCGTGGTGAAATTAAGTTTGATGGTTATGACATCAAAGACTTAGAACCTTACAAAAGAAATGTATCAACTATTTTCCAAGATTATGCCTTATTTCCTCATTTAAATGTAGAAGGTAACATTGCATATGGATTAAAACTTAAAAAAGTTCCTCGTGAAGTAATTAATGATAAATATAATGCTTTATATCAAAAGAAATTAGCTCAATGAACAGCTCTTTCAGAAGCTAAAATGGCTCAACTTGATAAGATCCAAGAAAAATATGAAGCTGAATTAGAATCTACAAAGCCTGGAACTTACCAATACAGAAGACGTCAAAATTGGCTTGATGATTCTGACTTTAAATACTCATACTGAGAAAACTATGTAAACCAAAAATCAGAAGCCTTCAAAAATCGTTACTTTAAACGTAAGATGACTAAAGATGAAATGAATACCAAAATCACTCAAATGATTGATCTAGTTGGACTTAGTGGAAATGCTACAAAGCCAATTAGCGCACTTTCAGGTGGTATGAAACAACGGGTAGCATTAGCTAGATCACTTGTTATTGAACCTGAAATCTTATTACTTGATGAACCTTTATCAGCACTTGATGCTAAAATTAGAAAAAAGATGCAAGTGCTTTTAAGAAGTGTGCAACAAGAATTAGGATTAACCTTTATTTTTGTTACTCACGACCAAGATGAAGCTTTAGAACTTTCAGATCGTATTGCAGTTATGCGTGATGGAAGAATTGAACAATATGACACACCAAAAAATATTTATGACTATCCAGTTAATATCTGAGTAGCTAAATTTATTGGTGATTCTAATATTTTTAATGCTAAATTTAACCCTAAAAACGGGAAAATTAAGCTACTTGGAAAAGAATTCAAAACTGTTCATGAAATGGAAGAATTTGATCCAAATGAAATGTTAGATGCTTTAATCCGTCCAGAAGATATTGATATTAATGCTAACCCAGCAAGCACTAAAGATAAAATTGCAGGAAAAATCGTTGATATTTCATATCGTGGTTCTTATTATTATTTAAAAGTTGAAATTGCAGAAGATGAATATATTTATGTCGAAACTGCTAAGAAATTCGATTTAGATGAAAAAGTCTACATGAGTTGAACAATTGATTCAATTCACTTAATGAAAAAAGATCCTAAGTGAGATTACTCAAACCATGATTTCCAAAATTAAAGATAGACTTACACTAAATCGAAAGCTTTATTTAGCAATTCCATATATTCTAGTGGCTATTTTACTTATTATTCTACCTTTAATCATGATTATATATTCAGCATTCTCTGTGACTGGAGATAACTTTAATTCATGAGAACTTGTAACAAGTAAAAACACTTGAAGAATCATGGGACGTAGCCTTTGAATTGGGCTAGTTTCAGCAATCTTTTGCTTAATTATAGGCTTTCCTTATGCTTACTTTATTTCAACATCTAAATCAAAAGTTTTTCGTATTTATGCTTTAAGCTTAATCCTTTCTCCGATGGCTATTTTTACCATTGCTAGAGTATATTCAATTAAAGCTTTATTCTTAGCTATTTTTGCAGCAGATCCTAAAAGTTTAAATAACGAAATGTTTATTGTTTTTGGATTAACATACTTAAACTTACCTTTAATGATAATGCCTTTATATACAGTTTTTAAAGACATGCCAAAAAACATTGTTGAAGCAAGTAATGACCTTGGATACAATAATGTGCAAACTATTTTCAAAGTAATTATTCCTTATGGAACTAAAGCGATTTTATCTGGACTAGCAATGATTTTTCTAGCTAGTGCAACCACTT
The DNA here is from genome assembly GCF_048076865.1 of Mycoplasma razini. Lineage (NCBI taxonomy): Bacteria > Bacillati > Mycoplasmatota > Mollicutes > Mycoplasmatales > Mycoplasmataceae > Mycoplasma > Mycoplasma razini. The sequence goes on from NZ_CP182212.1 coordinate 367,858, forward strand.
TTATTATTTCAGCCAAATTGCTCCCAGATGGATCTCAACACCAACTAATTGGAGATATTATTAACTCAAAAATCAACCCAGGAAACAAATTTGATTTATCTGCAGGTTCTTCATTAGTTATTATTGTTTCATTAGTGTTTATTTCAATTTATGCTTTAATGCTCTTTATTCCAAAGTTAATCTTCAAACTTAAGAAAGGAGCACACTATGAGTAAACTTGGTTCATTTTTAAGAAAAAGCTATATTTATTTAATTTTAGCAATTGTTTATATACCTCTTTTCTTTGGAGCAATTTTTACATTTAATGAAGCAACTCCTAAGGGATTATTTAACACAACTTGAACTAAAGGAACTGTTGAAAACTGAATTCACTTATTTGATAACGATCGTGTTTCAGCTCTAGTAAACTCAATTTTATTAGCGATTATTGTTTCATTCCTAGTTTGTGCTATTTCACTTGTAACAGTTTATGCTTTATATCGTCAAAAGAATAAAACTGTTAGAGGGTTTGTAACAGCTAGTTCAAATGTACCTCTTATTAACCCAGATAACATTACAGCAATTGGCTTAGTATTAGTTTTTGGGGCTTTCTTTGGAGTGGTGCAAACTGATAATGAAGGTTTTGCACGTGTTATTGTAGCACATACAGTTATGGCAATTCCATATGGAATTTCATTAATGCTACCTAGAAGTGAAAAATTTAATAACAACTTATTTGAGGCTAGTCAAGATCTAGGATATTCAAAGATTAGATCATGATTTAGAACTTATTTCATTTATATGATTCCTTCAATCATTATGGCAGTAGTGGTTTCTTCTGTACTTAGTTTTGATGACTTTATTATTACACGTACTGTGTCTAACTCACCTACACTTGGAACTAAATTATACGAAGGTTCATTTGAGCCTTGAGGACTTGTTTTAGGAACTATTATTTTATTTATTACAATAGTTGCTAACATTATTTATACATTGGTTAAAAAGAATAAGAAGTAATGAAAAAACTTTATCGTAACTTACTTATTTGTTCCAGCCTACTAGTTACAGGGGCAGTGGTAGGGAGTGCGCTTGCTTATAAAGCAACTCATCAATACAAACCAGCATTTTATAACTTTAAATCATATATGTCCGAAGATAATCAAGATGTCTTAAGACAACACTTTACATATACTCAATTTAGTGAAATTAGTGAGTTTAATAACGCGCTAATAAATCATAAAGCTGCAGCTGGAGTGGGAACTGATTTCCTAGCTGCTCAACTTGCGAAAAAAGGATTAATTACAAAAATTGATTATTCAGTTTTATTTAATGATCCTAGTTTAAAAAATAATTATCAAAAAACAAAAAATCTAGTTCGCTTATTCTTACGAGATGAAATTTGAAATCATCTAGCACAATATAATGAAGAACTAGCACAAGCTAACAAAGGCGAATTATGAGAATACTTTTTCCCATACTATTCTCAAGATGCTGTAGTAGCTTATAATACTCTTAAAAATCCAATTGATCCAGCAAACCGTGAAGATGCAGATGATAAGTTATCAGGTATTGCTACTAGCTGACTTAAAGAACAAGATTTTGGCAACCAAGAAGCCTATAATTCCTTCATTAATGTCTTAAAAGCTGTACATGCAAATGGTTTTGATTCTTTTATTATTACTGATGCTATGCGTGATAACATGCTTTATGGTTCTTCATATTGACTATTACCTGATGGAGATAGAACTTCAAGCAAATTTACAGGAGATGTTAAATCAGATACTTATAAAATTTTAATTGACTCATTTAAACAATTAATTAAAGATGGTACTGGTTATGATGTTAGAAACAATCGCCATATTTCTTTTGAAGGTGATGGACTAGAATTACTAAACCAACTAATTAATCCAAAGCGTCCTGATATTACTGCTGCCATTATGTATAATGGTGATGCTATTGATGCTTATTATGGTTCAGATAACTATCCAGCAAGTGAAAAAGAAGAAGAGTTAGGGATTAGTCATGATGGTGATATTCGAGTAATTAAACCAAAGCAAAATTTATTATTAGTTGATGGAATTATGCTTTCTTCAGCAAATGATCAAAACGAAAATGATTTATACTTACAAATTCTAGGTCAAAGTATTTATAGTAATTTAAATTCGTATTGAGAAATTGGCAAAGATAAAATTACTTTAGACAACTATAATAAAGCCTTAAAAGTTCAATTTAGTGAAAATGTCACTGCTCAAGTTTGAAAGCAAATTCAACAACAAGGTGCTTTTGCTCACCTCTGAGACAGCAGTTTATTAGCTCAACCAATTGAAAGCGAGCAAGTAAATCAAGTTATAACTAAATATAGTGACTTAATTAACTTATCATTACCTCAAAATCACACATGATTTGAAAAATATGCTCAAATGCAAACTCAAAGAGATGAAGAGGTTGCAAATTATGATGCGAAAATTAATATATCTCCAAGTATGCTCCAAGCTTATTTCCTAGCTTCAAAAGATAACTTCTTAGTTCAAAGCCTAGCCTTTTTATCTTCAGATGAATCTAAAATTAATATGTCACAAGAAACTGATGAAGATGCAATCCTTGCAGCAATTATTGAAACTAATAAAGAAGAAGCAAGCAATTTTATCCAAGAAGCTGAAGATAAAAAAGAAGCTTTAGCACTTTACCTTGGGCGTAAAATAGCATTTATAGATATTTCTAATGATGAAAATATTGAAGGATGAGGTAACTTAACAAACTTTAATTATATTAATTATGTGCCAACACAAGAAATCGATTATCAACTAGTGTTACGTAATTATTTTGCTGATGTTACTGATGGCCAAGATAAGAATGTTATTGACATCTATAAAATTGTTGATGTTTCAAACCAAAGTGATAAGCTAGAGATTTTTGCTAGTGAATTGCAGGAATTAATTACTAGTTTTGAACAAGAAAGCGAACTAAGCTCAGAAGATCAGGAATATCTAGCACAAGCTAAAGCAAAGCTAGAGTCAATTAAAGTTGCTTTAAATCAAAATAATGAAACTGAAATTGATAATTTACTAAATAATATAGAAAAGGAAAAACACAATCCAATTATTATTAAGGCTTGAAAAAACAATGGAATTATTGAACACAAAGCCTTAAATCCAATCAGTGAGCAAATTTCTTCAGAAGCCTCACAATATTATTTTATGGAAACAAAAAGTTAAATCAGGAGTAATCCTGGTTTTTTTGTAAAAATATAGTTTATTTTTTAAAAACAGGGATAAAAAAACTAGCAACAAGGCTAGTTTAAAAATGAAAATTATTGTTCTTTTTTAGGATTTTTAACTAAACTGTATAGAGTTTTAACTTCTTTAATAGTTAAAGGACGATACATTCCAACTGGAATATTTTTACATGTAATTCCACCATATTCAACTCTTTTTAAGTTGATTACTTGGCGATCAACAGTTTTAAATAGTTCCTTAACGTGGTGGTATGTTCCTTGAGTTAGCACTACAAAGTAGCTTTTAACATCGGCTTGAATTACATCTTGTTTTGATCAAGTACCGTTAATCATAACTGGCTTGTTAAGCTTAGCCATTTGACGTTTATCTAAAGGTTCATTTAATCTTGCACGATATACACGAATAACACCATAAGAAGGGTGAGTTAGTTTACTTGCTAATTCTCCATCATTGGTTAAAATTAATACTCCAGTAGTATCATAATCCAATCTTCCAACAGGAAAGATGCGATAAGGTGTATCAATTAAATCAGTTACTATTGTACGGTTAAAATTATCTTTTAAGGTACATACAGTTTTAGGTGGTTTATTTAGTACAAAATATACTTTTTCTTCTTGACCTTGAATTGGCTCTCCATCAACTAAAATTGTATCTGCAAAAGTAGCTTTATCCCCTAATTGAGCAAGACGTCCATTTAGTTTAACTCTCCCAGCTAGTATCATACTTTCGGCTTCTCTTCTTGAAGCTATTCCTGCTTGTGAAAGGAGCTTTTGAATTCTTTCTTCTTTAACCATATTATTTGTTTCCGTTTCTGTATTTATTGTAAAGTTTTGCTTGTTCAGGAGTAAAGACAACACCTTTATCAAGGTTATATTGGTAAGTTTCTTGAACAACTTGGCTAAATCCAGCTTCTAAGTTTTCAAAGCATAATTTACGTGTTTGTTGGATACCTGGATATCTTCTACCTTCACAAATTTTATCTGAGATAAATAAGACTTTATCAAGTCAAGTCATATTATCACGCATTGAAGTATGACATAAAATAGCTTGAGCAATTTCTGGATCAGGAAGTTTGTATCCGTATTTAACTCAGATATAACCAGCAGTTTGATGATATTGGTATGGTAATAAGCCATTAGCTAATGCTGGTTCATATTTTTCAATTAAATAAAGTACTTGCTCATCGCTGAATTCTTTGGCAATATCATGTAATAACCCAGCTAGATAAGCTTTTTTAGCATCTAGCCCATGTGCTTTTGCTAATTCAGCTGCAAAAGATGCAGTTGACATGCAGTGTTTAGCTCTTTTGGCTGATAAAGTGTTGTGCACTAATTGTTCAAGGTACAAATGGTGACTGGCGATGTAGTCAGCTACTTTATCATCAACTAAATTAAACATTCCTTTTTTAAAGTCGGTTGAAGAAGCCTCAAAAATTGGATTATCAAGTAAGATTCCATTATATTTTTTAATATTAACTTTGTTAACTTTATTGTTACGACGTACTACTGTTATTTTAGCTAATTTAGAAATTTGATCAATATTCTTTCATCCTGAAATATTAGGTACTAAATCACTTCCCACAATTAAGTAAAGCTCAGCATCTTTGTATTTATTAGCTAAGTATTGAACTGTGTCAATGGTGTAAGATACACCACCACGTTTGAGTTCGAAGTCGCATAGTTCCATTTTGTCTTCTAGGACTAATTCGACCATATTTTGACGATCTAAACTACTTGCTTTCTTACCTTTAGTTTTAAAAGGTGAAGTAGCAGCTGGTACAATTAATAATTTATCTAAACCTAGCTTATTAATTACATAACGAGCAGTTTTGATATGTCCTTTGTGTATAGGATCAAATGATCCTCCATATATTCCTATTTTCATAGTTCCTACTTTCTAAATAGCATTTTTTTAAAACGATAAGCGCCTTTATGTAAATTGCTAGTTTTAATTTCTTCTTCAGTTAGCACTTTTAAAGTTGGATTAGCAAAAAGGGTTTCAACTTCTGCAATCACTTCTTTAATTATATTATCTTGAATATTTGGTTTAGGACTATTTATTAAGCTAACTGGTAAGTACATATTATTCAGGTCAATGAGATTTGTAACCCTTACTCCTAGACCAATAAAATCAGTTTCAGAAAAATTCTTATTAAAGATGTTGTAAACAATTTTATATAAATCGCTAGCAGAATTAATGTATGAAGCAATTTTAACTTGCTTGGTAGTCCATTTTTTAGATCTGGAACGTATAGTTAAGGCTATAACATTACCAGCTAAGTTTTCACTAATCAAACGAGAAGAAACTTTAGCGCATAATGAATTAAGATATTCTATTTTTAATTCAAAAGGCATATCATAATGTTCAAAAGTAATCTCGTTGCCTATCCCTAAAGCCTTTTCATCTTTAAAAGTAATGTGCTCATAGACATATGGATCAAGATTTCGTAAGATGTCTTGACCTATACGACCAAATATTGCCCCAATTTCAAGATCACTTACATCTTTTTGGGCTAGTTGACCAATTGTATTAATATTAATTTGACGTAATTTTTCAGCACTTTTCTTTCCGATTCCATGGTATTTTTCAATATCTAAATCAAAAAAGTGCTGTGCAAAGTTATCTTCATTAGTATAGCCTATTCCAAATGGCTTGGAGATATTTGTAGTCATTTTAGCAGCAAATTTATTATGTGAAATTCCAATTGTTATTGGAATTCTGAATTTAAACATAATATCTCTTTGTAACTTTTGAGCCAACTGCACAGGTCTAACTCCTAATTTAGCCACTAATTCAGTTACATCTAAATAGCATTCATCAATTGAAGCAATTTGAATGTTTCCAGTATAGTTCGAAGCCAGGTATTCAAAGATTTTGCCTGATAGTTCCTCATATAAAGGCATATTACTTGGAACTATAATTGTTGAAGGTTCTAAAGCTAAAATTTCATAATTCTTCATTCCAGCTTTAATACCTTTATTTTTTAGTTCATATGAAACTGAAACAGCAATAGCATGTGCAGAAGAGCGTGATATTGCTACAGGTTTATTATTTAATTCTGGCTGTATTGTCCGAGCAGCCGAAACAAAATAACAGTCAAAATCGATATGAAATAAAATAGGTTTATTCATTAATAAAAGTATTTGGAGTTAATAAAGCACATGCTACTCGATTTAAATGTGTTTTAACATTGTAAAATGCCCATAACTCACCAAGTGATGCAATAGCATCTTCATCTAAAGGTTCTTGTGAAACAAATTTAGTAAAGGTATCAACTAAAGTTGCAATTTCAGCTTTAGTTTTACCGATTATTAAATCTAAAAAAATGTCTGTTGCTGCCATAAATACAGCACATCCATGCCCATTAAATTTAGCTTGAAGTACTTTATCATCTTGTCAAGTAACTTGCAATTCTAATTTATCTGAACAAGTGTTACTATAGCAGGTAATAAAGTTATCACTTAAAGCTACTTTGTTACTTGGGTTCATATAATGATTCATGATTATTTCTCTAGCTTGATTTTGATTAAAATGCATAGAAATCACCTCCATTTTTTAATTCTTCTACAAGCTTATCAATGTCGGCTTGAGTATTATAAATTCCGAGTGATATTCTTAGGAAAGAATAAGTATCTTGAATATTTCTTAAATAAGGTGCACAGAAAATTCCAGCAATTGTGTAGATATTTTTGCTTCCTAAGTAAGTGGCTACATCTTGAGCATTAATTCCATTTACATTAATTAATGCAATATTGTCACCAGGTTTAGTATATACAGTAACATTTGGTAAAGCTGCCAACTCTTGATGTAAATAATGTGATAGAGAACTTAAAATTTCTTGAGTTTGTTTATAACCAACTTGAGCAAAAAAATCAAGTGCTTTATCAAACATAAAAAATCCTGCAATATCTGGTGTTCCAGGCTCAAAAGCTGCAATTGTTTGCTTTGCATCTCAGCAAGCATTAGTGTGAATAGCATTTACTGATCCACCACCAAATTTAACTGGTTTTAATTGAGATAGTAAAGTTTTTTTAACAGCTAGTACACCCATTCCAGTTGGACCATAAAATTTGTTAGTTGAAAAGGCAATAGCATCCACTACTTGTAATGAAACTGGTTCATGAGAAATTGCTTGTGCTGCATCATCAAAAACAAATGCTCCATGTTGATGAGCTTTAGTTGCAATTGCTGCAATATCAAAGTGTTGATTAAAGTTATTAGTTTCATGACTCAAGGCTACAATTTTAGTTTTTGAATTAATACTTGCTAAAATGTCTTGTGAAATTACAATTTTAGCGCCAACTTTTTTACTCATTTCAATTCAAGGAATTAAATTAGATGAGTGATTATAAGCACTAAGCAAAATTTCATCTTCATTAGTAAGTAAATGTTCAAACATATTAACAAAAAGATTGATACTTTCAGTTGTTCCACTTGTAAAGATTATTTCATTTTGATCAGCTTGTAATAAGTCAGCTACTTTACTGCGAACACGAGTAATGGTTGAATTAACTTCATTTCCCAATGGTGTATCGGCAGTACGAGATGAAATTGATTTATTGCAGTAATAATCATAAATTGCATCACTGGCTTCTTTAGGTTTTAACACTAAAGCAGCTGAATCAAAATATGTAATCTTTTGTAAAATTGGAAAATGTTTGCGAATGTCATTTTGATTCATTATAAGACCTTTCTTAAAATTGCTCTTAAAGCAGTATTGTAACCTGGCATTTTTTGAAATTCATCTAGGAATAAATAGTAATATTCACGTTTGATTTTATTAACAATAATTTGGAATTGATGCTTACGAATACTTTTATCCTTATCTAAATCAATAGTTTTAAAAACTTCTCCGAGAAAGTTTTTAACTTCTAATTCATCATGATCATAGTATTTAATAAAAAGATCATAAAATAAGTAGTAGTAGAAGTTATAAACCATTTGTTTTTGCTCAGGAGTAACTTCTGGATAAAAAGTTAAGTCTTGATTAAAATTGTCAATAAATTCATTTAGGTTTTTGCTGCGTTCAGCAAATTTTTTAGTTTCAAATTTTTCAAGCTTTTCATGAGCAAGCAAATGCATTTCATGAAATTGCTTATAAGTAAAATTAATTTTGTTTAAAATCCCATGATAATGTGATTTATATGCAAAAGATAAAACTATCTTAGATCATAATTTTTTACTATTGGTTTTATTCATGATCTTTTAAAGCTTTTTTCTCTAGCTTTTCAGCAAGTTCAAAAGTTTGAATTAGTTTTAAATAATTTTCTAAGATAGCATTAACAAATTTGTACTGCTTACCTTGTAATGTAGCTGGTTGATCTGGTAAATCTTTAGGGAAATAAAATTTAGTTATTTCCACAGCCTCATTTATAACAACTTTTGGATCTGTGTTATAAAGTTCAAAAGCTCCATTTAGAATAATTGCTCTAATTAAAGGAGAAATTCTTTCTCATTTTCAGTTCTTGTTTAATAATGCATTTAATGATTTACGTAAGAATGCATAGTTTTTTGCTATTAATTCAATTCTAAGTAATTCTTCACGATCTAAAAAGAACTCTTCAAAAGCTTCTTCAACATTAATTGGTTCTTCTAGTAATTCGTATTTATATAAAACAGCAATAACTGTTTTTCTCATTTCTCTTCTTGATTTTTTGTGTTGTTGTTGCATATGTGCTCCTTATTTAGTTTCTAAATTATAATATAATTTAGAATTTTTTTGGTCTAAAGAGTAGGAAAATATCAGGCTTAAAAAATAGTGCTATTAGTGCAAATAATAAAAAATATCCAACCAGGATATTTATTTTAAAAAGCAATTTTATTATTAATCCTTTTCTGAACTAGCTCGCATAATTGTTTCAAAATTTCCAGCTTGTGAATCTAAATTTGCTTCTCTAACATGATATGGTATTTCACCAGTTTTTTCCATTTCTGTATATTTTTCAGGGTATTTAATAATAATGTTTGGCTCGCGCTTACCATACATATCGACTAAGAAGAAATGTTTAAAAATAATTCTATTAAATCAATTCAATTTAGAACTTTGATAAAATTCTGACATTTCTGACTTATATTTAGTTAAAAATTTTGCAGTTGAACGAATTGATGGGTTCACTCTTAATAATATGAAACAAGTGTGAATTATTGCTCAAATGGAACAAATCATTATTGGTGCAATATAAACAAATTGACTTTTGTATATCGCAAGAAAGACAAATACCATAACTAAAGCATAAGGAATGAATAAAAGAATTTTTATTAATAAAAGTTTTTTATAAAAACGCAAAGAAGAAAGTAGATTGCTTTCTGCTTTTAAGTATTTTTGGTCATCTAATTTAATTTCTTCAGACATCAGTAATCCTTTAATTATCTTGATCAATATCTTGATTAGCAAAATTATTGTCTAAGAGTTTTACAGCTTGTGCTTGGTCATAAAGTTCAACTAGAAAAAAGAATCTAAAAATAAACTGATTTAATTTTGAAAGTTGTGCGTAATATTCTTTAAAATAAGGCTTATAAGTTTCTAATTCTTTAGACATTTTGTTTACTGTTGGATTAATTTTGATAGTTGAGTAAATTCAATAACAAGTAAGTAAAAGTAATGCACTAGCTAGTAGCACTCATCCAACAATATTATTTCAATAAACTAGCGATACAATGCCAAAAACAGCTAATAAAGCTGCAATGATAAGCGATACTCTAATTAACATAAAAATTTTGTAACGGGTTAAAGACTTTTGAAAAAGTTCTTTTGGAATTGAAGAATTATTTAAATTTTGTATTTGTTCCATACAGTCTCCTTATACTTTTGTGCTTATTTGCTGGGGTTAAAAGAAAATAAGCAGTCAATATTTATTGATTTAAGAAACTTAAATTTCTACAAATTAATTTTATCATATGTGAAAGTTTATCTTTTAAAATGTAATAAAAAGCACCACTATTGCTTAGCGGTGCTATTGTTAGAAATATTATTTAACATTAAATAATGATTTAGATTCATCAACGTTTGAATTTAATTTCTTTAATTCAGCTAAAATTAATTCTTCAGTTGTAGGTGCAGCAGCAGGTTCTTCTGGTGTTTCAACAACTGGGTTTTTAAGTTCTTTACGATATGCTCTGTAGTTTCTGATCATGAAGTAGAAGTATAAAATACCAAATACTACTGCAGAAACAATAATGAATTGAATTAATGTAGCTAAGAATTTACCAATGTAAATTCCACCTGTTCCATCAGCTTTTTGTCCTACTACTCATGTATCTGGTGTTTTACCGAATGCAGTTGTGATAGCAGCCATAATAATATCATTTGCAAATGATGATACTAATGCTGTAAAAACTCCTCCAAGTAAGAAACCTATTGCTAACATCAATAAGTTACCACGTTTCATTTGTGCTTTAGATTCTGCTCAAGATTTTTTATGTAAATCTTTGCATGTTGATTTTGATGACATAATGACTCCTTTTGTTTATTTTAATATTTTATCATATTTAAATATATATGATAAATAGACTTTGATATCTTAACATATTATTTCAGACAAAAAAGCAATTTTTGACATAAAAATAATTATTTTTTTAACTTTTTAATTACTAATGTGCAATATCGCATTATTTTTTACTTAAAAGTTTAATAAATTATTATTACATTTTTGTATGCAAGAAAAGATCTCAAAAGGTGTAATTTTCAGCTAAAAACGAAAAAATAATATAAATTTTTAATTTATATTTTATTTTCTACTTTAAATCAAAATATAAAATAATAATTATTTTTTATACCTACCATATAGCATTTTTAGTATATTGAATCATTGTGTAAAAGTGAAATAATAATTATAAGGCATGCAAATTATTCCTTAAAACATTGAGTTAAAAAACTAACTTTAAATCATGCGCTTACTAAGAAAATATTGCAACGCCTTTTAAAGGAGAAAAAATGAAACGCAATAAAGTATTATTCTTATTAGGATTACTTTCTACTTCAGCTATAAGTCTACCATTAGTAGCAATATCTTGTGGAGGTAATAAAGCGACAGAACAACAACCCAAACCAATCCCAGGAACAAGTGAACCAAAACCCACTCCTGGAAATGATGAAACTAAAAATCCAGCATTAATTACGTTGAAATCACAAAACCCTGCAATTAAAATTGAATTTAATAAAGACACTAAAGTATTAAGCGTTAAAAATGCACCTATCATTGATTTTGATTTACTAAATGATTTTCTACAACAACTAGATGAAATGTTTGATAATAAAGTTGGCAATATAACATTAGAATGTCCTGATACAAAAACAATTGCAGTTGGTTACCCATATGTAACTTCAGTTAAGGTAACAAAACTAATTATGCCTAAGCTAGAAAGTACAACAGATCATGTTTTTAGATTATGAAACCCAGAACGAGACTGATTATTTAAAAACTTGCAAGATGATAAGGTTGTCCAAAATGGAGTCTTGATCAAATGAGACAATGCAATAGGTAACTTAGTCGACAATAATATAACCAAAATTCTACAATATGCATTCATGGATACGCAAAACATTACAGGAATTGATTTTCCTAAATTAAATGATATTGAAGCAACAGCCTTTATGGGGACGAATGGAGATATTTTCCCTAAAATTACTGAAAAATTAGTTGTAAATGGAATATTAATTAAATATCCAGGAGCAAAAGGTGAAATAAAGGATGATTCTATTAAACAAATTTATGCTTATGTATTTAAAGGAAATACCTCAATTACTTCAGTATCATTCCCAAATGCAACAAAACTTTATTATGGTGCATTTTTAGATGCTTCTAATTTAGCCAAAGTGGATTTACCTAAATTAGATAATATTGGTAATTTTGCATTTGAAAATTGTACTTCTCTAACTTCAGTGTCATTCCCAAAGGTAACTGCAGTTGGTGAATATGCTTTTAGTAATTGTAAAAATTTAAGTTCAGTGGAATTGCCATTAGTAAGTTCAATGGACAAAGTTCCTTTTGATGCCACACCTAAACTACCTGAAAAATTAATTTTTAACAAGATTTTAGCAAAATGATCTAATGCAGAGGGAGAAGTTAGTGATTTAGAAGTAACTCAACTTGTACCTGAATTATTTAGAAATAATAATAAAATAACTTCAGCAAACTTCCCTAATGTTACAAAAATATCTTCCTGACTATTTGCAAAAGCAACAGAGCTCAAGAATGCTACATTTGAAAAAGCAACTATTATAGATTCTAGTGCATTTAAAGAAGCTGAAAGCTTAGTACAAATACAAGCTCCAAACGTTACAAAAATTGCAGCTGAAGGATTTTCTGGTGCTGTTTCACTTGTTTCAGTTTCATTCCCTAACGTAACTGAAATTGGTGAACGTGCATTTGCAAATGATATATCTTTAAAACAAGCTGATTTTCCTAAAGCTACAATTATTGCTCATACAGCCTTTGTTGGCACAGATAACTTAACAGATAAACCTAGTGCACAAAAGAATTAACCAAATTAAAAACTATTTTTACACCATATATAAAATATGGTGTTTTTTATATCATATCAGTAAAATGATAGATTCACTGTTTAGATATTGCAAAATATAGTTATTTAATTCATTGAATACTTAATTTTAGGAATTAGCAGCTTATGATTAAAAATTTCATTTTTTAAAAAAGAATATAATTTAAGTATGGAGGGATAAATTTAAAAAAACTAAAAAATGAATTTTTTAGTAGCAATATCATTATAAATGATATTAATTTTCAAAATGCTGAGAGGATAAATTAATGACTAAAGTTGCAAAATACTTATTAGTAATAACTAGCGGAGTAGCAGTTGGGTCTGCTATTATCGCTATACCTAGTGTGATTTATGGGAATCAAAAGAAATACCAAAATCAACTAGCTAATTTGAAACAAACAGAAAAAGATCTTATGGTTATACCTAATAGCTCAATTGAAAAGTCTAAAACACTAGCTTCTAAAATGACTAAAAATGACATTAGTTTTGTCAACTATAATAAAGACTTGTTTAATGTTGAACTAGTTGATATTACAACAGAACTAACAAATAAGCTAAGTGCAATGCCAGGGAAAGAAATTGTTACTGTTAATAAAGATATACAATATTTCCATGCTGATGACAATAGAGGAATACTAGAGTTTGTATATAAAATTCAATCTAAAAAATATGATGATTTATTTATTGTCAAAAAAGCTGTAATAGATGGTTTTAAAATTGTTACTCCAATTAAACCTATTACAGAAGTTAGAAAGCCAATTGCAGAGATAGCTTCAATGCTTACTGAACCAATTATTACACCTTATAAAACTATAAGCAGTGATCAAACAAAAGGATTAAAAGCAAATCAAGCAGAAGCGATTTCTCAATATGGACAAAAAGTAGCACAAACTCATGTAAAAGTCTTAACAAATATTTTAAAAACTGTTGAAGATGTCTTACCTGTAACATCATTACAACTAATTAAAGATTCATATCAAAGCATGGTTTTAAAATTCAACAACGCATTAACTGATGTCTTAACTGAAGCAATTAAAATCAAAAGTGTTGAATTAGGCAAAGACCAAATTGATAATTACTTTACAGCTCAAAAGCTAACTGAAATAAAAAACATTATCTCAGAGACTTTAAAATCTAGAGCTCAAGATCTTACAAATATTGCTAAAACAATTTTAGAAACATTAAAAAACAACGAAACGACCAAAAACATTGATAAAATTGACGAGTTTATAACTGAAATATCAAACGAATTTCATAAACAAATTCTTGATCTTACAAACAAAATTAAACAAATGCCAATTGCATCAAAAGCATCGGCATCTCAAATACTAAATCAAACAAAAGACTTAATTGCTCAAATTAAAAAAGCTTTAGAAGCAAAAGCTATTGAGTTGTTAAAAAACGAAACAGATCTTATGTCTGTTAAAAAGAACTTAAAAAATAAATTTGACAGTTTAGATGATTTAATTAAATCAAATCTTGAAATGCTAGATATGCATATGAAAGACATGGCAACATTAATTGATGCTTTGGACTTAGCTCCTGAAACTGTGCCAAACAATGATGTAGTGTCATTTGAATATAATGATGGAAAAAATACAGCTAATGTTCAATACAATCAAGCAGACGAAAGAGTAGTAATTAAGGATATTGAAAATATTGATGAAAACACACTTACTTCTATTCTTAATTTAACAGCTGAAAAAACAGGAACTACAAACTCAGACATAATTCTAGATTGCCCTGATGCTAAAACCATTTCTCTTTTAGCTGATACAAAATATTCAATTAAAAAAGTTAATCTACCTAAATTAGAAAAAGTAGTATATAACGAAGATTATACAATTCAATCTCCTGCTCTTTGAACTAGATCTCTAGAAGGAGATAAAGTTATTATAAATGGTATTGTTTTTAAATGAAATAATCCAAAAGGTGATATTAATGATGAAACAATTGTTCAAATTCTGCCATATGCATTTGAAAATACACATAAAATAACATCAATTAATTTACCAAATGTAAAATGAATTTCACCTGAGGGATTCGGACATGAAAACAAAGAAAAATTATTCCCTCAAATAAAGTCAAAAATAGTTTTAAATGGTATTTTAATTAAATGACCTGATGCTGAAGGGGATATTACTGACTCTAACATTAGAGGAATTTTTGACAGTGCTTTTGAAAATAATAAAAAGATTACATCTGCTTCATTCCCTAATGTGACAGAAATTGGTAAAAATGCATTTGCTAATGCAACTAATTTAACTTCAATAAAATTCCCAAAAGTAGCAAAAATTGGTGACTTAGCCTTTTCATCAGCAACGAATCTAGAAAAATTTGAATTACCAAAAGCATTAGAATTTGGTGATAAAGTTTTTTTCAAACACTGATAAGTTAGATTCAAAAATTGTTATAAATGGTATTCTAACAAAATGAAAAGGTGCCACAGGTGAGCTACATGATGATAAAATAACAAAAATAGCAGCTGGAGTTTTTTCATCAAATAATCAAATAACAAAAGTAGATTTCCCTAATGTAACAGAAATAGGTGATTTTGCATTTTTAAATGCATCAAAATTATCAACTGTCAATTTACCAAAAATTGAAAAAATGGGTTCATTCGCATTTATGTATGCAACATCACTGAAATCAGTTGATTTTCCTAATGTTGAGATCATTCCAGAGGGAGCATTTTCTGATGCATCTGAATTAGAAAATGCGTTCTTCATGAATGCTACAAATATTGGATTTAAAGCTTTTAAAGACGCAGTAAAACTAAAAACTATTAATTTTCCAAAGGTAGAAACAATTTTACCTTCAGCATTTGAAAATGCGAAAAGTTTAACATCCATTTCTTTCCCAGAGGCCAAAGAAATTTATGCATATGCATTTAAAGATAATGAAAGTTTAAGCTCTATTTCATTTCCAAAGCTAGAAGAAATAGGTTATGATGTTTTTACAAATACTCCGAAATTAAATGGAAAAATAGTTTCTGGAACAATACTTTTAAAATGAGATGATGCTAAAGGCACCATAGAAGATTCAAATATAACAAAAATTGCAGATAGTGTATTTGAAGGTAATGAAAATATAACATCTGTTTCTTTCCCTAATCTAAAAGAAATAGGGAGCGATGCCTTTAAGAATGCAATTAATTTAACAACAATTAATATGCCTAAAGTTACAAAAATTGGTTACAGTGCATTCTATGGTGCAAAGAATTTGATATCAGTTGATTTTCCAGAATTAACATTAATAAGTTGATCTTCATTTTCTAATGCAACAAAATTAACTTCAGTGAACTTCCCAAAAGCCACAATCATTAGAAATGCTGCCTTTGAAAATGCTATAAGTTTAACTGATATTAATTTTCCTGAAGTAGAAGAAATTGAATCTAGCGCATTTTCTGGGGCTAGAAGTTTAACTGCTGCAAATTTCCCGAAAGCAAAGGCCCTTCAAGGTTCAGCTTTTAAAGATGCGGTTAATCTTTCAAGTATATCATTCCCAATATTAAAGGAATTACATGGAAAAGATATATTTAAAAACACTCCAAAACTAGGAAATAAACTTATAATTAATAATGTTTTAGTCAAATGAGAGGATGCAACTGGTGAAATTAAAGACAACAATATTACAAGTATAAGTGATGGTGTATTTAATCAAAATGCCAACATTACATCTGTTTCTTTCCCTAAAGTAATTCGTGTCGGAGAAGACGCATTTAAATATGCGAAAAATCTTGCTTCAATAAATTTACCAAAAGTAAAAATTATTGAAAGCAATGCATTTTCTGGAGTAAAAGCTCTAACATCAATTTCATTCCCTAAAGCAGAAATTATTGAAAATGCTGCCTTCGAAAATGCCTCAAGCCTTTCATCTATTAATTTACCTAATGTAAGAAAAATAGGAATAGATGCTTTTGCAAACAATCAAGTTTTAAAAACTATTGAATTACCAAAAGTGGTAAATATAGGTTTTGGTGCCTTCAAATATGTAACAAATTTAACATCAATTTCAATACCAAATGCAATTGCAATTAGTGGCGAAATGTTTTACGGAGATGAAAATCTTAATTTGGTTTCAGCGCCTAGTGCAATAAGAATTGGTAATTCAGCATTTGAAAAAGCCATTGGTTTAACAACTGTATCATTCCCTAAAGTAGAAACTATTGATAAAATGGCATTTTGCGATGCAAAAAACCTTTCTTCTGCATCCTTCCCTGAAGTGATCGAAATTGAGCCTAGAGCCTTCTTAAGTGCAATAAATTTATCTTCATTTTATGCTCCAAAAGTAAAAATAATTGCTCCTGATGCTTTTGAACATACTCCAAAATTAACTAATAAACCTAACCCACAAGCTTAAAAGTTTTATAAAATCAAATAAGAAAATCTAGAGTAATACTCTAGGTTTTTATTTATCAAATTTGATTATTAATTTAATATAACAAGATTAATCATATAAAATTAATATAATGTATTAGGAGAATAATGGATAAAGCTGAATTTAAAAAGAACTTAAAACAATATAAAGAACTTATTAGATATTTTGATAATGAACATATAAAAAAATATGAAGCTATATATAAGAAATTACTACCTTTTCATGATGAATTAATTGCTTTGAATAGATTTTGACATAAAAGATTAATTAAAAAATATCAAAATTTAGGCAATATTATAACTAAATGAAATCAATACTTTCCTGATATCGAGTACTTTAATTATCCTACTTATTTAAATTCTTTAGATCAATTATCTGCTGAAAGAGAAGCTTATTTATTTGAAGTCTTAGCTTTCCTTGTTAAAAACCATATTTATAACAAGGAAAGCTATCAATTCATAATGAATATGACTGAATTTCAAAAGTACAATAGCGAAATTAAAAAGCAATTTGAGCTTTATCAAAAACAAATCCATATACAAAACAGACTTGATCAACTAAATTACATCAATCAAGCTGAGAAAGATTATTTACTGAAAGAATGCCAAAATTTTACTCAGTCTTTAAGTAAAAGTAAAAAGTGTTTCTATAACTTTGATTGAATTATGCAAATTGAGAATCAAATTACATGACATAACAACGAATATTTTAAAAAAGAGCAAAATGATCCAATTTTTGACAATATTAATAATCATGCTTTAGACATTGAACAACGTAAAGCAATATTAATGGATGAAAAGGCTTTATTAGTAATTGCTGGAGCTGGTTCAGGAAAAAGCTTAACAATTTGTGGCAAAATAAAATACTTATTAGAACATAATCATATTGAACCAGAAAATATTTTGTGCTTATCATACTCTAAAAAATCAGCTCAAGATTTAGAAAGCAAACTAAAAAATATAAATAGAGCTATTTCGGTTTCCACCTTCCATGCTTTAGGGCTTAACATTTTGCAAAAAGCAGCAGGCTTAAAATTAAATGTTGATCAACAATTTGAAGCAAAAATTGAAAGCTATTTTAGCCAATATTTACCTAAAAACTCTCAGATGTTATATAAGATTTTAAATTACTATGGATTGTATTTAAATGCAGACATAACTCAAAAGGATCAAACTGTATTGCAAACTCAAAAAGATGTAATTTCAAACTTAGATAATAATACTTTTGCATCTACCAAGCAGGCTTTAGCAAATTTAGGAAATCAAAAACGTAAAAAAACTTTAAAAAAGGAATATGTTAAAAGCACCGAAGAGCTTATGCTAGCTAATTTTTATTTTATAAATGGAATTAACTATGCCTATGAGCAACCATATAAAGTACAATTAGCTACCGAAGACAAGCGACAATATCTCCCTGATTTTTACTTGAAAGATTATGATATTTATCATGAACATTTCGGAATTACTCGTGAAGGATTAAATCCCAACTTTAACCCTGAAGAGCAAGAAAGATACAATAAAACAATTGAATGAAAAGAGCAGATACACACAAAATACAATACAACTTGTATAAAGACTTATTCATATCAATTTAACGAAGCTTCAATTTTTGAAGATTTAACAAATTTATTAAAGCAACATAATGTAACATTTTCAAAACTAAGCCAACAAGATATCTTGGATTGTTGGAATTCAACCTATAATGATATCGACTTTAAAAGGTTTATAGGTATTGTTGTAAACTTTCTTTCCTTGTACAAAGGAAAGTATGATTCAGCAGCAGGATTCGAGCTATTAAAGAATAATGCTAAAAGCAAAAGAGATTATTTCTTTTTAGATATCGCAAAAGATATTTATTTATATTATCGTAGCTTATTAGAAAAAGATAGTTTGATCGATTATGATGACATGATATTTCTAGCAGCAAAACAAGTGAATCAGATTGATAGCAAGGAATATAACTATAAATATATTATTGTTGATGAATTTCAAGATATTTCTCATAGTAGGTTGACATTTTTACAAGCTTTATTAAATAAAAATGATGGTAAATTATTTGCTGTAGGTGATGATTGACAATCTATTTATAGTTTTAATGGCTGTGACATAGATATATTCATTAATTTCATGAAATATTTTAATTATGCTAACAGCACTTTTATAACACACACTTATCGTAATTCCAGTGAACTATTAAAGGTAGCTAAAGACTTTATTTCTAAAAATCCTTATCAAATTAAGAAAAATTTATATTCTGATATTTCTCTACCAAGACCAATTAAACTTGCATTTAGTGATAAAAACCATTCTAAAGCTATATGTTTGGACTTTATTCTAGCTCAAATTAATCAATTAAACCCAAATGGATCAGTACTACTTTTAGGAAGAAACAATAATGATTTGGACGAATATTTAGATGCTAATTTAGAAAAATTAAAACCCTCATATAAAAGTGAATATACAGAGCTTGTTTCAAATAAATATTCAGATTTAAAACTAAAATATGTGACAGTGCATAGTTCTAAAGGCTTAGAGGATGACTTTGTTATTATATTGAATGCTGACTATGGAATCAAAGGTTTTCCAAATCAAATGCATAATGATTCTGTGATTAATATGGTGCTTGATAAAGCTGATGAATTTTCTTTTTCTGAAGAAAGAAGACTTTGATATGTGGCTCTAACTAGAAGTAAAAGCTATACTTACATTATTTCACAAGCTGCTGAAAAATCTATTTTTGTGGCAGAAATTGAAAACAATTGTGATGTTATTTTTCCTGAATACTTAAAAAATAGGGCACAAAAAAGAACGCTAGCAACAAAAGAACAAAAATTTTATAGTTGTAAAAGTTGTAAAAATGGTCAATTATTAAAAATTAAATCTGGTAAATTTTATTCTTGCAATATGTGTAAATGCTTAATTGAATCCAACGCTGTTGAAAATCAAATATTTTGCAATCGGTGCGGAGATTATATTATTTGATTTAAAACTAGTGATGGTCGATCATTTCAAGGCTGCAGAAATTATAAGAAATGTTCAAGAAAGAAATCGCTATTTAAATATTTAACAGATTTATCTAAATAACATGTTTTAAAATCAGCATAATTGCTTGCTGATTTTTATTTTTAATATGAAAAATAAATCTAATTTAAGGATAAAGACAAAAAAAGATAAAATTCAAGCCTTTATTTAGAAAAAATATTAATAATCTCAAGCAGATGACTTCAAAAGTTATGCTTGAGGATTTTTGGAAACTGGATAAAAAGTTTATTTTTATAAAAAAGAATATAATTTTAATATGGAGGGATAAATTTAAATATATTTACATAACAAAATCTGCTTTTAAATCATTGATTAAAAAACTAAAAAAGTTGAAAGGTTAATAACAATGTCTAAAGTTGGAAAATATTTATTAGTAATAGCTAGTGGATTAGTGACTGGATCCGCTATTATTGCTATTCCAAGTGTAATTTTCAAAAGTCAAAGAGATTACCAACAACAGCAAGCAAAATTAAAGCAAACTGAAACTGTTCTTATAGCTGATGTAAAAAATTCAATTAATAAATCTGAAACCCTTGCATCGCAAATTGTCCCTAATGATATCATCTTTAAAAACTATGATGATGAGCTTTTTACTGTCTCACTGGTAGAGATTAGCACTCAATTAAAAAAACAGCTAAGTCTAGCACCTAATGTAAATGTAGCAACAGAAAAAGCTAATGTGCAATACTTAACTGCGGATGATAAAAAAGGTTTAATAGAATTAAAATACAAAATTCAATCAAAGAAATATGCTGATTTATTTATTATAGGTCAAACAGCAATAAAAGGATTTAAGGTCGCAAATCCAAGTGTTAAAGTTCCAGAAAAAATTGTAGATGAAGTAAAACCTCTAAAAGAATTAGCAGACTCAATTAGACAACCTATTTTACGCTCATATGCACTTATTAGTAGTGATCAAGCCAAAGGACTAAACCCAGATCAAAACCAATTGATAACTAAATTTGCTAATATAATTGCAGATGATTATGTAAATGGATGTTCTGGAATTTTAACAACAACAGAAAAATTTTTATCAACTAACAGGCTTACAAAAATTAAAAATTCATATCAAAATATCGTCCTAAAGCTTAATAACATTTTGACAGATATTTTAAATGCTGCAATTGAGACAAAAAGTTCTGATTTTGGCGCAAAACAAGTTACTGATTACTTTACTGTTCAAAAGCTTTCTGAAATAAAAAAACTAATGTCAGAAGCTTTAAAATCAGAAGCAGAAGTTTGATCAAACACTGTTACAACTATTTTAGAAACGTTAAAAACTAATAAAGATACAAAAGATATCAATAAGATAGATTCATTTATAAACGAATTTTCAAGTTATTTTAATTTAAAAGTAGTTGAATTAGCAAATAAAATAAATGAAATGCCAATTTCAAGTGAAAATTCAACATTTGAAGTCCTAAAACAAATCATAAATTTAATTCCTGAAAGTAAAAAAGCTTTAGAAACAAAAGTTAGTAAAATACTAACTAATGAGTCAGAACTAAATGCAGTTAATAATATTTTAAAACTTAAATTTGACAAACTTACAGATGTAATTGTGGCAAGTTTAGAAAAGCTAAAAAATCATGTTAGCCAAATGGGCGATTTAATTGATAATTTAAAATTAAAGACCAAAACTGATATTCCAGAAAATAAAGATCTTGTCTCATTTAAATATGATGATGGCAAAAATGTTGCTAACGTTGCATATGATCAAGAACAAAACAAATTAATAATTAAAGATATTGAAAGAATTGATCAAACCACTTTCAGTCAAATTCTTATGAAGGCTGATAAAGAACTGGATGCATTTAATTCAATTGGAATAACTTTAGAATGTCCAGATACTAAAGAATTATCACTTATTGTAAATGGAAATTATTCAATTAATAAAGTTATTTTACCTAAGCTGGAAAAAATGCTGTATGACAATGAATATAATCTTGATTCAACAGGATTATGAACTAACAGATTAAGTGGTGATAAAGTTGTAATAAATGGTATTCTTTTCAAATGAAAAAATCCTTCAGGTGATATTAATGATGAAAGCATTACTCAAATTCTTCCACATGCGTTTAGAGATACTTCAAAAGTTATATCATTTAATTTGCCTAATGTTAAATATATTTACCCAAAAGCATTTACATATTCAAATGAAAATGATGCATTTCCTAAGATAAAATCAAAAATAGTTTTAAATGGTACTTTAATTAAATGAGATGATGCTACTGGAGCAATTAGTGATGCCAATGTAACTAAGGTATATAAGAGCGCATTTCAAAATAATGATAAGATTACATCAATTTCATTCCCTAATGCTATTGAAATAGATGATTATGCCTTTAATAAAGCAACTAATTTAATGTCAATTGATTTGCCAAAAGTTACAAAAGTTGGTGTCAAAGCCTTTGAAGGTGACTCTAATCTTACTTCATATCAATTACCAAAAGCTTTAGATTTTGGGTATAAATCATTTTCTAATACAAATAAATTAGATGATAAACTTATAATAAATGGCGTTCTTGTTAAATGAGATAATGCCTCAGGAAATGTATTTGATGACAAAATAACTAAAATAGCTGATGGAGTTTTTGCTCATAACGAAAAACTTATCAAAGTTGACTTCCCAAATGTAATTGAAATTGGAGGATCTGCCTTTGAACGTGCCTCTAAATTAATTGGTGTTCACTTGCCAAAAGTAGAAAAACTTGGTTGATCAGCTTTTAGTGGTGCAATGTCATTAAAATCAGCTATATTTCCAAATGTTAAAACTATAAATCCATGAGTATTTTTTGGAGCAATAGCATTAGAAGAAGCATCATTTACAAATGCCACAAAAATAGGTTATGAATCATTTGCACGAACAGATAATTTAAAAACAACACACTTTCCTAAAGTTATTACTATTGATGAATCAGCATTTCAATATGCAAAAGCATTAAGTATTGCTTCATTCCCAGAAGCAAAGGAAATTAAAAATTATGCTTTTAGTTCAGCTACAAATTTAAGTTTTATTTCAGCGCCAAAAATAGAAAAAATAGGTTTTCATGCTTTTGAAGAAACACCTAAATTAAATGAAAAATTGGTGCTTGGTACAACACTTGTTAAATGAGATAATGCCTCTGGAGATATATTTGATAATAAAATAACAAAAATTGCGACTGAAGCTTTTAAAAATAATCATTCTATAACAAAAGTTGATTTCCCTAATGTAACTGAAATAGAAGAATCTGCATTTATGAATGCAAATAAGCTAGAGGGAATAAATTTTCCTAAAGCAGAAATTATAGGTGATAATGCATTTTCAGAGACTACAAAACTTACTACTGCTTCATTCCCAGAAGTAAAATCAATCGGATATAGTGCTTTTCAAGATGCAATAAGTCTTACATCAGCTAATTTTCCAAAAGCAATATTTATGAAGTCTAATGCATTTTCTGGAACAAGAAATTTAATAAACATTAATTTTCCGGAGTTAAATTCAATTAGTTATCATTCATTTTCAGATGCTAGCAGTTTAGTTGAAGCTAATTTTCCTAAAGTTAAACGGATCGGTTCCGGTGCTTTTAAAGATGCTATCAACTTATCAAAAATATCATTCCCTAATTTAAAATGATTTTCAAGTCCAAATATATTTAAAAATACCCCTAAATTAGGTGACAAAATCATTATTGATGGTGTTTTAGTAAAATGAGATAATGCAAAAGGTGATATAGTAGATGAAAATATATTAAAAATAAATCCCGGAACATTTGAAAACAATAATAACATTACATCAGTTGATTTCCCTAATGTAGTGTCTATTGGCTTTAATGCATTTTTAAAAGCTGAAAATCTTAAATCAGTAAATTTCCCTAAAGTTAAAACCATTGAATCTAGTGCTTTTAGAGACACAAAACAATTAAAAGAAATATCATTACCTCTTGTAGAAGAAATTGGTGATAGTGCATTTCAAAGTTCGACATCACTAACCACAATAAAACTTCCAAATCTTAAAAAGTTAGGCTCACAAGCATTTGTTGATAATACTAGTCTTGAATCTGCAATATTACCAAAAGTTGAAATCGTTGAAGAAAGCGCATTTAGAAATAACGAAAATTTAAAATTTATATCATTGCCGAATGTAACTTCGGTCGAAAGATATGCATTTTTAAATGCAAAAAAATTATCTTTAATTTCAGCACCTAACTTAACAGAAATAGGTGAATATGCTTTTGAAAATAACGAAGAATTAAAAACAATTGATATGCCAAAGATTAAATATATTGATAAGGGAACTTTCTCAAGAATGAAAAATTTAACATCTGCTTATTTACCAGAGTTAATTTTAATTGATAAAGAAGCTTTCTTAGATAATCCTAATTTAACTACTTTCCATGCTCCTAATCTAAAATATATTGCATCTGATGCATTTAATAATACCCCTAATTTAAATCCAAAACCTACAGTGAAAGCAAATTAATACTAAATAATTAAAACTCAGTGTCATTTGATGCTGAGTTTTTTAAATAAAAAGCCTATGCTATAGGCATAAGCTTATAAATTGTTTATTTAATTATTGTTTAATCACTTCAACATCAACAATACTATCACCTTCTTTAAGGTTGATGATCTTGACACCTTTAGTATTACGTGAAGCTTCTGATATTTGTCCAATTTGAGTACGGATTGTTACTCCAGAAGAAGTAATAACAAGTAATTCATCAGTTAAGTTAACAAAGCGAGCGAAGACTAGTTTTCCTGCTTTTTCAGCATTAATTCCAGTAACACCTTTAACACCACGCTTAGTTAATCTGAATTGATCTTTAGCAGTTAATTTACCAAAACCTTTTTCTCCTAAAGTAAGAACATAATCACCTTCATTATCAGCTGAAGCAGAAATAACTTCTTGCTCTGGTGCTAGAGAAATACCTTTTACCCCTAAAGAAGAACGTCCAAGAGGTCTAACATCATTTGATTTAAACATTACAACATTTTTAACATTATTTGCTAATAATACTGCATCGTTTTCACCTATTACAAAGGCTCTAACTAACTGATCACCCTCACGAAGTTTGAAAGCAATAAGTCCATTTCTTCTAATGTTGCTAAATAATCCTAGTTCAGATTTCTTAAACATACCTTGTTTTGTTACTGTTACTAAATATTGATCATTTTGGAATGAATCAATATTTAAGATTGAAACGATCTTTTCGCCATTTTCTGTATCTAATCCTTGGATAATATTAATAAATGGTAATCCTTTAGATTGTTTTGAACCTTCAGGAATTTGGTGTCCTCTTAAAGTATATACCTTTCCATAATTTGAAAATAGCAGTAAGTCTGTATGAGTAGATGCATGAATAATCATAGCAATATCATCGTCATCATAAGTCTTCATTGAAACTGAGCCCATACCACCACGACGTTGAGTATTATATTCATCTAAATCCATACGTTTTACATATCCATTTGCTGACATTGTAATTACGATTTCTCTTTCAGGGATTAAGTCTTCATCAGAGATAACTCCAACTGCAGAAGCATCAATTACAGTACGTCTTTCATCATTATATTTATCTTTGACTTCTTGTAATTCAGTTACAATTTCATCAATTAATTTAGCTTCAGAAGATAAGATATCTTTATAATGAGCAATTTCAACTTCTAAGTCAGCAATTTCAGCATCCATTTTTTCAATACTTAAACCTGTAAGACGACTTAAGCGCATTTCTAGGATAGCTTTAGTTTGCTTTTCACTAAGTCCAAATCTTTTTGCAAGAGCTTCTTGAGCATCAGCATCTGTCTTAGATTTCTTAATAATAGCAACAACTTCATCAATGTTTGAAACAGCTATTTTTAATCCATCTAAAATATGAGCTCTTTCTTCAGCTTTATTTAAGTCAAATTTTAATCTACGAGTAACAACTTCTTTTTGGTGATCGATAAATACTTCTAATGCTTGTTTTAAGTTTAAAGTTTTTGGTTCGTTGTTAACAATAGCAACTAGGTTAAAGTTAAATGTTGTTTGAATATTTGATTTTTGATATAGCTTATTAAGTAAAATATGAGGGTTTACACCTTTTTTAACATCAATAACAAGTCTAATACCTTCACGGTTAGATTCATCTCTTAAGTCAACGATTCCTTCAATCACTTTTGTTTTGTGCAATTCAGCAATTTTTTCAATAATAGTAGTTTTCTTAATTGCATAAGGAATTTCACGAATTATGATTTTGCTCTTTCCGTTGCTTTGTTCAATGACTTCACATTTTGAACGGACAGGAATGCTTCCTCTACCTGTTTCATAAGCTTCTAAAATTCCTTTAGTACCTAAAATAATTGCTCCAGTAGGGAAATCTGGACCTTTAATATATTGCATTAATTCTTTTACTGTAATTTCAGGATTCTTAGCAAGAGCAATTGTTGCATCAATTGTTTCTCCAAGATTGTGAGGTGGAATTTCTGTAGCCATACCAACAGCAATTCCTGAAGACCCTGAAACAAGTAGGTTAGGGAAACGACAAGGCAATACTGTAGGTTCTTGTTCACTACCATCATAGTTATCTACAAAATCTACTGTATCTTTCTTAATTCCATCAAGCATTTCGACAGCAATTTTAGCCATTCTAGCTTCAGTATAACGCATAGCAGCAGCTGCATCACCATCAATTGATCCAAAGTTACCGTGTCCGTCTACTAATGGGTAGCGCATTGAGAAATCTTGCGCCATTCTAACCATAGCTTCATAAACTGAAGAATCACCATGTGGGTGGTACTTACCAAGTACATCCCCAACAATACGAGCTGACTTACGGTGTTGGCTTCCTGGTGTGATACCAAGTTCACTCATATCATATAAAATTCTACGGTGTACAGGTTTTAACCCATCTCTAGCATCAGGTAAAGCACGTGAAACAATAACACTCATAGAATATTCTAAGAATGATTGCTTCATTTCGTTGTCAATTACAACTGGATGTAATCCATCAGTAGGTTCAGTAATGATTTGAGATTCAACTGTATATTCATCACTTTCTTGTGGGATTTCTTCTTCGTCTTCTTCGACTACAACTTCTTTTTTCTTGCGAAAAATCATTGTATTATTTTCTTCATATTCAAATTCAGTATCTTCTTGGATCTTTACTTTGGCTTCATCATTATCGTTTAATATGATTTTATCTTTATCATTCATTTTTTTACCTCATAATTTAATTAATATAATTAATTAAATTATATAGATTTTTAGCTTTTTACCTAGCTAGCGGGATTTATTTTTGTCCCTATGTGGTAGTAGTAAAAATAAAAAAAGCTTTAATACACACGTATTAAAAGCTTCTTTTTTATTAAGCTGTGATTTCAGCTTTATCATTTAATCATTCAAGTGCGTTTGTTACATTACCGACTTCACCAATAATTGTAATAATATCATCTTTTTGAATAATGGTATCTCCGGTTGCACGTTTAAAAGTGTTGCCAGTTTTAATAAGTACAATAGTGATTCCCATTTGTGATAAATGCAAGTCTTTGATTTGTTTGTTTTCTAATTCGCTATTATTAACTTTAGTTGATCCAATTACAAAGTTACCACCAATTTCTTGCAAGTTTTGAGAGTAACGAATAAAGTTTTTATTTGTTGCAATTAAAGCAGCACGAATTCCTGATTCATATTCAGGGCGAATAATAACATCAACACCTATTTGTTTTAGAACTCTAGCGTGACGTTTTGAAGTAGCACGAGCAATAATATTTTTTACTTTTAATTCAAGTAAAGCAGCTACGATTTCGATATTGTCAGAAACTGCAACAACTACTGTTCCAGCTTGGTCAATTCCAAGTGATTTTAAAGTTCTAGTGTCAGCAGCATCACCAATAACAATACGATCTACTTCATCAGCAAATAATTTAGCTGATTCTTGGTCTTTATCAAGAACAAAGACGCTTTTTTCCATTTTGAGTAATTGTTCAATTACAGCTTGACCAAAACGACCAGTCCCAATTACTACAATGTCATTTTTATAATTTAATTTCATATATTCTCCTATCCAATTGCAACATCAGCATCAACGTATTCAAATGTACGTTTTCCGTTCTTCTTACGTTTTCAAACAAGCAAGGTTGATGAAATACCAAATTGTCCAATAAACATAATAAGAATTAAAGCAAGTTTTGAAACTGTATTTAAGCTCTTTGTAATACCTGAGGTTAATCCTGTAGTTCCAAAGGCACTTGCTACTTCGAAAATTATATTTTGCGTGGTGTAAATTTCATTTGCATTAACTGAATTTGACATGGTTTGAATTTGACCACCATAATCTTTAAATGATGAAAACAGTACTAATGAAACAAGAACTATCAAAATAAAGGCAATAGCCAATACTTGAGATGACATATTAACTGTATCTTGATTAATTGAACGCTTAAACATTCTAACTCTTGGTAATCCAAATAGTACCCGAGCAATTCCCATTATAATCAAAGCAAATGTAGTTGTTCTAATTCCTCCACCAGTTGAAGCGGGTGCAGCTCCAATGATCATCATGAAAATAAAGACGAATGTTGATCCTTGTGTGAAGTGTTTAATATTTACTGTCGCAAATCCTGCACTCCGTGTAGATAAAGCAGTAAATAATGTGGCAAAAGTCTTATCAAATCAATTACCGTAAAGTTGTCCGTTTTCAAAAATTCATTTTTGTTCATTTAATAATGCATATTCTGGTTTAGCTAGATCATTAAGATTTTTGCCATTTCTAAATCATTCTACATATTGAGTGTGGAATGAATACATTTGATTTGCTGTATATAAATCACCATTTGTACTGTATAAATTTTGTGGAATGTAATATTGATTTCATAATGCATATGGATTTTGTGAACTTGCTTCAAATCCAATCGAAATTAAGAAACCAATTAAAAATACTAATGCATAAGTAACTAAAGACACTTTAGTAAAGATTGAAAAATGATATGGAGCTTTTTCACGTCTGATTTTGTATTTAATATAACAAGTTAGATCATAAATAGCTGGATATCCAATTCCACCAATAATTAACAAAATAATAAAGCAAATTTGTAAAAAGTAATTTTGATAATATGGCATTAAACTGAAAGAAGACATAATATCAAAACCAGCATTATTAATAGCTGAAATAGTATGGAAAATTCCAAATTTCAATGCTAATAAAATGTTTCCTTGAGGGGAAATAAAATTATTTTGCATTTCCTTTAAATGATTAGGATCACTACTTCTAAGGTCATTTGATAAGAGCAGTTCTATCCCTTTAGTATGAATTGGGGCTGCAAAATAAAAATAAATTGTTAATGCAATACTGAAAATAAAAATACAAATAAATAAAAATTTTATTGATGAAATAATAATTTGAGTAATTTTAGCAGTATTAGTACCACCACGTTCACTTTGAATTAATTTAATTTCACCTAGTGAAGAGGATTTTTTGCGGAAAATAAAATTAATGATAAAGAATTTTAATGCAAAAATTCCAATTCCCCCTGCCAAAATTAAAATTGCAATGATGGCTTGTCCAAAGTCATTTCATTGCTTAAAGGTATCTGAAACCACTAATCCTGTATCACTAAATGCTGACGCAGTGGTAAAGACAGAATCAATATATGAAATACGTTCAGCATTTACATTTTGGGTTCATGGTGAGAATAATAGTAAACTTGAAACTAAGACAATTAAAAAATATACAAATAATAAGTATTTAAGTTTTGAAACATTCGACTTCCAATGTCAAAAACGCATCAAACTTTGAATAAATTTGGAATTTAGAAATTTACCTTTCAAGTTATATTTGATTCGTTTCATTTCACTCCTATTTTTAATATATTTAAATTATATTAAATTTATTTGATTAAATAAATTTAATAGCCCAAATATTCTTTGAGAAGTTTTAACTTTTAAGCCTTTTAGCAAGTAATAAAAGTTTTTAATAGATCTAAAACTAGTGAAGAAATTGAGATTTTATAAAAACATGAGATTAAAAAAGATAAAATTTGTTTTAAATCTTAGAGCAAGTGAAATAAAAAATTCACCATTAAAGTGAATTATTTATGATTTAATGAATTTTATTTATTTTTGGCATCATTCATAGACTTCATAATTTGTCTAATTTGTGATTCGCTAGCTGTTCTTCCCATTTGTTTAAACATAACACGAATCATTTTTTCATTAATAGGTGGGTTTTCTCTTAATTGTTTTTCAAAGATTCTTTTAGTTACAAAGAAAGTAACTAAAGCAACAGCTATTCCAACTAAAAGAACAACACCGAAAATCATTCCTACGAATGCACCTGTAGACATTCCAACCATTTATACCTCCTGTGTTGTTTTATTTGTATTTTATTTTATCATATTTTTCAGGATTGAATTCTAATATAAAATTTGAGATTAAATCGCTAGCAGCTAATAAATCTGAAATAGCACAAACTCCAATAGGTGAATGTAAATATCTTTGTGGTAATGAAATTGTTAAAGTAGCAGCTCCACCACGAGCATATTGTAACTCATGAGCATCAGTTCCACCACCCATTGAGACAAATTTATATGCTGGAATATTGTGTTTTGCTGCAACTTCTTGCATAAGGTTAATTAAACCTGTATCCATTAAGTTACCACCATCTTTAATTCTTAATGCAGCACCTTTAAATAATGCTGTAGTTCCTGCAATTGTCCCGATTGTATCATGTGAAGAAGTTGTATCTAAAGCAATAGCTACATCAGGATTAATGATTGAGACTGAAGTTTTAGCCCCTCTGGTCCCAACTTCTTCTTGAACTGTACCAACTAAGTAAAGATCACAATCTAAATTAGCATTAGCAACAGTTTGTGCAATTCTTTCAAGTACAGCAACTCCAGCACGATTGTCCATTGATTTACCACCAATTAAGTCTTCATTATCAAATAGAATAGTTTCTCCACTCATTCTAACTTGATTTCCAATTTCAACACCAGCTTCAATAGCTTCTTGTTCTGATCTGAATCCAAAATCAGCATATAAATCATCATTTGTTAAAGCTTTAGCTACCTTGTCTCTTTCCATGATGTGAATTGAAGTGTGTCCAAAAACTCCTAAGTAAGTTTTGTTTTGAGTAATTAACTTAGCTTTAGTACCAATAACTGTGCTTGCTCAGATTCCACCAATTGGACTAAGCAAAATTTGACCTGATTTATCAATTCTTCTAACAATATAACCAACTTCATCCATGTGAGCTGCAACCATAACTTTTGGTGCATTAGGATTTTTGCTTGGTTTATGAAAAATAATTGAACCCATTTTATCTCTAGTAACTTCATACCCAGTAATGTTTTTTCTTAATTCATCTGCTACTGGTTCTTCATATCTAGACATGGCCTCAATTTCCATGTATTTTATAATTCTTTCTTTAAATGATTGCTTCATATTAGCTCCTTATTAGTCAACATTTTAAGTTTATCAAATTTTGGCCCAAAAGTGAGTAAATAAGGCAAAAAGGCTTAAATAGCCTAATATAACTAAAAAGTAATTTTTTAGCATTAAAATTTGCTTAATTTCCACTTTATCATTTTTTGATCAATTAAATTAACATGAATTTTTTTCAAAATATCATCTAAAAAATGACTATTTAGATTTGACAAATTTTAAAAAATATTTCAATTATTTAAAATTTTAAACTTCCAGTGCTGAAATATAGGCTCAAAAAATAAAAGATCAAATTTTACCCAAAAATAACAGGTAAAAATTAAAGTATATAATAAATCCATATTTAAAGATAAATATAAATAAAGGAGTTTGAATGAAAAAAACCTAAAGAAAGTTATTTTACCTGTTAGTTTAACAAGTATCGCAGCTTTACCTCTTTTAGCTACTATTTCAGCTAATGGTGAAGCTGATTCTAATGCTAGCCAAAACTTTAATGGTGATGGCTTTACAGGTACTTATACTAAAGATCAATCAATGTCTATTACCAAAAATTTCGGAAATGATACAGCTATTTTTGGGAATATTAATGCTGCTACGCCAAGTACAAATCTAGAATGAAATTCTAGACTCTCAAGTTGAGATGTTTGGCAAAATGGAAATGCATATTCATCAAGCATAGATAGTGGATGAAAACAATTAGTTAACACTAACTACAGTAATTCTGTTGTTGTTGAAGAGATCTCTTCAAATCAAATGCCAGAAAATGATTTCTACTTTATTTCTACAAATAGACGTAGAAAATGAAGAGCAGTATTTAACAATGGCTTTATACCTGCAAATCCACAAGGGACAGAAACACCAAGTGAATATTCAAATTATGTGCCAAACTCATATGGAAATTTAAGTTTTGGACTCGCATTAACTCGTGACTTACAAATTGTTAATAATTCTGTAAGAATTACAATTATTCCAAAAAACACTAATTATAATTGAATCACACTACCTGATGAACCTCAAAAAAATGGATATGTATACAATGTACTAAATAGTCAAGAATCTACACCATTAACTACAGGCCCAGTTTATGTCCCTGATTTTAGAAATAAACGTAATTTAGTACGTTTTGACTTAGGAACATTTAGTCAAGGAAATATATTTATTAATTCAAATGATGCTTTTTACAATCCTTTTAATGATGCTTTCAATGGATCAAAAGGAGAGTGAAAGGACAATTCATGACTTTATAGCACACCATTTAAATTAAATAACATTATGTATCGGACACTTGATCCAGACTATAATGATAATATTACAGACGTAAATTATTTAATAAACGGAGATAAGACCCAATCTGGTTACCCTTCTGCGCAATGACAATCTTTACTTGCTTCATTCTTAGTTAAAGAACCAAATTCTCCATTAGCTAATAATATAAATAATGCTGGTTCTGTCCTTTTTGGACAAGTTTCAACAGGAGCTTGAACTTTTCCTAAATCTAGCTATCGTCCTACAGTAGTTGTTGAATTTGAAACAATTGATAATCAATCTGACTACAACATTAATAATCGAGTTAACTATCCTTTCACTAAAAATAATAATGGTGGAGTATCTGCTTTCATGACCTTATATGGAGGTGTTGGATATAACTACGTTGCTGCTAACTCTGTATCATATAACAGAACAAACTACAGAACTATTAATGTCAAAGTTATTGAACACGCAATTTCATCTTACATAGGTACACAACAAGGCATAGATAATTACTTTATTCCTGGTGGATATGGATATGATCTATACTATGGTGATACAAAACTTGGTTCAATTCCAGCAGATGTAATTGATCGTGCTAAAACTGCTGGGTATACTCCTAACAGAAAAGATTTTACTTTAAACTTAAGATTTAATTCAGATACATCAAAATGACCTGAAGAAATGAAAAATAGCTACAGTGGATTTATGAATCCAAATAAATTAATTCTTAAAAAGAATTACAAAAACCCTGATCAAGAAGCGTTCTTTAGTGTTGGAAAGAGTCATGATTTTGACCAAAGACCTGAAGATAATGGTGAATATTCAATAGGTGGTACATATTTAGATAGCAATTCATTAAAATACAATAATGAAATAGTATTTTATAACTATCCTCAATGAACAGGATCGCCAACAAATCAATGAGGAATAATAAAACTTAATGAATTAAAGAGTGTTGCTAATGCTACAAGTAATTCAAATTCTGCAGGAAATTATTCAATTTACAAAGGAAAAAATTACTCATTTAAAAATACAGCACTATTAGATAATCAAATTAAAGCCATCGATAATAGTTTATATAGTGACTGAAGGGTTAGCCACTTTACTAATAAATTATGAGTTACATTAGAAGATGATATTAAGCAAGGTCTATTTGATGTAAGACAAAACTCAGTTGCTTATAAATACATGGGTGATATTAAGCAATATAATGAAACACCTAACGCCACAAATAATCAAACTGTTCAAAATGTCAAAAATTATTTACAAATTCAAAACTGAAAACAAAACAAAGATCAAAAAATGGATAACTATGTCTCATATTCATTTGCTGCACCTGAATTAAAAGCTAAATTTGATCAAGCTTACACAAATTTAGAAAATTGAGAGTCAAAAAATTGAACTCCAAATATTAATATTAGTGGAGAAACATTGGTAGATACAAATAATGTAGCTACTAATTTGAAAAACTTAAGCGAAAACTTAATTAACACACTTAATGCTTTGAAAACAGCTAAAGGAATTGGTTTTGAAAATGGAGAACAATTAACTGCTCAAGAATTTGTTAATAAAGCTTTTGAGTTAATTGATTCAACAAATATTTATTCACCAGAATATATTTCAGCATTTAAAAATTTTGTTTTACAACAAACATCACGTGAAACAGTAGTTGAATATGTAAATGCTCTTTTAGCAATTAATGAAGAATACAAAAAAGCTGAACCAATTTACAATAAATATAATCCCGTTTTAACTGATCAAAAATATGTCAACTTGCAAGTACCAAGTAATCCAACTTATTCAGCATTCCAAAAGAAAATGACTGCATTTGCAAGCTGAGTTGAAAAAGTTAAATCACTTAAAGAAAAACAATTAGTAGATCCTAATATGACTACATTATCCTTCTTA
This sequence comes from Mycoplasma razini, assembly GCF_048076865.1. Taxonomy (NCBI): domain Bacteria; kingdom Bacillati; phylum Mycoplasmatota; class Mollicutes; order Mycoplasmatales; family Mycoplasmataceae; genus Mycoplasma; species Mycoplasma razini. Next base: position 402,558 of record NZ_CP182212.1, read on the forward strand.
AAAGATGCTGCTGAAGGGTTAAAACCAAATAATTTAGACGCAGCATATCAAGCTATAACTTCTGATGTTGATACATTTGTTTCAAAAGTTAAAGCAATGAAATCTTTAAGTCAAGAAGACATAAATAGTTATGAAGCACAATTAAATGCTGTTATTGCATCTCAAGGTTCACAAATAAATTCTAATAGACTACTAGAAAACTTTGAAGCAAGAGAAATTGCTTTAGTTAAAATCTTTACAACAGCAGAAATGCAAAATAAAGTTAATGAAATTAAGAATAAAAAGACAGTTGCTACAGACCACTTTTTAGATATTAATTCAACTACTTTATCAACTTCTTATAATAAAAACTTTACAAGTTCTGCAGGTACATACCCTATTAACTTGACAAATACAGAATCTGTAAGTTTCCCAATTTCACAAAACTTCCACGAACCAAATAGTTCATATTTAACTAATAAAAATAACTCAAATGCTATTTACTACATGTATCCAAACACAACATTGGATTCAGCTGCAATAAACTACATTTGACAAGCTGCTAACTATAAAAATGGAAGCAGTGCTCCTTCTTCAAGTATTACTGTTCAAAAAGTTGATACAAATAAAGCCTCAGACATTTTAGCCAATGTGCTTGAACTATACAAACAATCATTAAATAGCAAGAATAATTGAACATCATATACAGAAATCAATAATTTATATACTCAAAAAGTATCAAATCTTGATAATTTCTTATTAAGTTATGCTTCATTAGTACCTTATAAAGGTACAAATGGTCAAAATGGTGGTCTAAATACTGCTCAATACAATGAATTTGTAAAACAATTATATGAATTTACAATAGTAAATCCAGCAAGCGATCTTGAAAGTAAAGTTTCAAGCTGAACAAGTAATGTTCAAAGCACAGTTGCTGCTATGAATTCATTAAAAACAATACTAAATACATATTATTTACCTTCAACAAATAATAATACAAGTTCAACAAACGTTTTCTTAAACGGACAATTCTATGGTTTTGGTAATTATGATCACTCAATTTCAAAAGGTAACTCTGGAGAATTTAATGTTCAAATGCCTGTCTTAAATGGTGAACTAATCGCTTTATTAACTACAGCATTGCAAGTATTACAAACACCATATAATACTCTTGCGTTTAATAAATTTGTTGCTTCAAATGCTGCTGAAAGTGAAATTATTGCAGGAATGAAGTCTTCAAACATTCCAGCTGTTCTTTCTGTAACATTAGATCCAAGTGCAACTGAATACAAAACATTTGTTTATACTCCCGAAATGTTAAAAACATTAGCAGATTCTTTAAAAGATGGAGCAGCACAATTAAGTGGAAGAAAAGATGCAGTTTCAAACCAATATGCACCTTACTTAGCTAACTTATTTGGCGAAATTAATAAAACAAATGACAACGCTACTCCATTATTTAGCGCAGAAGAATTAACCACATTTAAGGAACAAATTAGCAAACTAAATTGAAATTCATATACTATTGAAAATGATAATTCTTACTACTATCAAATAAATCAATTACTTGTAGCACAAGCAACAAAATACATTAATTCACTTCAAAATGTCAGTCAAGCAGATAAAACAAGCGCAATTAATGCAATCGACTTGCAACAAAATAGTGTAACATTTGCTGATTTAATGATTAATGCCACAAATCAACCACAATGATTATGAAAATTACAAGCAATCTTATATCAAGTAAGTCAAATTGATAATGAAAATGCTAAATTAAAAGCTAATATTAGTCAATACACTTCATTAAATGCAAGCCAAGTTGAAGCACTTAAAAATCAATACTTAAATGGACAATTATGAAATGCTGCTTCAGTTAACATTACAACTAAGAACCAAAAACTAGACAATAAGTTTTCTAAGGTAAACAAAGTATTATACTTACAACCAAATGGTTCAATTGCTCAAAATGCTGCTGCATTAAATAAACAAATGAAGACATTAAAAGACTTTATGTCAACTCAAATTGCTGCATTAAATGTTGAAAAAGAAAATCAAGATCCTATATTAACATACGCTACAAATAAAGATGCATTTATGAATGCATATAAAGCTGTTGGTGATGTTAATGCAATTTCAAATATCAATGCAAGCCAAATTAAAACTTTATATGATAATTTAAAAACTCAATATGATGCTTTAAATGGATACAACAATAAGCTACAACAAGAAATTAATGCAACTGATAGTAACATTCAAAACTTCATTACTCAACCAGAGTTTTCTAAGATTGCAAATATTGCTAGCTTGCCAAAAATTACAACACAAGAAGAATATCAAGCTGAATACAATAAATTATTAAACTCATTAAAAGATCAAACAACTGCTCAAATTAATAAGCAACAATACTTAACACAAGCACAAAAGAATGATTTAAATAAAAAAGCAGCAGCTGTAAATGGAAGCTTTAATAATTTATTACCAATAGTAAATAATGCTACAACATTAAATACTCAAATGCAAAAATTACAATCAGCTAATAGTGCTGCTTCTTCATATCTAAACGATAATCAACAAGCTATTGATTCATTACCTAATTCACCTGAAAAAGAAGAATTGAAAAATGCTTTAGAACAAGCTAAAGTTGTATTAGGTACTTATAGTGAACAAAATGCTCAAGCACAAAACTTGACTGCTGAACAAGCTAAAGAATTAACAGATAAGATAAATGATTCATTAGCTAAGGTGAAAAAAGATCTTATTATTCAAAGCATTAAAAATACTTTAGAACCTGTTAATACTTCTTCACCTTCAGGATTACAACAAGCTAAAAATAGCATTTTATCTCAAGCAACAAATACTGCTAGTGATGAAGCTTTAAAAGCTCTTGAACAAAAGGCTAAAAATGCTATAACATTAAAACCTTTATATCAAGAAATAGATGACACTAATAAAATTAATCATAAAACTCCTGAATTAAATAATGCAATTCAAGCTGCTGAAAACTATACAAATGATACGTTATCATCAGGAAGCACACCAGATGCAAGTGCTGTGCAACAAGAAGTAACTAAACTTCAAAATGCTGCTAAATTAAATGAGTTGCAAGGATTAATTAATAGTGCTAAAGCCATCGAAAAACCATCCGATGTATTAAAGAAAGCGCTTGCAGATGCTCAAAGTGTTGCAGAACAAAAAGACAGCACTCAATATCAAGCACAAATTAATAATTTAAAAGATGCTATCTTAAAAGAACCTTTAAATAGTGCTATTCAAGCAGCAACTGATGCTAATAAAAAACTTAATGATCCTGATTTAACAAAAGCAATTGAAACTGCTAAAGGTATTCTTACTCACTCTGGTTTAACTGAAGAACAAGTTGATCAAGCTGCAAACGATTTAAATAATGCCCTAAAATTAGCTAAAATTAAAGCTAACGCAGGAGAAGCATTATCTGACAAGATAAAAGAAGCCGAAGCTGCTCAACCCGCCGTAAGCCCATACTTACAATCAATTATTGATAAAGCTAAAAAATTACAAAGCTCATCTGAAGCTACATCTAACGATTTCTTAAATGCAATTAATCAATTAGATGCTGCTATGTCACTTAACAAATTAATAAAAGCTCAAGAAGCTGCTCAAAATAACGTGCAAGCTACAGGAGCTTCAAGTCAATTTACAAATATTTCAAATCAAATTACTCAATTTATTAACTCACAAGAAGCAATTATTAATGATCCAGCACAAGCTTCAAAATTAGATCAAAAGAAATTAGAACACCAAGTTAGCGGATGAATTAACAAAATTTATCAAGCAGCTAATGCAAATAGTGTTCTAAAGAAAATTGATGAAGAAAATGCTGCTTTAAGCAATGAAAATCCAGCTTCAGACTTAGTTCCATACTTAAATAACTACAAAGCTAATGCTGCTAAATTGGCACAACAAGCTTTAAATGCAACAGATGGAACAACTTTAGGTGCTACACCAGAAGAAACTAGTGCATTATCAAAAATCCAAAGTTTAGCTGAAGCAAACTACAATTACTACAAATTAAATAAATTAATTGATTCAGCAAATCAAATTACAGATAAATCTGAATCATTACAAAATGCTTTAAGCGATGCAAGTGTAATTAAACAATTAGGTGGAGCAGGATTACCATTTGAATCTCAAAATTCATTAAATAATGTATTCAATTCAACAGTTCCAAGCCTAAAACAAGACAACTTAAAAGATAAAACTAATAATGCTACAGGATTAATTGACCAAGCATACAAAAACTTAGAAAGTGCACAAAGCAAAAATACATTAGCAAACACAATTGCTAAAGCTAAGAAAGAATTAGAAATTATTAATGCCACAAACACAGGTGCAACACTTGATCCTGAAGATAAATTACTACAAGATAAATATGAAGCATTAAATCAAGCTATTACTACAGCTGAAGGAGTTTTAGGACAAAATAACTTAGTTGGAAGTGCTTATAATGCTGAAGCTGAAAAACTTGAAGGTGTAATTACGGCTGCAACTGGATTGATGAATGAACTTAAAGGCAAACTACAAAGTGCAATTGATGCTGCAACAGCATTTAATTCAAATCCTGAAATTGCTGCTCAAATTACAAAAGCGACAGGAATGATTAAAGATCCTAATGCAAAAGGTGTTGATGTAGTAGAAGAAACAAACAGCTTAAATAAATTAGTTGCAAAAGCTAAATTACAACAAGCTTTAGAAAATGTGGATCCTGAAATTCAAAACTCAAAAGCTTACCAAGATATTTTAAAAACTCCCGCTACAACTGTATTAAATGATCCAAATTCAACTGTTGATCAATACAATAAGGAAACTGAAAAGATTAATGCTGTTGCTAAAGCTAAGAAATTACTACAAGCTATTGATGCTGTAAATTCAACTGCTGTGAAACCATTATCTCAAGCCTTATCACAAGCATTAGCTCAAGCAAAAAGTGATATTACAAATAATTTAACAACTCAAGACCAAAATTACTTTGATAATAAAGCTAAAGAGTTATTAAATGCTTTAAATGACAATAATTTAGATAACTTAATTAATCAAGCAGATAAAATCACTCCTGCTTCAGAAGTTTTAAGTAAAGCATTAAATAATGCTAAAGGTGTTAAAGCTAACGTTCAAAGTACACCAGAAGAAAAAGCAGCTGCTGTAAAAGCACTTGCACAAGCTATTAATCAAAATTCATTAGTAAATGCAATTAATGATGCTCAAAATGTAGTAAAAAGCTTTACTCCAGAAGCTGGTCAAAATGATACAGAACAAGCTGCAAAAATCCGTGAAAGCTTAACTAACGCTCTAAAAGATGCAACAGCTGTATTAAATAACCCTGCTTCAAGCAAAGAACAGTTAGATAATGCTGCAAATACATTAACTCAAGCTTTAGTTCAACCTAAAGAAACTTTAGATAAAGCTAAATCAGATTTACAAAAATTAGTTACTGAAACAACAGCTAAAATTCAAAACAACACATTAGAACCATCTAATGAATTAAATAAAGATTTAGCTGCTGCAAAAGAAGCTTTAAGTAATCCTAAATCAAATTACTTTAACTATACTCAAGCTAATAAAGATTTAGCAAATGCTGTTAAAGCTAATGATTTACAAAAAGCTATTGAATCTGCTAAAACATATCCAGATTCATTCCCACAAGAAGCAAATCAAATCCTAAATAACTCTAAAGCTATGGCTCAAAATGCAAGTGATCAAACTTCAGAAGCTCTTGCAAACCAAGCTAAACTTCAAACATTGGCTAATAATGTAGTTGATAAAATGTTGGAAGTAAATAAATTAGATTCATTAAATAATGCTCAAAAGACAGCAATTATTAAATCATTATCAGACATTTTAGCAAAACCTAATATTGCTGCAGATTCAACTGCAAATAATCAAATTGATAGTATTGTAACTAATGCAAAAGACTTAAATGCTAAGATGCAAGAATTAAGTCAATATGTTAATGAACTTCCTGAAAGTTTAAGAAATAATCCTCTTAGCTCAATTAATTACACTTATGCTGATAGTGAAAAACAAGTTGCTTACAATACAGCTCTTGAAAATGCTACAAGCGTACTAAATAAAGAAACAGGAAAAGTAGTTGATAATAATCAAGCTAGCGCAATTACAAACTACTTAAATGCTCTTAAAGATGCAAAAGATGCACTAAATGGTGATAATAACTTCAAAGCATTTAAAGATGAAGCTGCAAAACAATTAGCAAAAGATGCTACAGTAGTAAATACAAATAGTTTCTTCAATGCTCCAACTGCTCTTCAAAACAAATATAATAATGCCTTAGCACAAGCTCAAGCAGACATGAAAGTAGTTGATCAAATGACAAGTGCTACAAATAAAGATAATACAGATAAGTTACAATCAGACTTAGATAATTTAAAAGCTTTACAAGATGAAATTAATAAATTTAGTAATAAATCTTATGAAATCAATGGAGCTAAAGTCCCAGGCGTTGATAAAGTTCTAGAAGGATTAAATAACTTATCTCCTGCTTATAAACAACAAATAAAGGATAGTTACAATAACGCAACTACTTATCCAGTAGCTAGTCAAATTCTAAAAGAGGCTAAAGCTAAAAATGACTCAATTACAAACGACATTAACAATTTAACTGATACAGTTAAAAATGCTATCGCACAAGCTCCAAATGTTTCATCAAAAACAATGGATCAAATTAAGAAACAACTTGAAGATGTTAATAAGATTGCAGCTAATCCAAATACTGTTGCAGATGTTAATAAACTAGTTAATGGTTTAGATAACTTATTAAACTTCAATAATGCTTTAAATCAATATAAAGCAAGCTCAATTAGCAATGCTGACTACAATACAGTTTTAAATAACTTAGAAAAATTCATTAATGCAGCTGAAATAGATCAAAGTACTATTCATGCAAATAATGCAAATGCAATGCAAACATTAGCAAATAAATTAGCTAATGAAAAAACAGTTGCAACAAATATGATTAATGCTGTTAAGGCTTTACAAAATGGTGATGCAAATGCCTTAGCTACAGCCTTAAACAACTTATCTAGTGCAACAAATAACTCAGTATATAATGACTTAGAAAGTCAAGTTGAAACAAGCAATTACTTTAACATTTTATCAACACCTAAGAAATCAATTACTAAAGCTCAAGTGCAAGCTTTAAAAGATCTTATTCAATCAACTCCATTCTTAGATGTTGACAATGTTATCCGCTCAGCCTTTGTACAAAATATTAAAGCTTCACGTTCAGCTTTCCCATGATGAGCATATTTAATCATTGTTTCTGCTCTAACATGAACAGCCGGTATTATTCTATTAACTTTTAGAAGAAAATAATTAGCTGCTTAACACATTCCATTTATATGGGGTGTGTTTTTTTATATCACATATTTTTTTAACTCAATAGCTAAGCTTTTTTCATTACAAATCAATATACTTACTTTAATTTTAGTAGTTATGTTTTATAATTGATTTATGAAAAAAATCTATTTACATACAAATACTGAATATTCATTCTTAAATTCAACAATCAGAGTTCAGGAATTAATAAAATTAGCTAAAGAACAAGGTTTAGAATACCTACCTTTAACTGATATTAATAACTTATATGCATTACAATACTATTGAGAAGCCCAAAGTAAATATGGCATTAAACCTTTAATCGGTCTAGAGCTTAATTTACTCGAAGGTTTTAGTGTTTTTTTACTAGCTAAGAATAATGATGGTTATAACTTAATTAATGACTTAATTTATAAGATTTCACAAAATCAAACAATTTCTTATTATGATTTAGAAAATGAAAATATCTTTGTTATTGATCATGAACTTTTAGGGCTTAAAGCAAAAGGAATACAGGTAGATAAATACCTTAAGAATTTTTATTTAAATGCAAAGCAACCTCAAGAAATTCAAACAGTATTTGCACCATGTAAAAAGGTTTTATATAGCGAGCAAAATGAATTACTCCCTATTTTAAACAGTATTGGAGGCATCCAATATTTAGAACACTTCTACTCTGATTATTTTGATCAAGATGAATTTGATTCAATTGATCCTTTAGTGTACCAAAATATGTTATTTATTGCTGAGAACTGTAATGTAACTATGCCAGATAGTAGCATTAAACTTGCTAAATATCCAGGCAATGTCAAACAAGAACTTGCAAGATTAATGTCAAACCAAAAAGCTATAAACTTAATGTATACTTTTGGCGAAGAAGTTGTTTCACAACGTGTTTATTATGAATTTGAAGTTATTAAAAAACTTGGCTTTTTAGACTACTTTTTAATAATTCAAGACATTATTAATTATGCTAAAAGTCAAAATATCGCTATCGGTCCAGGGCGTGGATCAGCTTCTGGTTCCTTGATTTCATATTTATTAGGAATTACTGATGTTAATCCATTGGAATTTGATTTACTTTTTGAAAGATTCTTAAATGTTGACAGAGTTTCATTACCAGATATTGATATCGATATTCAAGATAACCGTAGAGATGAATTATTACAATATATTAAAGATAAATATGGTGAAAACAATGTTGCTTTAATTAGTGTTTTCCAAACTTTAGCTTTAAAAAACTCTTTAAGAGATATTGCGCGTTACTTAGCAATTCTAGTTCCTGAAGTTGATAAAATTTGTAACGCATTAAAAAATACTGATGAAAGTTTAGAACAAGCTTATAAAACTAATGAAAAATATAAAATGTTAGTTGACATGTATCCTAAATTACATGATTATGCCAGTGCTATAGAAGGATTGCCACGTCAAATTGGAATTCATGCAGCTGGAGTAATTATTGCAGATAGGGATATTAAACACGTTATCCCGGTATCAGCTAATGCAAACACTTTACCTCAAGTGCAATTTACATTAAATTACCTTGAAAGATTTGGATTAATTAAAATTGATTTCTTAGGACTTAAAAACCTCACCATTTTACAAGAAATCGAAAATTTAGTACCTAATCAATATCACTTCGATAACATTATTGGCAAGAGTTATTCAAAATTTATTGATAAAGATATTGCACAGTTACTTAATAATTTATTGACTAATGGAATTTTCCAACTAGAATCACCTGGAATGAAAAATGCTATTAAAGAAGTACATATAGATTCATTTGATGATATATATGCTATTATTTCGCTTTTTAGACCTGGTCCAATGCAATATATAGCTACATATAGTCGAAATAAACAAAATCCAAGTAATATTGAACATATACATCCTGCATATGACGAGATCGTTAAAAATACTTTTGGTATCATTTTATACCAAGAACAAATCATGCAAATTGCTCAAAAAGTAGCGGGTATGTCATTTGCTCAAGCTGACTTACTTCGAAGAGCGATTTCTAAAAAAGATGAAGCTAAATTGCATAGTTACAAAGCAGACTTTTTCACCGGAGGAATTAAAAACAATATTCCTGAAGCAACATTAGAAGCTATTTATTCAAATATTGAGCGCTTTGCTGACTATGGATTTAATAAATCTCATGCTGTTGCATATGCTTTAATAGCTTATAAATTAGCTTACTATAAAGTCAAATTCCCATTATTTTTCTACAAAGTGCTCATTTCAAACTCATCAGCTGATCAACAAAATATTAAAAAATATGTTTCAGATGCTTCTAATCAAGGAATTAAGGTACATTCGCCTGAAATTAATTATTCAACTGATACTGTAGAGATTCAAAATAACGAATTATACTTACCATTAATTATGATTAAAGGACTTGGAGCAGTTGCAGCTAGCAAAATTGTTGAAGAACGTAAAGCTAATGGTCCTTACCAAAATTTTGTTTCAGCATACTTAAGATTAAAAAACTTAGCTAACGTTTCTGACAGTATTTTAGATAATTTAATTAAATCAAATACTTTTAGAGAATTTGGTGGAATTGATACTTTATTAAATGCCAAAGAAAAGTTCGCTTTACCATTTAATAAGTTATTTGAAGATTCTTATAAAAAAGTAACTGGAGATAAAAGCGCTTTAATGCAAACTTTTATTCAAACACAAGGAATCAATGATCTTGTCATGGACTTAATTCCTACTAATTTAGCAGAAGAAATGAAATATGAAGCCTCATTACTTGGTGCAGTTTATAATGCTTTTAATGGGATTGATACAAATAGTGGTTATAAACAAATTGATGAAGTTGGCCTACAATCTGTTTGAGTTAAATGTTTTATTTCTAAAGTACAAAAAGATGCCAAAGGTAGACCAAAAGTTTCGTTAGCTGATAATAGCAAAAGTATTTTAGCTTTTGGCTTTAGCTCACGTGCTAGTGAAATACTAAATTATACTGAACCAAGAATGGTACTAGCTTTATTAAAATTATCTAAAGCTGGCTACTACACATTTATTGACTGAAAAGAGATCCAAGATGAATTCAACAAATAATATTCACTTACTAATTGATGGGAACTATTTAATGTTCCAATCGTTTTATGCCACATATTATGGTAATCCAGATAATATCATGCGAGCTAGCAACGGAACTCCAACGAATGGAATTAATTTATTTTTACATCAGTTAAATAAATTAATTGAGTTTTATAACCCTCAATATATTTATGTTGCTTTTGATTCTAAAGAAAAAAGCTTTCGCCATGATATTTATCAAGACTATAAAGCTGGAAGAGCTAAAGCACCTGAAGAGCTTTATATTCAATTTGACTTAATTAAGCAAATTTTAGATTGCTTAGGAATTGTACAAGAAGAATTACCTGGTTTTGAAGCTGATGATTTAGTTGCAGCATATTGTAAAAAAGTTGCTCTTGAGGAACCTAAAATCATTTTTTCAAGAGATAAAGATTTACATCAACTAATTAGTCCAAATATTAGTATTATTCTTAAAGAAAATTATGGTTATTCATTATTAACTAATGATAACTACTTTGCTACATATGGTTTCCTACCATCTCAAGTAGTTGACTATAAAGCTTTAGCAGGTGATAATAGCGATAATTTACCTGGTGTTAAGGGTATTGGCGAAAAAACAGCTATTTCATTGCTTGAAAAATTTCAAACTGTGCCAAATTTATATGCAATGCAAGATCAATGAAGCAGTTTACTAACCAAAAGTGTTATCAACAAACTAACTGTCGGGAAAAATGATGCACTGTTTTGTCGCCAAATGGCAACATTAAACCCTAATGTTGAGACATTTAATACTAATAAAGATGCTTATATATTAAAATTAGATATTCAAAATGCTCTACCATTATTAGAGCAACTTGAATTAAAATCAATTATTGATAAATGAAGCAAATGATAGCAATTGTTGGCCGGATGGCTTCAGGTAAAAGCACCTTTTTAACTGCTTGTGCTACATTAGGATATAGCACATTTAATTGTGATCAGTATGTTTCTTACCTTTATACACAAGATAAGCAATTTATTCAACATATTGGAAAAAAATTCGGCGAATTTTTGCTTAATAATGGTATCCTGGATAAGAATGAAATTAAGAAATGAATTTTACATCAGCCCAATAATTTAAAAAAGTTAGAAAAAGAGGTATTTTTACAGATAAAATCGCATTTATTAACTCATCAATACGACTTTGTTGAAATTCCGATTTTATATAATGATGCTGTTGACTTTTCTAATTTATTTAGTTGCATTTTCCATATGCAAATTGACGAAGATACAAGACAAAAATTTCTACAACTAAAGGGTGTGGATAACTTTGCTTTGCAATTTTTAGACAACCAAAACGCCTATGAGTGAGGCTCAAAAGATTTTTTTCGTAAAAAGAAGGTTGTGCATATCTCATTGGAAAAACGTGATAATATAGAAAAAATAGCAAAAGTGCTTGAAGAGCTTGGGATTGTAATGTAAAATATGAATGCAATCAAATATTTTTTACGTTATAAGGAGACAAAATGGACCTACAATATTCATATTTCGCAGTTGAAAAAAATTCAGAAATAACTAATGATGATTTAGTTAATTTTAGAGAGTTTTATGGTCCATTTTTAGGATCAAATCCAATCTTTTTATACCAATATTTATTAGACTATGTGAGAGATAGTCAATTTAAGCGTTTTGCTTATGACTTTTTATCATTAACTGTCTTCTTAAACATGGATGAAGTTTCATTAACTAAGGCTAGAAAACAATTAGAAGCTGCAGGATTAATTAATACTTATGCTGATCACAGTAAAAAGATCATGATTTTTTCACTTCAAAAACCATTAAATGCTTTTGGTATCAAACAAAACCAATTAATTACTAAATTATTACGTTCAAAAGTTGGTGATGAAAACTACAAACAAATGATCCTTGCTAAAACTCGTCCAACTACATACAAAGATTCTTATGATGTTGAAGATGTGACAACTGATTTCTTTGCAGAATTCCCACTCCAAGCTTCAGCACAAAGCCAAGTTGTTTCTTCAAATAATTTTGTTGAAGACATTTTACGTCTTGGACAAATGAGAAAAAGTCGTCTTGAAACTGAAAAATTATCATTTTCAGCAGCAACTAGACTTGAAATTGGAAAAATCAAATATTCAAACGAATATGAAGCAATTATTAATCTTGATTGTATTGAATTTGCTCAACAATTAATTAATGATGAGCTAGAATCAAGCTATATTGCAACTTTACAACAATGACAAGATAAAGTTAAAGATGACAAAATTATTAACTTAATTTTATTTTTATCATTCTACCATTCAGCACGTCAAACAGGTAGACCATTAAAAGAATGATTTAAACATGCTGGAAGCATGATTAATGAAATTTTACAAATGAGCTTACTTTCATTCAATGATGTTGAAAACTACTTTGATGGTAAAATTAAAAACACTTATGATATTAAAGTTTTTCAAAAGAAGGAAATTCTTAAATCAATGTTAAAGTAAAAAGGAGTTAACTATGAGTTCAATCAAAAAACAAGCACCTATGCTTGACTTCTTAGGCCAAACTCCAATTAATAAAGAAAGCTTAATTGCAGAGATTAAAAAAGAGCCTTTACTTACTAAATTATTTAAAAAATTAAAAGTCTCAGATTCTGAAATCTGAGATTACTTTAATTATTTTATTGATTATAAAAACCAAATTCTGAACCCAAATGAATCACCATATTTATTAAACTTTGAACGTGATAAGAATAATAAATTAATAATTGAAAAGAAATTAGCCCGCAATCAAAAAGCTGATCAATTTCGCTTATTAAATAATTTACTTTTACAACATATTTCTTCACCTTTTTATGAAGAGGCCTTACGTGATTTAGAGGTGAATGATAATTTATATTATGATTTAGCAGGTATTAGAACGGAAATTTTATTAGCTTTAGAATCTAAACACAAAAATTCTAATCTGCTTTATGGAGTTTATTTTCATGGACCTGCAAATAGTTATCGGGTAAAATACTTATCAGCTATGGCCAATACTTTTGCTTTAAACGATGTTCCTGTAGCATATATTGATTTAAATCAACTTGATGAATGAGTCAAACAGCTAATTGGGAACAGTGAAGATATCAAATATATTGTTAACGAACTTTCAAAAGTTCCGGTCTTAATTATTGATGAAATAGGATTAAAAAATTACACAGAATGATTTTTAGAAACTGTACTTGTAAAAGTTTTACAAAATCGCGCTCAAAATCATTTATTAACTTATTTCGGATCTTATTATCCACTTAGCGAGCTGGCAAAAAAATTAATTACAACTAAAAAGAATAATACCATTACAACTGTTTCAAAACCTTTAGTTGATAAAATTATTCATTTAATAATTGAGTTAACTAGAGTTGAAACATTTATAGGTATTTAGAAAGGAAACTTATGCAAAAAATTAAAATTGTTTTAGCCGGAACTCCTGCTTTTGCAGTACCTGTATTTGAACAAGTAATCCAAAACTTTGATGTAATTGCCTTAATCTCTCAACCAGATCGTCCAGCTAATCGGGGATATAAGCTGGAGCCTACTCCAACTAAATTATTAGCTGAAAAATACAACATCCCACTTTTCCAACCAAATAAAATTTCAGAAATTTATGATTCATTAGCAGAAATGGATTTTGATATCTTTTTAACTTGTGCTTTTGGGCAAATCATTCCTGAAAAAGTCTTGAAATTGCCTAACTTAGCTGCATTAAATGTGCACGGTAGTTTACTTCCAAAATACCGTGGAGCTGCACCAATTCAATATGCATTATGAAATGGTGATACTGAAACTGGAATTACATTAATGCATATGGTGAAAGCCATGGATGCTGGTGATATGATAGTAAAAGCTAAATTAGAAATCTTGCCAACTGATACAAGCGACACTTTATTTAGCAAACTTTCTAACCTAGCTGCAAGCAATATCGTGACATGATTAAGCAATTTTGCTAAAGGAAAATATCAAGCTGAAGTTCAAGACGAAACATTAGTAACATTCAGTCCTAAATTAAACAAAGAAGACTCATATTTAAATCCTGAATTCAGCACAGAAGAAGCTTTCAATCGTATTAGAGCTTTTAGTTCAAATCCAGGTTGCTATTATTTAATTAATGAAAAAAGAGTCAAAATTTATTATGCAAGTAAACAAAAGATTCCAAATGCCATTAAATTAGATTTTGCTAATGGTTCCTTATGAGCAACTGATTATCAATTTGAAACTAAAAAACGTGTAAAAATTGGCTAAATATTAAAATCAAGCTACAAGCAAGTATCAAACTGTAGCTTGATTTTCTTTTTTTCTGATATAAATAAAATATTTATATCAAACTAGCCAGAAATGTTTATAATATAAAAGCTATTTTAATAAGGAGGAAAAATGATTTTTGACAAACTATCAAACATTAAAAAATATCAAGTCAATCCAGCTATCAAAGCAGCGCTAGAATTAGCTGCTAATGCTGATTTTGCAAGCTATGAATATGGAGTTCATGAGTTTAATGATGACATTAAGCTTGTTAAACGGAATTTTAGCCCCTTATTTGAAGAAAATTATGGTGAATTACATGACAATCACATCGATATTCACGTTTACTATGCTGGAGATGAAGTAATTTACTTCGATCCACAACCAAGTTATTCTCAAAGTGATATTTTAAGCACTAATCCAGCTAATGATGTCTTTTATATCAAAGCACCTCAATATCACAATCAAGTTAGATTAAACCAAGGGACATTTGCTTTATTTTTCCCTGGTGAATTACACAAAATAACATTTGCTAATGAACAATTAGCTAATAAAGACAAAATTATTATTAAAGTTAAGTATTAAGGAGATAATGCTATGCATTCAATTAAAAAATTTATATTAAAACCTGGATTTTATGATACATGAACTGATGTAACAGTTAAAGGATGAGTATCTTCAAACCGGGGAAACAAAAAAATTCGTTTTATCGAAGTAAATGATGGTTCAACTGTTAAGAACCTACAAGTTGTATTCAAAGGTGAAAACTTTGATTTTGAAGCTTTAGATAGCTTAAAACCTGGATCAGCAATTGTGGTTAAAGGGACATTGCACGCAACACCTAATGCACCTCAACCAATCGAATTAGTTGCTGACACTTTAGTTGAGTACAAAAAAGTTGATGAAGACTATCCAATTCAAAACCAAGAAATTAACTTAGAAACTTTACGTGAAATTCCTCACCTAAGACATAGAACTAACTTATTAAGAGCAATTATGTTAGTTCGTTCAACATTAGCACAAGAAATTCACAAATTCTTTATTAATAAAGATTTCTTCTTAATGGCTAGTCCAATTATTACAAGTAATGATGGGGAAGGGGCTGGAGAAACATTTATCATTTCAGATCCTAACAGTGAAGACCCATTCTTCGGAAAAAGCAAGAAAGCAACTCTTGGAGTTACTGGTCAATTACATGGAGAATCATATGCTGTAGGTATGAAGAAAATTTATACTTTTGCGCCTACTTTTAGAGCTGAAAAGTCAAACACAAAGAGACACTTAGCTGAATTCTGAATGATTGAACCTGAAGTTGCTTTCTATGATTTATTTGACACAATTGCTTTAGCTGATGACATGCTTAAAGTTGTAATTAGAAACACAATGGCTAAAAACAAGTTAGAACTTGAATATTTAGATCAAGTTACAAACAACGGACTTTTAGATAGACTAAACCACTTTGTTGAAACACCACTTTTAGTAGTTGATTATAAAGATGCAATTAAGGAATTACAAAAAGTAAGAGACATATTTGAAAACAAAGATATTGAATTTGGTTTAGACTTAGGTTCAGAACACGAAAAATACTTAACCGAAAAAGTATACAACGCTCCAATTGCTGTTATTAACTTCCCTAAAGATTTCAAAGCTTTCTACATGAAACAAAACCAAGATGGTAAAACTGTTGCTGCATTTGACTTATTAGTACCTGGTGTTGGTGAACTAGTAGGTGGATCACAACGTGAGTCAGATTACAATAAATTATTAACTAGAGTAAGAGAATTAGGTATTGATGAAAAAGACTTAGAATGATACTTAAACTTACGTAGATATGGGCACATGTTAACTTCTGGATTTGGACTCGGATTTGAAAGACTTGTTATGTATGTAACAGGTACAGAAAACATCAGAGAAGCTATTCCTTATCCAAGAACAAATGGTAACATTAAGATGTAATAATTATTAAACATTCCGTAAAAGGAGTGTTTTTATATAAAAAATAAAAAAATTTTGATTTTTTGCTATCAGTGTTAAAATAAAAGAATAAAAACAAAATGTGGAGAATAAATATGAAAAAACTAAATGCCTTTTTACATGTTACGGCAGCTGGGGTAATTGCTTCACCCTTAATTGCTATTTCATGTACTCAATCAAATGATCAATCACACAACAATGATAATCAAGCCTTAACTGATTTAAACAACAAAATTAATGCACTAAACAATCAACTTACTCAAAAAGATAAGGAAATTGAAAAACTAAATAAGAAAATTTTAGAATTACAAAATAATACTAGTAATATTGAAAATGAGCAAATTAAAGAACTAAAAACTAAGGTATCAAACTTAATTGCTTTAAATGAACAATTAAGTCAAACTTTAAATGATAATAAAAATCTGATTGCTAATTTAGAAAACCAAGTACTTACTAAAGGGCAAAATATAGATCAACTAAAAGTTGAACTTGCAAACAAAAGCAATGAAATGTTAGCTCTTAGCAGCCAAATTAGTTCATTACAAGTAAAAATTGGTAGCATGGAAGGTCAAATAGATGCTCTTACAAATAGCAAAAATACTTTAACAATGCAATTAAGTCAAGTTAATAAACAATTAGCAAGCTTACAAGAATCACTTGCTTTGAAACAATCTTTATTAGAAGCTGCTCAAGAAAAAATTGCAAAGCTTACTGAAGAAATTAATGAATTAAAGAAAAACAATAGTTCAACTTCTAGTGATAGTTCAACTAAGCCAAACCATGATTCAACTTCAACGCAACCAACAAGTCCAAATCAAGGCAGCGGAAATCAAAGTACTACCCCAGAGGAACAAACAAATAATCATAATTCTAACCCAAGTTCAAATACTTCAGGAGAAGAAACTAACCACACATCTCCTGAAGACTCTCATAATGCTGATGCTTCTGTAAATACAACTTCAATGTTTGAACTTAAGAAAAATATTCAAGTCACTAGAGGTTCTCATTTTGATTTAAATTCTTTAGTAACTATAAATAATAATTATGTTGCTAAAAAAGAAGTTAGAAGAATTGATCAAAATGGAATGTTAACCACAAAAGGTGTTTATATACCTCCAGTTCCAAAAGATAATGAAATACCAACTGTTAAAGATGGTAATTTGTTAACAAATCCTCCAATTGGCAAATGGTTTAAAACTACACCAAAATTTGACCCAGATGATAGAAGATATTTCTACATGTGATCTGAAGAAGACAACTGATTTGACTCTAATAAATGATTTAGACATACAAATGGAATTTCTCCAAGTGATGAAGACAACTACTATCCATATAGAACTTATGGAAATGGTGGAACTGATGATTGAAGTTGTTGAGCTGCAGCTTCAAGTAATGTAATGATGTGATGAATTCAACAAAATTACAAATATATTGAAGCATATTATAAAATGTATCCTCAAGATAGAGTAATTCTTTTAAATGGTAAAGATATCTTACAAAGTTATAAAGAAAAAGATTATGCCTTTTTACTTAACTACTTTTGTGAATATTTTACTGATAAAGCTGGGTTCACTTTATTTGGTAACCAATGATTACTTTCAGGAGTTAAAAATAATAACTTCAATGCTGCAATTGAACAAGATAAGCTTGCAGAAGCTCAAAACTTTAGAGGACTTTTCCCACACTTATTTAACTGAGATAACATTCAATCTTTAGGTGATTATAAAAAGTTTGCTGGAGGTTTATCTAATGCTGATAGAACCTTTTCAGATTATGTTAAATATGCTTTAGAAAATGATTATGCAGTATCATTTACAATCACATACGCATCAACAAACTATAACCATGCTGTTACAATGTGAGGTGCTCATTTTAATGACCAAGGCATTGTTGATGAAGTATATTATGTAAACTCTGATGAAGATAATAAAGAATTAAGAACTAGATCGCGTTTAGTAAGAGCTAAAGTATTTTATGAAGATAACAATAGACAAGTTATTTTATGATCATTCCCAGAACAAACAGATATTTCAAAACAATCACGAAGTTGAACTCCAATTACATCTGTTGAAAAATTTTCAAATGCTCATGATATGTGAGAAAAATGATACAAAGATAATGTTGATCCGATTGATGACAAAGTAATAGTTAATATTATTAATGGTGATCAATTTGACATCAATACTGCAGGAACATACAAAATTAAATATCAAGCTACAGATAAATTTGGAAACACCCAAACACAAGTTTCAACAATTACTGTGAAATAAGAAAGCACTCAGTGTGCTTTTTTATTTCTAAATAAAAAATCCAGACAAATAAATATCTGGATACTTCTTTATTTGATTAAATTATTTGTTTTTATTAACAAAATCATCTAATCTAGCATGTTTTCTAGCACCTTTGTTAGCGTGGAAAACACCTTTTGAAACAGCTTTAGCAATTGTTTTGTGAGCGAATGCTACTAATTCAGCAGCTTTTTCGTCTTTTGCTAACACAGCTTCTCTAGCTTTACGAAGAGCTGTTTTAACACGAGATTTCATTGCTGAATTCTTTTTGTGAGCTTCTTCCATTTTAGCTATGCTTTTGATTTTTGACTTAATGTTTGCCATTTCGTCCCCCTTTTTCTAATATTTTCTATTGAAAAATCATGTATATTATATATTAATTTTTTCAAAAAATAAAGTCTAATTTTCCCTATACAGTAGCTAAAAAAATATAAATTTAAGAATGAGATCTCAATAAAATTAAATAAGGATTATATTCCGTTATAATTCTTTCACTATGAAAAAGAAGATAAAAATATTTGAATCATTTGCAGGTATTGGATCACAATATAAAGCATTGAAAAACTTATATATATATATATATATAAAGACCTTCAAATTATTCCTTTAGGAACAGTTGACTGATATATAGATGCTATTATTTCATATCAAATAATACATTATGGATTGTTAGAACCAGAAAACAATTTAAGTCATACGGAAATGGCTAAACTTTTAAACAATTATACTTTTAGCTCTGATTCTAAGAAACCTGTCTCAAGCACCTATTTTAATAGAATGAAGGATGAAAAATTAAGAAAAATTTTTCCTTATTTGTATTCATATGTTAATAATGAATATTTTTCACTTGTTTATCCTAATCATAAAAGAGATCCTAAGTATGTGGGATGTACTGACATAACTCAATTTCAAGTTCTTCCTAAAGGAATTGACATCTTTACATATTCCTTTCCATGCCAAGACCTTTCACAACAAGGTAAGCAAAGAGGACTAGAAGATGGAACAAGAAGTGGTCTACTTTATGAAGTTGAACGTATCTTAAAAAATAATTTAGATAGATTACCTAAGGTATTATTATTAGAAAATGTTAAAGCTTTAACAAATGCAAAATTTAAACAACCATTTGATAATTGAATAAAAACACTAGATGAATTAGGATACAAAACCTGATACAAAGTAATTAATTCTTCAGATATGGGATCAGCACAAAATCGTGAAAGAGTTTATGCTGTTTCAATATTAAAAAGTGAAATGAAAAAAGACTTTTCATTCCCAGAAAATGTAAACACTGAAAAACAGAAAAACTTGCAAGATATCATTAAATACACTGGTGAAAAAACTGAAAATTTAATGAATCATCTCCTTTCCAAATATGAATTTGAGCAGTTTAAAACAACAGCCAGCAATATAACTAAATCTCGTCTTAAAGAATATACTAACTTTAATTCCGAAGCATATATCTACATGCCTGTTGGTAAAGGACCTACTTTAACTGCCAGTGGAGCAAATAGCAGAATTAAATTTTACTTTCCTGAAAGCAATGCCTTAAAAGCAATATCACCAAAAGAATCTTATCTTTATATGGGGTTTGATAAAGAAGACTTTGAAAAAGTTAATCAAAGTAATTTACTATCTGATTCTAAAATGATTTACACATGTGGTAACTCTATTTCTGTAGAAGTTCTTGAAAAAATTTTTATAGAAGTGCTTAAATGTCTCAAATAGAAATTTTCAAGATACCAATGTGTACTAAAAATTATTATTCAGAAAAATCAAAGTCAGCCAGAGCACAATTTGACTTATATGTAGCCTTTGATGTTAAGAGATTAATTATTTCTGATATATTTGTAGAGTTTTTAGATGTTAAGCTCGATCTTTATAACACAAAAGAGCATATGTCAAATAAAAATAATAATTTTGTGATTAGAAATAAAATTTTTAAAAGTCTTGGCTTAGAATTAAAACCTAGATCATATTGCAAGGATAATAAAACAATTAATTTAAATCAAGAGCAACTAAAAATATTTAATAGTATGATAAATACTATCTATTTTCAAGAAGAGCAAAAAAATCTTAAATCATTAATTTACCAACTCAAAGGTAATAATCCAGGTGGTTCAGTATCCAAGAAAGAAAACTCTGAATTAATTTTAGATATCAAAAGATCACAAGACTCTAAAATCTTTTACAATTTACCTTTAATATTAGATTGCATAACAATTGGAATCAATATCGAAGGTGATAGCTTGGAATTTATGCTGAGAAAATATGAAATCCATTTATCACAAATCAAAAGTTTTAATCAAATGATTGATATTATTAAAAATTCAAATAATTTATACCTATGAAACGGAATTTCCAATTTGGAAATCACTGGCATTGATAATAAAGCAAAAAATGAAAAATGAATCGCAAATATGAAAGATCATTCTAAAAACATTGACAAGAATTTTGCGTTTTGTAAAGAAATAAAACAATCAATTCAAAGGTCGAGGGTACAATACAGCAAAAATGTGCAAAATAAAAAAATCTTTAATATTACTTATAAAACAGAAAAAGCACATATTTATAATGTAGAATGAATTAGACAAGAGGCCTTTGATTACTGTGGAAATGACTTATCAAAACTAAATGATGCTAAATATAAGAAAATAATTAGCCAAGTTAGTGATGAGAATAATTATTTAAATTTAGAGCCAAACATTCATAGAAGTTTTGATAGATATGAATTTAGCTACAATGAAAATGGTAAACTAGTTTGAAATAAAGAAAATCTTACTGATTTAGTGAATGCAAATTCTCTATCTAACTATTTAGCAATCCCAAGCAATAAGTTATCTTCTGAATTAGTTGAATATATCAAAAAAAGAAACAATTATATACAAACTAATGACTTGTTAAGAAAATAAATAATAAATTTTTAATCTAAAAAGCTGCAATAAGGGCAGTTTTTTAATTTTTCTTTTTAAAATCAGTAGTTAAAGCATATTTGATTATAAAAACATCAATTTAGTTAAAAATAAATAAAAAATTTTTAAAAATATAGTTTATGTGAAAAAAATTATTTATTTTTATGTTTTTTATTCCCTATGCATAGGACTGTATGATTAAATATTGCATTATAGAAACCATTTCACCATATTTGGGGTGTTTTTTCCGAGTGATATAATAAAAAAAATAAAGCTAATGCAGGAGTAAAAATGAACAAAAAACTAATAAAAAGAACCATTTCAACTTTAGGGGTTCCAAGTGCAGCTTTAATTGCTGCAACTAGCATTTCAGCAGCTGAAAATGCAGATTCTAATACAAATGATTTAGGTCAAGAAAAGGCAGAGACTAAGGATGAAATTAAGTCATGAAATTTCTATAGTCAATTTACAATAGATTCAATTAACAAGCTCATAGATAATGCTCAAAATAAAAAAGAAATAGATGAGATAAAAGATCGATTACAAATGATTTATCTTAATTATGAACCAGATAAAAGTATTTATGATGATGAAAGTTTTAAGAAAGAACATATTACTGATGTACTCAATTCTACTAAATATAAAAATGCAGGAATGAAACAAAAAAATGACTTTGATTCAATTATAAATGTTATGGATAATTTATACAATAAATTTAATTCTCTACATTTTGATTCATTAGAAGAATTTGAAAAATATAGTCAAGGTGTTGATTTACTATACAAATTAGATGATGTCACATCACAATTAAATGGAGATTATGTTATTAAAGAAAAACAAGACCTTGTCGCTAAAATTAATTCTACAAAAGTATTCCCAGAATCTACAAAGAAGTATTTTACAGATCAAACATATGAAAATAGATCAACAACAAACGAACAATTTCAAAAATGAGTAAATGCAGTTGATGAACTTATTAATACAACAGTTGAATATATTGCTGACGTTAAAAAATTCAAAGAAGCAACAAAAGATCTTGAAAGTCTTATTAAAACACATTATGATGAAGATGAAAATAATAGATTAAGAGAATATTACGAATATATAAAAAATGATTCTAAGGATATATTAGACGATGATAGTACATTAAAGCCTTCTATTAAAGATATGAGACCTTTTTCTGATGCTACATATCACACACAACTTGGTTTATCATTATTAGAAAATTATAAAGATCCTCTTTTTGATGAGAAAAATGAGTTAAAAGAAAAAATAGATTCAAAACCATATTTAAATGACATTCAACGACATTTTCTTAAAAGTGAAGTAGATAAAGCTCGAAGTAACAACAACCTTGATAAAATTAGCAAAACGACTGATACATTAAGTTTGATTCTCAAACAAGCTCAAACAGCTTTAGATAATGTTGAAAAAGTAAAAGAATCAGTTAAGTATAAAGAAGCAAGTTCTGAATCAAAAAGTCAATATGAAACAGCAAAAATAGCTCTTGAAAATAAATATAATAAAGCTCAAAACCCAAAATCCTTTGGTGAAATTTTAACTTCTATTCAAGACACTTATAATGGTAATTCAGAATATAATAAAGCAGAAGCTAACTTAAATGGTGATGCAAAAATTCAAGCAGCAAGAGATGCTGAAATAGCAAAAATTAATAATGCCAACTATTTATCAGAAGCTTACAAGCAAGATGCTATTAAAGCAATAAATGATTTAAATACTCTTAAAGAAATTGATGATTTTGCAAATAATCAATCTTTAATGAGTAAAATTTGAGAAGATTCTAAACGTCTTTTCACTGAATTAAAAAATCAAAAAGAAAGTCTTCCATTTGCTGGTGTTACAGATCGAACACTTAAGTTGATAAAAGAAGCAGAAGAAAAAAGAAATCAACTTTTTACAACAGATGATAATTATAAACTAACCTCATTTGCTGCAACTGAAGATCAATATAATAACTTAATGGATGATTTTACAGGTGTATTATCTTCAATTCGGAATGATGAAGACAAAATAAATCAACTTAAATCACAAATCATTAAAGAAAACAATTCAGTTTATGGATTAAATAATTATCAAAAGGAAAGATTAATTGATGAAATTTCTAAAGCATGAACAGAACCAGAACTTAAAAAAATTCAAAAGAAATCTTATGACTTAATCAAGAAAATGTCTGATTTAGAACTTGCTTGAATGCATGCAATAAATGCTCCACTTATGGTTAGATATCAAGCAGCTTCCGAAGATAAAAAACAAGCATTAGATAAATTAATTAAAGGAAACAATAAAAGCACATATTATCCTGATGAACAAAAATCTATAAATCCAGAGGAAATTGCCGAAAAAGCTAAAGCATTAAATGATGCATTTAATGCTTTGGACGGGGAAGAAAGATTCCCCATGGTTAAACAAGGATATATTGATAGCATTAATAATTTGAAAAATATATCTCCTGAACAAAAAGCAAATATTATTAAAAAAATATCTCCATCTAATGATTTACTATACTTTGGTTTTTTAAAAAATATATCTAACGAAATAGATAAAGAAATTGGAAAAAGCAAAGCAGAGCTTGAAAATGCTCAAAAGCAAAGAAATGAAGTTAAATACATTAATGCAGATAGAGACTTAAAGAAAAATTATGATGAATCAATTTCTAAATTAGAAGAAAAAATTAAAGAGGCTTTAAAAATTACAAATATTGATTCTAATAGTCCTGATACAATAAAAGGAATCTTAACACCATTAAATAACAATTTAAAAAGTGATGAAGTTAAATTAAATGGTGAGTCAAAACTTCAAGAAGCTCAAAAAGCTGCTAAAGAGCAAATTGATAAAGAGCAAAATTTAAGCAAAGAACAAAAAGATAAAATCAATGAACTCATTAATAATTCAACCATGAATGAAGATATAGAGGATATAGTAGGTGTTTCAAAATACCTTGATAAAGGTTTAAAAAAGGCAAAAGAATTACAAGAACAAGCAAATAAAGCAAAAACAATGCCTAAATATATTTATGCATCAACTAAAGAAGGTTTGGATAAAGCCTTAAAAGGATTAGATGCAAGTATTGCAGAAGCTTCTAAAATTGAAAAAATGAAAAATGTAGCTAAAATCTCAGATATGTTTGATGCACTAAATTCTAGCACAAGACAAACAGAAGATGCACTCAATGCTTTAGATGGTGATGCACAACTTAAAGCTCAAAACGAAAAAATTATTAAAGAAGTAGTTAATAATTTACAAGATACATTGACTACTGGAAAAGCACATCCTGAAAATGATGAAAAAATAGCTCAACTTGCTAAAAACGGGGAATCAGATAAAGCTAAAGAACTTAGCGCTTTTAATGATGGTTTAAATAAACTTACAACAATTAAGCAAGAGTTGCAAGCTCAATTAGATAAGCCAAACACAACTGTTAAAGAATTTACAAATGCCCTTAAGAAAATTATCAAAGATACTTCTGCATTAAAACAAACACAATCAAATAATTTCAAAGACCTATCTGATAAATTTAACAAAGCCTTAACAGACTTATCAAATAATCAAAATGGTTTATTACAATTACTTAATGCACTAGACAAACGAAACAATGATATGCTTTTCCAAGCTCAAGTAGCACTTACACAAAAAGACCAAGTTGCTTCAAACTTTGCAAAAATGTTATTAGATAATAAATATATTGATTTAGTAATTAAAAATGACAATAAAAAGCTTACAAACAATGATATAGAAGTTATTAAGTCAATTAGAAATACTAGTGAATTTCAAAATGCTCCTAAAGCTTTACAAGCCTTAATTCTTGATAACACTAAATTACAAGCCAGCATGCAAGACAAACCATTAACAGCACAACCACAACCAAGTAAACCTGAATTAAATCCAAACAATCAAACTGAACCAGAAGCATTTAAAGCAAGTATGTTATGATGAATTATTCTTACAGCATTTGCTGCATTAATTGCTATCTCAGGATTATCAATTTACGTATTTAATAAAAAGAAAAATAAATAAGCATTATTAAAAATATCACATGTTAGCATGTGATATTTTCTGTATTCTTATGTATCAACAATAATAAAGATCCATGTCTATTATTAGGGCATAGTTTTTGCTTTTATTGCTTAATTTTACAAGGTAAACTTAGTGCTTGTTTTCTTCTTTTTTTACCCATAAGCAAGTTTATTTTTCAATGTCCAAATTCAGTTGTATCTTTTATTATATTTGGCCTATGTGCAATTTACTTATTTTAACTTTGTGTCATGTTGCTTCTATCCACATTAGACTCTTTAAATATTCAGCTTTAAAATGTTTTGTGAATTTAGAATACCTTTTATCACATCATCAAAAAGCTTTTTTGTAATGGCGATATACATAGATCATAAAAACTATTCTTGCAAATCATATTCATTATTAATAGTATTGTATTTTAGTTAACTTTAAATGGTTGTTAGTTTGATATATGATTTTGAAATATCTCTTATGAATAGACACTAGTAAATATAAAACCTCAATATTCTTTTTCCAGATAATGGCTTGTATTTTTAGACACTTATATAATTTTACTAAAGCACTTACTTTAGCAATAAACTGAGTGATTTTCTAATAGAAGAGAAAAAACATCTCATAAATATTACATATAGGGAGAACACTGTTTAAGAATTCAAAAAAACTGCAATAATGGTTGTTTTTTCTTATTTTTTTCTTTTTTTAGTTCAGTAGTTAAAAAATATTTGATTATAAAAATAACAATTTAGTTAAAAATGAATAAAAATTTTTACAAAAATATAGTGCATGTAAAAAATACTATTTATTTTTGTATTTTTAAGTCCTTATCCATAGGACTGCATGATTAAATATTGCATTATAGAAACACTTTCACCATTATTTGTGGTGTTTTACTCGAGTGATATAATAAAAAAAATAAAGTGAAAGCAGGAATAAAAATGAACAAAAAACTAATCAAAAGAACCATTTCAACTTTAGGGGTTCCAAGTGCAGCTTTAATTGCTGCAACCAGTATTTCAGCAGCTGAAAATGCTGATTCTAATACAAATGATTTAGATCAAGAAAAAGCAGAGGCTAAGAATGAAATTGAATCATTGAATTTTTATAGTAAATTTACAATGGATTCCATTAAAAAACTCATAGATAATGCTAAGAATAATAGCGAAATAAATGAGATAAAAAAACAATTACGAACAGATGAGGGTAATTACGAAATATATAATAGGATTTATAAGAATGAAGAATTTAAGCTAAAACGTATTAACAATGTTCTTAATTCTACTAAATATCAAAATGCTGGAAAGAAACAAAAAAGCCACTTTGATTCAATTGTAAATATTATGGACAATTGATACAATAAATTTGATTCGCTACATTTTGATTCATTAGAAGAATTAAAAAAATATAATATACCTAGGGTATTTGATATATTGAATAGCGCACCAGGGTGACTGAATGGAGATTATCTTGTTAAAGAAAAACAAGAGCTTGCTGCTGAAATTAATTCTACAAATGAATTTCCAGAATCTACAAAGGAATATTTTATAGACAAAACGTATGAAAACACAGCGAGAGAAAACGAACGATTTCAAAAATGAGCAAAAGAAGTTCATGAGCTGATTGATAGAACAGTTAAATATGTTGCCAATGTTAAAAAATTCAAAGAAGCAACAAAAGATATTGAAAGCCTTATTAAATCACATGGTGATCAAGAAGACAATGAAGATTTAAGACGCTATTCTGAATATATAAAGAATGATTCTAATGATATATTAGATAATGATAGTACGCTAAAGCCTAACATTTTAGAAATAACAGAGCCTTTTGCTGATGCTACAGGCCACATGACATATGCTTTAGAGTTATTAGAAAAATATAAAGATCCTCTTATTGAAGACAAAAATGATTTAAAAGAAAAAATAGATTCAAAGCAATATTTAAATAATGTACAACGTCAAGTCCTTAAAAGTGAAGTGGATAAAGCTCAAACAAGTAATAAGCTTGACAAAATTGAAAACGCAACTGATAGATTAGATTCAATTCTAAAGAAAGCTAAAACAGATTTAGACAATGCTAACAATGTAAAAGAATCAGTTAAGTATAAAGAAGCAAGTTCAGACTCCAAAAATCAATACGAAACAGCAAAAGCAGCTTTTCAAGAAAAATATGATAAGGCTCAAAGCCCAAAATCCTTTGATGAAATTTTAACTTCCATTCAAGATACACGTAATGCTAATTCCAAATTTAATGAAGCAGAAGCTAACTTAAATGGTGATACAAAAATTAAAGCAGCAAAAGAAGCCGAAATAGCAAAAATTAATAATGCCAACTATTTATCAGAAGCTTACAAGCAAGATGCTATTAAAGCAATAAATGATTTAAATACTCTTAAAGAAATTGATGATTTTGCAAATAATCAATCTTCAATCAGTAAAATTTGAGAAGATTCTAAACGTCTTTTCACTGAATTAAAAAGACAAAAAGAAAGTCTTCCATTTGCTGGTGTTACAGATCGAACACTTAAGTTGATAAAAGAAGCAGAAGAAAAAAGAAATCAACTTTTTACAACAGATGATAATTATAAACTAACCTCATTTGCTGCAACTAATGATAAATATAATAACTTAATGAATGATTTTACAGGTGTATTGTCTTCAATTCAAAATGATGAAGACAAAATAAATCAACTTAAATCAGAAATCATTAATGTAAACCATTCAAATTCTTGATTAAGTAATTATCAAAACGAAAAAATAACTGATGAAGTTTCTCAAACATGAACAGAGCCAGAACTTAAAAAAATTCAAAAGAAATCTTATGATTTAATCGAGAAAATGTCTGATTTAAGAGAAGCTTGAATGCGTGCAATAAATGCTCCACTTATGAATAGATATCTAGCAGCTTCCGAAGATAAAAAACAAGCATTAGATAAATTAATTAAAGAAGACAATAAAAGCTTATATTATCCTGATGGACAAAAATCTATAAATCCAGAGGAAATTGCTGAAAAAGCTAAAGCATTAAATGATGCATTTAATGCTTTGGACGGGGAAGAAAGATTCCCTATGGTTAAACAAGGATATATTGATAGCATTAATAATTTGAAAAATATATCTCCTGAACAAAAAGCAAATATTATTAAAAAAATATCTCCATCAAATGATTTACTATACTTTGATTTTTTAAAAAATATATCTAACGAAATAGATAAAGAAATCGGAAAAAGCAAAGCAGAGCTTGAAAATGCTCAAAAGAAAAGAAATGAAGTTAAATACATTAATGCAGATAGAGACTTAAAGAAAAATTATGATGAATCAATTTCTAAATTAGAAGAAAAAATTAAAGAAGCTTTAAAAATTACAGATATTGTTCCTAATAGTCCCGATACAATCAAAGGAATCTTAACACCATTAAATAACAATTTAAAAAGTGATGAAGCTAAATTAAATGGTGAACCAAAACTTCAAGAAGCTCAAAAAGCTGCTAAAGAGCAAATTGATAAAGAACAAAATTTAAGCAAAGAACAAAAAGATAAAATCAATGAACTCATTAATAATTCAACCATGAATGAATATATAGATGATATAGTAGGTGTTTCAAAATACCTTGATAAAGGTTTAAAAAAGGCAAAAGAATTACAAGAACAAGCAAATAAAGCAAAAACAATGCCTAAATATATTTATGCATCAACTAAAGAAGGCTTGGATAAAGCCTTAAAAGGATTAGATGCAAGTATTGCAGAAGCTTCTAAAATTGAAAAAATGAAAAATGTAGCTAAAATCTCAGATATGTTTGATGCACTAAATTCTAGCACAAGACAAACAGAAGATGCACTCAATGCTTTAGATGGTGATGCACGACTTAAAGCTCAAAACGAAAAAATTATTAAAGAAGTAGTTAATAATTTACAAGATACATTGACTACTGGAAAAGCACATCCTGAAAATGATGAAAAAATAGCTCAACTTGCTAAAAACGGGGAATCAGATAAAGCTAAAGAACTTAGCGCTTTTAATGATGGTTTAAATAAACTTACAACAATTAAGCAAGAGTTGCAAGCTCAATTAGATAAGCCAAACACAACTGTTAAAGAATTTACAAATGCCCTTAAGAAAATTATCAAAGATACTTCTGCATTAAAACAAACGCAATCAAATAATTTCAAAGATCTATCTGATAAATTTAACAAAGCCTTAACAGACTTATCAAATAATCAAAATGGTTTATTGCAATTACTTAATGCACTAGACAAGCGAAACAATGATATGCTTGCACAAGCTCAAGTAGCACTTGCACAAAAAGACCAAGTTGCTTCAAACTTTGCAAAAATGTTATTAGATAATAAATATATTGATTTATTAATTAAAAATGACAATAAAAAGCTTACAAACAATGATATAGAAGTTATTAAGTCAATTAGAAATACTAGTGAATTTCAAAATGCTCCTAAAGCTTTACAAGCCTTAATTCTTGATAACACTAAATTACAAGCCAGCGTGCAAGATAAACCATTAACAGCACAACCAAGTAAACCTGAATTAAATACAAACAATCAAACTGAACCAGAAGCATTTAAAGCAAGTATGTTATGATGAATTATTCTTACAGCATTTGCTACATTAATTGCTATCTCAGGATTATCAATTTACGTATTTAATAAAAAGAAAAATAAATAAGCATTATTAAAAATATCACATGTTAGCATGTGATATTTTTATATAAAAACTATTTTCAAATATTTGAGTTTATTATCAAAGAATAAATATTAAAACATATATTAATGTATTCATTAATATTTATTTTTGTTTAAGCAAATATTAATATGTATTATAATTTACTCTTTTTTTATTATTTTAGCTAATGGTAAAGATAATCTTTTAATAATGCCTGTTACTAATGCATTACCCATCATAAAATATCTTTTTCTAGATGGCATTGTATCTGTTCAATTCGGAGGAAACATTTGCAGTGCTTCACATTCAATTTCATTCAAAATTCTATATTTATTTATTTTCTCATCAAAAATAATGTGAGAACTTCTATTTACTGAACCTTCAGAAGTAAGCATTGTTCTTCCGGGCATATCAAGATTTTCAGGAAAGCTCATTGCACCTTCAGAATATAAATACTTGTGACCATCCTTAGAAACTCTTTCAATTTTCTTATTACCTTTAAGATATTTTCATTTTTCTAATTTTTCTTCTGAAACAATATATTTGTCATATGTGTCATCTGAAAGATCTCTATTATTTTCAATGATCTCTCTTAAGGTATATACCTTATTATAAGAAACATTTATATCAGCTTCTATAATAGAACCATTAATCATCATACCTGTTTTTAAAAATGAACCTTGTGAATAATTATCACTAATATCAACTATGTCTTTATATTCATTAATAGATCTATAAGTTATTTTTGAAAAGTGATCAACAGGAAATTGCTCATTAAATAATGTGGATGTTAATAAATTGATATCTAATTCATTTCTTTGAAACTTTTTATTATATTTTGTGTCATTCTTTCAAGCAAATATGAAAACACGCGTTCTCTTTTGAGGCATATTATATTCTGCTGCATTAATTGTTCTTCATGTAACATTGTAGTTTAAATCAGAAAATGTTTTTAACATTATTGCAAAATCACGTCCTCTTTTTGAAGCAGGCGATTTTAATAGTCTATCAACATTTTCGAGTAACACGAATTTTGTTTCTTTTTCTTGCAAAACAGCTTTTATTTCTCAAAATAAAACACCTTTTTTTCCTTCGATGCCAGATTCTTTTGATAGACTTCTAGCAACAGAATAATCTTGGCAAGGAAATCCTCCTACAAGTAAAGAATGATTTGGGATATGCTTTTTATCAACTTTAGTTATATCTATATTTGATGCATCTTTTGTATCAAATCTAGTTTTATAACATTCGAATGCATGCTGAACGCTTGTTCCTGGCTCTCATTGATTCGCATAAACAAATTCTCATGGTCCATTTTCGATTGCTTTGCCCGTCTCTTTATCAAACTCAACAATATCATTTAAACCAACTCTAAAGCCACCGACCCCAGCAAATAATTCTGCAACTTTTAGTTTCATTTTTTCTCCTCCGCATTTTTTATAAAAGCAATTTTTATTTGTTCTTTTACATATGAATTGTTTAGAAAAAAACATTGTTTAGTCATTCAATTGCCATTAGGTAAAATATCACTATCAGAAATTTTACCATTGCCAATTGCTTTTCCATCTATAATATAATAAGATTTTGCTGAATGAGGTCTTAAATGAATTATTCTAGTATCTACTTTTTTAGGCAAGCTATTTTTTACAATTCCATTTTCAATTTTAAATTTTACCCCAGAATTTATATGTCTTCTGTAAAATTCATATTCTTTTTTCATCTCTAGTTCTAAATCATTATATGGCATATTTCAAAACATGGCACTTTTTAAATAATATTCACCATTATCTTTTTGTTGAAAAATAACAAATAAAAATTTTTTTTCTGAAAAATATTGATAAATAAATGAATTTTTATAACTCGTTTCAGTAAATTCTTTAAATTTTATTGTTGGAAAAGACATCGACTCTCTTATTTCTTTATTTTTATCAAGTCTAATTGTTTTTACAACAACATCTGCCTTGACAAATTCTTCTGCCATATTTGATTTTATCCCCAAAATATTATTAACTATTAAATTATTAATGTTTTTTACATTATTTTTTTCTAAATTAAATTTAGAACATAAATCTTCAACACTTCAACCATAGAATTTCTCAAGCTTCTCTAAAACTATATTATTGAATGTATGAGTCTTTAATTCACTTTTATTTTTAATAATTTTTTCATATTTTTCAGAAACATATTCGCTTCCATATATAAATTTTTGTATAACATAATTTATATATCCTTGTTTCAATGAAAATGCTCGTTTTTGAGCAGGAACAGTTTTATTATAATACTGTGGTCTTAATGATGATTTTTTATCTTTTCCTTTTGTGCATGCTCCTAAATAGGTTGTTAAACTCTCGGATAACTTATGCGCATTACCAGATATAATCATGTTCGCTATAAAACTATAATCATCTTTAATAATTAAATAATCATTTTTAAATTCTTCATTTAATAGTTCAATTAGCTGGACATATTTTATTCTATAATCTAATTTATTAATATTTTTTCCCTCATATAAATACATAACTAACAACATTGCTTTCAGTTTATTGAAAAGCTCTGAATTCTCAATGTTTGGTGATATGGGTTTATCGTAAGGTATCATTGATATAACAAGTCTTTCTTTTGCTTTTAAGATATTTTTAGAATCTTTAATGAGTCCTGTTGTTTTTAATTCTAATTCAGCACTCTCAAAATCAGGAGATGAATCATTGTTAATTTTGTACTCGAAATAATATTTTTCAAGAATATGTCCAAGCTGCCCTTTATGATTATCATCCTCAATAACATAGTCGTGGTATCCGTTTCTTTTATTGTAGTTAATAATGATTTCTTTGAATGAAAGCCCGACTAATTCTTTAGCATACCTTGTAATATCATTTTTGTCATTTTTATTATATTTTATCATTCTAGAATTTTACTTTCTTTTTAATTTTTACATGCTGAGTTTTGTCATAATGATCAATATGAGCCTTTAGCATCTAGTAATTGTTCATGGGTTCCTTGTTCCAGAATTTCTCCTTGGTTAAGAACAATAATTTTATCAGCATTAACAATAGTTGAAAGTCTGTGAGCAATAATAAATGAAGTTCTATTTTCAACTAATTTGTCCATGGCTTTTTCAACAATAATTTCTGTATGAGTATCAATGTTAGAAGTAGCTTCATCTAAAATTAACACTGGAGGGTTTTTGTAGCTGGCGCGAGCAATTGATACTAATTGTCTTTGCCCTTGAGAAAGATTTGAACCAGAGTTAACTAAAATTGTTTCATATTTATCATTTAATTTATCAATATGTCCATTTAAGTGTGAAGCTTCAGTTACATCATTGAGTAAAAATTCATTAATAGTATCTGAACCATAGGCAATATTATTTTTAACTGAATCACTAAATAAAACTGTTTCTTGTAAAACATATCCAAGTGACTTACGTAATGAATCTTTTTCAATTTCCTGAATTGGAATACCATCATAAAGAATTTGACCCTCATTGATTTCGTAAAATCTTGAAAGTAGGCTTGTTATTGTAGTCTTCCCTGCCCCAGTTGCTCCAACAAAAGCAACCTTTTGACCAGGTAAGGCTTCAAATGAAATATTTTTTAAAGTGTATTCATTATCATACTTGAAGGAAACATTCTTATATTCAATATGACCTTTTAATAGTTGATATTGATATTCTTTACCAACTGGCACTTTTCAAGCAAATTTACCATAGCTTTCAGCTAAAGGTAATTCGATGTATTTTCCTTTAGCTTCTTCAACTCTAACTAAAGTGATTTTACCTTCATTATCTTCTGGTTTTTGATCCATGATTTCAAAGACACGATTTGCCCCAGCTAAAGCTAGAACTACTGAATTAGCATTTTGTGTCATAGTAGAAATTGGCCCAGAGAATGATTTAGCAAATTGAGTAAAGGCAATAAAAGTACCTAAAGTTAATCCAGTTAAGACTGCTGATGCATTCATATTACCACTTGTAGCATTATTAATAACCATAATACCACCAAAAATAGTTACAATAGCATAAGCAATATTACCTAAATTTTGTGAGGTTGGGAAAATTACACTTGCTCAAAATTCAGATTTAAAGCTAACATTTGATAACTTTTTATTAATTTCATTGTAGTTATTAACCACATTAGTTTCTTGGCCAAAAATCTTAACAGTTTTAAGTCCACTAATCATTTCTTCAGCAAATCCTGTTAATTCACCAATTTGTTTTTGTCTTTTGACAAAGGCACGTGAAGAGAATTTACCAATGATAAAACTTGTTATAAAGATTAAAATGATTACTCCAATCATAATTAAACTTAATTGTCAGTCTAAAACTAACATAATAATGATTGAAACTAAAAGTACAATTAATGATTGTGTAATAGAAGGGAAGGTTTTTGATAAGAATTGTCTTAAAGTATCAATATCAGCAGTAAGACGTGAAACTAAATTACCTTTAGCATTATTATCAAAAAACTTAATTGGTAGTGATTGCATATGACGATATAGCTTTACTCTCATATTAGTCATAGTTTTATAAGTAATATTAATCATTATCCTATTGGCTGCAAATCCTGAAAAAATACTTACTAAGAAAAGTGCAATTGAACCAATAAGCATTAAATAAAATTGATCTCAATTAAAAGTATCAACAGTTAACCCTTGATCAAGGGCTGGTTGTAGGAAGAGACCGACAACTATCTTACCAATAAAGACTTGTTGGTAAAGCATACCAGAAGTTGAAACTAAAATTAGGAAGGTAGAAAGTAATAATCATCACTTATTATCTTTTCATAAAATTTTAATAAGTCTTGAAAAAGTTGCTTTCTTTTGGGTTGAACTTAATTTAGCATAAGTAGGCTTGACATTATTTAAGGATTTCATCAATACCTCCTAAAGCTTGTTGAGCTTTAAATAGTTCTGCATAAAAGCTAGATTCTTTTAATAATTGTTCATGAGTTCCGATGTGAGCTATTTTTCCATTATCAAAGACTAAAATTCTATCGCAGCCTTTTATTGAGCTAATTTTTTGGGCAATAATAATCTTGGTACAATTTTCAATTTGATTAATGGCATGTTTAATATTAGATTCAGTTTTGAAGTCAACAGCAGAAGTAGCATCATCTAGAATTAAAATTTTAGGTTTCTTTAATAAAGCACGTGCTATACATAAACGTTGTTTTTGTCCACCTGAAAAGTTTTGACCTTTTTGAGCAACTGGATAATCGAGTTGTTCTTTTAACTCAAGGACATAGTCTAAAATATTAGCTTGTGCAAGTGCTTGATATATTTCTTCATCACTTGCATCTTGGTTACCTCACTTCATATTGTCACGTATTGTGCCCTTAAATAAGATTGATTCTTGGAATACTTGGGCAATTTGAGCATGAGTATATTTTAAATCTAAAGTTTTAATATCTACTCCATCAAGTAAGACTTGTCCTTTTTGTGGATCATAAAATCTTTCAATTAATGAAGTAAAAGTTGTTTTACCGGCTCCAGTTTCTCCAATAATTCCAATTGATTCACCTGGTAAAATATCAATTGAAACATCATTTAAACTTGAATAGTCAGTATTTAAGTAGTTAAAAGTAACATTCTTAAAGCTAATGCCACCTTTTAAATCAAGTTTTAAAGCATTTGGAATATTTTGAATGCTTGGTTGGTGAGTTAAAATTTCTTTAATACGTTTAGAACTTGGAATAGCCATCAAAATCATTCCAAGCACATTCATAATTCCCATTAATGATCCTGAAATCATTCATATATATGAACCAAAGGCAACTATATCACCAACTTTAATAGTTCCACCAAGAGCTAGTCTTGTTCCAATTCCCCCTAGGGCAACCACTGACATAAAGATTGTTCCAAAAATCACTGGTGTGTTTCATGAAATAATTTTGTCAACTTTAGTATTTGTTACTTTTAAATTATTAGCAAATGATTCAACTTTTTCAGCTTCTAATTTTTCTGTAACATAAGCTTTAATAGTTCTCATTCCGTTTAAGTTTTCTTGAATCTTTTGATTATAAGCATCATATTGTTTATATAGTAATTTGTATTTTGGATATGATCCAAATCAAATAGCAAAGAATAAGATGGCAATAAATGGTAGTGAGACTATAAAAATATATGACAATTGATGTGACATCATAATTGCAAAGACAATTGCAGCAATAAACATAAATGGCAATCTAATAAAAGCTCTAATAATTAAAGTGAAAGCCATTTGAATATTGTTAACGTCATTATTAAGACGATTTAAGATAACTCCATTACTAAATTTGTCAATATCATTGAATGAAAATTCTTGAACTTTAGCAAAAATAGCATGGCGCATATTACGAGAGAATATAGTTGCTGCCTTAGCTGAGGTAAAGGAAACTATAATCCCGGAAGCTAAAGATGCAAGAGCTAATCCAATTAGGGTTAGCCCCTTTTGAATAATTACACCTTTATCATTTTTTAAAATACCACTGTCAATAACATTACCGACAATATTTGGCATAAATACTTGCATGATAACTTCAGCAATAACTAAAATTACACAAGCAATTACATATCAACGGGCACCTTTTGTAAGTTTGAATAAAGAAGGCATATCACTTTTAACCTTCTTTATCAAATGTTCTTGTTTAGTTTTTGTCATTATTGTGATTTAATAAACAATCAGGTTCGTTGTGTTGATGTATTAGTTCGTGCCCATCATTAAAACATTTACATGTATATTTTTGGTAAACATCTTCTTTCATAAGTTTCATTATTTCTTCAACTAAAATACCATATTTGTCAACAAAAGAACGGGTTAAATAGTAGTAACTACCAACTCCTTCTTTTCTAATGCTTACAACTCCAGCTTTTTTCAAGTTACCTAAATGTTTAGAAACATTAGCTTGTTTTTCTTTGATTGCAGCAAGCAAGTCATTCACGTCGCATTCACGTTCATGGCAAGTATATAGATGAATAATTAGCTTAAGCTTAACTTCTTTTGATAAGAAATTTAAAATTTGTATTGTATCCATATTTTTCTCCTATTCTTCTTCATCAACAGATTGAATAATTCATTCACTAGTTGCATCTTGCATACTTGGTTGATTAACTTTTTTAGTATTAGCTGTCATAGCACTTTCAGCTTTTTGTACTTTGTTTAAGGCACTTTGTTCTATATCTTCGTGAGAAATAACTTGAGTTTTATTTCCATCATCATCTTGATCATCGAAGCTAAAATTAATTACAAATGCATCGTCTTCAAGATCTTTATCATCCTCAACTCAATTTAGAGCAGTGTCATCACTATTTTGTGATGAATTGTTACTTTCTAATTCATTGTCTTGAATTGTAGAATTTTTAGCTTCTACTTTTTGAATGAATTGCGTAACCTCTTTAGTCAATAAATCTGAACTAGTTTCAATTGCTAATGGAATTTGACTAGTTTCATAGCTTTCATTATCAACTATAGCATTTGGTTCACTATAAATCTGATCCGTGGCATAAATTGAAAGTTTTTCTTCTAGTTTTGATAAATCTATTCCTAGTTCTGCAAAATCAGTTTCATATTCGATAGTTGGTCTTTCTTCTTGTTCTTCTTTTGCTAAACTAGTTTCGCTTTCTGAAATAGAGGTTGCTATTTTAAAAGTATTTTCTTCATCATCTTGTTCTTGGATTGGTTCAAGTGAAGCAGTATTGTCAATTTTAGGTTCAAGTGTTTCTACTTCATAATTATCAAAATCATTTTGATCTTCAGCTGGATATAGCACATCTTGAGTTACTAAGTTTGCTTCATTTAAATTTGTTTCAGTTGTAAGCTCTAAATCAGTTTCTTCTTCAACAAGAGTTTCTGCTTCTTCAATAGTTTCAGTTTTATCTGATACATTTGCTGTTTTTTCAATATTGAAGGCAGCTGTTGCAAGTTGTTCTGGAGCTACATTTAATCCAAGGACATGCTCAGTTGAATCAATAGTTTCATCAGCATCAATTTTATTAATTGCATATGTATTTGTTTTGTTTGTAATTGATGATTTTTCAAAGCTATTAATTTCTTTAGCATTAAATCATTTTATAACATTATTTTGCTCATATATTCAAGAAATTGGGTTAATTACAGTCACATCGTATTTCTTTGATTTTAAAAACTTAATAGCATCATATAATGAAACATATTTTTCAATTGAATTTGAATAATTAAAGCTATCAAAGCATATGCATTTGAAAGGAATTTTGTTATAAGTTACAACAATATCAATATCAATTGAGCCAACTGTATAATCTTTGAAAATTTCAAATCTTGGATTATTAGCAATTGTTTGAGCAATCTTATCAAAGACTAGTTCTTTAAATCATTGGTCTTTGCTAAATGTATTTGATATTGCATTATGTTTTGAACTAAAGGAGTTCTTTAACATTTTTAAGCGATCTTCAGGACTACGTTCAAGGTATTCTAATCACTTCTTGAAAATGCGCATATCATCACTCATTTCATATTGTGAATATATGTCACTTGATTTAATAGTCTTAATTACAATCATTTTATCTTTAGCACGTGAAATCGCAACATTTAAAGCATTTTTACCACCAGGTCTACATACATAAGTAGAGTTTAACTTGGTATTTTTATCATATGCTACTGTTGCAACAACTAAATCTGCTTCATCACCTTGGATATTTTCAATATTTCTAATTAAAAGTTTTTTAGTTGTAATGGCATCTTCTAAATGATTGTGTGATTTGTAAATTTCATTTGTCAAGTATTCACTTTGTTTAGCGTTGAAGGAAAGAAGGATAATCTTGTTATATTTATCAAGATTTTCTTTTACTTTTTCAATTGCTAAGTGAGCTTCAACTATGTTGTGATTATTATCTCATTCACCATTAACTTCATACACTTCAATTGGGTCATTGTTTCAAACACTTGCTGCATCCAAAACATCTAATTGCCCTTCATAAAAGTAGCGAGATGAAAATGTCATCAATGCTGCATGATTTGATCTGTAGTTTTTATTAAGCATAATTGAATGAACACCTAAAGATAGTGCATAGTCAAGTACAGATTCAACTTGCCCAAAGATAGAATCATCAGTATAACGCACACCAAATCAATTGCTTGGCTTCATTTGTTCAGTATCCCCTGCTAAAATATTAACTTTAGCTAAGTATAAAATAGGTAATGCATTTTCAATGAAAATTTGACTTGATTCATCTAAGATTGCATAATCAAATTCTTCTTTTGCTCAACCTGATAAATCAGTATTAGGCGTTGCTATAATAATTGGATAAATTAATTTAATCATTTTTGAGTATTTTTTCACAAAACGATAAGGTTCTAAATTGTTAATCCGTACAGATTGTGCAAATTCGCGGTATAGACGTTTTTGTTCCTCATCAAAATGATTAATACGATTAAAGATTTTTTCAGTAATGATTTGTTTTAAAGCTTCCTCATTTGAAATTAATGGTTTATGAGCAATATCAGCATTTAATTTAATTAATTCATTTAATTTTCTAAATGGTGAGTATTCTGAATCAATATTATTAAAACCAATACTAATAATAAAATTCATTAAATCTGCTCATGAACCATCAAAGTTTGGCATTTTACTGTCAATTTCATGACCAATACGTTTTAGTTCATAATATTTTTTAACAAATGGGAAAAAGGTTAAACGAGAGATCTTTAATAATTCTTTTGCAGTTTGGCAATGTGTTGGATTTTTAGGATATTTAATATCTCTCGGAAGAGATAAGATAAATTCCATATCCTTTATGTAGTCAAAGTTATCTTTATGTTCAGATATATAGTAGTAAGCTTTTAAGACATTTTGAGCTAATGAATCATTTAAATATTCAGAAGCTTGTGAAATAAATTCTAATTCACGGCGTGTAATTGTTCCAATTGATTCGATTTTACGCGAATCATTAAAGTTCTCTAGCATATCAAGATATTCTTTAATTGGTTTATAGAATGCTTTTCGATTCATGTCTTTTGTATTTAGGATAAAAAGACAAAATGGGGCTAAAGAATTCATTCTGTTTTTAATAACATCAAGTGCAGCTTTCTTTTGACTGGCTACTATTGCAGTTTTTCCATAGAATAAAATATTAGCAAGTAAGTTAACAATAGTTTGAGATTTTCCAGTTCCTGGAGGACCTCAAATTACTGTATTTTGATTTAAAGCAGAAATAATAGCTTTATCTTGAGATAAGTTAGATTCTGTAATTCTAAGCAATGTTAAATTAGGATTAAAAATTAACTTATTAATAACTTCTTTATATACATTTTTATTGAATTCAACTTTAATGATATCATCCATTTCATTATTAAGGATAATATCTTTCATTCGATTACGTGAATATCCACCTCAAGGTTGATAAATTCCAAGCACAGCACCTGGATAAAATCTAATGTTTTCATTAGTAATTTCTTCATAAGTAAATTTTTCAAATGGCGCTGCTATATTTTCGGGTAACTTGTATAGTCCTTCTCAATCCTTACGCAATTTTTGAATCAATGAAGTAATTTTATAATCTTTAAAATCAGTATCAATGCTTAAATTGAATTCATTATTATTTAAGAAGAATAAAAGTTTTTCATTAACTTTAATATCACCATCACTTTTAATTATTGGCTTACCATTTTGAAAAATAATGTTTGCTTCTTTTAAAAATAATGGAGCATAAATTACACGATCGTCTTTTTTCAGTGATAAGAATAAAAACCCAATATGTAATGGCCAAATATTAGTTTCATCAAGTATATTGGTTACTTTATCATTTAAAATTTTTCATTTCAAAATTGATTTTTGGACTCTTAATTCGAGTTGATTCAAAATTTTCTGTTTATTATGTTCATAATTTTCATAAATATTTTCAGAGTTAAATTTAATATTGTGTCTTTCAAAATCATCTTGATAAGTTTCCATGTATTGAACTAAGTTTTCAGAATTAGAAATATTAGTAATACGTTTGATATGCTCAACAATACTATTGTCTAATGCTGAAACTTCAAAAGTCTCATTATTAAAAACTGTCGCTAAATTTCCTTCACCAAGAAGTTGATATAGATCGATATAATATTTTTCATTAATTCGAGTAAATATTGAAGAATCGCTTTGAGTAATATCTAATAAATTATCCAGTACGATTTTATATTTTGATTGTTCTTGCATGCTTCCTCCTTACTTATTAATTAATTTGCTTAAGTTATTGTAAACAACAGTTGTATATTCACCTAAAACTAAAGATACACCATTGCTACGAGCAACAATTCCACTAATTCCTTTCAATTTATTAAGTTGTTGCAATTGTACTAATTTGATATCTTTTACAGAAATACTAATACGATTTAGTCTAGTCTGTACATCTGTAATGTTGTCATTACCTAGTAATGCTAAAAATTCATCAAATTTAAAAGGTAACTTATCATTTTGATAAATTGTGTTCTTTTGCTTTTTGACTTGCTTATTCCATTTAATTCAAATTAGTCCAAATGTTACTATTGTTAAAAATACTATTAAAAATTTATCTTTCTTCATATGCTTTATTATAATATTTATTTATAAATTAATTTATAAATAAATGCATTTTTTAGTGGAATTGAGAAATGTTTGGGGTTTTAAAATTAAGAAGTAAAATATCAATTAACAAAGTAGGTAGATATGAATAATGATAAATATAAAGATATAATAATTTGCTCAACTGACACAGTTTGTGGAATTGGAGGGCCAGTCAATGATCAAACTTTGGAATTACTTTATGAGCTTAAACAAAGACCTAAAAGTAAAAAAATTATGATTTTGGTTGGATCTTTAAACCAAGCTAAAGCTTTTCCACAATGAAATGAGCAAGCAACCAAATTAGCACAAGAAAAATGACCAGGTGGTGTAAGCATCGTAGTTAATAATCAAGGCTTTCGTATGCCAAATTGTCCATTGCTTCAAGAATATTTGGAAGCAAATGGACCAATTTATATGAGTAGTGCAAATATCTCAGGTCAAGATGTTTTAACCTTACAGCAAGTTACTAACGTATTTCCACAAGTTAAAAATATTTATGATTTTTGTACTCCAAATGGTAAACCAAGTGATATTTATAATTTAGATACTGGAGAAGTAATAATTCGGGAAAAATAGAATTATTTTATTTCGAATAAAAAAATCCCTTTCGGGATTATTTTTTATTCAGCTTTAATTAAAACACCTTTATTAACGAATGGTTTTGGATTATTTCCAAAAATACTATCAGCTAAATCAGGATAGTCAATAAATGGGTTTCTAACTTCTTGGAATTTTGCAATTTCATTGTTTCTAGTTACATCTCATGGATCAACTGCATCATTTTTAGTTCATTTAATATATGTGTTTAAATAATGGGTTTGAATATAAGGAAAGGCTTTAGTAAAGATTGAATTTCCTTTTTGGTTAAGATTTTTATCATTATATGTTACTGTGAAGTATAAGTATGCACGTGCAATGTCTCCTTTAAACGCATCTAAAGGTTCCATTGCTGCTGTGCCTAATTCATTCACACCTTTTTTGCTTCCTTGTTGGAATGTTGTTGAATAGCTAGTTACATTATCGTGTGGATCATTGCTTCTGATGTTATTTACCTTAATATCAGTTGGGAAAATATGGTTTACATCACTGACCATTGGACTTTCTTTTCCAAATCATGATTGTGGTATCATATGTTCTCTATTCATACCATCACCTTCATGACCCCCGCCAACAGTACGATATGATGAAAAGTTGTATGGATCTTTTCCATTTGGGTTTTCTGAATATACATCTAACATACTATTGTCTTTTTCATAGAATAAGTCTTTAAATGCTTTTGATGAATTATAAAAGTTTGGTAAGCTTCCATAACCATGAACTCTACCATAGTGTGACTTTTGAATTTTTAATAAAGCATCAACTAATTCTTTTCCTTTTTTACCATCAGCTGCAGCATAATAATCGTTTTTATCATCATAAACATATTTGTATTTACCATTTACAGAGTTGCTAACATTTGTATTAATATCAACAGTATCATTTGAAACAACATTAACATGTTCATTGTTGCTTATAGTAGTAGCTTTTGGTTTAGTATCCTCATTAAGTTTTATAGTTGTAGTGTAAGATTTATCTGTATATTTGAAAGTGTTATTAGCATCTTTATAAGCTATTTTGTATTGAATTGTAAGTATTCCATTTTTTTCATCAAATGAAAATGATAAATTTCCATTTGGATAAACTTTTTGACTTTTCTTAATTGTGAAAGTGGTGTTTTCTGTATTAACGGGTTGTACATTACTTGCTTGGTATTCTGGTTTAAATTTCATGAATGCAACACCAGTCTTTTTATTTGTTGTAATTTCTTTTTTGTTATGATCGAATTGAATTATATGATTTGATTTTTCTTTTAAAAATTGTAAAACTTTATCTTTGTCATATTCAGGAACTAATTCGAATAGCTCATTTCCATCAAGCAGTTTTGCATCAACAAGCTCTGGATCTTGTACTTTTGTTTCTTTGGTTTCTTTCGCTTTTTCTTTTGTTTCTTCAGTTTCTTTCGCTTTTTCTTTTTCTGGTTTGGTTTGATTATCTTGAGTGTTCTCTTTTGCATCATCATTACATTGCACAGCAACTAGTGGTGCTGCAAATAAAGTTCCGCCAGCTAATGTTAATAATAGTGTTTTAAGTTTTCTCATTTTTTCTCCTTTATTTAACTAAAATGGTAACATCTTATGCTGGAGAAAAGAAAGATTTGTCAAAATTTGTGGAAACTTTTCACATTTTGTGGAAATTATTGCAATTTTCCACAAATTTAGAAAAAAAATCAAACCTTAACAGGCTTGATAA
This sequence comes from Mycoplasma razini, assembly GCF_048076865.1. Taxonomy (NCBI): domain Bacteria; kingdom Bacillati; phylum Mycoplasmatota; class Mollicutes; order Mycoplasmatales; family Mycoplasmataceae; genus Mycoplasma; species Mycoplasma razini. Next base: position 446,917 of record NZ_CP182212.1, read on the forward strand.
GATGTTTTTAACCTTCTAATCAGCTAGGTTTTTCTCCACTACCTGAAGTAGATGAAACTGTTTCAGCTGGAGTAAAGGTTAGCGTCATTTCTTTTCGCTCTGATACTATGTAGTTAGCGTGTTTTTGACCCTTAACAACAGATAATATTCTATATTCAATAGTAATTGTTTTTAATGAAGCATCAAATCTTTTAACAGTAAGTCTTGAGCTTGGGTTAACAATCATTTTTTTGTTTTTACCTTCTTTTTCATATAAAACATCATCAGCTTGACATAATTGGAATTTTGTTGGATCATCAAAGATTTTGTCTGATAGACTAATATAATCTGATCCCTTTTTAATATTTAACATTGAATCTTTAAAGTAATATGAAATGTATTTAGGTTTTGATGTAAAGAGAGCATCAATATCTTCTTTTTTAGTTGTTGTTGTAATTTTAACTTCTTTGCTATTTATATTAGCAATTTCATCTGCTGTTGTTGGTCTAAATCCTGATAGTGTAATTTTTTTGCTTGCAGTTTTACTTTTATCTGTTTTATCTGTGATAGTAAAATTAAATTCTACTTTTCCTTCTGCATCATTTATTGTGCATTCAGTTAATGCACCATCATATTTATTTTCATCAATGCCTGCTGGTTTCATTCCATTGTATACAGATGTGTATGCTGAAGCATTTAAATAACTTCTGTATGTTGCGTTATCTAAATATTTATTTGCAGGTAAGGTTATTGCTTTAGCAGCTTGTTCTATTGCTGATAATTTAGTTTCAGTGCTGCCTGTTCCTGGTGTAGGTGTAGAAGTCCCTGGTTGTGTTGAAGGTGTTCCTGTACCTGGTGTAGGTGTAGAAGTCCCTGGTTGTGTTGAAGGTGTAGTTGGCTTTTTATCATCTGTTTTGTCATTATTACATGCAACAGTTGCAGCAATTGGTAATAATGCAATTGTTGTTCCTGACATAGCTAGTAATATAGTTTTTAGTTTATTCATTTTGTCTCCTATAAATTTCTTTCTTTAACCTTATTTTATTACTATTTTTATCATTTGATACTATTAAACTAAATTCAAATTTTTTTCCATATTTTGTTCCACATTTATATAAAAAAGCTGCACCAATTTGCAACTTTTTAGTCTAATTTATAAGCTACATTATGATCATTACTAAAATATGTTAATGCTTCTTCAGCACCAAAAGCAAGTTTATATTTTAATGTTAATGTATTAGTTTTTTCTTCATACTGATAGCTTAAAATCTGGTTCGGATCATTATTTTCTAAAGCTGGTTTAATTTGATTAACTAAATAAAATTCATTATCTAGTAAATTATCATTTGCTGTGAAAATCACAACTTCTTTACCTTGTATCAAGGCACAAATAGTTAAATTTTCCAATTCATTGCCTTTAGTTGTTCGTATCACTTTTAATTGATTTCCAGATTTTAAATAATTAATAATTGCTTCTTTATTTTTAGCAACTTCATCACTTATAATTAACAAGTTTTCAGTAATTTCATTATCAAAACCACTATCACTTTCTGGAACTAAAATTAATTTATCATTTGCAGGATTTTCATGATTTATTATTTCTGGTTTTAGAAAAAACACCACCTTCAAAGTTTTGGTTTTTGAAATGAGTGTTAAGCTATTTTCTTGTTTAGCAACACGATAAGTAATCTCTAAGTAACGCGTCAGCGGATCAACCATAATGTCTAAATCATTCTTTAAATAATGTTCATCATTTGCAAAATTAATTTCAGAGTTTACAAGATATTCATCTTTTGAAATATTTAATTCTTTTGATAGAAGAACTTTTCTACCTTGATAAGTAGCATAAAGAACTCTTTCATCCGCATCATAACTAATATCATACTGAATATTATGGTTAATATAATGGGGTGATTTTTCATTTAAATAATTTCAAAATGTATCTATTTCCTTATTGTCCAATGGGACAATATTTTCTTCTCTATTATTGGTACTTAGCTCTCATTTAGATATTTTTCTAAAACCACCTAAAATAAATTTTCTAATTATATAGTCACCTTGATATATTTTTTTATAATCAACAGTGATAATAGCCTCACCATTTAAATCATCATATTGAATATCTTCAATATTATAATTTTTAAATTCATCATGATCCATCCCACTAATTCTAATTTCTTTTTTTAATGTTTCTTTTGAAATTAGAGAAGGATAAAACTTCTTCATTTTAGTTTTAAAATTAGGGGAAATTTCTAATTTTCCAAATTTTTCCAGTGGATTTTTTTCTTCCTTTGCGCATTGATTACATGCAATTATTGATAAAGGTAAGACACTTACAAGTGGAATTGCACAATATCATAGTTTAGTTTTTAATTTCATTCAGCCTCACTTTACTTTATTATAAATGCATTAATTAAAAATAAATGCATTTAGCTTTTATTTGTGGAAATAATTCATAATTTCCACAAATTAGCTCTTTTTCAGCATTTTTCTCTGTTATTAGTTAATAAAATAATGAATAAAACTTCATATTGTAATTTTTTATATTCTATTAAGAAAGAGAATCTTTTTTTGTAATTCTAACTATGACATAACTCCCAATAAATTAGGACTAAAAGTAAATTTGAAGGTTGTAATAAAAATAAAGTTATTTATTTACGTTTATTGCTGAAGTGTTAAAATTATATTGACTATAAAGTCCAAATGTCATAAGCATTTTAATTCAATTAAATAGGAGGTTATTATTATGACACCACACATTAATGCAAAAAAAGAAGATATTGCTAAAACAGTTATTATGCCAGGAGACCCATTAAGAGCAAAATTTATTGCTGAAACTTACTTAGACCCTGGATACAGACTAGTTAACACAGTTAGAAACATGTTTATGTTCACAGGTACATACAAAGGAAAACCAGTCACAGTTGCTGCTAGTGGTATGGGATGTCCTTCAATCGGTATTTACTCATATGAACTATTCAAATTCTACGATGTTGACAGAATTATCAGAATCGGATCAGCTGGATCATACAAAGCTGATTTAGGATTATACGAAGTTGTTCTTGCATCAGAAGCATTTGCTGACGCTGACTCTTTCAGAAAAATTGCTTTAGGTAAAGAAGGAAACATTGCTTTACCATCAGCAAAATTAAACAAAGAAATCGAAGCTATTGCTAAAGAAAATGGAACACCACTTACAGTTGGTAGAGTTCACTCTTCTGACGTATTCTACTCAGTTATACCAGTAGAACAAAGAATCGAAGATACACAATCAATTTGTGTTGAAATGGAATCATTCGCTTTATTTACAAACGCTGAAGCAACAGGTAAAGAAGCTGCTTGTTTATTAACAATTAGCGACAACATCATCACACACGAAGTAACATCTGCTGAAGAACGTCAATTCGCATTTACAAAAATGATGGAGATTGCTCTTAAATTAGCAAGATAATTATGCGTGTAGTAGATATAATCGAAAAAAAACGTTTAAATAAAGAATTAACAAATGAAGAAATTAAATTCTTAATTACTTCATACGTTAAAAATGAAACACCAGATTACCAAATGAGTGCTTTCTTAATGGCTGTTATGTTTAATGGCATGACATCAAGAGAAATTGCCACAATGACAAAATACATGATGCACTCTGGTGATGTTATTGACCTATCAGCTATCCCAGGAATTAAAGTTGATAAACACTCAACAGGTGGAATTGGAGACAAAACTACATTAGCAGTAGCACCTATTGTTGCTGCTTGTGGAGCTCCAGTTGCTAAAATGAGTGGGCGTGGATTAGGACACACAGGTGGAACAATCGACAAACTTGAATCAATTCCTGGATTCACAGTTGAAGTTAGTGAAAAAGACTTCATTGAACAAGTTAAAAACCATGGTATTGCAGTTATTGGACAAAGTGCACAACTTGTACCAGCTGACAAAAAATTATATGCTTTAAGAGACGTTACATCAACAGTTGAATCTATTCCTCTTATTGCATCTTCTATCATGTCTAAAAAACTTGCTACTGGATCAAATGCTATTTTACTAGACGTAAAATGTGGTAATGGTGCATTCATGAAAAATCTTGAATCTGCTCGTGAATTAGCTCGTACAATGATTAACATTGGTAAAGAACTTAATGTTGATGTTAGAGCTGAAATTACAAACATGTCTAGACCAATCGGTAGAGAAATAGGAAATAAAAATGAAGTACTAGAAGCTATGTGAACTTTACAAGGTAAAGGACCACAAGACTTTAATGAATTAGTTTACTCTTCATGTGCAACAATATTAGAACAAGCTAAAATTGCTTCAAACCACGAAGAAGCCCTTGCAATGGTTAAAGATGCTATTGAATCAGGTAGAGCTTTAGACAAATTCTATGAATTCGTTACAGTTCAACATGGTGATGTAGAAGCTTTAAAATCTCCAACATTCTGAAATCCAAAATACAAATTAGAAGTTATTGCTGATCAAGAAGGTTACTTAGAAATTTTTGATGCATTAACATTCGGAATCGTTTCAATGAAACTTGGAGCAGGTAGAAAAACTAAAGAAGATTCAATTGATTTCGAAGCAGGAATTACTCTTAACAAGAAAACAAATGAAGAAGTTAAAAAAGGTGATGTATTATTCACACTTTACTCTTCAAACCCAATTGATACTGAATTAGTTGAAGAGCTTAAGAATGGATACAAATTCAATCAAGCTAAAGTGGAAAACAAAATTATTTTAGATAAATTAAAATAAGAGAAGGAAAAAGGAAAAGATTATGAATTACAATAAAATGATCGACCACACATATTTAAAACCAGAAGCTACTAAAAAAGATATTGATAAATTAGTAGATGAAGCTGTTAAATATGATTTTAAAACAGTTTGTGTAAACTCTTCATGAGTTAAATATGTTGCTGAAAAATTACAAGGAACAGGTGTAGGAATTACATCAGTTGTAGGTTTCCCTCTAGGAGCTATGATTACTCAAGCTAAAGCACACGAAGCTAAATTAGCTATCGAACACGGTGCAGATGAAATCGATATGGTAATTAACATTGGTAGATTTAAACAAGGTGATTACGAATACGTTTTAAACGACATTAAAAAAGTTAAAGAAGCATGTGGATCACATGTATTAAAAGTTATTATCGAAACTGCTTTATTAACTGAAGATGAAATTAGAAAAGCTACAGAAATCGTTATGAAATCAGGAGCTGAATTTATTAAAACATCTACAGGATTTAGCTTTAGAGGTGCTAACTTAAACGATATCAAAATCATGAAAAGTGTATGTGGAGACACATTATTAATTAAAGCTGCAGGTGGAATTTCAAACATGGATGATTTAATCGCTATGTATGAAGCTGGAGCTACAAGATTCGGAACAAGTCGTTCAGTAGCAATTATTGAAGGAAAAGAATCTAAAGGTGGATATTAATAACCTTTCAAATGCCTAAAAAGGCATTTTTTCTTGCCCTTTTTTATATAAAAAATATATTTTTATATAAAACTTAATATATTATAATAGTATAAAAATTTGAAAGAAGGAGTCGCTATGAACAAGAAAGCAAAATTATTATTAAAAGCAAGTCCAGTATTAAGCCTACCTATCATGTCTACTGTGCTACTTGCTTCCAACCCAACAGGATCAGTATCTGTTTCCAATACTGAAATTTGAAAAGATAATAATTCAGCATATGTTTACTTTAGAACACAATCTGCAAGCACTGAATATCCAAGATATTATGGAAAATATCAAGCCAACCAATGAATGAAAGATGTAAATGATAATAAAACATTATTCCAAATGTCTCTTCCAGGGACTCATGATAGTGGCGCATGAGAAGGATATGGTGCAGCTTGAACATTTGGTTGAAGATATGGTCGGACACAAGCAATGAGTTACACTCAACAACTCAATGCCGGAATTAGAGCTTTCGACTTACGTTCAGATAGTCAAATAAACATTCGTCACGGTGCTACTTATTTATATTCAACACTTACAGATGCATTAAATAGCATGGCAGACTTCTTAGAAAAGAATCCCAGTGAATTCATTTTTTTAAGAGTAAAAGATGAATCATTTGATGTTAATAATGCTTGATATGCTAATCAAGCTGCTGAAAACTATTTAAAGTTATTAAGCCAACCTAAAATTTATAATCGCTTATTTAATCCTCAAGGATTGGAATTTTGGCAATTATCACAAAATGATTTTAAACTTAAAAACCTAAGAGGGAAAATTGTTATAGCAAACTTTTGACACAATAAAGTTCAATCTAAAATGATTGAAATTCAAAATAACTATAAAGCTAAAGTATGATCAGGTGGATTTAACTATTGAGAAGCAATTAGCAGAAGCACTATGCAAGATAACTATAATGCTTCCTATGAGCAAAAATATAATGATGCTGTTAAATTTATGCCACTAGCTAATGATAATGCTTACGATTCAAGACAATTATATTTAAACTTCTTTTCAGTTGCTGGTGGATATCCTTATAATTCCTCTGCAGATTTAAACCCAAAATTTAATAAAGTATTATCAGACAATGAGCAATACACTAAATTAGGTCTTGTTTATATGGATTATCCTGGTCCAGCAATTATTGAAAACGTCTTCAAAAGAAACTATTATTTAACTGATGAACAATTAAAACATAACTACATTAGCACTTGAAATACTAAATTTTCTGCTTCAAATCCACTTGTAAATGACAATCATCTTACAATTCAAGGAGAAAATTTAGCAGGTTATAATGTTGAAGTTAAACAAGGAAATCAAATTATTGCTAGTTTTACAGTTCCAGAAGGTGTTAAAAATCAATATACAGCTGAACTAAATTCAAACATTTATTTCCCATTAAATGCAAGTTACACCATTAATGCATACAGAATGACTCCTGCTAATGCTTTTTACCCAGCTAGAGCTTATAATCAATTTAGTTACAATGTCAATGTTATTAATACTGTACATAATCAAAACATTGAAGCATTTAAGGCTGATTTAAACCAATGAAAAAATAAAATTAAACAAGCTCATGGCTTACCAAATTTAGATAGTTACCTAAATAATACTTATTTTGAGGTACTTAAAACTATTTTAAGACCTACTCAAACTAATGAGACAAAATTAACTGAATTAAAAAGTAAATTTGCTCAAGATAAAAGTAATATGGATAATTTAATTAAAGAATTAGAAAATGCCTTTAATACAAATAGTTCTTTATTAGATAAAAATAGCAGTAATTTAGCTTTAATCCTTGAGCCAAGTACTATTCAAACTTTAAAAAGAAACTTAGAGACAACTTTTAAAACACAACTTAATACAAATATTTCTAATAATGAAATTAATTTTAATAAGGTTAAGCAATATATTGAAAATTATTTAAATATGAATAATTATTTAGTATTAGATGCTCAAATATATGCAACTAGCGCTAGTCAATTAAGTCAAATCATAATTCATTATCCTTATAAAAACTTAGGTATTGAAGTATGAGAAAAGAAATTAGCAGATTATAAAGCTAAAATAGCACAATTAAATACTCAATTTAACCAAAATTACAATATCGCTACTGGTCTTGAGGTTTATAGTGATCTAAAAAATCAATTGTCAGCTTTTTCAGCTCAACTTAATCAACTTTCAGACTTTATTTCTAATTTAAATCAACTTATTGCTCAATATAAATTATCTAAGGCAGAGGTTTTACTCTTTAGCAATCAAATTAAACCAGCTGTAGAAAGCTTGACTAATATTGATGCAATTACAACTAGCTTTAAAAACTATAGCGATACATTAAATGAAGCAAAAGCTTTACTAGCTAAAAATGAAACATTTAAAACAGAGTACAAATTTAATGAATTTACAACTGCTTTAAGAGAATCTTATTTAGCAGCTATTAATCAATTAAAAACAGAAATAAATGAACAAGGATTGAATCCCACTCCTCTTGAAACTTTAAAAAGCCAAATTGGACAAATTGAATTAATTAAGCAAAACATTATAGCCCTTTTCCAAAGTGAAAAACATGTTTATGATTTACCTAATTTATTTGACTGGCAAAAACAAGGTTACATTAAAATGATAGCTGCTTTAAATGGTTCTGATCTAGCTACAAAATTACAAGCTCTTTTAAAGCAAATTGAGCAAATCAATGAATTAAATCCATTACAAACTACTCAAGAAGACTTTTTAGCTCCATTAAATGCTGAAGAACGTAAATTATTGAATTTTGGTACAACTGCAGATTTAGTTCCTGAGAAATTTATTACTAAATTTAATTCAATTATCAACTTAAGACAAGCTACAATAAATTTAAAACAAGCTACAAATTCTCTTAATGATTTATCTCTAGCACTTGCTAATGGTAATATTCTTTCAGCAGAAAACTCACAAAAACTAAATGAGGCATTACAAAAGGCTAATGAAACTATTAATAATTCAGCTAGTTTAGAAAGCTTTACTCAAGGAGTTGAACAAATTAATCAAGTTAATGAAGCAATTGCAGCTAACTATAAGGAAACTGTAAAAAACTTTATAGCTCAAGTTACAGCTTCAAATAAATTGTTCACTTATCAAAAGAACACATTAAATTCAAAAATTAATAATTCTGAATTATCAATTTCTAATGTTAATACCTATCTGGAAGCAACTAAAGAATTTAGTCAACTTGAAAAAGATAATTTACCAGAGCAAAAGTTAGCTACATTAGATTCACTTTCAGCTGGCCAAAAACAACAAGAATTAGTTATTTTAAATGAACAAGCCACACTTGATAGCTTTAATCTTCAAATGCAACAAGCAACTGAATTAAATAGCTTTATTAATAAAATTAAAGCTTCATATCAAGCTTTAAATTACCAACAAGAAGATTACTATCTTCATGCTAGTGAACAACAAAAAGAAACAGTTAATTCATTAGCAAATGAATTTAACTCACTATTGCAAACAAGTTTACAAAGTGATCAAATTCAAGCAAAATATGATGAATTAACAACTGCCCTAAATCACTTAAAACAAGAATATTTAGCTGCTCAAACAGACATTAATGAATTAATTAATCAATTAAAAAGTACAATTAAACAATTAGAAGAATTCAATATTCAAGAATTCGCTTCATATAAAACAAATTACTTACAACAAGCAGGTAAATATTTAGAATTATTACAAGATAGTTCTAAACCATTTAACGACAAAGCCAATGTTATTGAACTAATTGATAAAATTAATCACTTATTACAAGTAGGGCCTAGTTGAAAACGTGATTACGATCAAATTAATAATTTAATAGCTCAAGGGCAAAAACAATTCCAAGCAGCCCAATATGCTTCAGTTTTAGCAGAATTTAATAAAGTAGTTTCACAAGTAAAAGATTCAAGCATTTATCAAGCTCAAAATTTAGAAAGCATTAAGTCAAATTCATTACAACCATTACTTAACCAAATTTCACAAGCTTATCAAGTTGGCATTAAAAAACGTGATCAAATTGATTTAGACAATAAAAAACAAGAGCTATCAAATGAATTAGAAAAAACACTTCAAAGTGCAACTTCTAGTGCTAAAGAGCAAATTTTAGCCCACTTAGCAAGTGAAATAAATAAAATTAAGCAAGATATTGAACAACTTAAGAATCCTCAAAATGCTAACACAATTAAGCAAGCAATTAACACATTAGCAAATAATATTAGTCTTGATAATTCATACGCACAGTCATATCAAGCTTTACAAAATCAACTCCAAGCAGCTAAAAATAATGCAGCTGATCAATATAATTTACCAGCTTATGATAATATGTTAGACTCTTATCAATCAGGTATTGATAAGTTTCTAAATCAATTAAGTTTTGATTTTAATCTTGATCAACTAACTCAAATCAGTAATCAATTTACTGCTTATCAAGCTAATGCAGCAAAAGAAAGACAAGTTGCATTAGAACAATATAATTTAGCTAAATCAAACTACGAGCAAGCATTAAAAGTATTAAATAATTTTGCTGCAAAATTAACAAATCCTTTATTTAATAATTTAGTTGCAAATATTAATAGTTTTATAAATCAACATCAATTAAGTGATACATTAAACACTTTTGAAATTAAAGAATTAACTCAACAAATCCAAAATGAACTTATCGTGTTCCAAAATCAAGAAAAAGAAATTGTGAAACAAGTTTTAGATACTTTAAAAGACAACTTATCTAATGTTAAAGGCCAAATTAATCAAATTGAATTATCCCAATTTGAAATGGTTAAGGAACATTTAACTCAACAAGCAAGCACAATTAGTGCAAGTTTAAATTCATTAAGCTTTACTTTAGAGCAAAAAGAACAATTACAAAATCAAATTCAACAATTACAAGCAACAATTCAACAAGTTATTAATATTCAACCTGAATATAAAACTTTATTAAGCACTATGCAACAGTATCAAGCTAAAGTTGCTGAGTTTAACGCCCCAGAAAACTTAAAACTTATTGCTGCTGCATATCTAAGCAAGTTACAAGGTATTAATTCATTACCAATCTTTAGTCCTAAAGAGCTAAGTCAAATAACAAGTTCAAACATTTCAGATGCTATTAACAAAATTAAACAAGCCTATAGCTTAGCACTAGAGCAAAAGAAAGCTTTAAAAAATAAACAAACTAACTTATCTAAAGAATTAAAAGCTTTAGAGCCAATGCAAAATAGCATTACAACTATAATTGAACATAATAAAGCTGACTTTAGCAAAATTCAAAATGATATAAATGCTTTAGATAATCTCCAAGCAGCTACAAATATTCAAAACGAAATTCAAGCATTAAAAGAAAAGATCGCAAGTCAATTAGTCTATGACAAAGCTTATAAAACAGCTAAAACTGATTTAGAAGACTTATTAACTAAAGCAAATGACTTTTCACTTCCTATTGAATCAGAAGTAAAAAATAATTACCAAACTCAAATCAATAAGTTTGATAATGATCTTGAATATAATTTTGATAATAGTGAATTAAATATAATTCTAACTAAAGCCCAAGATGCTTATCAAACAGCAAAAGTGCAAGCAAACTCACTAGTTGAAAAATATCAAACTAATCAAACTCAAATCAATGAGCTAGCTAATACCTTTAAACAATTATTAAAAGATAATGAAGCAAAATTAGCCCAACGTAATGAAGAAATTACCAGTTTCCTTGATCAGGAAATTGCTAAAGCAAGCTCAGATGATTTAACTTTTAATGATTTACAAAATATTTATTCAAAAATAGAAACTTATTATAATGAAGTTAAAAAATCATTAAATATTGATAACCCTGAACCAGTAGAACCTGAACCCAATCCTAATCCAGTAAGCCCTGAGCCTGAACCTCATCCAGAACCAGTAGAGCCTGAGCCTAATCCAAATCCAGTAAACCCTGAACCTGAACCTACACCTGTAGTTCCCGATCCTGAGCCTAATCCTGAACCAAGTCCAGTAACTCCTGAACCTGAACCAAGTCCAGCTGAACCGAAACCTACACCAGTTGAACCTGAACCTGTAAATCCAGAACCAGAACCTACACCTGTAGTTCCTACACCAGTTGAACCTGTACCAGTTCCTAATCCTGAACCTGATACACCGTTACATTCTTCTCCAGAAGTTACTAATCAGCCTTCATCTTCTCATTCACAATTAGCTTGATTAGCTCTATTAATTATTCCTTTAATTGGAATACCACTCTTTATAATACTAAGAAAGAGACGTAAAAATAAATAAAAAATCCGTTAAGCACGGATTTTTTTGTTAACATTTTTCAATGATTCGATAAAACCTTTTTCACTAGCTGCCAGTGAAATAAATTTCTTTTCTTTGTTAAATGAGAAAACAACTTTATCTTGCAGTTCAAATAAGTATGCACTAGCAAAAAAGTAAAGTGATCCAAGAATTGATAAAGTAATCAAGTTAGTTGGTCAATGAAGTAATGGTCCAAGTAAGTTTGCAAAACCATTATATTGATTCATTCCAGTATAAAAGTAATTGCTTTTTCATTCAATTGGTGCTAAAGCATCAGTGAAAGCGTTTATTGTAAATACAGTTAATAAGAATGCTAAGAAAATTTTACATTGAGTAGCAACATCACTTACCGTTAATTTGTATGGATATAAAACTCCAAAAACTGTAACTGAAATAATAATGAAAACGTGTAACCCCATAAGATCATAGAAGTAAACATTATTTCACGCTACATAATAAGTTACATCAACCCCAGTTTGAAAACTTTGTCCAAAAACTGTAAAGGTTTCTCTTGGTGTATAAACAATTTTTAAATCAGGAATTGCTAAAGCAATAAAAGCACCTAAATATGCTGCTGTCGCAAAAAAGCGTAAAGCTTTTGGTTTATTTAGTGCAAGAATAATTCCGATACATAATCCAACCAAACGACAGAAATGCAATGGAATCGATTCTCAAATTCTTGGATAGTGGCTTAGTCCCATATTTAATGAACGTAAAAACATTCCAATTAATAGTAGAATTCCTGTTGCTCTTATTAAGATTTCTTGCACTTTTGCTGAAGGTTTATTTTTTTGTCATGAAGCTTGGATTTGTCTTTTAAATATTCATCAAAAGATCACAAAAAGAACAGTTGCAATGAGACCTATTTTCATTAAAATTAAAGTAATCGATAGGTTATTTGCAAAGTTATTATCTGTTCCAGTCCAAGATAAAAATGAGTGTTTAAGGTATCAATACTTTTGTTCTAAATTCATCACTCCCTTTCAATAGGTAATATTATAAATCAAAAATTGTATTCACAAATATAATAATGTGTACTAAAAACTTGTGAATGAAATCTGAAATTAGTATTTTATTTTAAAATAAGAAGTTATTCCATAACTTGTCATCACTGGATTTTAATAAATTAAACTTATGCTGCAATTATAAAATTTTAAACAATAATGATTTCTAAAAATCTAATTATGGGATTAATTCTTTGATGCAAAAAGTGCTTTTGAGATTTTACAATATGATGCATAAATTCTTGTATAAAAGTGGGAATTTCAGTTTTATTCCACATTTTTTCATATTTAAACTATTTCTATTTTGAAAAAATTAAAAAAAACAGATAATTTAATTATGAAGATATTAAAAAATGAAAAAACTGAGAACTTTAATTTATATGAACTTTTTTATATATTTTTATCTGTTAAAAATCAGATAATTAATGAAAATTTTGTTGAATTTTTTTTATCCCAAAGCGAAAATTCTTATGATCAATTTAGTGATAATGTTTCTGCATTTTTTAAAATTTGAGTAATTAGTTTAGGAATAACCAATATAAATGAAATATTCAAGAAAATTGAAAGTAAAAAAATTGAAAGAAAAATTAAAAAATGAAAAAAGAAACATAAAAATGAGCTTACTTTCGATACAATTGTTTCACTTTTAGAAAATAACTTGAACAAAATAAATATACCAGTTCAGTCTACAGATTCTGATTTTGGCCAAAATTATATAAATGCCACCTTGCTATTTAAAGATAGAAAGTGGAAGGAATACACTAAATTATATTTTTCCTATTTTATGTGGGATTTATTAGATATTCAGTTCTTTAAAAATGCGATTATTAAACCAATAAAAAAACAAAAAAGATGTTATTTATTTATTTCTGATATTTCACTAATAAAAAATAAAGAGCGATTTTTAAAAAATGTGTGAATTTTCTTAAAGAAAAATGATAACGTAAAATTTACAATATTTAAGGATATAAATGATTTTGTGAGTTTTTCAGCAGATAAATCATCACTTCTTTTTAATATAAAACCAATTTTTGTGAACAAAGATAATTTAGTGATCCCAAAAGAATTAAAAAGTTTTATATTGATATCAAATTTTTTAAGTGAAAATATTAACAAAATTTATGAATTAGAGAATAAATATAGTGATTACGCCATATTTCGAAACTTTTTAAACTATGATTCAAAAAGTAAACAAATAAATTTTGCAATAAGCTTATTTATTAGAAAAGTATATTCTCGGGAATCTATAACTTTCGTTACATATATTTCTAATTTCAAAGTAAATATTTTAGAACTTGACAAAATGCTATCAAGCAATATAAATAAAATTTTAAACAAAAACATTGATATATTTTTTGATGATAGAAAAAATATAGAAATCGATTTGACCACTTATGAGATTAAAGAAAACGAAGAAGAAAATAACATACCATTAAATTTATTTTTAAATGTAAAAAAATCTAGTTGAAAACTATTAATTTCTTGAAATAACGATTATAAATTACATTATTATGATCATAAAAGCAATATTAGTGTTATAGTAGACGAAAAAGAATACAATATAAAAATAAATGAAATATGCCTAAATGATTCATTCGATTTTGTTGAATCTAAAATCGAAATAACATTAGAAAATATAGGAAAATTTGAAGTGTTAATTAAAAATAACAAGCTTGATCATATAAAACAAATTGAAAATTTTAATAATAATAGAGTCTTCTTTATTTGGTCTTTTATTAATAATAATTCGTTAAAGATAGAACACAACAATACAGATTCATTATGCAATATTAACCCATTTATATTAATTTCAGATGAATTATTAAAAAATATGCGAAATAGTAAATCCATTAATATTTTGCACTTATTAAAATTAAATGATATAGATATGAGGGGTATAAATCAAATTGATTCTCCAGATATCACTGCAAATGATAATATGCCTTTTATTTGTCTTGATGATAAATATAGGTCTAAAAATAATGAACAAAATTCACAAATATATAATTTTATAAAAAAACATAATTCTGCTATTTATGAAAAAATAATGAATACTAAGTCATTTAATTATTTCTCTTGGCAAATCGATGAAGATGATAAACAAAATAATATTTTTTTAATATTTTTTAATGAAAATAATTATTTCTTTTTATCATTGTTCTTAAATATTAAATATATTTCTGAGTTAACATATTTTCAAAAGTATTATATTTCAAGTGAAATGTGTACAAGCCAAAAAATGTTTCCAACGTCCAATAAAAATCTATTAAATTCAAACTCAAAAAAAGAATATGAAAAATATGCAAATTCAATATGAGAACTTTTAGATGAAGCATCTGAATGTTGAAATTACTGACTTTCAATCGATGAAAATAATAAAGTGCCATTTTTTTCAACACATGAAGATTTATACCCATCTTTAAGTGAATTCTTTACTAAAGAAAATACTAACTTTATTTTTAAACTAAGTACAAATTATTATTTACCTAATTTATTTGAATTATATTCAAGCAATGATAATAAAGAATATTTTTTAGTGTTTAATATGTATGAATTTGAAGGCAAAATTAATAATTCATATAAACTAACCTACCGCAAACCAAAAATATTTACTTATTACTTTCTTTATAAATTATTAAAATCTCAATTATTAATTTTTATAATAAAAAATTATTTATCTTTTGTTTCAGATTTACAAAGAGAAATTTGCGGTAAAGTAAATAATATTTTTACATTGGATCAGTATTTGTTGCAAAATCATAATTGTTCTGAGCCAATAACTATTATTAAATATTTATATGACCAATTTCACCTTTTAGAAAATAAATATAAAGATTCCGAAATAGCTAAAAACATTATAGAAATTTTACAGGAGACAGATTAAATGAATAATCAAAAAACATACAGTGCAAAGTCATATCCTAAATTAAATCATTATATATCTTCCATGTTTTTAAGTCCTAATGTAATTAAAGATATATATAATACTTTCATTGAAACATTTCCTAGTTTTGAAGAAAATTCTGAAAACGCAAAAAGCATTATCAAAGAAAACAGATATATTAAAAATGTGGCATTTATTTCAGAATTTGGGTTTGGTAAATCTTCATTTTTAAATACTTTCTATATAAATAATGAATTTAAAAGAATTGTTCCAAAGCAAATTTTTGATACTTGAATTAGAAAATACTTAGATGAAGTTATATATAGAGAAGATTTAGAAAATAATGAGAGTCTAAATCCTGAGATTACTCATTATCATAATAATGATGATGATGAAGAAGAAGATTATTACGATGATGAAACATTAACAGCAGATATGGTAGAATCAAAGAAAGAGTATAAGAATCAAATATTCTATTATAATCAACTGAATGAAAATATTTTTGAAAAGTTTTATCCTTTATTAAAAAATTTCTTATTAAGAAAGAAATTAATCATTTTTATAGAGAAGAATTTTTATAATGATGATGATGACATCCAACTTGAAAATTTCACCAAAATATTTGGTCAAAAAAATGGGCTTGATTTATTTAAAAATAAAAAAAACATACAGTATATTTTTACTAATTTATATATATGTTCCAAATTAATACAAGCTATAACTAATGTTACTAAAAAACTACCACTATTTATTTCTACTCCAGAATTCAAATCCATCACGACAGAAGAGAGACGTACAACAATTTCAGAAGTTGACATTCAAAAAACGATATTAAATTCATTAATCTACCAAACAAATAAAAATATTTTTAAAAATACTTTTTCTAACACAGCTACAACAAAATCATGAATTAAAGCCCTAATAATATCAATAATAATTTCTTGTACTGTTATTTCTATTATAGGCTTCATAGCGTTAAAAATAGCAAATATACCTATGGATATTTTTGGCAGTGAATCGCAAAACATTACCATTTTGAATCCTGACAAAAATCCATTGGGTTCAGTAATCATCGACAATGATATAAACCCTAATATTAAATATTATGTAATGGCATTTTATATCTTTTCATTTATAACATTTTTTGTATTGATTGCTTTTATTTTTGTAAAACTTATTGATTTCATACGAAATAAAAAATATTTAAAAATAAAATTAAAAAGTTTCGGTACTTCATTTGCTACATTTGAATCCGAAAATGAAAAAACACCTTTTGAAATTCAAAAACACACTATTTTTTCTTTAATTTCAATGAATAAATCAGAAATCATTATTTTTGAAGACTTAGATAGGTTATCAAATAAAAATATATTTAACTCATTACACAAATTAAACTATGAATTAAATTTATACCTTGAAAACTCTAAAAGTTTAAAAATGAAAAATAAACAAATAAAATTTATCTATGTTATGAGCGATAGTGTATTTGAAAACAAAAATGAAAAAAATAAGTTTTTTGATATAGTTTTAAAATTTCATAATTCTAGATTGCACAATGCTTTCATAGACAAAGAATTGGTGAAAAATATTAGATCATTTTTAGATAATAACTCTTCTGAAATCCCAAATTTAAAGACAGAAAGACCTACAATAATGCTTTGGGATAAATTATCTAATTATATTGTTAAAAATATAAATGATTATCGTTCATATTTAGAGTTTGAAAATTATGTACTTAATAATGAGCTTATCCAAACTGATAGTAATAAAGATATTGCGCTATTTTTAGCAAAAAAAATTGAAGGCAAAGAAGAGTTACAAACAGAAAGCAAACCCCCACTTTTAATAAATATTGTTGATTTGTTTCAAAAATCTTTTGACCTTTTTGAAATTAAAACAAGAAATAACTTCATCAATAAGAGAGGTGAAGCATATAATTTATTAAAAAAAATAAATAAATTTAAAGAATCGATATCAACAGACTTTCATTTAGAAATGGAAAAGATACAAGATGATATCGCAACTTATATTAATAAAATAAATTACAAAAATGAATATAATCAATATTTAAATTACTTAGAACAAATAATCCAGATAATTGAAAAATTATTTAAAATTTGATTGAATTGTCTTAATATAACATCAATGTATTTATTTATTACAAATATCGAAAATTATAAAAGTCTTTTTATTTCTGTAGATAAATTTTGAACAACTTGAGACCAATATACAGGTGATGAGTCAGTTCTATCTATATTGGATTCATTAAAATCCTATAAAATATTTAACTTTAATAAAAATGAGAAAAAAATGACTTTTTTAAATAAAAAAGAATTAAAAAATTTAATAAAAGAGTTTAACACTAACGATTTTGATCAAAATATAGTAAACAGTATAGATGATAATTTAGAAACATTTTTGTTATTCGTTGATTATGATTTAATTGAATATAACAAATTCTTATCAGCAGAATATAATGACAATATAAAACAGTATAGTTACTCTATAGATTCATGTATTTTATTTAAGTTACTTCATATTAGTGATATGCAAGCATTAAATTTTTCAAAATTACATAATTTTATTATAGAATGACTTAATCTAATTATTAAATATAAATTTACAATGAATAATGAAGAACTATGTTCTCAATATTTATCATCAATAATTCTTTGTATATTTGGTTCCGAAGATATAAAGTATTTATGAAAAAAATTAAAAATATAATTAAATTGTATTTTGGAGGACAAATGTTAAATAAAAAAATTTCTTTTTTAGAATTTTGCAATATTTATGCAGATATAGAAAAATACATAAGTTCATTAAATGAATTTAAAAAAACATTAATAAATAGCATCAATAATGTTGAAATTAATTCAAATATAGTATACGAAGATCGTTTTTACCCTATGCAAGCCACTAAACAAATTAATAACATCTTATTATTTATTAAAAATCAAGGACTAGAAAATAAAATTTTAACAAATGAAATTTTAACTCTTTTCTTCTTCTTAAATCTAGAAAAAATTACCAAAAAAATTGAAATAAATTTGTTTAATAATGATGATCGTGATGATTTTTTTAAAAGTGAATTATTTTATTTATTTTTAAAACATGATTACGAAGATGAAATGTGTGAATTTAAATTAGATCAAGAATTTTTGAATTTATCATTTCTGAAGAAAGATGATATTTTTCGCCCACAATCTGATGATTATAGCAACAGACTTTTTTATTCAACATATGATTTTGATTTTTCAAAAAAAATTGATGATATAAATAAAAATTCAAAAATTTCTGCGTTAGAAAAAAATGCTGAAGTTTTAAAAGAGTGCTCGGGATTCTTCTTTAAATTTATTAAATTGCTTTTTACTGAATTTTACCAATTTAAATTCAATATAGATTCTAATAATGTAGATAATGAAATATTAAAGAAAATTTTTAATGCTTTACAAAGCAAAAAGAATTTGGTACTCATTTATGATAATAATTTGCATAAGAATATATGGCAAGGCATAATAAATAATTTTCTAAACATAAATAACATTCATAATCTTAAATTGCATAGTTCTGAAGCGCTTCTAACAATGACTGAATCAAAAAATATCGGCAGAACAGGTGCATTGGTTATTGAGCTCAAAAAAATGCTAAGTTCATTCACCACAAAAGAACAAGTATGCTATTGATTTGAAAATTGAGAGCCAATAATATTTTTTGGTACAAGCAATGATACTAAACTAACAAGCGAGACTTTTGATGAAATGTTATCACAAAAAATGTTTTATAAAGCTTCGAATATAATATGAATGAAGGTTGGATTATTTAACTTTTGTAAAAATATTATAAATTATAAAGATTCGAGTGATTGTGAATATATTTATTTAAATGAAATCCCAATTGATAAAATTGCTAATTCTATTGCTGATAAAATAAATTTACCAATCTATGATACTATACCATTCATTAAATTCTGCAATGATTATCTTTCTGATTTTTTATTAGAAGATATTTTAAATGAATATAATTGTCAAAAAAATGAATATACAACCTTCCTAATAAATAAATTAAATAATGAGTTTGGAGATATCAAAATACCAAATTTAATCAACGATATGAAAAATATAAATATGAATGAAAATTTTCGAAAAATTATCTCAAAAGCATTGTTGATTATTAATGATCCTAAAAAAATAAAAAAAACTAAACCTTACTCGGTAATGGTATTGGGCAATAATATAGATACTAATATTTTTAACAATATATCAAATTATAAGATTTTTTACGAACTTGATTTGGATAAAATAAATCCAATAGCTCTTTTTGATTCAAATCCACTTATTTCGGATTCACTAATAAATATAATAAAGAATCATCCTAATGCAATTATATGTTTTAACAACATTCAAAAAGCGCCAAAATCAGTAATAAATAAATTCTTAAATATTTTAGATGAAGGTTATCTAGTTGATAATAATAATCAAAAATATTATTGCTATTTAAATACATTTATACTTATCGATTCTGATAATGATAAAATTCAAGCTTTTAATCTTCAAAATAATTGTTTTTTAAATGATTTCCTAACTTATTTTTACCCACCAGAATTTATTGCCAGATTTACAGATACTATACTAAACGATAGTGAAATAGATATACCTGTTGTAGATAAATTTATTAACGATTTTATTCAAAGCATAAAACATGAAAGTGATATTAAAATTATTTTTAATTATGATTCAATTAAACGTAATATTGGCAATTATTTATATTCTGATGCGAAATTAAATAATTTAAAATTTGAAATTTTAAAAAAAATGCATCCATTTTTAATCAAATACAATACTGGTAAAATAATTATTTTTTGCGAATACGGAAACATAAGAATTAAGTATGAAAAAAAGGAAGATACACATGCAAAATAAAACGGATTTAATATTATTCAACAAATATAAAGATCTTTATAAAAAAATCTTATTAAAAAATGAAAATAAATCTATCCAAAAGAATAATGACATTAATTTCGATAGTTTAACAGAATTCGATTTACTATTTTTAAATTTAGAAGGTTCAGTTCATAAAAAATCTCAAATAATAAATTTCGATATAAATAATGAATTCCTAATTAATTTTAGCTCTTGAAGTAGTCGTTCAAAATATAAATTTCCAAAATATTTTTCTACTACAAAAGAAATAGAGAAATCCTTTAGAAATAATAAAAATGTTTTCCTAAATACAATAAACTCAAACACAATTAAAGAAATTATTTCTAACCTAAGTAAAAAAAATAAATATAATTTCATAACTTTTGATATAAAAACAATTTATCAGATAGAAAAAACAAATAAATGAGGTGATTATGAAGATGTAATTGAACAATTTTTGACATATTTAAATTTCATTTCATTATCAAATAAAAATATAGTTTTAGTAATTAAAAATTTCTTTGATTTAAGTTTCACCAATTCAAACAATGGATTTCTTAATTATGGAAATTTTGAATTAATAAAACAAGTTTTGCACAATCCTTATATTAAAATAATCATATATTCAACAGATCATGCAATGAATTTATTTGCTAAAGAATGTGAAATATTTTCATACTTCGATAAAATTTCTGTACCATCAATCATTGATAATATAGATGAAAACATTAACAAGTTTTTTGAATTTAATTTGCCTCGCAAAATCAGGATCAAATCGGACAAAAATATAAAACTAACAACTAAATACATAAGACAATATTCAACTGCCATTTATCGTGATTGTGAAAAGCTAATTGATCCAACAATTGATTTAACATATTCAAAACTGAATAAAGAGTTAAATCGATATTTTGCTGTTAACAATAATAAATATTCATATGAAGAAATTAAATCATTACTAAATAGAAATATAAAGTCACAGAAAGAAGTGATTAATATTATTTCAAAATATTTATTTTTGAACTTGAATAATTATTATATAAATACTCATTCTTTTTTATTTTTAGGAGAGAGTGGAGTTGGAAAGACTGAATTGTCCAAACAAATTGCAAAAACATTTTATAATAATAGACTTTTAATAATAGATTGCACAAAAATACAAGATTATAAATCATTTGTGAATTTCATCATAGATGATGATCCAAAAAATTCAAGGAGCTTGTTTAACTATTTAAAAAATAATTCAAATTGTTTTGTGTTGTTTGATGAAATTGAAAAATCAGCTTATTTATCTAAAGCAACATTTTTGGGTTCGATGTTATCCACCAAAGAAATTATTTCTATTGCTGGTGATAAATTAAAAATTACAAATACAATTTTTTCATTCACAAGCAATTTATATAGTTCGGATTTAACAAAGTACAAATTTAATAATAAACAAATATTTTCATTATTATCTTCATATTTTGGAAATGATTTTATAAATAATCTAGATGAATTTGTGTACTTTAACCCATTAAGAAAATATGATTTAAAAGACATTTTATTATTAAAATTAGATGAATTATCTAAAAATTACAACATTATATTAATTAATAAAAATGAATATATAGAATCATTATTTAAAGTTGGAGATCCATATAATACTTTGAGATATTATATTTCATTAATGAATTCACATTTTTATAATTTTGCAAAAGATATTACTGATAACATTAAAACTATTAAAGCATATTTTAGCTTTGAAACTAATCAATTTGAGGTTTACCATGAATATAATTAAAACACAAAAATTTATTTATAGAGGTTCTAAGTTTTCTTATACATTTTTAGAAAAACCGGAAATAAATTCTAGTATCGTTTTTGAAATTTACGACAATAACACTTTCCTTTATAAAGTTAACGCAAAAATTATAGGTTTTACTAATAACAATATATTTTATAAAGTATTATTTCATCCTTTAAATAAATATGAGATAAATGATACACAATCAATTCACAAAGTTGTAACTGATATAAATTGTTTATTAGATGATTTAAAAAGTGATATCAAATTTCCAAAAACGATTGTAACATATGATAAATATATAAATCTTATAGAAAAAGTTAATACAGAATTTAACCTTTTTAACATCAAATATTATTCAGATCACTTTGTAAATAACTCTATTTATAGTCAGCTTAATGAACTTAAAAATAAATTAGATTCACATTTATCTTATCTAAATTATTCTGAATTTAAAAATATTCCTGAAAATATCTTAGAAAGATATAAAAGAACGAAAGTAAACATATTAATTAATAAAACTATTAATAACGGAAATCTTGAGCCCTTTATGGAAGAGTTAAACAAACGTAATGAAATTTTGATAAAGCTTCCATGAAAAAAAATAACAAATGAATTGGTAAAATCAAATATAACTTCTAGTGATATGAATTCCACATATAGTCCAATTTATAAAGATTTTTATAATTATATTGGGACATTAACTACTTTAACAAAACAACGTAAAAATAATAATGAATTATATAATTCTGCATCAATAGTTGTTGATGATTATGCATTCAGTGAATTAACAAGTAAAAGCATAGAAGCACCATTATACATTTTAAATGGTGAACCAGGAACTGGAAAAACATATTTTGCTGAAAAATTAGCCAATAAAATTGGTAGAAAGTTTATTAAGATTTCCTTAGGGAACCTCTCAGAAATAGGATATTTTAGAGGTAATAGTAATGGGCCAAGCATTATTCTGCAAAAATTGTTAGAAGTAGGAGTTTCTAATCCGGTAATTTTATTGGATGAAATTGACAAAATTCATCCAAGTTTATTTGCTGAGTTACTCGATATATTAGATAAAAAACAAAATGATCATTTTTATGATAACTATTTAAATGTAGAATATGATTTATCGAAAATTATCTTTATTGGAACTAGTAATTATTTTCAAAATTTACCTAGCGAAATAATATCTAGGGTTAAATTTTTACAGATAAATCCTTATACCATTGATGAAAAGATTCAAATCGCCCAGAATATAGCAATAGATTTCCAAAACCAATATGGCATCATTGAAAAAAATTATGTAACTTTTAGCCCTGAGGCCTTAAAAATTATTATCATGTATATAACAAATGAATCGGGTGTTAGAAAGTTAAAACAAGAAATTGAATCATTGATTTTTTACGCAATATCACATAACATCAAAAATATAGAAGAAGCAAATTTGAGAGAATATTATTCTAAATTTTTAGAGGATTACAAATATTACAAGAAACTTTATAAAAATAAAGAAAAATTTCCCGGCATGGTTAATGGACTAGCTGTTTCAAGCTATAAGCTCCATTCAGGAATTCATAATATAACTTGTATTCATTCAATAGTAAAAACTGATACACCACATATCGAATTTTTATCGGAAGTATCATCAACTACACTAAATTCTGCTAAAATAGCATTAAGATATGTTCTTGCTAATAAAGAATTATTTGAAATAAATACCGAAACACAAAACTTACTATTTACAATTTCATTTGATCAAATTTATATTCCTAGCGATGGTGATTCAGCAGGAATCGCCTTTGCAACCGCAATTGTATCAGATTTATTAAATAAAAAAGTTCCATCAAACTGAGCTATTACAGGTTCTATAGATTTAAAAGGTAACGTTCAAGTTGTTGGTGGAATTAAAGATAAAATCGAAGCAGCATTTGAAGATGGAATAACAAACTTCATAATTCCTTATGAAAACAAAAGAGATATCAATACAATTGACTCAATAATATTAGATAAAATAAAAATCTATTCTGTTAAAAATTATGAAGAAATTTTCAAATTATTATTTAAATAATTATTTACTTTATAAAATTTTGTGTGAAGTAATAAAAATATTTCATCACCTTAGCACTATAATCTTGATATAAAAAATAAATAAAATAATATAATTAATATACTTTTTTCATTATCAAGGTTTTTATCTAACACTTTTATTATCAAATAATAAAAGTGTTGTTTTTTATGCACATTAAAATTGTTTTCTAAAAGTATTTATTTCATTAAAATCACATAAAACTAAATATCACAGTTACTGGATTCTTCTAATCAGAATATGGTATTAATAAATAGGCATATTTTATCATTTTTAATAATAGTGAAAATCCATTAATTCAGCATTTTTTTATCCGACTTATTATTACTTTTTTATTTATGTTTTTTAGTTTTATTTGCAATTTTACATGTCTTAATTTTAATATTAAAATTTTTGTTTAAACTTTGACTACTAGTTTAAACAAAAATTCATTTTCATATTATTTTGTTCTTGCACTAGTTCAGAATGATTGAAATAATTATTGATGTTTTATTAAATACACTTCTTATTAATTATTTTATAATCCTAGTGCAATATATTATAATCATATTTTTGGATATAATAACTTTACTATTTTTATATTGTTTTTAAATTAAATAGTTAGATCATTCATATGAAATTACTGCTGATGCAGTTTTATTAATTTAAAATTAAATCGATTTATACACTTCTAAAATTTTGGAATATATTTCTTATTTTATGATTTTATAATCAAATAAGAAATATATTTCAAGTATTAAATAGTTTGATATAGATTATACTACAGAAACTCTACAATATACATAGCTGTATATTGTAGAGTTTCTGTCAACCATTATTTGTTTATTTTAAAATGTAATATAATATTCATATATAGGAGAAAATTATGAAAAGAATTAATAAATTATTTATTACTTTAGGAAGCATTGCTACAACAAGTATTTTACCATTAGTAGCAATGTCTTGCGTAAATGAAAACAAGGATGATAAAAATCCAAATGATAAAGGAGAAACTGATAAAAAAGTAAATCCAGAAATTAAAGAAAATACTATACCAGAATTTAAATCTAAGTTTGAATTTAGAAAATATATTGGTGATAACATAACCAAACCTTTATACACCATGATTAAAAACTTTCAACCTGGTGGTCATGTTGATGTTGCTAAAATTCAAAACATGGCTAAATTATATGTTGAACTATTAAAAAATAAAGAATACGGAGTTAGCCAAGATGAATTAAATAATTTTACTACAGGGTTTTCATTTAAATCATCTTACAATAAAGAAAATTACTCACCAGCAATGGTTCAAGAATTAAAAGAACAAGGTATGTGAGAAACACCTCATTTCTGAGAAGAAGGGGATTTTGATAAAATTTTTTTACCAATTGCTAATGGAGAAAATAAAAACATTGACTTTTTAACATTAAATATTATTGATAATTTTATTGCTGAAAGTCGTATTCATTTTAGTATCTAAAAGTAGTATAAATACTGCTTTTTTATTAATTTTATGATATGATTATATTAAGAAAGGAGATAATTATTATGAAGTCAAGAAAATTAGGAATTGCAACGTTAGTTTTATCATCTCTTTGTGTTATTGCTAATCTTGCTATTGTGCTAGTAGCAATTTTTTCATATAACCATATTAAAAACAGCGCTATTATGACAAATCCCGGGGACACTCAACTAGTTATTCATAAATATCTCCTAAAGCAAAAGTTACATCCATATTTAAATATTTAAATGTGATTCCTTTTTTGGGTTTTAAAACACTCCGTGGGTCTTTGAATTTAGCAGGATCAAGAGGGATGTTAATTTTTTTGATAAAGAATAAATCATATAATTCTTTTAATTCTGGGCTTAAATTAGGTTTATCTTTATAAAAGTATTCAATGGCTTGAACGTATTTTTCATTATCTTTGACACTTTCATAAAAATTATACTCACCTTTTAATCCGTTATTAAACTCTTGATCATCTTGCTCATCAACTTCAGGTTTTTTATTACCTTGTAAGTCAAAGATTTTATTAAAGAAGTAGTTATTTTTATATTCTACCGCTGGTAGATAATTACTACTAAACTCATTAACTAATTCTTTTCTAATATTAAATGCTTCATAATATTTTTGATTAATCCGATATAAAACATCCACGTCGTTGATGTTATATTTTAAAAGTTCGTTTTTTTCGACGTTAGTTAAGTTTTTCTTATCTCAGGGAACACTACTTTCTTCAATATTAAGTCCCATTTCACCAGCAGCAACTTTTAGGGATACTGGTAATCTGTATTTTGAAGCATCGTAAAAAATAAAGTTTTTATCAAACCTTGGGTACCCTTGATAAGTATCATTAACAATACTTTTGGATATATTAAAGATTTGGTCAAAAAATGGTTGATTATTTTTTCTTATAAAATTAGCATCGTTAATGATTAATTTATTATTACTACGACGATTTTTAGCAAATTCTAAAATGTGATATAAAATTGTTTTATCATAGAAAACATTTCATCCGATGAAAATATTGTTCTCACTTGTATTTTGTATTCAATTTTTAAACTGGAACAATTTTTGGTCTAAATTAATATCATCAATTGAAAATTCAAAAATGGTTCTTTGGTTAGTTTTATCTTGAAAAAAGGTTACACAAATATATTCAGGTAACACCTCAAAGTCAAAATATTCATCATTATAATCATTAATTGTTTTTTCTATATTAGTCATATCTTCTCCTCTATATTAAATGTTTTTAAAGTTTTGTAATTCATTAAAATGATCTAAATATCAGTTACACTTATCGCAATGGCATTTTAATAAATAACGCTTGAGATTATTTAAATTGATTTGATTTAAACAAAAGTCATTAATTCAATGGATATTAAATAATCTTTCGCTTTGTAAGTGAATTAAATCATAAATTGCCCGACCGTAATTAGCCACATAAATTTCAACTTTATTATTATCTCAAGTAATTGTTTGTTTTGATATTCCAAGATTTTTTAAAATTGGATTTTTCTCATATGTTTTTAGATAACTGATTTTATTATCATAGAAAAATTCACTACTATGTCAATCAGCACCATTACTTGATCGATTAAAATTAAGATTTAATGCTTCTCAACCGCTGATATAATTATCATAACTGGTTTTTGGTAACTTCTTTAAAATCATTCTTTCTCCTCTATTATTATGTGTCCTTGTCTATCTATATTAATATAATAGATGGAGAATATATTCTATAACTACTAATTATGAAGTTGAAATTAAAAATCATAAAATTGATCATAAAATCTTGAATTTAGACAAAAGTTAGATTTTATTTTAATTTTATATTTCTAAAAGATTTAGTAAATAAAGTTATATATTCAAATAATATTTTATTAATACATTTTTTTAAACTCAAGAAATTATCTTGAGTATTTTTTTCTTAATTTTTGATAAAAGTATTTTACTACATATCACAACCAAACATTCTATTATGAAGAATAAAAATATTCTTCATAACTTATCAAAAATATAATGGGCAAATAAAAGAATAATCTAGATTTTTGTATATTAAACTTTTATAAAAATATAAAAATGTTATTAAATCAAGGTGCTTATAAGATGTAATTAATAAAAATAAAAGAAAAAATTTATTTTTTTTGTTTTGTGGTATTAATAAATGGTAGAATTATGGTGGATAGTGGGAGGAAGTGGTAAAAATGTACGGATCACAAACACGAAATATCGATGATAAAAACAGAGTAGTATTACCACCTGTTTTTAGAGATGAACTCGGAAGCAAACTTTACATTACCATCGGATTTGATGGTAATGCTGAAATTCGTTCTCAAGAAGGTTTTCAATCATACATTGCGATGATTGAAAACAAATCTAGATTTGATGTCAAAACCAGAACATTAGCTAGATATATTTTTGGAAACACTTTCGAAGTGGTACTTGATAACCAAAACAGAATACCTTTACCTAAACCAATAATTGAAAAATTAACTATCCAAAAAGAAGTGCTCTTTATCGGAGTTGGTTCAATTGTTGAACTCTGAGCTAAAGAAAAATATGATGAAATTCAAAATCAATATACAGTGGAGGATATGGCAGAATTAGCACAATTCTTGTCACAAGATGTCTCAAAATAAATTACATTACTCAGTTATGCTAGAAGAAACTGTTGATTCACTAAACATCAAACCTGATGGTATCTATGTCGATTTAACAGTTGGCATGGGAGGTCACTCTTCAGCCATTCTAGCTAAAATACCAAATGGAAAATTAATTGCATTTGATAAAGATGATTATGCTTTAGCACAATCTCAAAATAGATTAAGTGCAATTGCTTCAAACTTTATTCTAGTTAAAAGCGATTTTAAAGATATTAAAGATAAATTGCACCAACTAGGTATATATAAGGTAGATGGTATTATTGCTGATTTAGGAATTTCATCACCTCAAATAGATCAAGCTGAGCGGGGATTTAGTTATAACAAAGATGCTAAATTAGATATGCGGATGAATCAGCAACAAGAGCTAAGTGCTTATGATGTTGTAAATTCATACTCTGAAGAGAAATTGGCTGACATTTTATGAAAATACGCTGATGTAAAACTGAACAAAAAAGTTGCGAAAGCCATCGTGAATGCTCGGCCAATTTCAACCACCATGCAGTTAGTTGATGTTGTCAAATCTGCCTATCCTGCAGCTTTATTAAGACAAAAAAATCCTGCTAAAGCAATCTTTCAAGCAATCAGAATTGAAGTTAATAATGAACTTGATTCGCTTCAACAGTTATTACTTGATGCAACTGAATTATTAAATAAGGATGGAACATTAAGTATCATTACTTTTCACTCACTTGAAGATAAAATGGTTAAAGACTTTATCAAAGAATTAACCAAAAGTGACTTGCCAAGCAAAATGCCTGTTATGGAAGAGAAAAAATTCCTAGTTAAACAGGTCAAACCTTCAAAACAAGAAATTGAAGAAAATAATCGCTCTCGTAGCGCAAAATTACGTGTAATAAAGAAATTAATTTAGCAAAGTATGCTTAATAAAGGAGTAGTTATGAAAAAGTATTTTATAAACTTTCACATTCGTACCAATGAATGTTCTTTTGCTTTTGTAAATAATTACAATGATAACTACTTAAATGTTAAATTAGCTGCTCAAAATCAAATTTCTTACTCACACCCTAGCGATCTTTTAACTTGACATGAACAAGTTCTAACTCAAGTAAAAGAAGTTGTCAAAAAAGACAATGTGACATTAAACTATGTTTTTGATGATAATTTATTCCCAAATTTAGAGCAAAAAATCATGGTTAATAAATTAAATTGTCAAAACACAAGTTATGATTCAAAAATTCTTTCAGAATTATTTACTCAAAAAAATGACACATTAATAAAAGCTCATGTAATTGAGGATTTCTTAAATGATTTTCCAATCAATTACACTATGCAAAAAAATGAAATCATTAAGGAATATAAAGATATTCCAAAAAATCGTATAGCTGAAACAATTACCCAATACTTATCAGTTTTCAAAACAAATTTACCTTTGTCTTCACTCAATGATTTTAAAGCAATTTTTTCAGCTAACATCTTAAATTGCAAAACAAACTACTTTTTACAAAGTCAAATCTTAGCAGCAAGTATGAAAAATATTCCTACCTCAAGCCTAGTGGTGGATTTACAAGCTGACTATATTACTTTCTTTGTAGTTAAAAATGGGGCAATTTTAACTTATAAAAAAATGCCTTTTGGTTACAACATGCTTGATAATGATAATGAATTTAATAATCTTCAAATTATTAAATATCAAGTAAAAAATCAGTTCATAAATGAAAACGATCTAGAGGAAGAACCTTCATTAGTTCCAACTCTTAATGGAATTTCAAAGCAATATAGTGCGTTCAAAAACTCCTTACTTAATGAATTATTAAAATACACTATGATAAGTTTCAAAAATCCTCTTATAACACAACTAAGCCACATTGCATTTACTGGTCAACTTGCATGAATGGTTAAGGATATTGAAGAAATGTTCTTCTCTCGTTTTAATGAACATAACATGACTATTCAAAGTCTTAATAATGATAACAACTTTAGATTATTTACTTTAGATGACTCAATTTTAGAACAAGTTGTCTTAGTAACTAATGAAAATAAGGCTGAAACAATACAAAACAACACTGTGTTAAGCAAAATTGATTACACACACCCTAAAGCTAAAACAAATCTTTTAAGCAAATTATTTAGTAGATTTAACTTAAGATAGGAGACAAAATGAATAACGAATTAGATAACAATGCAGCATCATACAAAACAGCCATTTCCCTAAAGGTCATAGGGGTAGGTGGTGCAGGAAACAATGCAGTTAACATGATGTTTGATGAAAATTTACCAAATGTAGATTTTATTGTTGCCAATACAGATCTTCAATCACTTGAAAAAAGTAAATGTACACATAAGGTTGCTTTAGGTAAAGAAAATCGTGGTTTTGGTGCAGGGTCTGATCCTAAACTAGGAGCCAAAGCAGTTGATGAATCTACAACAGAAGTCAAAGAAGCCTTAAAAGACGCTGATGTAGTAATCATTACTGCAGGTTTTGGAGGTGGAACCGGTACAGGTGCCAGTCCAAAAATTGCACAAATCGCTAAAGAAAGTGGAGCATTAACTATTGGTCTGGTTACAACTCCATTTATTTACGAAGGTGTTAATCGTATGCTTGTTGCACAAAATGGTATTGAACAGCTTAAACAAACTGTTGATTCATATATTGTCCTTT
Organism: Mycoplasma razini; assembly: GCF_048076865.1. NCBI lineage: Bacteria > Bacillati > Mycoplasmatota > Mollicutes > Mycoplasmatales > Mycoplasmataceae > Mycoplasma > Mycoplasma razini. The sequence continues at coordinate 478,090 of NZ_CP182212.1, forward strand.
CAAACGAAAAATTATCAGATGAAAATCCAGACGTTCCATTTGCTGACTCACTTAAATTATCAAACGTAACCTTAAAAAATATTATTATGGCAATTCATGATGTTTTAAATCGTGTTGGCACAATCAATATTGATTTTGCTGACATTAAGCACACACTAAAAGATTCAGGACTAACTATTGTTGGTATTGGACAAGCTACTGGTGAAAATCGTGCTGAAAAAGCTGTCAAAAAAGCTTTTGAAACAAACTTATACGAATATGATATCAAACATGCATCTAAGCTTTTAATCAACATTCAACATGACAAATTAGTGACAAATAAAGAAATTAGAAATGCAGTTTCTGCAATACATGAAATTCTTTCAGGTCAAGGTGGCTTTATCAATGATTGCAAAATTGGTCAAGAAATCGTTGAAACTGAAGATAACAAACAAATTTTCAAAGTTTCTATTATTGCCTCAGGTGTAGATGCAACTACAGCTGATGTGCAAGAAGAAAAACCAGCTTCTAAGATTGATTCAATTACAGACTTGCAACCTGAAATTGAAGATACTGAAGAAGTTATGCTTGAACAAGAAGAAAATAATACAATGATCAAAAATACTTTAGAAGCTGACTCTAATGCATTATTACATGCTGCTGAGGAAGTTAAATATGCTCAAACAAAAGAATTGAACTCATACTTTGATATTGATGAAACTTCATTAACAGATGAACAAGAAGAAACTAGTTGATTTATTTCAAAATAGTCGATGTTAAGAAGACTTGAAGTAACTAACAATTTTCCTTGTCAAACAGTCTAGCTAATACCTAGGCTGTTTTATTATCCCTTAGTTTTATAATATTTTAATTAAAAAATGCCCTACTGTAAAGTAGAGCATTTTGCAATTATTTTTTGCTTAATAAAGCAGCAATTTCAGGTATTGATAAATTATACAATGTAGCTAAGTCATAAGGATTTTCATTTAAATAAGTTTTATTAATGCGTTTATCAAAGTCATCTACAGTCATAGCCATATGTGGCTGTCATTTTAAACGAGAATCAAGTTTAAAGTAATCAAAAGTTCTATATACTAGACTTGTAATAAAATCATTTGGAACCTTATTTATAACAAATTCAGGTTCATTATCTTGTAAGATTAGTGGGACAATGAAGTCAAATGTTTCAACTGTTTCATTCGCTATAGTATTTTGTATATCCATGCTTAGTTGGTCACCTTTTATTGAATCATATAATTGATCAATGTAAGCTTGCTCATTACTTGGTTTTGTTTGATATCTATCAAATTGATCGCTAAAGACTTTTTGATAATATAATTTAAAACTTTCAAAAGAGCTATGTGTATATGCATGACTTGCTGGTACATGTTTTATTGGCTGATAGTTAATAAAAACCTTATTTGTTATACCATAAACCATATATAATTCCGGCTTAAATTTGCTATGTTGAACATTTACAGGAATAGAAATTTTATAAAAGTGTACATTAGGATTTAATTCCTCTAATTTATTCTTTTCAAATTCTGGCTTATAGTCGATATATAGTTTATCGTTATCTAAGTACGCTAAATCATACTTAGATAAAAAACTGTTTTTTAAAGCAACTAATGATTCATGCATGCTGTTTGATAGTTTCTTATCTTCCAATAATGTAGATAGTTTATTATTTGCGTATGACAATTCTTGTACTGTATAACCATTTATAGCTTGCACAAGTTTATCTTTATTTAAGTATGATAAAGGGGCATTAAACTCTGAGTCCTTACTTTTAGCACTAAATTCTAGCTTGTTATTTCACGCTTGTGCTAAAAAACTTGAAATATTAAATTCATAATTTGGGTAAAGCTTATTAAAAATCTCTTCTTCAACATTTCAAGCAGGTATCATTTCTGTTTTTTGATTATCTTCTAATTGAACAAGACTAAGAGAAGAGACCAAATCTAGTCCATATTTTCTATTATCCTGCACAAGCTTCTTGTGTTCATTGCTATATTCAGCTAAATTAATTTTATTTTTACTTTGTAAAATATTTTGTAAAAAATTTATGTTTTTGCTTTCTCCTATAGGAGCAAAAAATCCAATATCTTTATTTAATAAATCCATTTGCTTATATAAAGGTATAGTGATATTCTTATATGCTATATAAACAGCTGGCACCATATCTCCTGGTTTACTTTTTTTCTCTTCTTTTTTTATAAAATAGCAATCAGAACTATTCATATAGTTTAAGTAATTATTCACTAAATTAATATTTACTCAAGCTGTTTTATTTATTGTTCCATCATTGTTGTATATCTTTGGATTTCTATTTATGGTTTGAATAATTAAATTAAGCGACTTTAAATAGGTTTCTGAAGGATAGTAAATTTCATGATCCTGTGCTGGAATAAATTTTAATACTGCTTTATTTAGCCCATCAAGATCAAAGCTTTTGTTTGGATTTACTCAAATTAATTCTTTAATACCTTTAATTTTATTCAAATTATCATTCAATTCACTTTTTTCTGTTTGATGGCATGATACAAGTGAGCAAAATGGTAAAAAGGATATTGGGCCAAATAATGTTAACTTTATATATTTTTTCACATTAATCCTTTCTATTCGTTTATTTTTAGAATATATTTGACTTCAGCAACTTCATCTATATATTTAAAATAATATTCCTTAAAAACAGATTTTAATGTCGCTAAATCAGGATACCCAATCGCTTTTCAAGAGCCATATCATGAATTTAGATATTCCTTTTCTAATGCCTCAAGCATAGCACCATATTGTTTCATAATTAACATCACTTCTAATTCTAAGCCATCTTTTTCGTATTCTCCATAGTATACATTTTCCACAGGCGCATTAAATGCTGTGCTTTCCTTATATCTAGGAGTTCTTTTATCATCACCAAATTTTAAATATAATGTAGAAGCTATATCAGCAAAATTATCAAAATCCTTATTATTATGTTTGCTTTGATACTCCGTCAATATACCAGATATTGATTTAACTGCTTTAATTTTTACACTATTGCCGGATTCAGCACTTCACTTTTCAAAAAAGTCAATAAGAGTATGCAGTGAAGGTGTTTTAAAAGCAAGTTTATAATCTAATCTTTCTATGTGCTTAATATGTTTAAGATCTCAATCTTGTTTTATTGTAAAGAAATTGTACCCTGTACCTATCATATTTGATAGTTTATTTGGAGATAAATTTACTGTCTTTATTTTTTCATCATGGATCATTTTTAACATATTGAAAATATTAGATTTTATATTTTTAAATAAGTCAGAAACTATTTGATTATTATGATGAGCATAAATTAATGCATATTTCAATTCGTTATATTGCTGTAAGCATTCTTTATCCAAATTTTTCAAAATGTCATGAACTAAATATCCTGAATAACGATCGTCCTTGCATAAGTAGTTGTATAGCAATAGCATCTCTTGTTTAAATTCTTCATAGTTTATATTTCTTATGTAATTGATTGTATCATTAAGAATCTTTCTAAAATCATTTTCATTCCCTGAAGCCTTTACAAATATCATCCCATACTTAGTTGCATATTCTTCAATTAATTCATTATACCCTTTCAATTTTAGTAAATTATCATCTGAGGCTAATTTCATAATTTCAAGTGCATAGAATATATTTTTATACTTATCTGCTAATTTTTTTAAATAAATTTTATCTGTTCTCATATTATTTATAATTGGAGTAATTTTGTCAGCTGCTGTAACTATATATTTTCACGAATCAGATTCATTTATATTTTCTATAAAATTATCTTCTATATTTCTTCAATTTAAATAATCAATTTTGTTCATTTCAAAAATATTTTGTGGACCAAAACTCATATTTATTATATTATCATCATTAACAGTCGATTTTGCTGTATTAGTTGATACTATTGGCACAACTACCATACTATTTGTAATTAATGCACCAAAAAGTAATAATAATGATTTATGTTTTTTTCATTTCACCTCTTTAATTTATGTACATAAAATAAATGTATATACAATAATTATAGACTAATGTTCTTACGTACATTATAGAATTTGATTTCATGTGGAAGTTTCCACATTTTTTCCTTTTTTCAGATTTCTGAGCTTTAAATACTTTAAACTTAGAAAGCAAGTAAAATAAATAAGCGCATTAATGAACTTTTAATAAGATTTTTAAATGATATGTTCGAATGATAAATGATCTAAATCATTAATTTCAATTTTAATAAAGCAAAGAAAAAACGAAACTACCTAGCGCGTAGCTTCGTTAATTTTTTTATAGCTGGTGTATAAATTTTAACAATATAATGCTTACTATTTTTACCTACAAAAGATATTCATTCAATATTATTGGGAATATCTACATCTAGGCTTAAATATTCATTTAAATCTTTCACAGATTCACAAAAAGCATTTATAGAAAATGTACCTTATAGGCGAAATATATATTATTTAACTAATAAAGATGGTTCATCCATTTCTTTTGGTTGTGCTACATGAATGTAGTCTAATACAGTTGGAGCTACATTAGCAAGCTTACCATCTGCTAATTTAACACTTTTATCACTACATACAAGCATTACAGGACTTGAAGTGTGTTTTGTTGCTGGTTTGCCATTTGCATCTTCAGTGATTTCTGCATTTCCGTGATCAGCTGTAATAAAGATTGTTACATCGTTTTCTTGAGCTCATTTAATTACTCTAGCAATTTGCTCATCTAAGAATTCAACAGCTTTAATAGCAGCTTGTAAGTTTCCGGTGTGACCAACCATATCAGGGTTAGCATAATTCATAATAGTTACATCAAAATCAAGCGCGTTAGCAAGTAATTCATCAGTAATTCCTTGTGCAGACATTTGAGGTGCATCTGCATATGATTCAACTTTAAGAGAATCAACCATAATACGTTTTGAATTTTTAAACTCAATATCATTACCACCATCCATAAAGTAAGTAACGTGAGCATATTTTTGAGTTTCAGCAATTCTTAATTGTTTTAAGCCAGCTAGTTCAAGTACTCTACCAATTGGCATTGTTATTTGCATTTCATCAAAAGCAATAATTGTATTAATTCCTTCATATTTCATCATTGAAACAAATTTATCAATGTTTCTTGGGCGAACTGGTTTGACATCATATAATGGTGATCCAATAAATAAGTGAGTTAGTTGTCTTGCTCTGTCAGGTCTAAAGTTAAAGAAGATAATTGAGTCTCCATCTTGTACAAAATCTTCTTTACTTAAGTTAGCATTAATTGCAGGGACAAAGAATTCATCACTAATATCTTGACTATATTGGTTTTCAACATATTCAAGTGGTGTATTAAATGTGTGATCTGAGTTACCTAAAATAGCTTCATAAGCTTTTTCAACTCTATCAAACATTGAGTCTCTATCCATAGCGTAAAATCTTCCAGAAATAGAAGCTACATTGTAACCATATTCCTTGCATAAAGCATCTAATTTTTCAAATGAAGGTTTAATGCTTCTTGGAGCAACATCACGACCATCACCAAAGGCGTGAATTGCAACTTTTTTAACTCCATGAGCATGAGCTGATTTTAGCAACTCAAATAAGTGATTTTCAAGTGAGTGAACTCCACCAGGAGATAGAAGTCCCATTACGTGTAATGTTTTATTATTTTTCTTAACAGCTTCAAAAGCTTCAATAAAGGCTTTGTTTTCGCCAAATGTACCATCATCTAAAGCTTTTTGAATTAAAGATAGTCCTGTATATACAACAGTTCCAGCCCCAATGTTTAAGTGCCCAACTTCTGAGTTTCCCATTTGTCCTTTTGGAAGCCCTACATATTCACCAGAAGCTTGAAGCACTGAGTTAGGGTAATTTGCAAGTAAATTATCAAAAGTAGGAGTGTTAGCTAAAGCAAAGGCATTACCTTGTTTTTCAGCTCTAAGTCCTAATCCATCAATAACTATAAGTACAGTTTTTTTCATTATTTCTCCTTTTAAATTAATTAAAAAAATTATATTGTTTTCTTATAAATATGTAAATAAAAACTTTGAATAATAAAAAAATAAGAAGCTTACGCTTCTTACCAAAATTATTTGTCTTGAACTGCTTCAACCCCAGGTAATTTAAGTCCTTGAAGTAATTCAAGTGAAGCTCCACCACCTGTTGACACGTGTGTAAACTTATCTTCCATTCCTAATTTTTCAACAGCAGCAACAGAATCACCACCACCAACTACTGAGTAAGCACCTTTAAGTTGTGCAATAGATTCACAAACAGCAAGTGTTCCTTTTTCGTAGTTAACAAATTCTGCCACTCCCATAGGTCCATTTCAAACAACTGTTTTAGCATCTTTTAATGCATTTTTAATGTTCTCAATTGATTTAGGCCCAAGATCAAGTCCCATGTAACCATCTTTGATTGATCCTTCTTGAATTTCAGGTTCAACATCTTTGAATTCTTTAGCACAAGCATGGTCAACTGGTAAAATAACTTTGTCACCATATTTAGCTAAAAATTCTTTAGCTAGTTCTACATAGTCATTTTCTACTAATGAAGTTCCAGCACTTTCTCCTCTTGCAACCATAAATGTGTAAGCCATAGCTCCACCAATGATCATTTTATCAGCGATTTTTGCTAAGTTTTCAAGTACTTGAATTTTATCTGAAACTTTAGCTCCACCAATAATTGCAACATATGGGTGTTCTGGGTTTGTGATCACTTTGTTAAGTGATTCAACTTCTTTTTGCATTAAGTAACCAAGTGCAGATTCTTTAATGTTTGAAGAAATTCCAACGTTTGAAGCGTGTGCTCTATGGGCTGTTCCAAAGGCGTCATTAATAAATACATCACCTAAAGAAGCTCAGTAAGCTCCAAGTTCTGGGTTGTTCTTAGATTCAGCTTTGTCATTTAAGTCTTCAAAACGTGTGTTTTCAACTAAAACAACATCACCAGGTTGCATGTTTGCAACTGTTTTTTCTAATAATTCACCTCTTGTTTCAGGCACAAATGTAACTGGACGTTGTAATTCATTTGCAAGTTCTACAGCTACTGGTCTAAGTGTTTTAGAAGCTAAATCATCAGCTGATTTAATTCTTCCTAAGTGTGAGAATAAAATAACTTTTCCACCTTCAGCAATAATTTTATTAATTGTTGGTAAAGCTGAAACGATTCTCTTTGTTGATGTAATAACACCATTTTTAACTGGTACGTTAAAGTCAACTCTAACTAATACTTTTTTACCTTTTAAATTAAGGTCATCAATTGTTTTTTTCATCGATATCTCCTCTATGTTATCTTTTGAAATTATATTTTATTTTGAGTAAAATAAATTAAAAAATATAGCTTTTTACAGCTATATTTTTAGTATAAATAGTTAGGAATATAAACTAGTTCAAGTAAGAAGTAAAGTGAAAATATATCCTTTAAAATATCATTATAAATTGCTTTTGTAATTTTTTCAGGCTTTGTTGCATATAAAGGAACATCAATTAAACCAAAACCTTCAGGTGAAATAAATGACATATAGATCAAATCATCATCAGCTTCTAGGTTTATAGATTTTGTATTAGTTAACTTATAATTATTATTTCACATTTTAGTTAAATTTTCCATTGCTAATGGGGTAAACATCATACGAGCTTTTAATTCATCATTACATCTTAATTTAAAAATCTTATTAAATTCTGGGTTTTCTAATTTAATCTTTTTCATTCTACCAGCAAATGATTCAAAAAATGTGAATGATGTTCAATGTTTTGAATCTAATGCTCTGGCATCAATTTTTAATAATGTAGCATAATAATGAGTTTCGCTGTGATGTACATTACCTTTTGAATCTGTATAAGTTGTTTCGTGAATTCAATGGGTATTTGAAAAGTGTGTTGGGTATTTTTCATCAATAATTAAAGTTTGACAAGGCTTTGCTTGCACCAATCTTGATCCATTTGGAATAGATGTAGGCATACAGTTTTTATATTCAGCCATTGTAAATACATGTGTTTGAGGATCAAATGAATATTTGATTCCTGCTGAAGTGGTATCATAATTTTGTCCCTCAAAATTTCAGTTAGGCTGTAAAATACCAATAGCAGCTTTATATAAGTCAGCTTTTGACGTTTTTTCTTTAATAATTTTTGAGATATCTTTTGCTATGCTTACAGCTTTTCCAAAAAAGACACAAGCAAAAATAAAGACTGGAAGATTTAAAATAGCAATAATTACACCCACAATTAATCCAGCAACACTTTCATTAAAAGCAGAAGGAATAATAATGGCTAATGTAATAATAAACAATGCTAATGTAATTGATGCAACAATTATAAAAAGCTTCTTATTCTTTTTATATTGATCATAAAGGGGTAATTTAAAAGCATCATCTACTATTTTTTTAATAGTAGGGAATACTTTGTTATCAGCTTCACTTTTAAAGTCTGTATAGTTTAAAAAGTCAGCTACACGTTTCATATATTTCTATAATCCTAAATCATTCATATTTACATCTAATCTAGCTTTTGCAGAAGCTTGGAATAGAGGTACTGTTGTTAATTTCATATTTGATGAAACAACATTGTCTGGTCAAGTCATAATTTGCATATTAAATGCATTTGCTTTTGAGTTATATAATCTTCTGGCTGCAGCAATTTCTCTTTCTAGATAAACTGTTTCTTCCATTAATTCTTTATATAAACTATCAGCTTTAAGTTCTGGGTAGTTTTCACCCACAGCCATTAAACGTCCAAAAATTGAGTTATTTAAACTTTCAATTTCTTGGCTATTTGCAGCTGTGTTTCCAGATAAAGTTAAAGCACGTAATTTAGCAACATCTTCAAATACTTTTTCTTCGTGGATCTTGTAAGATTTTACTTGTGCTACAATCTTGTTTAAAGTATCTGAACGTTTTTGTAGTTGTGTGTCAATTCCTGATGCAGCTTCATTGATATCATTTTGCATTCTAAGGAAATTGTTTCTACGTATAATGTATCAAACAAGTGGAATAATAAGAATAAATGATGCATATATCACTATTTTCCCACCTAATGATGCTGTTGCTGTAACAGGTGTATTGTCAGCAACTGGTTCTAATCCTTGTGGATTTTTTACTTCTGAGTTATTAAATAAATTTGACATTTTATCTCCTTTAAATTATTATATAGCTTTTAACTTATCTTTTAGGATAAAATCAAAAATTCTAGCCCTATAAAATAATAATTTTTAACTTTCAAGCTAAAAAGATAAAAGAAAAAGTAGCTTATGCTACTTATTTCTTAGAAATATATAATCCAAGACCAGAAATAAATGTTATAACTGAAAGAACTAAGACAGCAATTCATCATCAGTATGGTGAATTTTCTTTAATACTGTCTTTTGCAGCTTGAAGTGCGTCTTGTAATTCTTTTATAAGTTTTTCTACTTCATTTTGGTTTGAAATATTTACTAATGTTTGATCTTGAGCTAAAGCATTATTTGCATCACTTAATGCTGCTTTAACTTTTTCTTTAGCTTCTGGGCTAATATTCTTTTGCATTGTATCTGTATTAAATGCATCTTTAATTTGTTTATTAATAGTTACTAAGTTACCTGCTTGTGTGTTTAAAGAAGTAAATTGTGTGTTTAATTCTTGTAGCTGTGCAAAGTTTTGAGCACTATTTAATTGTTCAACTAATTGTGCTTTAATTTCAGGAGTTAATGAATTTAGATTTGTTTTAACATTATTAACTACTTGATTAAAGTTGTTTGTTCCATCTAAAGCTTGTAAAGCATTATTTAATTGAGCTGTCATTGATTTAATTTGTTCAGCTGAATATTTATTTAAATCATTTTGTGTTTTGTTTGCTTGTGTTAATGCGCTAGCAAAATCATTAGCTTTATTTGGAGTAGCATATTTGTATTGTTGAGCATTTGGCATTAATTCATTTGCTTGTTTAATACTTTGTTTTAATTGAGCAATAGCGCTATTTAAGTCTTTAGCATCATTTACATTAGCATTAACTTGTGCAAGAGTTGTAGCAGCTTGAATTTTGTTAATTGCAGCTGTTTTTTGTTCTTCACTTAATTCTGAAAGTGCTTGAACTTGTTTAATTGCTTCTGCTATAGCAGATTCCATTTGAGCAATATCTTGTTGTGCAGGAGTTAAAGCATTTTGTAATTGAGCTTTTAATTCATTTAATGCTTGAGCTGTAGAATCACTAGTCAATAAGTTGTCTTGAATTTTAGCATTGATTTGAGCAACTACTTCATCTAATTGAGCTTTATTAGCTGGTGTGATGTAGTTAGCTTTCTTGCTTGTTAAGATTGTATTAACTGGTGTAATTTGATCAAGTAATTCTTTTGCAGCTGTATTAAGTTCAGTTGCCATGTTTAATACTTGTTCCATAGCTTGTTTATCATTTAACTTATCAACTTGAGCTTTGTAAATATCTTTTACTGCAGGGCTTAATGTTGCTAATTGATCGATTTTTGCCTTAATTGCTTCTCGATCTGCTGTAATATTAGCTAATCCATCTAATTGGTTTGTAGCTGTTTCTAAAGCAGTTGCAGCTGTAGTTACTTGTGCTAATTTATCATCTAAATTATTAAAGTCTGTTTTTGCTTTTAAATCTGCTACTAAAGTATCAATACCATTTTTAGCTTGGTCAAAAGCTTGTTTTTTATCTTGAGAAGCTTTTAAGTAATTATCACCTTTTGCAGTAGTATTTGCATTGTTGGCTTGTTGATTTAATTGTTCAATTGCTGTATCTAATTTTTTAGCATTTTGGGCAGTCTTGTTTAATTCATCAAGATTATTTGCACTTTCTAATGCATTTGTTAATGCTGCTTTTTGATCTTGAGATAAGTTGTTTAATTCAGTAGCTTTAGCTTTTGTTAAGTTTGCATCACCATTTAATGCAGCAATTGCTCCTTTTAAAGCACCTGATTTAGACTTAATTTCATTAACATCTAAAGTTGTGACATTTTCTTTTTCAAGGGCTTGTAAAGCTTCTGGAGTAGTTAATTGATCAAAGTTTGCTTTTGGTTCTTGATCAGCAAGAGAGTAATTCTTAGTATTTTTAGTTTCTTTTGCTTTTTGTGCTGATGAAAGTAATTCTCCCATAGCTTGGTTTAACTCATTAGCTTGATCTTGTACAGCAGTAATATCTTGATATGAAGTTGCTTTTTGTAGTTTTTCAACTAAAGCTGCTTTTTGACTAGTAGATAAGTTTTCTGAATTATTAATTAATGATTTAGCTGTTGCTTTAAGTGCATCTAAAATCATGTATTCACGATCTGAACTGTTTTTAGCTTCAGTTGCTGCTTCAATAGCTTGATTTAAAGTTGATTCTTCAACATTGTTTTTTAGTAAAGCATTTTTCAATAATTCTTCTGCTTTAGCTTTGGCTTCTTGTAGTTTTTGAGCAGTACCAGATGTTAAAGCTGGATGCATTGGATTTGCAATAGCTTCATTGATTTTTTGCTCTAATTCAGCAAGCTCACCAGCTTTTTGGTTTAATGTATTAGCTTTAGTTGCAATATTATTAAGTTGTTCAATTGAAGTTGCATCATTAACTTGTTGTTTTAATGCATCTTTATATTCTTGAGATAAATTCTGAGCCTTATCAATAGCATCACGTACAGATTGTTTCTTTTGATCTAATGTAGAATCTCCATCTAAAGCATCAGCAGCTTGTTTTAAGTTTGCTTGAGCAGTTTTAAGTTTTGAAATCAATTCATCAATAGCATTAGCATTTGGAATTGGAGCATTTTGAACTTCAGTAATTGCTTTAGTTAATTCATCAAGCTTGCTGTCAAAAGTGTCTTTCTTATCTTTTTCAGATAGGATATAGTTATTTCCTGTTTTAGCTGAGTTTTGTTCTTTTTGATATTTTTTAGCTTCAGCTAAGGCTGCTTGAAGTTCTTTTGCTTTATTTTTAATTGCATCAACTTCTTCTTTAGATTTTAATGGTTCTAAAATTGAATCAATATCATTTATTTGTTTTTCACTTAAAGCGTTATCGCCACTGTTATTATTTAAAAGTTCTCTTTTAGCTTCTGACTTATAAGTTACAAGTTTTGTCTCTCCATTTAATTCAGAAATAAAGTATTTTATATTCTCTGCCACGGAATTAAAAGCTCTATAATGAACGCCTCCAGGAGTGTCTAATATAACTCCTGCAGCATATGCTTCTATAGACAATTGACTTTTTATAGCTTCATCAGCATATTTATATGCTGGAGAATTTTTATCTATTGATTCATAATCATGTAAAACATCGCGCAATGTTTTCATGGATTTATCTAAAAGTTTACTTTCTTCAAAAGCTTCTTTAACTGTGCTAATTTGAGAACGCGTTCTTAGTTTGCTTATTTCTTGTTGCTTTTGTTCTGGAGTTAAATTCTCCAAGGCATTAATTTGAGTTTGATATGATTTTAATTCTGCTATTTGAGCTAATAATTCATCAGCTTGAGTTCTATTTTCTAATGCATTTTGTTTTGTAGTTAATTCACTTTTAACTGATTGACTTAAGTTTAATCCTTTTATTGCATTAGTGATTTCTTGATTTTTAACATCACCATCTAAATTTTTAAATGCTGCATCAGCTGATTGTTTTAATGTATTTAATTGTTCTTCTGTACTGTCATTATTAAAGTTATTAATGAAATTGTTAACTTTTTCAATTTCAGCTTTATAAGCTTCTTGTAAGTTACTTGAAGCTAATTTATAATCAGCTGTATTTAATTTTGCTTCAAGTTGTTCTTTATATGCTTTAGCAGCTTTGTAAGTTGAATTTAATTCATTAGCTTTATTTAATTCATTTTGTAAATTATTTGCACCTTCAAAAGTAAATTTGTTAAATTCTTCATTAACTTTAGTTTTAACAGTTTCAGGTAATTCAGTTGCTTGAAGTTTATCATTAAATGGTTTAATAGCTTCTGCTTTAGCTTTTTCTAATGCTTTATTGTATTCTTCTAGCATTTCTTGCATTTTTGCTTTATCAGCTTTATAAACTTTATTATCAAAGTCGTTATTTAATTTTCTTAAGGCTTCTAAATTATTTGGAACCATTGATGATTTATCTTCTGTATCAATAATACTTTGTACAAGATTCTTTTTAGCTAAAAGTTGTTGATAAAGTTTTTCTTCTTCATCATTTCTTCTTCATCTGTTATCTTCAATAATTCTGCTTGCTTCTTCTAATGCATCAGCAGCTGAATTAACAGTTGCAAAATTATCACTTGTAATTTTACCTTCATTAGTAATAGCTCTAGCATCTTGTAAAGCTTTTTGAACTTTAGCTCTTTGTTCTGGATTTGGTATTAATTTTTCTAGATTTCTAGCTTCCGGATCAGTAGAAATTGCATTTAACTTATCTAAAACATTTTGAGCATTTTGTAAGTAATTGTCATAATCATTAATAACATTGGTTAAAACATCATGATTTGCATCATTTGTATTAATGTTATTTCTAATTGTTTCAATAGCTTGTGTTGAAATAATATCTTCAGGGTTGTTTTCTAGTTTTCCTAAAGCTTCGGTTTCTAAAGTTGTTCCATTAAGTGCATCATAAGCTCTTTGAACTTCTTGTTTTAATTGAGCTAATTGTTCCTCGTTAATTTGAGCAACTTTAGCTTTACCTTCTTGATCTAAGAAAGCATTTTCAAATGCGCTCACAGCTTGATCATAAGCTTGTTTTAATTCAGGGTCAGCTTTTAAATAATTCTTGTCTTGCTTTCTACTGTTGTATGCATCTAACTCACGTTTAATTTCACTAACTTTTGTAGCAAATGCTTTAATTTTATCCGCGTTTGCAGTAATGTCAGTAAAGTTTGTTTTTGCATTAATTTCACTTTCAAGTTGAGAGTAAACATCACTTGATACTAAATCTCTAACGGTATCAAGAGCTTCTGGTTGAGTGTGATTTCTTGCACGGTCAAAATTCACTCTTGCATCATTAGCTGTAACTTGGAATTTGTTATATACTTCTCTAACCTTTGACATTGTTGGTAATTCTGGATTACTTTGTCTTTCTGATTGGCTTAAATTATCAAGACCAAATAAATCAGAAACAAGGTTTGGAACTTGTCCACTTGTGTATCCTAATAACTTATGTATACCTGTACTTAAAGTTGTGATATTTTTGTTCATATTTATCATCCACTTATAGTAACCAATAACATCTGCTAATCTGTTTCTTTGATCATTATTGTTCAAGTTTTTGTAAAAATCAGAATTTTGATAATCATCCAAACTATTAACATTGTCAAGTATTTTTTGGAATAACTTTTTATATTCCTTAACACCTCTAATAAGTCTATCTCTACTTGCTGGGCTGGCGTTTGTATCACCACCTCCACCACCTACGTTACCATGAGGTGCTGCAATTGCTGTAAAGAAAACAGTAATAGGACCAATGTGCGTGTATGTTATATTGTCTAGATCCATGCTTGGTGTATCCATTTGTGTATTAACATTCTTAATTGGAGTGATTAAACTTTGATATGATTTATCACCTCACCATCTTGATCACATAGGTGTGTTTCTTAATGCATTATCAGCATCTTTTTTGTATTGTTTGAATTTATCAATAAATTGTTTTTCACCAGCTCCTCATCAAATACGATCTGTTGAGTCTGGGTAATAAAATTTGATAAAATAACGAACCATATCGGTATATGAATTATTAAGTGCTGTTCGACTATACATATCATCAAGATTACCTCATACTCCACCATTGTAGTGAGTAGAGTTCAATGTATCAATCCCTTTAAATAAATAAGGATCACCAAAGGCATATCCTTGTTCCGCATTATAATATTTAACTAAATATCCATAAAATGTGTCAATTGTTTCTTTAACACTTTGTAATTCTTGAACGCTATTAGCTGAATTAATTTTTTCTGTTAATTCAGGAATGTCACGATTTCTAAAACCACCAACACCGAATTTGAATTTTAATCCCTCTAGATAATTAATAAGTTCTTGTTTTTGTTGTTCTAAATTGTCGCCTGCAACATTTGCTTCAGTACTAGCTGAAATTAAGGCGCTAGGAGCAGCAATCCCAATTAGAGATCCTGCCATTAAAATACTAACTAAAATTTTTTTCTTCATGTTTCTCCATTCGACTATAAAAAAGAAAAAGTAGCTGAAAACAGCATAATTTATTTAAAATATACACTTTTTTGAAAAAAATCAAAATTAAAAAATATTTTTTCTCACGGGATTAAAATGTAATTTCCTTATATAATAATTACTATGAGACTTAGATTTGATAAAAATGCAGAAGCTGAATTAGCAGCTTCAAAATATTTAATAACACAATTCCCTATTAGTTTAAGAAATGATGACGTACTTGAAATTGGAGCTGGTAAGGGAGAGATGATTACTCAAATGGCCAAAGCTAATCCAAGTATTAGATATATTGCTTTTGAGAAGTATCCAACAGTAGCAAATAAGATTCTGAAAAAAATAAAAGAAATGGATCTAAGCAATTTATACATTGTTACTAAAGATGCTGCTAACTTAAATGAATTATTTACAGGGAAGATTGATACTATTTGATTAACCTTTTCTGATCCATGACCTAAAAATGCTCACGAAAAAAGAAGACTAACATATAAAACTTTTTTAGAGCAATATAAAAATATTTTATCAAGCAATGGTGTACTAAAATTTAAAACTGATAATGATAAATTGTTTGATTATTCACTTGAATCATTACAAGCAAATAATTGAACTGTTTTAGACTACACCAGAGACTTACATGCTTCTAAATATAATAGTGAAAACATTGCTACAGGTTATGAACAAAAATGAGCTGCAAAAGGAAAAAATATTAATTTTCTAATTGCAAAGCCTAATTAAAAATGTACTATCTTAAAATAGTACATTTTTTATTTTTTAAAGTTTATTTACTTCAATGAATGCAGAGAATTTTTTGTTTTTAACAATTTCAACAACCTTAAAAGTCACTTCATCATCTAGAGTATAACGAGAGTTCTTGTAAAGACGTTTAGTCCCAGTACGTTTGAGTAAAAAGCTGCGTAAATCCATATCTTCTTCTTCTGGTGAAATGAGTTCATCATCAATTTCAAGTTGCTTGAATAAATCGCTCATTTTAACGTTTGATTGTACTCTAGCTTTTTCTAAAGATACTTCATAAATTTCTTCATCATCATCAAACTCATCATAGATTTCACCAACAATTTCTTCAATAATATCTTCAATAGTTATAATTCCTAAAACATCTGTACTATTGTTGTTTTCAACCACAAAAGCCATTTGTGCACGTGCAGAACGCATTTTTTCAAGAGCTGAAGATAAAATTGAATTTGCTGAAATTAAAGGCACAGGTTTCATATAATCTATGATCCGACCTTTTTTCAGGTTAAAGATATCTTTTAAAAGCACAATTCCAATTAATTGCCCATCTTTTTCAACCGGGATTCTAGAATAATTAGTTTCCTTAAAAATTTCTAAAGCATCTGCAATATTACTTTTTGATGAAATAGTTGTTACTTCTTTCATTCTGATGTAGTGTTGTGAAACTTTAGTTGAATCTAAATCTAAAGCATTTTGAGCCAATATGCTTTCTCCGGTTTGCAATACCCCTTCTTCTTGAGCTAAAGAAAGCATTGATTTGATATCTTCCTCTGAATTGGTTACATAAACATTTTTTGACAACTTACTAATTGGATATGTAAGTGGGAAAAATAATCAAAACATCACTTCATTAAAGATACAAAAGATTGTTAGGTATTTTTCTGGGTTACTTTTAGCAATTAGTTTTGGGGTTATTTCTCCAAATAAAACTAAAATTGGTGTAACAACTACTGTAGAGATTACTACTGTCATCGGGTCACCTTCAGTAAAATAAAGTGAAAGTACATAAGAAGTTAAAGCTGAGGATGCAACATTAACTAAATTATTTCCTATTAAAATTGTGCTAAGAAGCTGATTGTATTTTTTGACTTGTTTGTTAATTAATTCAGCAAATTTTTTCTTTTTATCTTGCATATCATGCAATTTGGCTGGTGAAATTGTGCTGTAAGCAGTTTCTGATCCAGAAAAAATGCTGCTAAGTAAGAACAATAAAATTAATACAGCTGCCACAATACCAGTGATAACTGGCTTATTGACATCATTATTAGTTGTTGTTTCTAATGTTTTTTGTAAATTAGTTATAAGACTGGAATAACTGTCCATGGTTTAATATCTGTTCCCTTCATTTTCATCTGTAAATTTAACATATTTACCAGTATAAATTAAAGTATCGCTACCAGGTTGCCCATTTCTGTTTTTAGCAACTGTAACAACCACTGGAATATGTTCATTTGTGTTATTTTCTTCTTCTGATACTCCCTTTTTTAGAGGTTTTCTATTTAAGAAAATAACAGCATCGGCATCGTTTTCAATTTGTCCCGATTCACGTAAGTCATTTAGTTGAGGACGTTTGTCTTCTCTATTTTCAACATTACGAGATAGCTGTGAAAGTGCTAAAATTGGGATTTTAAGTTCTAATGCAAGTGTTTTTAATGAACGTGAAATTGTTGCAACTTCTTGTTGTCTATTTCCTCCAGTATCACCTGCTGAAAGTAGTTGTAAATAATCAACTACGACTAAATTAAGTTTTCCTTCAAGATTCTTTGCTAAGTGACGAATTTTAAAGATAATTTCAGTAATGTTGCTTTTTGGTTCATCATCGAATCAAACAACACTTTCTTTTTTCATATTTTCAATTGTATGAAATAGTTTTAATGCTTCATCACTATTGCTAATTAGTTTTGGATTTTGAATCTTATAAAGTTCAATTCCACTTGAAGTGGATAAATAACGACTAGTAAGTTCACTAGTTGGCATTTCAAGTGAAATAAAAGCAACGTTTTTCACTTCGCCATTCATATTAGCTTCATCTATGATGTTTTTTGCTATATTTAAGGCTAAAGCAGTTTTTCCAACTCCTGGACGAGCAGCTAGAATAATTAATTGCCCAGGCTTAATCCCTTTGACATACTTGTCAATTGAATAAAATCCTGTGTATAAAAATTTGTCTTGGTGGTCTTTGTTTTGTAAAACTGAATTAATGTGTTCTGCTAGTTCAAAAGCTGCTTGATCTAGTGGAATAAATTCAGAATTCTTAATTGACATATTATTATTCATAATAATGAAATTTTGTAAATCTTGAATACTACTATCTCAATCAATGTCTTTATTATGTCCAAATACTTTAACATATTCAGCATAAAATGATTCTAAGTTACGCATCTTTTGCAACTCGATTAACTTTTCAATATTTGGTACAAAGTTCTCATCATTGTAGAATGAAGAAGCTACTTTATTTAGTACAGCTAAAGATAGTGCACTATATTCAAACTCAGTATTGTGATCATCAATTAATTTTTTAACATCATTATAATCAAATGTTATTGTTTTATTATTTGAAGCATTACGAGTAGTTTTAATAAGCTTAAATAATTGGTGGTATGCTTGATTAAAGAAGGCTTGTGGGGTTAGATAATCAAATGCTAAACCTTGTTTATCTAAATCATTTAATATATTACTTAATATTTCTCTCTCAATGCTTTCACTATAAAATAAAGTATCTTTTAGTGGAGCTAAATCGCTAGAAATATTACGAAATGGTTTATCTTCTAAAAAACGTCTATTTCTTGACATGTTGGATAGTAATTTCTACTCTAATATTAGCTTTAATATCTTTATAAAGCACAGCTTCTACATCATGTGGGCCTTCTGATACTAAACGTACTTTACTTAAAGCATGTTTGTCTAATTTAAATCCTAAGGCTGTTAATTTTTTATCTACATCCTTAGTTGATACTGAACCATGAACATTTAAGTTCCCATTTGCATCAGTATTAGCTTCCAAAGTATATTTTAGAACTAACTTTTCAAGTTTTTCTTTAAGTTCTAAAGCATTAGTTCTATGTTCATGTTCATTTGCCACTAAATTATTTAATCTTTTATTTAATTGGTGTACAGTTTGGTCATTGTATGGGACACCAAAACCATTTTTAATTAAGTAGTTAGATCCGTATCCATTTGATACTTCTACTACTGTATTTGCTTTTCCATCTTTACAATCTTTAATTAATATTACTTTCATCTCTAATCTCTCTTTCACTAGTTATAATTGCATGTCTTATGTTGTCAACAAATGTTTCTAATTCTTCATCTGAGACAGCTGCAGCTGTTGAGAAGTGTCCTCCACCTCCAACTTGTTCACAAATTATTTGCACGTTAGTACCAATTCCTCTAGCACTAAGTTTATAATATTTTGTTCCTTTTAATCTAGCCACTACAAAGCTAGCTACTCTTCCTTTAATTTTTAAGATTTCATTAGCTGCCATTGAAATAACATCATTGGGAACTTCTAAATCACTATAGGCTAGGAAGTAACCTTTTTTAACTTCTTGAGTATTACTTAAAATTTCTTGAATTTGCTCTTCAGTTTCATCATCTATTTTAAGTAAGTTACCTGATTTAATAACATTAGCACCTTTTGATTCTAGCCAAGCACTAGCTTCAAAAGTACGTGTTGTAACTGATTTTGAAAATTGTGCAGTATCAAGGAAAATACCACTTAGAAGCAATTGAGCACAAATTTGACTGATATTTAATCGATATTCAATAAAGGTCATAATTTCGGTCACAATTTCTGAAGCTGAGGAAGCAGTGGTATCAATATAAATATTAGTAATTGGACAATAGTCAATACTTTTACCTACCCGGTGGTGGTCAAAAATAAATATATTATTTCTAGCAGCATTAATTATTGCATCTTTATTATCAGTACGAGCTACATCATTGTTATCAACTAAAACAACTAGCGTATTTCCATCTGTAATCTTAGTTGCATATGCAGGTTTGATAAAAACTTTTTCATCAAATCCACTTGCTTTGAGCTCTTCTAAATATTTTTCAGTTGTTTGATCAAAAGTTACATTACATATATAAGCTTTCTTACCAAAGCTACGAGCAATTTCAACTACTGCATAGGCTGAACCTAAAGCATCTAAATCTGCTAATTGGTGTCCATAAACAATAACTTGTGTAATGTTTTCTTCTTCTAGACGTTTAGCAAATTCAATAGCAACTGATTTAATTTTAGTTCGATTATTATTTGCCATAATTTCACTATTTGACCCATAATAAACTGCAGGCTTAGTGTTTGAAAAAATTGCAATTTGATCCCCACCTCTGTTTTGCGCTTGCACTAAAGCTTTTTTAGCTTGTTCAAGTTTTTCTTTTAATGAAGATCATCCCCTTGCAAAACCAACACTTAATGATAGTTTATTAATTGAAGGATCGGTAATATTTTGGTGGATATTAGTAAATAGACTAAATTGGTCTAATGACATTTCATTTAATGACTTTTCATTAGTAATAACAACAAATTTTCCATTAGTATATTGCCGATAAATCAAGTTGTATTTTTCCATATACTCTTTAATAGTATCGATAACAATTTTATTAATTAAGAAAATTTGTTCTTCAGATAAAATTGATTGATACATTTGATAATTATCAATTTCGATTTCCCCTACTACTGGTTTTTGTTCTCATGATTCCACTTTAAATAAGTGCTCAGTTGTTATATCACGAATAACAATGGTATTTGATAATGGCCAGAATTGAGCTTCATAAATATTTTTATTATTTTCAAACTCAATCTTAGTTTGGTTCATATCAACTTCTTTTTTGTATCCTTTGTCTATCTTTTGGAAAAACTCATTAACAGACACATTAATAAAGTCTTTATGAAACTTGTTTTTAATAAAATTACTTGTTCAAACAATATTTTGATCAATGTCATAAATAATTAAACCAATATTGTTATTAGTCATAATTTTTTCTAGAAATCCATTAAACGATTTATTAATCAGTTCTCTGGACTTTGCAAAGTTATAAACTGCAAAATATAGCAGCATAATAACAATTCCAAGCACCACAAACATACCAATAATTGTCAAGATACCTGTCAATTTATCAGTATGAAGATTAACTAATGCTCAAATTAAGAGAATAAACATAATAACAAATAATGTTATTAATCCTGAATAAATTCAAACTTTTTGTTTCTTTTGCATTGCTTCCTTTCAATTATTTAAATTATAAATTAATTCTAATTAAAGGGGCAAATTACTTTAATCTTTTTTTACAATTAACCATAGGTTAATTAAGTAAAAAAAGTACAAAAAATCCACTCTAATGAGAGTGGAATGAAAGAATAAACACTGCTACAATGATTCCAATAAATAACGAAAATAGAATAAAGAATCATTTTCTTTTTTCTATGTGGTTGTGATAAAACTCTGGAATAAATTCAACAATTGAAGTAAATAAGAAAATACCTGCAATTGCTGCAAACATAGCAGCTTTTAATCATCACAATGCGTTAATTTCTACACCTGCATAAGCACCTATTAACATAAATGGTAAAAAGAGTGATAGTCCTAAAAATGAGAGTAATAAGGACTTAATTTTACCAAATCCAGCCTCTCTTAATCTGAAGTAGAAAATTGATTCTTCTGGGAATAGGTGAAGGATTAATGAAATGAAGTAAGCTGTTGAAAGATTATTTGATCTTCCAGCCATCGCTAAGGATAAGTTGTATCCAAGTAAAATTCCTTCAGGTATTCTATGTGTAAGTAGTAAAAGTAAAGCAATAACCTTCATTTTAGGTGATGTTTTATAAATAATTGCTTCTTCTGCTTGTGCTAAATTTTCTTCTTGGCCAAAAATATAGTCTGGGTGTGAATGATCATGATGGTGATTATCATGATCGTGGTGATGAATGTATTTATCACCTGTGTATAGTGTTTTATCCTTAAATAAACTATTTTTACTTTCAAGTTTTAATGTTTTGGCATTATTCTTAGAGTGTAAATGCCCGCCAGCATGGTTATGATCATGAGCACCATGTTCGTGAACAAATATACTCATAGCTTTATCTTTCTTTAAGGCTTTATTAATTCGATAAGTAATCACAAATTTTAAAGTGAATGAAAAGAGTAATCCGACAATGAGTCCAGTTACTACTGTGGCTATGTTTAAGCCATAAATGATATTTTTATTCTCTAATGCACCTGGAAAATTATCAGCTGCACCATGACTAGAAGTTTCAATACTTTCACGTAAGAACCCGAATAAAGCTAGTGCGATAAAGAAGCCTGTTGAAAATGCATATAAGTAAAATGTAAAAGTTTTAAATTTACGATCTTTGAGTCTGTGAAATAGGGGTAAAATGAATGAAAGCAATGTAGGAATAGCAAGTAGAATTAATAATGTTACCAAAACTACTATAAATGTTGCTACATTTTCATTTCCTCCTACAGAATCAGTTAATCTAAGATATAAATCTTGTAGAGACATTATTCTTCTTTAACATCAATATTGTGATAAACATCTTGAACATCATCATCATCTTTTAATTTTTCAACAAAATCAAGAAGTTTTTGTTCTTTTTCAGCATCATATTCTACATACATATTTGGTAAATAAGTAACTTCACATTGAAGGTATTCATTAACACCAAGTGAAGATTCGATAGCTGATTTTAAGTCTGAGAAGTTTTCAGGAGCTGTAGTAATAACGAATGATTCTTCAGCAACCTCAACATCGTCAGCTCCATTTTCAAGAGCGACCATCATGATGTCGTCTTCTGATACGTATTGTTTAGAAATTTCAATAATTCCTTTTTTGTCAAAGGCAAATGGAATTTGTCCAGTTTTTCCTAGTGTTGCATTTTGCTTGTTAAAGTAAGCTTGAATGTTTGATTTAACTCTGTTTAAGTTATCTGAAAGTGTTACAACAATAAATGTTGCTCCACCGCTAACTGTTGCATTGAATACTGTTTCAACGAATGCATTTGAGTTTTTATCTCCGGCAGCTTTTTTAATAGCTCTTTCGATATTGTCTTTTGGCATATTTTTTGCTTTAGCTTTTGCGATTGCTAGTTTTAAAGCTGGGTTTGATTCTGGATCTGGCCCTTTTTGTGCAGCTACATAAATTTCTTTTGATAATTTTTGGAATACTTTTCCTCTTGCTGCATCTTGGGCACCTTTACGGTGCATAATGTTGGCTGCGTGTGAGTGTCCTGCCATAATTTCTCCTTTATTTAATTTCTGATGGTTTATATATAGCATCTCTTTTGTGTTGAGAGATCTTGTGCTTGTGTTCAATTTTATCAATTGTATCTTGTGATAAAACTTTAGATATTAATTCCTTATTTTCAATGTTATCTAAGTAAAAATCAAGTTGAGCGTATGAAAATCCTAGTTCACTTTCATCAGTTTGATTTTCTCAAAGTCCTGCAGAAGGTGCTTTTGAGATAATCTCGTTTGGTACATTTAATAATTGAGCCATAAAACGCACTTCACCTTTTGTTAATCTAGAAATAGGAAGCAAATCAACTCCACCATCTCCATATTTTGTAAAGTAACCAATGTATGTTTCATCTAAATTATCAGTTCCAAGCACTAAAGCATTTTTGTCTTGTGCTTTAGCATACAAAGTTGTCATTCTTAATCTTGGTTTGATATTAGCAATTGCAAGTGGATTGCTTACTGAAACTGCCTCATACATAGCATTAAATGCTTTTGAAAGATCTACAACTTCAAATTTGTCATAAAATGTTGCTTCTAATTTAGCAATATCGCTAAGATCACTTTCAAGCATTTGTCCAACTGGCATAACAATTCCAAATGTACGTTCAGGCATCAAATTTTTAGCAATAGCATAAACTAAGGCTGAATCAATTCCACCTGATATACCTACTACAAAGCCTTCAGCTTTTGACTTAGCTAAATAGTCTTGTAAGAAATTTTTAATAACTTCTAAGTATTCTAGAGCTGCTTGTTTGTCATAAACAGGCTTGTTATTTTCGTATCTTGTGATTTTACTCATACTAACCTCTGATATTTTAATATTGAAAATATCTAAAATTTTACTAAATTTTACATTTATACTTGCAAATAATTTATATCATAATTTTTGAACTTTTATATTACTTTCTAGTAATTTATAATATTAGTAAATAAAATTAACTAAAAAGTAGCAAAAATGCTTAATTTTCAAGCAAATAATCAACTTTTTTATTTTTTTAGTCAGCTTTAAAGAATTAAAGTTATAATTTAACTTAATATAAAATAAGGATAAATATGACACACAACTTAAATCAAAATACAGAATTAGCAAATCAAAAATGAGATCGTTTTTATTGAAAAACACATTTAAGACCAACCTATAAAATTGCTTTTACTGGCATTATGTTAGCGCTAGCAATTGTTTTTTCTATACTTAGTGGATTTTTGAAATTTAATGCATTTTTAAGTTTTAATTTTTCACTTATTCCTGCTTTTTTAGTTTTTACTTATATGGGATTAAACTATGCTTTATTACTAATTGTATCTCGCTTTTTAATTATGCCTTTTATATCAACAGCAATTTCCTTAAATGCGGGACTTGCTGTTGAATATTTAGGGAATTTTATTGTGTTTGTTTCACAATTGTTCTTTTTAGTATTTTTTTATTTATTATATAGAGGGTTTAGTAAGCTTCAAATCAATTCATTACTACTGAAAATCCTATTTTCAATGATATTTTCAGCTCTTGCAGTAAGCATTATTATGCCTCTTTTGAACACATTTCTTTTTAACCTAATTTATTTTAAAATTTTAGGCTTAATTAACTCAATAAGCTTACAAGAAATCGTCACTCGTTATCCAACAAGTTTTAAAGGATTCTTTTTTGGTATACCAAATTACTACGCTGGATCCTTTACACTATATTTTATTTTTAATTTAGCAAACATATTAATAAATTGCATTATAATTTATATATTTATTACATGAGAATATAAGACTAATTTTATAAATAAAATTAGCCATAAAAATATTTATTAAACAAAAGGAGTTAAAATGGACAAGTTTGATTTTAAATTTATCGATAAAAAATGACAAGATAATTGACAAGAATCAAATTACTTTGAACCTAAAGAAGATTTTACTCTTCCTAAAAAATACATTTTAAGTATGTTCCCATATCCAAGTGGTAAATTACACATGGGGCATGTTAGAAACTATTCAATCGGTGATGCTATTGCTAGATACTATCGCCGTAGAGGATACAATGTATTACACCCATTTGGCTGGGATGCTTTTGGATTGCCTGCTGAAAATGCAGCTATTAAGCACGGAATTCACCCAAGAAAATGGACTTATGAAAACATTGAATCAATGGATAAGGAAGTTCAAAAACTAGGGATCTCATTTGCATGAAATTATGAATGTATCACAGCAGATTATGATTACACAAAATGAGAACAATTTATTTTTATTAAACTATGAGAAAAATGTTTAATTTACAAAAAGAAATCACAACTTAACTGATGTGAAAATGATAATACTGTTTTAGCTAATGAACAAGTTATTGATAACAAATGTTGAAGATGTGATGGTGAAGTTATTCAAAAAGAAATGGATACTTACTATTTAAAAATTACAGCTTATGCAGATGAATTATTAGCTGACTTAGAAAAACTTGAAGGGCACTGACCACAA
Source organism: Mycoplasma razini (assembly GCF_048076865.1). Classification (NCBI taxonomy): domain Bacteria; kingdom Bacillati; phylum Mycoplasmatota; class Mollicutes; order Mycoplasmatales; family Mycoplasmataceae; genus Mycoplasma; species Mycoplasma razini. The sequence goes on from NZ_CP182212.1 coordinate 503,613, forward strand.
CAAGTTTTAACAATGCAAAAGAACTGAATTGGAAGAAGTGAAGATTTTAAACTTACATTTGAACTAAAAGCTAACAAATTTACAAATGTAAACTCATTGGTAGCTTACGAAAGCAATTTAAGCACAATATCTAATATTGACTATATTGCTATTTCAAATAAACACCCCTTAGTTGAAGAACTAAAACAAGCTAACTACTTTAGCGACAATGACTTAGCATTACTTGAAGAAATCAACCTTAACTTTGTTAAAAAAGATTTTTCTAAAAAAATAATGTTAGCAACTCCTTTTGTAGTTATTAACCCATTTTCTAAACAAGAAATTAGTGTTATTATTTCAGACTTTGCATCAAATAACCCAAATAAAGAAGTTAGTTTAGTTTCAGCAACTAATGAAACTCAAAAAACTTTTATGGACTTTAATAATTTAGCTTACCAATTTCAAATAAATCCAGATGTAGATGCTTCAATGCTTGAAACTGAAGTTAAATATAACTTAAGAGACTGAGGTATCTCACGTCAAAGATATTGAGGAACACCAATTCCACTTGTAAACTGCAGCAAATGTGGTACTCACCCAGTTGCTTTAAGTTCGCTTCCAGTCTTACTCCCTGAAAAAGTAACATTTTCAGGTCAAGGAAATCCATTAAACACTAATGAAGAATGACGTTTAGTTAAATGTCCTAAATGTGGAGAATATGCACAAAGAGAAACTGATACGCTTGATACTTTCTTTGAATCAAGTTGATATTTCTTGCGTTACACTACCCCAACATACTTAAGACAAGATTATGCAATTGAGCCTCAACATCTTGCTTACTGAAATTCAGTTGATGAATATATCGGTGGAATTGAACATGCCATTTTACACTTACTTTATGCAAGATTCTTTACCAAAGCTTTAGCAGATGTAGGACTTGTAAGTTTTAGAGAACCATTTAATAACTTAATTACTCAAGGAATGGTGCTAAAAGATGGTGCTAAAATGTCAAAATCAAAAGGTAATGTTGTAGAACCTGGTGAAATGATCAATACTTATGGTGCTGATACTTCAAGATTATTTATTTTATTTGCAGCTCCACCACAAAAAGAACTTGAATGAAGTGATTCAGGTGTTGTAGGTTGCTTTAAATTTATCAATCGTCTTTTCGAACGTTCAAAAGAAATTGATGTAAATTCAAACTATAAAAATATTGATACTTCTACTTTAACTAGTGAAGAAAAGAAAGCTAGATACAAACTATATTTAGGTATGCAAAAACAAATTGCTACTTTTGAAGATAGAAGTAATAACTATTCATTTAATACTTTAGTTTCATGAACTATGGAAACATTAAATGAATATGATCAAATTAAACAACCAGCTTTAATTACTGAAATGTTTTATGTCTTATTAAACATTCTTGAACCATTTATCCCTCACTTTGCATGAGAAATTTCTGATAAATACTTTAACTTAGAAAACTTAAAAGACTTCAGTATTGATGCCAAAGCTTTAGAGCTAGATGAAGTAACATACGGAATTACAATTAATGGAAAAGTTAGAGCAGAATTAAAAATTGATAAAACTGCAAGTAAGGATGAAGTTCTACTTCAAGCCAAAACTATTGTTGCAAAATGACTAGAAGGCAAAGAAATCGTTAAAGAAATTTTTGTCCCTGGCAAAATTGTTAACTTAGTAATTAAATAAAGGAGAAATAATGCCAAAAAAATCAAACCCAGAAGAAAACACAACAAAGAAAGTTGTATTACATTCTGCTAAGGAAATTTTAAATACCTTAGAAAAGAATAACTTCTTTGAAAAATACGACAAAGATATCGATTTTGAAAGTATTGATCCATTAAGTATCCAAAAAATTACAAGAGCTTTTGTCTTGTGATCTGATGAACAAAACATTACTGCTATTGATGGAGTAGCTGCAATTGAAGGTTCAATTAATGATCCTCAATTCCAAAGACTTTATGATTTCTTCCAACATGTTGATATGAATGACAATGCAAATAATATTGTAATTTGTTATGACATGACTAAATACTGAAGACAAGAAGGCAATGCTTCAATGAAACCTTTTGATAGTCCAACAGTTATTGTAAAACCTCTTAACATGGAACTAGATGAAGAAAATTCACTATATAGATTTGTCTACAAACCTTTAGAAAACTTTAAAATTCTACAAACAATTGATGTAGATAAATTAAAAATTGATGGCGTAAATTACCCATTACCAAAAATGATTGCAACAGGTGCTTATAAAAACCCTGCTATCTTACCATGAGACAATTTCGCTACTACAGCTGATGATGTACAAAATACTGCTGACTTTGTTAATACACTAGTTGAAATGAGCAAACCTGGTGGTAAATTACCTGATGGTGTAGTTGAAGATCCACTTAGTCCAATTGATCGTAATTTTGTACCTTTGAAAAAACACCTTAACGGAAAAAGATTTACAATGGTTGAGGTTGCAGAGCTATTTTCAAAATATGTTGATCCAAAAATTCCTAAATTATCAGCTCAATATACTTATGAATTATTAGAAACTATTATTAACTTCTTAGATTGTGAAGCATTCACTATTAAATATGATTTACTTGACATATATATGCAAGATAGAGAAACTCCACTTAGATACATTATTTCTCAATTAACCCATATGCTAACAATGCAACTAGAGATAAATAATGATATTGATGGTCGCCTTTCTCAAAAATTAGGACGCCAACAACAAGAATTTATTGTTAGAGAAAAAATCAAACAATTACAAGAATATCTTGAAGAAATGGGTGGAAGTGTTGAAGATGATGACTACACTAAAACTCTTAAAAATACTAAATTAAGAAAAATTTACCCTGAATCAGTTATCAAATTAATTGCTGATGAAGAAAAAAGATCTTCAGAAATGATGCCTGCATCTCCTGAAGCTGCTATTTCTAAAAACTATACAAACATCTTAAAGAAACTTCCTTGAAGAAAAGTTCAACGTGAATTATTAGAAATTAAACATGCTAAAGAAATTTTAGATCAATACCACTATGGTTTAGACGAAATCAAGGAAAGAATTCTTGAATATCTTGCAGTTTTAATTAATGTTAAAAAACAAAACAAAGATAAAGACGAATATGAAGAAATCGATGATAAATACTTAATCGATAATGACTTATTCAAAGAAGATGGTAAGAATTTACAAGAAAAATATAACAATGTACCTATTTTAACTTTAGTTGGTCCTCCTGGAACAGGTAAAACTTCTCTTTCAAAAGCAATTGCTGAAGCTTTAGGCAGAGAATTCTTAAAAATCTCACTTGGAGGGGTACATGATGAATCTGAAATTAGAGGTCACAGAAGAACATATGTAGGAGCAATGCCTGGAAAAATTATTAAAGGTATTACTAAGGCTGGTGTTTCAAACCCAGTTATCTTACTTGATGAAATTGACAAAATGGCTTCTGATTTTAAAGGTGATCCTGCTAGTGCTATGCTAGAAGTATTAGACCCTGAACAAAATACAAAATTCCAAGATCACTATTTAGAACATGAATATGATCTTTCAAAATGTATTTTCATCGCAACTGCTAACTATTTTGAAAACATACCACCTGCATTAGTAGATAGAGTGGAAATTATTGAACTTTCTTCTTACACAGTAAGTGAAAAAGTAAATATTGCTAAGAAATACTTAGTACCTAAAGTATTACAACAAGCAGGTCTAGATGCAAAAATGTTTAGCATTGATGAACAAACTTTAGAATACATTATTAAACATTACACTATGGAAGCTGGAGTGCGTGGACTTAAACGTATTCTAGATAAAATTGCACGTAAAATAGTGCTTAAAAAATTAAACAACCCTAAACTAACATCATTTAAAGTTCAAATTAAAGGTCTTGAAGATTTACTTGGTGTAATCAAATTTAAAGACGAAGAAAAAGAAGAAGATCAATTACCAGGTATTGTTACAGGTTTAGCATATACATCATATGGTGGTTCAACACTTCCAATTGAAGTTACAACTTATGAAGGAAAATCAGAAATTAAATTAACTGGTTCCTTAAAAGAAGTAATGCAAGAATCAGCACAAATTGCATTAACATATGTTAGAGCTAATGCTAAACATTTTGGTATAGATAATTTTGACTTCGAAGCTAACACAATTCATATCCACGTACCTGAAGGTGCAGTGCCAAAAGATGGTCCATCAGCTGGAGTAACCTTTACAACTGCCATTATTTCAGCTCTTTCTAAAAGAGCAGTTTCAAACGAAATTGGTATGACTGGAGAAATTACCTTACGTGGTAAAGTATTAGAAATTGGTGGCTTAAAAGAAAAATCATTCGCAGCCTCATCTAAAGGCTTAAAACGTATCTTTATTCCTGCTGGAAATGTAAAAAATCTAAAAGACATTCCTTTAGAAATTAAAGAAAAATTAGAATATATTCCTGTTAAAAATTATGAAGAAATTTATTCAGTCATTTTTGAAGGAAAAGAACCAAAAGAAATTATCACTTTTAATAAATAATTTTTATGGAAAAACAATTCACAGAGAAAAGTTTCACCTTTTTTACAATTAATTTTGTTATTGGTGTTGGATTTATCACAACTATTTCAACTGTACTCAAAATTTCCTACTGAGGTTATTTAGTTTTACTACTAGCTGGATTTTGTGTCTTTGGAATAGCTTTAGCTTATTCAAGATTAGCCAACACTTATAATGATCATTATGGAGGCTCATATTCTTTTGCTCGTCATATTGATGATCAAGTAGCAAAAAAGAATGCTACCCGTTCTAAAAATAAACTTTTAGATAACTTAGTATTCTTTGTTGGTTGAAATCAATTTATTCAGATGCCTTTATTATCCGCAATTGCACCTTTATTCCTTGTTGATGCAATTGAATTATTATTACCTGCACCAGAGAACTTTCCACAATACGATTTAGTAATGTGAATAACCCGTGGTGTTTCAATTGCACTATTTATTGCAATTGTGGCAATTTCAACAATTGGACTGAAAACAAATAAAAAAATCATTTTAATTGCTTCATCTTTTAAATGATTTATTCTAATTTTAGCCCTTATTATTATGATAATTGCAGTTACAAAAGAGCCAAGTGATCCAACTTTAGCAATCAGCGATGATCCTAAACTAAACGTTATTTCACCTAGATTAATTATTTCTAACACTTTACTCTTTATGTACGCTTTCGCTGGAATAGAAGATGTTTCTGCAATGGTTAAAGATGTTAAATTTAAGAATTTTAGAAAAATTCTGCTAATTTCATTTGCTGTAATTTTTGCCTTTTATTTAGTATTCTTTTCATTGTATCTCTTCTTACCAACAAATTTAAAAAGTTTAACCGATAGCTCTAGTTCAAGTATTTCAAAAATTTATACTTATGGACTCGGAAGCTCTGGTGTAATACTCTTTGTTATTGGATTTTTATGCAATGATTTAAGCTTTAAACTATTCCAAAGTGCTTCAACAGCTCGTCGGGTAGTTCCTTTAGCTGAAGATGGATATTTCCCAGCTTCACTTGCTAAAAGAAATAAAAATCATGAATTTAAAAATGCAATTGTATTTACTACAGTTATTATTTTAGTCTCAATGGTCATTTTATGAATAATACCTTCAATTATGACCAATCCTCAAGATAAGAGCGATTTCTTTGATGGAACCATTATTGCTTGTTCAACAGCTCTATTTATCGAAGATATTATTACCTTTAATACAGCTTTTGTTCTTGAACGCAAAAAACGTATTCCAAGAATCCCACTCTGAGAGAAAATTGTTTATGGTTTAGATCTTATTGCGATTATTTTCTTAATTGTATTATTCTACTGTCCATGAATTATTGGCGACACTTGAGGAATTAAAAACACTGTGGCACTTGTTTCTTACTTAGTCTTTGTTTTATTTGGATTTATATTGAAAGCTTGATATCAATATAATGTTTCACATAAAATCAAAGAAAAGATGAAACTTAGTCAAACTGTTAAACAATAATTTCAAGCCTTCGGGCTTGATTTTTTATTAACATTAATTTGCCCTTATCGAGTGAACAATTAAAAGAATATTTTTAAAAGAATTTTAAATTTATTACCAGATTTTTATATTTTTAAAGTAGTAGAATAGAGATATATATGAAAGGATTGAAAATGAAAGCAAAAAATATTTTAATTTTATCTGGTCTTTTACCTTTAAATATCGTTTTACCAATAAGCATTATTTCTGCTACTACAAATTCTGAAATTAATAATAATCCTAGTGAAAATGTTAAAAAACTCCAAGAGCAATGACATCAAACTTTAAAAAATGTCGATCTAAAAGAATACCCAATTGATATTGCAGCATTTGAAAAAGCCATTAACTCAATACCAAATGTTTCTGATGAAGAACTTGATAAAATTTCTAATGTAATTCAAAATGACTTGGGCCTAGCACGCAAAATAGCATGATATAAATCTAGAGCACTTTATAATATTACAGGCCAATATTTACCTGAAATAAACAAAAAGATTGACAGCTTTTATAATGCAATCAACCAATCATTAAGTCAATTTAATAATGCACCAGTGACAAATCTTGATAATGAGATTAACAATTTCGTGCAAAATGACTTTAATCCAAAAGCAAATGAATTTCGCCAATATATGCAAAATGCTATGGGAACACTAAATTCTGAAAGTTTACCTTGATTAAATAATAATATTTTTCAAAATATAAATTCATGATTAGCTGTTCCACCAATGAGTGCTCAACAATTTGTTGATACCTATAATAATTTATCATTAATGAATAATCAAAGTCAAGAATTTAGTGTATTCCAACCTCGAATTTCAATTATGTTAACAAACAATTCTATGTATCCTGGTTTAGACTCAAGTTCACAAGCTGCTGAATTAAATAATGCAATTCAAACATTGAGTAATTCATTCCCATCAGGTTCCGAACAATATAATGCTCAAAAAATAGCATCAATTGAAGAAAATATAGCAACTGCTATCACTAATACAATTGATGCAGCTAAAAAATTTTTAACTTTTGCAGTAAACTTACAAGTTCAAAATAATATTTATTCCGCAAATATAGCAAATGAATTTATAGAAAAATGAATAACTCATGCTAATTCATTGACAGATATATTAAATGTTTATACGCCATATAATAAATTATTAGCAATTTATCAAGGGATACAATATATCAAGAATATTGCTCAATTTCTAGATGTCATAAAAGAACAAGATTTAATTGAGTACTGCCAAGATTCATATAAAGCTTTACAAGAGCAATATAATCAATATAAGGACGTTGATCCAAACGCAAATAATGCTCTTGAATTAATTACTCAATACCAAAATAATTTAGAGCAATCATTGCAAAATGTAACTAGTGATATTTTAACAAATGCTTTTCCTCAAAATCCTTCAAATCCTAATGCAATTAATTGAACATATCAAAATTCAATGAATTCAATTCCTAATTTTGAATTAGCTAATGCTCAAAAATGAAGCCAACAAGTAAATCAACAAATTAAAGCAAATAAGCTTTTATTTCAAACTTATGATGATTTAAAAAAGAAATTATTAATCACTACAATTAATACAACACCTGAAAACTTAAGCACACAGGAATTAGAAGAAAATAAAAATTTGAAATTAAATTTCAAATTATCTTCAATCAATAAGCAAACTGAATTTCTTTATGCTAGAAACGATGTACAAAATTTTATCTCAGGAATACAAAACAATGCCACAACAAGCTTTTCAAGCAGCGTTATGAATCAATTAAATTCTAATTTAATTATGGCAATTAATGGTTTAAATGGAATAAAAGTTTTTCAACAAATTCAAAAATCAATTAAGAACCTTGATGGATTATTAATTGATAGTTCAATTGAAGAACTAACACAAAGATTAAACAATTTACAAGATTATGACCAAACCCAAATCTTTATTGAAGAAATTTATAATCTGTCTTCAGCCATTACAAAATTTAATAATTTTATTAATACTGGAATTTATCAAACCATTAAAAAAATAAGTAATTATGATTATAAAACAATGTTTGATGTTGCAGGATATGAAAATTATTCTCAATATCAAAAAAGTTTATCAGAATCCTACTCTTACTCTTGAGCTAAAAAAAGTATAAGCGAATTTGCACCCGAATATAATGCAATATACGATCCAAGCATAAGAAAAATTAAGGTGGCTAATGCAAATAAAATTTTAGACTTTATAAATCATGTTACAACAGCATATAATAACAATACTGATTTACGTGGTCTTTGAACTGGACTAAATGGTTTAGTTGCGCTAGCTATAAATGAACTTAAGAGATATGGAAACGAAACAATAATGGTCAAAATTAATAATTTAAATGATGATATTATGAAATATTCTGATACTATGTCTTTAAAAACAGCACCTTATTATTATGCTTTTTTAGATAGCTTTAACACAATTACAAAAGATTATTATGAAGCATTATTTTCTCAACAAAAATATCCAAATTTATCTAATGAACTTTTAAAACAAATGATAAAAGAAATAACTGTAGGTGATAACTTTTTAGGAAACATAATGAATTACACCAATAATTTGCAATATAAAACTAAATACCTAATAGACCTTATGGATAAGGCGAAAAAAGATCCTTTAGCATCAAAAGCATCTGAAGAAGAGTTAAATGGCATACTTAAAAATATTTCTAAAAACATTTTAAATGGATCAAATCAACTTCAAATTAATGTTAATACTGGTGATTTAGATAGACTTTATAGCAAATTAGAAACATGAATATTACAAAATATGCAATCACTTGCAATTAATAAGATAAAAACATTTAACTATTTAACAAAAAATCAAATGGATTATTTTGAAAAAACTATCCGTTCTGTTGACTACTATGATCGTTCAGATATCGAAACTTATTTAGGACAAGCAACTAATCTTTATGTGGCACTTAACAATGCATTTGGGTCTATGAATAATTATAAAAGCATGCAAAGCATTAATGCCTTTGAGGGAGCAAATAATAAAACAATATCAACAATTGAAGCTGCTTATAATCAAGTTGAAACATTAACTAAGCAAGATAAGAATTTGTCAGGATTGTCAGCTAAAATCAATCAAGCTGCTTACAACTTAAATAACTTATTAAAAAATTATAAAAATACCACAACCAAGCAACCAGATATTATTATTAATAAAATTGATTATGGTCCATCAATTTGATATTGATTACCTACTTTAATCATTGCAACAATTACTGCAATATGTGGTTTATTTGGTGCTGCAAGAAAACATAGAAAAAATAAATAAAAAAACACCACTTTAACAGGTGGTGTTTTTTAATCTAACTCAATATCATTAATGTATGTAGCTTCTTCACTATCTTCATCATCTTTATCTTGTTCAGGTAAGCTAGCTGTATATTTACATTTAGGGAAGTTTTTACATGCAACAAAGGCTTGATTTTTCTTATTATATCTTTGAACTAATACTCCTCCATCTTCAGGACAAGGAGTGTCAAATTCTTTTAATGGGAATGTATAAGTTTCAATCTTGCTATCAGCTTCTTCAAATTCAGTAACAAACTTATCTCAGAAGTCTTGCATAACAACATCTTTACTAATTTGTGCCTCAGCAATTAAGTCTAATTCCCCTTCAACTCTCGCTGTATAATCTTCATTAATAATTGTTGGGAATCCTGAAATTAAATCTTTAAGCACAATTTCACCAAATTGAGTTGGCACTAAAGCATTAGCTTCTTTAATTGCAAAATTTCTATCTTTAACAATTTTAACAGTAGCAGCGAATGTTGAAGGTCTACCCACTTTAATGTTATCTAAAGCTTCAATTAAAGACCCATCATTGTATCTTGCAACTGGTTTAGTTTCATGATCTTCAAAAACAAATTCTTCTACTGGAATAACTTGATTTAATTGATAATTTGGATTTACATCTTCTAATTCTTTTCCAGTTACCACATAGTATCCATCGTATTTAATTTTAGAATATGAATTTCTAAAATTATGGCTTCCATTTAAATAAGTATATGAAGTTACTTCTCTAATTGGTTGTTTAATTAAAGCTTGTAAAGTGTTTTCATAAATCATTTTATAAATCTTAAATTCAGACTCAGTTAAATTATATAAGGCCTTAGCTGCTGATGGAGTTAACTCAATTCGAGTTGGTCTAATTGCCTCATGGGCATCTTGATCTCCACTAAATCCTTTAACTTCACTTGCAATATAACTAGCACCTCATTTTTGAGCTATATAACTATGTGCTTGGTCTATAAAGTCTTGAGAAAGACGAGTAGAATCGGTTCTTGGATATGAAATTAACCCACCATCACCAAATCCTTCATAAAGTTTTTGTAAGACGTATTGTGTAGTTTGTGAAGATAATGGTGACTTACGATAAATTACAGCTTGTTTAAATGGCTGCATTGTAGGCACTTTTCTTTCAGTCACCTTAATATCAGTTACAATTAATTCTTTTTTAGCTGTTTTAAAGTAATCTTTAAATTGATCTAATTTGTCCCCAATAATTCAGTCTTTTCTATCTCCAACAACTTCTGGATCAAAATAGTAAGCTAAGTTTTCAGATCCTAATTTAGCTGCTAAAGTTGCATACTTTTCAGGCACAAAGGCTCTAATTTCATTTTCACGATCAACAATTAATTTTAAAGCAATACTTTGGACTCTACCAGCAGTTGGAGTTCCTGGTGCTTGTTTTAATTTAGTACGCATTAGTTTAGAAAGTCTAAACCCAATAATTCTATCAAGCATTCTACGTGCTTTTTGAGCATCAATTAAGTTGTAGTCTAACTCTTGAGGTTTGGCTAAAGCTTTTAAAATTGCATCTTTAGTAATTTCATTATATTTAATACGAGAATATCTATCCTGTAGCTTTAAATATTCAACCAGATGATATCCGATCGCTTCCCCTTCACGATCCGGGTCAGTTGCAATATAAATGTGTTTAGCATTTTTAACTGCAGCTTTTAATTGTGAAATTACTTTTTTCTTTGTTGAGTCAGCACTATATTCAGGCTCTCAATTTTCCATATCAATTCCAAAACCATAAGTCCCAGTAGTCTTCATTTTTAAAATGTGACCTACACTGGCGATAACTTCAAAGTCATCTCCAACATATTTTTGAATTGTATTTACCTTATTAGGTGATTCGACAATAATTAAATTTTTTGTTCCCATAATTATTTATAACTATACCCTTATTTTTTAAAATTTATAAATATTTTTTTAGATTTTCTCAAAATCTTTACCCTTAATTATTTATTTAATAATTAAAAAGATAAAGAAAAATGCCTACTAAGCATTTATTTAATCAGTTCTTGATAAACTGCATTGACTTGAGACATCAATTCATTAGCATTAGCTGTTTTGAATTGATGATCTTCATAAACTATTTTTCCATTAATAATAGTTGTATAAACATCTTTACTATTAGTTGAGTAAACTAATGAGTTAATAACATTAGCACTTGGTGTGTGGTTAATGTTATGGATATCAACTAAAATTAAGTCTGCTAAATATCCAGCTTTAACTTTTCCTAATCTATCTTGCATATGTAAAGCTTTTGCTCCATTAACTGTAGCCATCTTTAATGTTTCTCAAGCTGGTAAGTTAATTGGATTATCATAGACACCTTTTTGAATTAATGAAGCAAATTTCATTTCTTCAAACATGTCTAAATTATTATTTGAGGCTGCGCCATCAGTACCTAAACAAATATTAATTCCTTCAGCTAATAATTTACTTGCTGGTAAAACACCTGAAGCAAGTTTTAAGTTTGAACATGGATTATGAGCAATTGAGCAACCAACTTTTTTAATTAATTCAATATCTTGGTCAGTTAAATGTACCCCGTGTCCAATTACTGTTTGACTAGTTAAGTTACCTGTCTTATATGCTTCTTGTAATGAATTCATACCATATTTAGCAATAGCATTTTGAACTTCTGCTTTAGATTCATTTAAGTGAATTGTATGTAAGTTTTGTAATTCTTTATGTAAGTTACCGCAAGCTACTAAATCACTTTCATCATTAGTATACACTGAGTGAGGAGCTACTACTGCTTGAATTAAATCATTATCCTTATATTGTTCATATAACTCTTTAGTTTCTTTTAAATTACGTTGAAGTGAATCTTTAGTAATTCCAATTCCTAAGTAAGCTCTAATATTTACTTCACTAGCAGCACGTGCTACTTGGTCTTCATAAAAGTACATATCTAAAAAGGTTGTAGTTCCACTAGAAATCATTTCTAGCATTCCTAATTTAGCTCCATAGTAAACATCCTTTGGAGTCATTTTACTTTCAATTGGGAAAATGTTATTAAATAATCAATCTTCCAAATTAACATCATCAGCATGATTTCTTAACATTGTCATTGCAATATGTGTATGACAGTTAATTAATCCAGGCATTAAAACATTCCCTTTAGCATCAATCACTTTATCAGCTACAAATTCAGGATCTAAATCTGAAGTTACTTTTACTATATATTTATCTTGAATATAAACATTACCATGCGGAATAACTTTATTTTGTTCCTCCATAGTAACTACTGTTGCATTTTTAATTAAAATTTTCATTTCAACTCCTTTATAAAAAAGTATTAAAACAATTATATTACAAAATTATTTCTTAATAGCATTCTGACATAAAATTGCTACATTTTGCTAACTAATTATTTAGCTATGATAAAATTAATTTATAAAACAATTTTAAAGGAATGGAATAAGTCTATGCATGCAAAGAAGTTAGTGCCTCAAATTAGATTCAAAGGTTTTGAAGAAGAGTGAAGATATAAAATTTTAAATGAATTAGCAAATAAATTTGATAATTTAAGAATTCCAGTATCTGAGAAGCTAAGAAAAGCTGGAGACATTCCTTATTATGGAGCTAATGGAATTCAAGATTATGTATCTGGATACACTCATGATGGGGAATTTGTTTTAGTTGCTGAAGATGGTGCTAATGATTTAAATAATTATCCTTCCAAATATGTAAATGGTAAATTTTGAGCTAATAATCATGTGCATGTTATTCAAGGTAAGGAAAATATTTTAGATAATAAGTTTTTAAGTTTTGCTATTAAAAATTTTAATTTTAAACCATTGCTCACAGGTGGAGATAGATCGAAATTAAATGCAAGTGCACTTGATATAATCCAAATTAAGAATCCTTCTATAAAAGAACAAGAAAAAATAGGCTTACTATTTTCTAGCTTAGACTCTCTTATCACTTCTCAAGAATTAAAACTCCAAAAACTTCAAGCAGTAAAACAATCATTATTAGATAAAATGTTTGCTTCTAATAATGAAAAAGTTCCTAAAATTAGATTTAAGGCATTTCATGAGCAATTAGAATTAGTAACATTAAAAAATATTTTAGAATATGAAAGACCTGATAAATACATAGAAAATTCGCCCTTACAAAAGCATGGCTTAATTCCAGTTTTAACAGCGAATAAGTCATTTATATTAGGTTATTCTAATGAAAATCAGAAAAAATATAATAAAGGCAGATGCATAATATTTGATGATTTTACACTTGATTCAAAATATGTAGACTTTCCATTTATGGTAGCATCATCAGCTATAAAAATTCTTACACCAAAAAGCAAATCGGATAATCTTTATTATTATTTTTGTTTGTTAAATAAAACAACATTCGAAAATCAAGGTCATGCTAGACATTATATTTCTATCATTTCAAACACAAAAATATATATACCATCCAAAGGTAATGAAAGAGAATTAATTGGAAAACTATTTTATAGCATAGACACTCTCATTACTGCTCAAGAAACAAAACTTGAAAAACTAAACAATATCAAACAAGGATTACTAGAAAAAATGTTTTGTTAATATAGTTGCTATTTTAGCAGCTATATTTTTTATTTGTTTAAATGTCTAACATTTAACTGCAAAGAGATTTTTATCTCACTTTCTATATAATAGGTGCAAAAAATAGTCTTAAAAATTAAGCTATATGTTAAAATATACAATTATGGAAACAACTATGTATAACTCATTGATGCAAATCAAACAAAAACACGAAGAATTTGAAAAACAACTTCAAGATCCTGAAGTTATTAATGACATTAAAAAGTACACAAAGTTAAATAAGGAGATTAACTCAATTCAAGATATCGTAGATGCTTTTAATAGCTATCTAGAAGCAGAAAGCAACTTAAAAAATGCTAAAGAAATGCTTAAAGAAAATGATGATGAACTTGTTTCATTAGCTAAAATGGAAATTGCTGAAGCTGAAAGCAAAATGGAAAAATTAACTGATGAATTAAAGATTTTAATTCTTCCTAAAGATGAAAACGATGATAAGGACGTTATTGTTGAAATCCGTGGAGCAGCTGGTGGGGATGAAGCTAACATTTTTGCTGGAGACTTATTTAGAATGTATTCAAAATGAGCAGGGCAAAATGATATGAAACTTACTTTACTTGAATCTTCTGCAGCTGAAGCTGGTGGATTTACTCTAGTTGTCTTTTCAGTTAAAGGAGACAAACCTTATTCAAAACTTAAGTTTGAATCAGGGGTACATAGAGTACAAAGAATTCCAGTAACTGAAACTAAAGGAAGAGTTCATACTTCAACAGCTACAGTTACAGTTATGCCTGAAATTGATGATGATATCAATATTGAAATCAAATCAGAAGACGTAAGAATTGATGTTTATCGTTCAAGTGGTAATGGTGGACAATCAGTTAACACAACTGATTCAGCAGTTAGAATTACTCACTTACCAACTGGAATTGTTGTTACTTGTCAAGAAGGTAAAAACCAAATTCAAAACAAAGACATTGCTTTTAGAGTGCTTAAATCTAAGTTATATGACATTGAACTTCAAAAGAAACAAGCTGAAGAATCAGGATACCGTAAATTAGCTGGTTCTGGAGCTAGAAGTGAAAAAATTAGAACATACAACTACCCACAAGATAGAGTTACAGATCATAGAGTTTCTTATTCAACTAGCTTACTTCCAGTTATGGAAGGTAAGTTGAATTCAATTATTGATGCACTACTTGCTGAAGAGCAAAATGAAAAAATTGCTGAAGCAGGAATTTAATTAATGCCTACAAAAGCTGATTTATTACTTGAAAAAAGAAGATATGGTTTGCCTCAAACTGTATCTTCTTTTGAATTAGAGCTCCTTGAGCAAGGAATGCCAGTGCAAAAAATTATGGGATATGTAGATATGCATGATGTTAGAATTAACATTAACCATAAAGTGCTTATTCCACGTTATGAAACGGAAGAATTAATTTTACTTGTAGAACAAGCATACAAAAATGTAAAAAACTTGCAAGTGCTAGATTTATGTACTGGCTCAGGTTTCATTGCTATTGCCTTAAAAAAAGCTAATTTAACTTGAAACCTAACAGCTAGTGATATAGATCCAGAAGCTATAGCACAAAGTAAAGAAAATGCTTTAAATAATCAAGTAGACATTAAGATCATTCAAAGTGATTTATTTAATAATATAACTCAAAAATTTGATGTAATAGTATCCAATCCACCTTACATTCAAGAAAGCGAGCAGCTGGATGCTAGTGTTATTAATTTTGAACCTTTACATGCTTTATATGCTCCACAAGATGGCTTTTTCTTTTATCAAACAATTATTAAGCAAGGTCAAAACTACTTAAACCCAGGTGGAAAAATCTTTTTTGAAATTAACCCATTTCACAAACAATATTGAGATCAACTTAAAAATCAATATCAAATTGAAATACATAAAGATATGGCAGGTAAAGATCGCTTTGCTATTGTATCATTTAACTAATTCACTCTTTGAGTGGATTTTTATATAAACAAAATTAATGCAGTTAAATATTTTTACAATTTATAAAATGTAATATTTATTATGATATATGCAAGATAAAATCTTAAGCACACTTAATTTAACAGCAACAGTTTCTAATATAATTTAGAATAATTCGACTATAAGCAAAGAATCTCTTGAAACAATAATAAATAGCAAGAAAACATCTCTTACTATTTCATCCATTATTAAATGCAGCGTAACACCTTATATAACATTTATGATGTGTTTGCTTACTCTTGCTTAAAAAGCACCCAGCTTATTACCAAAGCAAGTGCTTTAATAAAATTAAATAAGTATGATAAAAAAACAACCATTCTTTGAATAAGATAGAAAAAATATTAAGGTTTTATACATTACTAGTCACCTATTATTAGAGGTATTGCTAGAAGTATATGTCAAACCCAAAGCCATTTCAAAAGAGCTAAATTCAAGAGTATTAATTTGAATACAAGCAAATCATACAAAGTTAAAAATAAATAAAATTGCATTTGGCATTAATGTCCTAATTTATAGATAAATCAATTTCAACTAAGTAAAATTTGACTTAAAATAAAGTTTAGATCTCTTTAAAACAGTCCAAAAAGATGTATTTATCAACTGTCTATAATAAAGCGAAACAATAAATGCAAGAAAAAAATCTATGCTAATGATAAGCATAGATTTTTAGTGTTGCACTGTGTGCATAATAGTGTGGTTGCTTTACGGCAATTATCTTTTTGATTTGTCGTAAGGAATTCCGGCAGCTGCAGGACCTGCAGAATTTTTTGAAGTTAGAACCATTATCACTAGTGTTGCAGCATATGGAATAACTTTTAAGAATCCCAATAGCGCTTGATTTGAAGATAAATTATTACCATTAAATGAGAATGATAATAAGAATGAAAATACTAAGGAAATAACTACAGACAATGAAACTCTTCATCTAGAAGTAATCATAATAGCAAGAGCTAAGAATCCAAATCCATTAGTATCATATGTGTTTGAGAAAATAGCAGTTTGAGTTTGTGCAAAGAATGCTCCAGCTGTACCTGCTATTGAACCTGCAATAATAATTGCTTCTCATTTAATTTTATTAACGTTTATTCCGGCAACGTCAGCTGCTTGAGGGTTTTCACCAATAGCTCTGAATCTAAGCCCTCAGCGAGTCTTTCTTATAGCGAATCATGAGAAAAACACTATGAGAACAGTAACAAAAGTTTTAAATGATAAGATATTACCAAATTTCATTGGTGAACCACTTAAGGCCAATTCATTACGTCCATATAATTCAAATGAGAAACTACCTTGTAAGCTTACTAGTACAAACATCATTAAAGTAGCAATACCAGTAGCTAAAATATTGATAGCAAAACCAGAAATAGTTTGGTCAGATTTTAGTTTAATAGTACTAAATCCAAATAGTAGAGAAAATAGTGCTGTGAGAAGAACTGCGACAATGGTTAGAGGAATTTGAAGTCATTCACTTCCACCATCTTGATCTAAAATGACATTTGATACAACATAACTTGATAATAAATACATTGTTGCACCAAAAACCATAAAACCAGCAATAGCAATGTTAACTATTCCGGCTCTTTCTGAGAAAATACCAGAGGTTGAACCCAATACTAATATGCAGAAGTAGAAAACAGCAAATGTTATAATGGGTTCTAATTGAGTAAGAACATTCATTAGATTTCTTCCCCTTTCTCATTAAGTATTGGTGTATATTTTACAGTTAAATTGTGATATGGATTTTTGAAATATTTAATTTCAAATTTGTTAAAAATATCATTTTTAATAGTTCTATATACAATCTTAGCATTCTTAGATTGAGCTTTGTATTTATTAATTAAATCTTGATATTGGTTTAATCCAAGTTCAATTCTTTTTCTTTGAAGATCAAATTTTAACTTAGAAATTTCATCATACATGTTCATTAATTGTTTAGTATCTGATGTTTTGTTTTCGACTATTAACTTAGCAACTTTTGTATCATATTGTTTTTTATAGTAGTTATATTCAATACGTCTTGGTTTTAAAGTTTTTTTAACAATTGAAAGTTCTTTCTTGTGAGACATTGTATGGAACTTATTATATAGTTCAAAATACTGATCATTAAAATTAGATGATAAATTATTTACACTTGATAAATATTCAGTTCAATATGAATAATATTCTTCAGATTGAGCTTCTTTGTTAATTGATGAAACATTTTGTTCAAAATCATTTTTTAATTTAGATAATTCATCATGATATTGTTTTTGAAGCTCTTTGATTTGAGCAAGATTATTTTTCTTTTCTATGTTGTATTTAGATAATCAATCTTTTTTATAATCTCTTAATGCTTGTTTATATTCTTTTGTTTTTAGAATAGCATCATTGTTATCGTGGCTAGAGATAAACTGTGCATTAAATAAAGCTTTTTCTTTTGATCATGTTTTTTGCTTTTTATTTTTCAATGTTAGTTTGTGATATATCTTAAAGTTTTCTCAATATTCCTTATGTAAAAATAGCACTAAATATTTACGTATTCCGTCAATTACTCTAAATTTATAAAACACTATAGATAACGCTGTCATAAAAATGATAATTCCGGTTACAATTGGGAAATATTTACTATCTAACTCAGGAGTATTATTTAGCCCTATTGAGAATAAATCTTGAGATGAATATAAAAGTCCGTATAAACCAGCTGTTGGGATAATTCCAATTGGGTTGTTTAAAGCAATAAGAGCAATAGCTATTGATTCAAAACCTATTGCTAATGGTGCCTCTTCTATGCTTGGTGTCTTTAATTTAAATATAATGTAGAAGAAACCACCAATACCAGCTAAAGCACCTGAGAAAAACATAACAGCTATAGTTACAAGTTTTTCATTAATACCTACATACTTAGCATTTGTTTTGTTTAGCCCAACCATTTTAATTTTATAACCTAATGTAGTTTTTGAATAAATGAATCACATTCCAATAGCAATAACTATAAATAATGTTATTCCAAAGTAAATGAAATTATACTCTAGCATTTTATCAATTTGTATTTCAGATAATTTTCCATTTACAATTGAACCATTTGCTTCTAAGACTTGAATTTTTTCAAGTGGGAAAGCACCTTTTGATGTATTAAACAATGTTGCACAAACAAAAACTAATATTCAATTTAAGAAGATCGTTGAAATAACTTCATGCACATTAAAGAATGCTTTTAATATACCTGAAATAGAACCAATAATAGCTCCACCCATTATAAAAATAATAAACATTCCAATGAAATATGATGAACTAATGTTTTTTGTATCTTGACCTGATAGAATTAATATCGCAAAAAACAAAATGGTTGGAAAAGTCATTTGTCCAGATATACCGATATTAAATAGTCCTGATTTGAAACCAATAGCTACAGCAAGTCCAGCAAATCCAAAAAATATAAAGAATATTGCAGATGTATCTATTTTTTCGGAATTAAATCCAAAAGCAAAAATATTTTGTACAAAATCAAAGAAACCAACAGGCTTATTTTGTACTGCACCCATTATGACATAAATAATAGACGCAAATATAAGGCCAAAAATTACAGCTCAAATAGATGAATATAATTTTCTTCTTGAAACACGTTTATCATCCATCATGAGGAATTTCTTAGTATTATCTACTATTGAGACTGTTTTTTTGATAAATGTGGAATCGTGTTTCTTGGTATTACTTTCCATCATTATTGCCTCCTTTATGTGCCATGTACATACCAATTTCGGTTCTAGTTAAGTTTTTAGCATCTTTAACAGTTAATATTTCTCCTGTATTTAATACAGCAATTCTATCTGCTAATGCTAAAACTTCATCTAATTCATATGAAATTAATAAAATAGCTTTGCCTTGTTTTTTTTCTTCAAGAATTCTTTCGTGAATGTTTTTAATAGCACCAACATCCAATCCACGAGTTGGTTGTAGGATCAAAATAAAGTCATGAGGTGAATTCATTTCACGTCCAACAATGAATTTTTGTTGGTTACCACCTGATAAAGAACGCGCAATTGAATATCCTTTTCTTGCCCCTCTAACATCATATTTTGAAATAATTTCATTATTTTCTTTTATGACATTTTTATTTTTGATAATGCCAAAAAATTGATATTTTTTATCTCATAATCTACGAAGAATTGTATTATTCTTAATATTATAGTCTAGTACTAAACCATGTTTATGTCTATCACTAGGGATAAATGATAAACCGAGTTTTGATATTTCATATACACTTAGATCATTTAACTTAATAAAGTCATCGTTTACATCTTTTTTAACACTTTCTTCTTCTTTAGTCATAGCAAAAAATATTAATAACATAAAAGCAAATAATATTAGAGAAACTAATGGGATAATAAAGTTAAAAAATACTAATGTCAATATGTTTAATAAGATTGTTATTGAAAATAAAATTATAAAAGTTATATTTCTTAAAAAGTTTTTATTTTTCTTATCAAAAAAGAATTTTATTTTTTTAACAATATATATAATAAATGAACTAAATAATACTAATTGAACTGCAAAGAATGCCAATGATACTCATCAAGAAACTGATAAAACATATTCTTGAGCATACATCACATCAAAACTTAATCCAAATAATATAATATTTGTTATTAGAACACTAAATAAAAACAGTTTGGAAACTTTCTTTTCGCTCTTATTAAACTCTTTCTTTATAGGTTCTTTATGTTTTGTTATATACTCTCTTATGTTTGAGCCAAATAATGATACATTTAGCACCATAAATGACACAAAAGCAAATATATCAAAGCAAATACCTAAAATTAAGTAAATTGCAGATTTATCTTTTTCATAAGTAGGGGCTGTATACAAGACTATAGATACTCATATAAATAATATAGTAAGTAAAAATAATGTAATATTTTTAATCTTTTGTGATTTTGCGATTCAATTATATCTTTCTTTCACAAAATTAGTTTTTTTATAAAAAACATCTCCTGTCACAGGTTTTATCATCCCGCTGACGACTTTTTCTAGATCGTGTTGACCATTACCTTCAACTCCGGCAATAGCAACTATTTCCCCAGCCCTTACATCTAAAGAAACATTCTTTAAAGGCTTTTCTCCGTTTGTAGTTACATTTTCCAGCCTAAATATAACTGGATTTTTAGATGTGTCAGTATATTCATTTCTGACAACCTCCACTTCACCACCAACCATTTTATTTGCCATTTCTTCAATAGAAACATCAGCAACTTTAAAATTACCTTTAACTTCACCGTATCTTATTACAGTAGCATTATCAGCAACTTCTTTTATTTCAGCAAGCTTGTGAGAGATAAACAAAATTGTTTTACCTTGTTCTCTAAAAAGCTTAAATGTATTAAGAAGTCCTTGAATTTCCTGATCAGTTAAAACAGCAGTAGGCTCATCAAAAATTAAAATTTCTGAATCACGATATAACATCTTCATGATTTCAACTTTTTGTTGAGTTGCAACTGTTTCTTTACCAGTTAATTTGTTTAAATCAAAATGTAATTCAAAGGTTTCTTGAATAGTTTTAATTTTTTTAATAGCAGGTTTGTAATCAATAACTCTAGAAATTGAATTATAATCTTCATCACCTAAAACAATATTTTCTAAGTTCGAATATACATCTACTAGTTTGAAGTGTTGATGTACCATACCGATACCGAGCTTGTTAGCATCATTCGGTCCTTTAATTAACACTTCTTTATCATTGACCTTAATAATACCCTCATCCGGTTCATAGAGCCCGAAAAGTATTGACATTAACGTACTTTTTCCTGCACCATTTTCACCTATTAAAGCATGAATGGTGCCTTTCCGAACTTCAAAACTAATATTTCTATTAGCTTTTATAGAACCAAAAGACTTTGAGATATTAATAAACTCAATTGCATTTTCTTTCTTTTTTTGCATATTTTCCTTCTATTTTTTTATTTTTATAAAATAAAAAATTTGATAAACTATATAAATAGTTTTCTTAATATTTAAGCACTTTTATTTTACTATATTTTATGTAATAAAAAATGAAAAACATAGCGATCAGCTATGTTTTTATATTAAATTTAAGTATTGTTAAAGTTTTTATTTTGAAGATGTTGCTTCGGTAGAAGCAGCTGGTTGTGCACCATCAGTTGTTGTCTTTGCAGCACCATCGTTAATCATTTTTGCTAGTGTCTTAAGTGTTGCACTTCCTTGTTTATCAGCTTCACTAGATTTAGTAGCTTGGAATGTTCCAATATATTTAATTTCTTCATCATTTAAAGCCTTAAATTCAGCTGTATATTTTGCTAACGCTGTATTTATAGCCTCTCTTTGTGCAGCATCAGTTAATGTACTTTGTGAAGTACCTACTCAATCCATTTTTAAAGTTCCTTTTACATTGAGTGGTTGACCTTCTACTCTATTTGCGAATGCATTTTTACTATCTAATCCAAATAATACATATAAAAGTGTATCGTAAACTGATTGTGTAATATTCTTTGTTACTGATGTAACAAATCTACCACTGTGTGCTGGGAAAGCTAAAGCTTGGTTAACATCAACACCAATAACAGTTTGACTATAGTTTCCTTGACTTAAAGCATTAAGTAATACTGATGTTCCAGATCCTGCTACTGGCATAATTGATTGACTCTTTAGCCCTATTGTTTGGTTAACAGCAGCATTCATGTCATTTCCAGGTGCGAATGTAGCATCTAAATTTATACCACCATTATTTGTTGTTTTAACTTTAACTTCTGATTTATTATTTTTAGTATTATAGTCTAGAATACCTTGTAAGTAACCGATTATAAATGAATCTACAGGGAAGATATCCATTCCACCGAATGCAGCTACAGTTTTGTTTGTAATTGCCTTGTTATTAGTATATACTTCAGCAACAGATTGACCTACAACGTAAGCAGCTTGTCCTGCGATGTATTCTAATCCATAGAAATTCTTAAATCCATGTAAGCTTTCTGGTGTCATTCCGAAGTCAACACCAATAATAACTACACCTTTATCATTTAATGCCTTCACATTTTGTTCATTAGCCAAATAAGATGATAATGGACTAGCATATGTAAAACCAGATAATATTCAAACAGTATCAGATGATGCAGCTAATGTCTTGAATGTAGCCTCTGAAGCTCCATTTTTTCCAGGTTCTAATTTAGAATATTTGAATTCAATTGGTTTGAATCCTTTATTTTCTTTTTGTGCATCATTAATTTTTTGAATTTGGTCTGCTAATGTTAATGCTCCCTCTCATGTTGATTGATTAAATGATCTATCTGTTACAAATCCTGTATCAGTAACAACTTTTACAGATAATACTTTCTTGTTTTTAGAAACAGCATCTTGTAAAGTATTATATGTAAGATTGCTATCAGTTTTTACAGCACCTACACGGTCTGAACTTTTAATGTAACCAACTGGGTGGTTATCACCACATGAAGCAGCTACAATAGGTAATACAGCTGCTGAGATTCCGGCAAAGGCCATTAATAATGATTTAAATTTTTTCATAATTCTCCGATATATAATTAATTAATTAATTTCCGAACAAAGCACTTTT
Source organism: Mycoplasma razini (assembly GCF_048076865.1). Lineage (NCBI taxonomy): Bacteria > Bacillati > Mycoplasmatota > Mollicutes > Mycoplasmatales > Mycoplasmataceae > Mycoplasma > Mycoplasma razini. The sequence goes on from NZ_CP182212.1 coordinate 527,048, forward strand.
GATTTTTATTAGTACTAATTTGTTCACTATTATTATATAGAATTAGAAGACTTAAAATCAGAAATATGGAAATAAGTCTATTTTTGTTCCATATTTCACAAATTTTAGCTAAATGAAACTTTTTCCCCTATTTTTATGCGCTAAATAATTTTTTTATTGAACTAAAAATGAAGTAAAAATGCTTTTTTAATATTTTTTCAATATAAATTATTAAAACGATAAAGAAAAAGCCTTAAAATAAGGCTCTTGCATTCTTAAATACAATGTAACACCCTATATAATATTTATGCTGTGTTTGTTTACTCTTGTTTAAAAAGAACCCAGCTTATTACCAAAGCAAGTGCTTTAATAAAATTAAATAAGAAATGTAAAAAATCTATGCACTCATAATAGGCATAGATTTTTAATGTTGCGCTATACATAAGAATACAGAACACAGGTTGCCCTGTGTTGATTATTAAATGTAAGTTATTTTAAAGTAAATAATTTCTTTCCAACTGTTGCTTTAGCTTCTAAATTAGTAATTTCTTGGAATTTTGAATCTTGTGTTAATACAAATAATACATCTTTATTAATGTTTTCGTTGTTGAATCTGTTTAAGTCTAATTCAAATAATTTATCCCCAGCTTTAACTGAATCATTTAAAGCAACAAAAGCTTTAAATCCAATTCCATCAAGTTTGTAACTATCTTTTCCAAATAAGATCACAGCTTCTACACCATTGCTTGAGTTAGATAAAATGATTTGAGATTTATTAGCTGGCATCATAGCAATTTTTCCATCAAATGGAGCAACTACTTCAGCTTTTGTTTCATTAGTTAATTTGATTCCAAATCCTTTACCAACTAGTCCATTAGAGAATACACCATCTTTTAGTGATTCTAATGCAAATGTAGTACCTGTAACAGGAGCTAATACTTCTAATTCAGTTACAGCTTGTGCATTTGAATCATTTTTAGTTGCACAACCACAGTGGTTATTGCTGTTAGCTTCAACTGATGAACATAAAGGTTTTAATTCTTCTTTACTGCATTTGATAAGGCAGTTTAATTCTTCAGCATATGGAAAAGATACTTGCACGTGTCTTGCAGCATCAAATACTTTAATATCACTTGCTCCAAGTCTTTTTAATTCTTCAACATTTACCAATGCAATATTTTTAACATCGTATCTTAATTGAGATACTGAGTTGTTAAAAGCTAAAATATTGTCAAAGCCACCAAAAGCATCAATAATAGCAGCTAAATTGCATAAGTCTTTTTGACTAATTTCGTTATTTTTTATGTTTTCAAACATAAGATCTCCTTATTTAAAATATTAATTTAATTTTATCCTATTTTAGATTTCATAATCTAAAAAATAGATATTTTTATATTGCTATTTTTTACTATCTCATAGGGGTAAATGTTTCTAAAAAGTATTTCATATAAATCAGCATAATAAAAAAATTTATGCTTATTGCATACAAGAGTAAAGAAAAAAATCGATTTTTATAATATTTTTTTACAAATGGGAAAAAATGTGAAAATAAATTCTGTTTTATAGTTAGCTAAAAGATTTCTCATCATAATTTTATTTCTTCTATATATCCTAAATGATTTTATGATAGATATAAAAAATCCAGATGAAATAACATTCTTTAAAGGGACAGTAATATTTTATGCAGTTTGAATGATTTTAATTGCGCAATTATTATTCTTTTCAGTGTTAAAATTTGCTTTTAACTTTTGAATTAGGGTACTTATCTGTAGCAATGAACCAATCCATCGTTTTCCAGAACAAAAAAGTAAAATTCTTTCATTTCTATATAAGAACATTTATGTTAAACCAAGTTATGATTTAGAAAATGAAATTACTGTTTTAAAACAACCTAATCAGAAATTAATGGCAAGTATTATTAATCTTTTACCAATATTTAATTTAGTTTTAATTTTGACAGGATTAGGATTAATTTTAAATCTGTTGCAAATGATCAATTTTCCAATTCATTTATAACTTATTTATTTCTGATTTTATTATTTTTAATTCTAGCTGGATTTTCTATTCTAATAGTTAATAAAGTAATTATTCATACAATATTAAGGGCAAATGGATTATCAGAAAATGACTTTAATCCAAAATATACTAAATGCAGGATCAAAATTTTTGGAAAGAAATTCTTTTCATGAACTTTAAAAGCCCAATTATTAACAATTGCATTAGTAAACCATTAAGATAGCTGAGAAAAAAATGATTTTTGATAAATAAAAAACATCCAATTTCATAATGAAATTGGGCATTTTTTATTTAAATAAAGCAGTTTTATATTCTGGACCATAAACTGTTGCTAGAGTCTCACGATATGAATTAACTTGGTGTGGATATTTGTCCTTATCACTACCATCTATAATGTTATAAGGTTGGACATAACCATTTATTTTACTTGAGTAAAAAGGCATATTTAAAGCATATCCAACAGTTAATGCTTTTTCTAATGAAACACTAACATTTTTATTATTAATTAAAGGTTGCTTACCACTATGTCCAAATAGTAATCCGATTGGTAAATTAGATTCATTAACTACTAAAGAACCTGAAGCACCACCAATAACATCATTTGGTACTAAATTTTCATAAGCTAAACCATAAAATTTGCTTCGTGGTTCATTATTGAACTCAGCACCATGATCTGCTATTGCACTACCATTATACCAATCAATCGTTCTTCAATAGTTTTTATCAATATCTGGCATAAGTCCTTGACTTGAACCAAGCATAGAATTTTGAACATTATATAAGAGTTGATTTCTGCTACGGTTAACAAATGGATAACCTGCAAAAAAGTCTCATTGAGGTTGACTTTGTAATTTTGAATTGCCAAAATATTTTTCAATATCATTACTTACTTTATTTATTTTATTAATTGTGTTTGGTAATTTAATAGTATCATCCTCTTCTATTCCTAAAACATTATTAATAAACAATGTAACAGATCCATAATCAACTCCAGCATATGGTAATGTGGAATTTTGCATTGCATAATTACCTTGCTTAAATTTATCAATTGAAGAATTCAGTTCCTCAATAGCTAAATTTAATTGCAAACTTAGGGCACTATTTGCTTTACGCATTTGTTTGAGTTGCTCGATACGAACTCTTCTTTCACCTTCACTTAAATTTGGATCCAAAGCTGGTAATTGATTGAATTGTTCTATATCATAGTCGAATTCAATTACTGAGAATTCTGTATAATAGCGCCCATTATACAATTTAGAAACTTCTTGATCCATAAAATTATGTCCCAAGAATAAATTTTTAGGTCACATCGTGCGTTCTAAGCTTTTATAGTTATACTCAAGACGTTGATTTGTTCAATTTTTAACTGCTCCTAAACGAATATTAGTAATTTTTTTAGTGCGATTTGGCTGTGCATTAAAGTCAAAATCTTTATCAGAATATAATTCAACAGCAACATGATAATTAGTTGCAAAAAATAGCTTATATTTATTGTTGGATTCTTTATGGTAGTCTAGTAGTCAAATTGTACCTGCTGTATTTGTTCCATCATCAAAATCTCAAATTAATGAGAATGTACGATTAAATAATGAATTAATGTAAGCTTTATTATTTTCAAGTTTGCCTTGAGTTTGTTTATCAAGCTTAAATTGCTTTAAATTAGGGTGATCTAGATAATATTGTTCAATTTCAGCAGTAGATAATACCTTATCTTTATTTTGCTCCTTATCATCTGAAGAACCTGAAGATTCTTGCTTTAGTTTAGCTATTTCTTCTCGTAATTTTTCATTTTGCTTGACTAAATCAGCATTAGTCTTGTTTGCATTATTTAATGCAGCTTGAGCATTTAATAATTGCTCTGAAAGTTGTTTTACTTGTTGAGTTAATTTGTTTTCTTCCGCATGCAAGTCATTTAAAGCTTTTTGGCTAGTAGAAATTTGTTCATTTAAAGAAGTGATGGTTGCTTGATTTTTGCCAATAGTTTCATTATTAGCAGCAATGGTAGTATTTAATTGTTCATTTGTATTTGTAAGTTGTTGCACCTGGTTTTTCAATTCTTGCAATTGATTTTGCGCTGTAGTTAGTTTATTGTTTTTATCTTCTAAATCTTGCTGCAAGACTTGTTTGCTATTATTTACTTGTAAAATTTGTTCATTGAGTTGAGCAATTTTTGCTTCATTAGATTGATTGCTTTCTCTAGCTTGCGCAAGTTCTTGTTCTAATTTTGTTTTTTCTTGTTCAAGAGCTTTAATTCTTTCTTTTTGCTGAGATAGTTCATATTTGGTAGGTTGGGCTTTTAAATCTGCTTCTAAACTAGCTGCTTTATCTTGATAAGTCTTAATTGCAGATAAATTAGCTTGAATTTGCGCATTTAATTTAGTGTTCTGACTATTTAAATCTTGAATTTGCAAGTTTAAATTAGCACTCGTAGTTTCAGATTCTTTTAATTTTGCTTGTAAATTTATTACTTTGCTGCTAACTTTTGATAAAGTGCCATTAAGAGCTTGTAAATCAGATTCTTTATTATTTAAAGCAATATTTAACTCTTTAATTTTAATATTTAAGTCTGCTATTTGTTGATCTTTTTGAGCTATTTGAGCCTTATCATCATTACAAGAAATAGCTGTTAATGGAATTAATAATGAAGTGCTCATTAATCCTAATACTCATTTTCATCGTTTCATATATTTTCCTTAATATTTATCCTTTAAATAATTTTAACATTCTAGTTACTTTATTTAAATATTTTATTTTTAGCAAAATAAAAACCACATAATGTGGTTATATTATTTTAAATTGCCTTTAAGCTATATGTTTTTATAAGAAAAAAATGAATATTAAATTGTTTCTTTTTTATTTAATTAAATCAAATACACAAATAAGAATTATTTTGAAGTTTTATATAGTTCTAAATATGATAATGCAGCAGAAATAAACTCATCAAAATCACTTTGAGTAAGGCTAGTAAGTTTTGTTTTTGATTCCATAATGTCTAAAAATTTTTGCAATTTATTTTTTATATCACTTCCACCCTTTGCATTATTAATATTATTTCGACTTTTAACTGTTTGATAAACTTCACTATAAATATTAACATCAAGTTTTTCGTTATTATTTATATATAAAACCAAAATATCAGGAAGCTTATATCAAAAATAAGTTTTAATAATTGCTCACTTAGCAGAAGAATTATTGATATGTTCTTTTCAGTCAATTATTTTAGTTCAAAATTCACTATTAAGCAATATAGCCTTATATTCTTTTGATTGCTTATGTGCTCATTTTTCTAATTGATTAACTATTTGCAATTTTTGCTCGAGAGTGTTTTTATCATGTTCAATATAATTATCAAGATCTTCTTGATGGATTTTTGTTATATTTTCATAGAAATCAAAATATGACCCACTTGGGTTTATGTATCTTAATAATTTTGTGTCATTAATCATTTTGTTAATTTCTGAAATCAATTTATCCATCTCATGAACCATATAACTATAATTGCTTTCTTTAGCTTTGGCTAAAATTTGAACATATTTATTTTTGATGGCGAGGATTTTAGCATTATTTTGGCGCTCTCATTTATTTTCCCGAACATAATTTTGTATACCTACTGTTACACCATAAGTAACACCACCTATACCAAGTGCAAGTACTATTAATGTAAAAATTACTGATAGTTTTTTAAACTTACTTTTTTGCATAATACTAATACCTCTTTGTTCATTAAGTATATTCTACCATCATAGAAAAACGCACTTTCGTGCGTAAAAGTTTAAATCTTTTTTTAAATAAAAAACAACAAAATCTGGATGATTACTAAACTCGATAGTTGACGAGACTATCATACTTTATCAAATGGACGGATAAAGTGTTGTATTTTAGTATGTTGAAATAATAATTGCTAAGTAACATTAGCTATGTAAATTAATAATAATAGTTAGTATTTTATTGTCATACTAAAAACACGTTTTTGTAATTTGTTTGTAAGATGTTTTGCACCTTACATACTTATTATAAATAAGATTTCAAGTTTATTGTCTATTTTGTTAGTTGTTCCACATTTTTCCACATTTTGTGGAAATTTCCATATTTTCATTTTTGTTATACTTAATTACAGAAAAAACATTTTTTGCTAATTCATTTTACCTGCAAAAATAAATAATTAGAATTAGACTTATTTTTTTATAAAAAATAAACCAATTTTTATATAATTAGATTAATTTAATTAAAAATATATATAACAAGGCTAAAATAGTCAAAAAAGGAGAAAAAAATGATTAATGTTAACGAATTTAAACCAGGTATCACATTCGAAGATGAAGGTGAAATCTTTGTTGTCTTAGATGCACAACACTCAAAACAAGGACGTGGTCAAGCTAACGTTAAAGCTAAAGTTAAAAACTTAAGAACAGGTTCTACTACAATCAAATCATTCACAGGTGGAGACAAAGTTAAACCTGCTCACATCGATAAAAGAAGGATGAATTTCTTATACTCAGATGGTGAAAACATTATTTTAATGGATAATGAAACATTTGAACAAGTTGAAATTCCAGTTTCACATGTTGAATGAGAATTAAACTTCTTAAAAGAAGGACAAGAAGTACAAATTAGAAAATTCCAAGAAGAAGTATTAGACGTTGAATTACCAGCAAACGTTGACTTACTTGTAACAGAAGCACCTGACGCTGTTAAAGGAAATACAACAACTAACCCTCAAAAGAAAGTTACAGTTGAAACAGGATTTGAATTAGAAACACCTATGTTCATCAAAGAAGGTGACGTTATTTCAGTTTCAACAGATTCTGGAAAATACGTTGGAAAATCAAATAAATAATGAACTGAATTACAGTACCGTACAATTCTAATCAAAGTTATATCGTACAGGAATCTGCTATTGTAGATGCTGTATCTAACGCCATAGAAAGTACAAAATACGTTAAAAGCAATCTCTCAAATATGAGACTTAGCTTTGACGATGATCATTCTAATGTACAAATTTACATAGATGTTAAAATTCGTGGAGCACAAAGCAACGAAATTGATCCATATGCGATAATTAAAGAATTAACATATAAAATTGAAGAAAGTGTTAAGAGTCTAATTGATAAAAAACCCCAAAATGTGCAAGTTGTTTTAATGGACATTTATTAAAATGCAACGCAAAGAATTTCCTAAAGAAAAAATGTCTTTTTACCGAAAGCTTTTTAGCAATGAAGTAAAAAGCGAAATAGATAAATTTACAAAATTAAACAAATCAAGATATAGCAAGGCAACTGATAAATATTTAGATCAAATTAATAAATTGCTAACTGAATTACGCGAGCATAAAATTGCTGATAATGATTTAATTCCAAACAAAGTGCTATTTAAAAGATTAAAAAGAGAGCATGCTTTTTTACGTAATCGTCCATGAGCAATCTTATTTGGAATTATCTTTTTAGTGGTTATTATTACTATTATTCTGCTTGCTATATTGCTATAAAAGAAGTTTTATGGAAAATACTCGTCTTAAAAAATATTTTTCAAGGTTATTTGGCACATTTAAGTGACAAGATTGATTAACTTGTGCAGTTGGGTTTACTTTAATTGTTACATATATAACTATCACTGTTTTAGAGTGACACTACAGAAGTCTTTGAGTATTAGAGGCTTATAAAATTATTGGTCCAGGTGGCAAAACTATTCTTGATGATATAAAAGAAATTTATAATGCAGCTGATCCAAATGCGCAACGTGTAATAAATGAATTAGTATACCCAAATGCTACTTATTTATTCTGAGGTGGATCAACTTATTGATTTACCTTTATGTCAAACGTTTTAATGGGTGTAACCTTGTTTATTTACCCATTTTACCAAAAGTCACGTAGAGCTCAAACATTCTACTTTGCTTCAATGGTATATATTATCATTGTTATGCTTGGTTACTGAGGAGGTGTTATTTTTGACAATAGCATCATCACTCAAAATCGCCCATTTGAAATGATTAAAACATTAATCATGCATGCTGGTGCACCATTTTTAGGCTTATTTACATTATTTGCCTATGAACGTAAAAGAATTAGAATTTCTACACGATCAATTTGATTCTTTGCAGCTTGACCAATTGCTTATTTATTATTTACAATAGCAATCTATTTTATAGGATATAAATTTATGGCTCCATTTGGAGGAACTGAATTACAAAGAGGTGTAACAATTTATGGTGTTGTTTCCTTCTACCACCCAATTGGTTACAAAGGTGATAGCTTTTTTGTAGTTATAGTGCTAGATGTCATTATGGTATTATGTGCTATACTTACAGCTCCAGCTATTGGGTTTACTCTTCGTAAGGTCTTAAGAATCTTATTACCTAGACAAAAGAAACCAAGAAAAGTCTACTTTATTCGTCCTGAGTCACGAGAAGCTATTGCAAAACAAAAAGCTGAAATTAAACAAGCTAAATTAGATAAAAAGAATCAAAAAATACTTGCAGGTAGTCAAATAAATCAAACTCCTGCAACTCTTGAAGATAATAATCAAGATCAAACAAACTAAGTTCATTAGTTTGTTTTCTATAACTATAAATAGGAGAATTATGCAAGAAAAAGAAAAATATATTGCTTCATATTTTCAAAAAACTAAAGATATCCTTGCAACTAAATTACCACAAAATAAGATAGTAATGCAATTTTTCCAACGTAAAGACAATGCTATTTTATGTGGAATCAATGAAGTTTTAGATATTTTAAAAGCTCAAACAGATACTAGCAAATACACCATTAGATATTTACCAGAAGGAAGCCACATTAATAATTTAGATATTGTTCTAGAATTAGAAGGTCAATATCAAGAATTCGGAATTTGAGAAGGCTTAATTGATGGTATTTTAACTCGTAATACCTCAATTGCTACAAACGCTTACCACTGTGTACAAGCTGCAAAAGGAAAAGAAGTCATTTTCATGGGAGATAGAGCTGACCATTATATAAACCAAGAAATTGATGGCTATGCAGCACGAGTAGGTGGAATTACTTTAGTATCAACCTTAGCTCAAAAAGACCCTCAAATTAAAGAAGAAGCAGTTTTTGGATCAATGCCTCACGTTCTAATTCAAGGGTTTAATGGAGATGTAGTTGCAGCTACTAAGGCATATCATGAACTTTTCCCAAATAATAAACTTATTGCTCTAATCGATTATCATAATGATGTGATAACAGATGCTTTAAAAGTCTGAAACGCACTTGGGAATAAGGTTTGAGGTGTTAGAATAGACACTTCTAAAAACATGGTTGACCACATGTTTGATGGTGAAGAACCTCAATATGGAGTAAATCCTGAACAAATTTTTAGACTGAGAAAAGCTCTAGATCAAGCTGGTGCTAAGAATTATAAAATTGTAGTATCTTCAGGGTTTAATGCCGAAAAAATACAAATGTTTGAAGAATTAAATGTCCCAGTAGATTATTATGGAGTTGGACAAAGTATCTTTAAATTAAATAATTCTTTTTCTGCTGATGCAACCATTTTAAATGGTAAACCTCAAGCTAAAGAAGGTCGTAGTTATAGAAGCAATTCAAATCTTATTACATATAAATAAGAAAGGCATTTAAGCTCGCAAGAAAATTAGTATTGAAAATTAATTTCATTGCTAGCTTACTTGCTTTTTTATTACTCTTGGAAAAATTAAAAAATAATGTAAAATTATTAAAAAGTTAAAAAGGAGTGTAAAAATATGCAAAAAATACTACTTTTAGATGCACACGTGGTTTCTAAAGAAAACTCAATATCACACAAAATACTTGACTTAGTACAAGAAGAATACCAAAAAGATTCAAACAACGAAATTACTAGAATCGATTTAAATGAAACAATTTTATCTAAAGTTTTCATGACTAGTGATAACATGTCAACATACTGACAAGATGTAGAATCAGATAAATGGATTGAATTAGTAAAAAACACTGATGTTTTAGTTATTTCAAACCCAATGATTAACTTCTCTGCACCAGTTATTGTTAAAAACTTTATTGATTCAATTTCTGTAGCTAACAAAACATTTAGTTACAAATATTCTAATAAAGGTGACGCAATTGGTTTATTAACTAACCTTAAAAAAGTTATTGTTGTATCTACTCAAGGGGCTCCAGAAGGGTGATACCCATGAGGAGCACATGCTTCATGACTTGAAGGTACATTTAAGTTTTTAGGAGCACAAGAAGTTAAACACATTAAATGATATGGTACAAAAGTTAAACCAACTGCTGATATTAAACCAGATCAACTAAAAGAACATGTAACAGATAAAATTCTTGATGTTCTTTAATCGTTAAACTAATATCCCTATGACAAAGGTATAATGGATAAAAATTCCTTTACACCTTTGCCTTTTTTATTCAATTTGGAAAACAAGATGAATACTTTAATTAGAATTTTTGCTTTATTTGGTTAATTTATTGCAAGTAAACTGCCAAAAATACTATATTTGAAATAGTTTAAATATGAAATATTTAAATATGATAAAATTTAAGTATAAATTTAAGGAGTAAAAATATGAGATTATCAATAATTTCTCTTGTTGGGGATGATGCAGCTAATGTTGATACATTTTTAGCTTCATTAAAAGAACAAGAAACACAAAGTTTTGAAGTTATTTTATGTGTTAATAAAAACTCAGAAGCTAAAAATATCTTCAAAGTTGCAAGAAAATATTATGAATTTTTCGGTAGTCGGTTAGTTTTAGTTACTAACTCAAAAAATAATTCATACCAACACAATTTAGTTAGTGCCTTTAGAATTGTTAAAGGTGATTATGTTACTGTAATTAATTCTGATTCAAGTATTAAAAGATATTTTATTGGAGATATGATCGAACATGCTCAACGTTTTAATGTTGACATTTTAGAATTCAAACCAAGACTAGTTGGAACTGTGCGCTTTAAACCTAAAGAAAGAGGTGAATTTGATAAAGTGCTTGAGATTGCTAAAAATCCTAATGTACTTGCTTACACTTTCCCTTTTATCTTCAATAAGATTTTTAAGAAATCATTAGTTAAGAAAGTTGCTAAATATAAGCCAAGAATTTCAAATGATACAGTTATGTGTCTTGAAATCAATTACCTTCTAATGATGGAAGCTAAAAAATATAAATATTTAGACTTTAGAATTATTCGTGAATTTATTTCTTCTGACACTTGATTTAATACTAAAACTGCATTAGACTCATTTAGAGTGATTGAAGATAATGCAAAACGTAACAATCTTAAAATTCAAGAAGAATTAAAGTATGCTAAATACTACTTCATTAAACTACTTCTAACAGGTTTCCTTTCTGAAACATATTTTGTATATAGACATTTTTCAAAAAATGATAAGGAACAACTTGAAGAAAAAAGAAGTAAGTTGCTAATTCAAAAGCATGATGAAATGCTAAATAAAATCGAAGACAGTGCTGATTTTAAAACATTTTTAACCACAAACATGTATATGCTTGTAGACAATATTGAAACCAGCATGTTAAGAGAAAACTACAGTAAATTAATTAAAACTAAAATTTTGGATAATCTAGAATAATGTATAAAAATGCAGGGTTCTTTAAAAGATTCTTTTCGAATTTAATTGATTTTGTTCTTTTTATAGCAATTGCAATTGCCATTATCTTCATTGGTAAACCAAATGACATAACAACAAATTCTAAATACTACTATCTCTCTATGATCTTAATTATGATTTGACTAAACTGCTACTATATTTTATTTCCATTTTTAATTGGAGGTAAAACTCCTGGCATGTGAATCTTTAATCTAAAGTTACTATCAAATGTAGATAAGAAATTTCATTACACCTTAATTTTAAAACGCAACATCTTAGGTTGCTTATTTGTCACATTAAATTTTATTATTGTTCTTATAGCTACTGCTTCTATTGATTTAAATCAGTTTAAAGATATAAAACAAGCTAATGAAAATGTAAATATTCAAATTATCACTGCAATTATTACTGCACTAATGGGAACTTGATTTTTACTTCAAACACTAGGATATGTCTTGTTAATCTTTTACAAAAAAAGATTAACAATTATTGACATTGCATTTTCTTCACGTGTTGTTGAAGATAAATACCTTGAAATAATTGCAAGTAAGGATATTATCTTAATTCCTTACTACTACACAGAAAGAACATTTAAATACTACAATGAAATAAACGAAACACAAGGAGATTAACTATGGACTTAATTAAAGCTGACTTACTTAGCGATTTAAACGCAAACCAACGTGAAGCTGTTGAATATTTCGATACTTCTTTACGGATTATTGCAGGAGCTGGTTCCGGTAAAACTAGAGTGCTAACTCGGAAAATTGCTTACTTAATAAATGATTTAGGTGTTAGACCTAAAAACATTTTAGCTATGACTTTTACAAATAAAGCTGCAAATGAAATGAAACAAAGGGTGCTACAATACACCAGTAAAAGTTTAAAAAATGAGTTAAAGATCTCCACATTCCACTCTTTCTGCGCAGAATTACTCAGAAAACACATTAGATTACTTGGCTTTCATAATGATTTCTTAATCATTGATGAACCAGACAAAATTCAAATCTTAGGTAATATTTATAATAAACTTGGGATTTCAGTCCATGATATTAGTTATAAAAGTATGATTGAATACATTTCATATGCTAAAAATATGGAACTTACATACAAAGAATTACGTGATGAACTCAAAAGTTTAGAATATTCAAAAACTATAGCTGACGTATATCAAGAATACTTAAATGAGTTAGTGTCAAAAGGCTCATTGGATTTTGATGATTTGGTTGCTTTAACTAAGATGCTTCTTGAAACTCACCCTGAAGTAGCTGCTATTTATCAAAAACAATTTGAATATGTTTTAGTTGACGAGTTTCAAGATACTTCTCGTATTCAATATGACTTAATCAAACTTTTAGTTGGTAAAAATACTCATTTTACAATTGTTGGTGATCCGGACCAAACAATTTATAACTGACGGGGAGCAGATGTTAATTTAATTTTAAATTTTGATAAAGAATTCCCAGATGCAAAAACTATTATTCTCGATATTAACTATCGTTCAACTCAAAAAATTCTTGATGCTGCCAATAAATTAATTGCTAAAAATACAAACAGATTACATAAGGATTTAGTTACAGCCAATGATTTAGGAGATGATGTCGAATTCTATCACGGATTCTCTCCAGAAGCTGAAGCTAGATGAGTTATTCAAAAAATTAATGAACTTAAAAAGCAAAAAAATCAATTAAAAGAAATAGCTATTTTATATCGTTCAAACTACTACTCACGTCCATTTGAAGAAGCTTTAATTGAAGAAAATATTAACCATAAAATATTTAATGGAACAAAATTCTTTGAACGTTCAGAAGTTAAAGATGCTTTAGCTTTCTTAAGAGTTATTGCTGAACAAAAAGACATTGCACTAGAACGTATCATTAATGTTCCTAATCGTGGAATTGGTGATGTCACATTAGGTAAGCTAAAAGAATATGCTAAGAAACAAGGTAAATCATTATTCAGAACTTTACAAGAAGATATTAGAACATTACCTGTATCAAACGAAAAAATTGTGAAATCAATTTATCCTTTTATGGTTTTAGTAATTAAGTATGCTAAAGCTCTCCAACATAACAAAATTAGTGTTACTTTAAATAAATTCCTTGAAGAAATTAAATACTATGAACACATTGCTTTAAACGAAAACTTACGTGGATCAGCTGAAGATAATGTTAAAGAATTAATCAACTCTATTGCTAACTGAGAAGAAAAAAACAAAGACAAAACTGTTTCAGACTATTTAAACATGGTAGCTTTAATGTCTGTTTCAGATGAATATGATAATGTACCTAACTATGTCTCATTAATGACTATTCACTCAGCAAAAGGGTTAGAATTTGATAATGTCTTTATTGTAGGTATGTCAGAAGGAATCTTCCCAAACAGAAGATCATTAGAAAGTGATAATAATTCTAAATTCTCAGCTAAAGGAAGATATTCAAATACATTAGAAGATGAAAGACGTCTAGCTTATGTAGCTGTAACTAGAGCTAAAAATAAACTTTTCATTTCAGATTCTAGTGGAAAAATAATTGGAACTAACATTGATAAAGTGCCTTCTAGATTTATTACTGAAATGGGTCTAGATGTAAACGAAACTATTATTAATGCTAAAAATCGTTTTTACAATAACTTTAATAGTGAAGAAGAAAACATCACCAACAACCACATTATAGTTGGAGATATTATTAGCCACATCATGTTTGGAGAAGGTGAAGTCTTAGAAGTCATGCCAAGTGAAATTGTGGTTGAATTTATTAAAGACAAAAAAGTTAGAACACTAAATAAAAATCACTCTGCAATTAAGGTTATAGGTAAATAATGCCAACATCATCTATTATCGGAGTCGTAATAGGTGTTTTTGTTGCAATCATCCTACTTACATTCCTTTTTATTCTAACTTTATATTTCTTTTATGCTCGTTCTTCATCCGGAATTATACTTTTCATGCTAGATTCAAGTAACAAGCGTGTTTTACGTCTTAGTGAAAAAAACTATGCTTTTTCAACTATTTTTGACGCTAAAAAATTAAAATTTCAAGAATATAAGTTCATTCCACAAGATGCACTTTTAGATGTCTTAGATAGCGAAACTAAACAATACATTGAATCTTATATAGAAGAGGGCTTAACTAGAAAACAAGAAATACCATTTACATTTAGTTCAAATATCAGATCTGTACTAACACCATTTGAACGTTTAATTCATTGATTTGATCGCATTGCTAAAATTTCAAGTTCTTATGTCTTGAAAATTTATCCAGTTGGGAATGGTCAATATAATTGCACCATTTCATGACAAAAAAGTAATAACAAATTTAACTGAATTAATCAACAATTGTTAAATGATAAAAATGACTTTTTTGAAGTCGAATTTAAGCAAGATAACAGTATTGTTATAGCTTTTGCTTTAAAACCATATTACATTACACGCAATATTGAACCTGAATATTTAGAAGACTTATATAATCAATTTGAATTCTCGCCAAAAAAGACAGCAATTTTTAGACAAAATGGATTTTTATTCATTATTGTCAAGGATAAAAATAAACACCTTTACAACAATTACTTAAACAAAATTCAAAATATTAATAACAATATTAACTTTAATAAATGTTTTATTGCTGCAACTATATTTAAAAATGCAAAACTTGCTACTGAGTTTTCTCGTGAAATGCTGCTAGCTAAAATTGCATACTCTTTATTTAACATCTTGAATGATTTCAATAATTATTCTAACTATATTGACTTATCATTAGATTTTATCAATACCTCTGAATTTAAGGAGTTTAATAGTCAATTAATTAGATATCGGAATGAAAATTCGCTTTTAAATAAAGACTTAAATAATATGCATATTAATTTCTTTCCAATCAAAAACTATAAATCACAAAAATCATCCAATTTAATCATCGCTTCTGTCTCAAATGACTCATATGATATTAATGATAATAAGTGAAATAACTTCTATAGAAACATCCCTATTTTAAACTATGAATATGAAAAATATTGATATGAATATGTTGAAAAGAATTCAGACAAAGCTAATAATAACTTATTAGTCAAAATTAGTCAAGAAGTTTATTTAAATAAAGAATTAAACAATACCAAAGACTCACCAATTTGTTTAATTTATGCATATAACAACGTCTTTGATCACTTAAAGCTAAAACGTAAAATTGAGGATAATTTTAGAAATTCAATCCCAACAGCTTTATATATTGATGAAATTGATAAAGCTTTAATTAATATTATTAATGATACAAAATTAAAAGCCATTGTCATAGGCGAAAAAGTAACAAAAAACTTAAATAGTACAAAAGTGTATTTTGACTGCATCAACATTATAAATTTAGCTTCTAACAACAATATTAAAGTTATTTATGAAAATCCACCTCAAAACTTAGACGAGCTTATTGTGATTAAAGCTAAGGTTTTTGCTTGTTATTACACAGAAGGTGAAAAACTTTAATTTCAAACTTTTATATCTGCACTATAAGTGTAGATATTTTTTTATTAAGATAAAAAAACAACCCAAAGGTTGTTTAATCATAAGTTACATCATTTAAATTTTTAGCTCAGTTAATAAATAATGTATAAGCTCGTGTAAGATCAACTTTTCCACCATCTTTAAAAATATTATTTAATGTAGCATACTGGTGGAATTGAGCATAAATTTCAACTTCATTTTGACTTGGAACTAATCCTAAGGCTTGAATTTTTTCAGGATAATAATCAGAAATTAAAGCATAAATCTTTGTGGCACAGAATTCTTGTGGGAAATTTTCTAATTTAATAGCTCCGGTAACAAGCAATTTAATAGCATTTTCTTGATTATCAAACTTAGGTAGTAAAATCCCTGGTGTATCCAAGAATAAGAATTCACCATTTACCACTCATTTCTTTTCACGAGTAACACCTGGATAATTAGCTACCTTTAGCGTTTTCTTATCTGATACTAGGTTTATTAAAGTACTTTTACCACAGTTTGGAACCCCAACTACAAATGATTTAATTCTGGTAATCAACATTCCCTTAGCACGATTGCGAGCAATCTTTTCCTTCATAACAGTTTGAATTTTATTTAAAATTATTTTCTTTGAAGATTGCTTTCTTAAATCTAATCACAATAAGTTTTCGCCTTTAAATCTTGCTTGAATTTTATCTTTTTTGCTTTTATCCATTAAATCAGATTTAGTAATAATAAATAATCTCGGTTTTTGTGGAGCAATTTTATCAAAATCTTCATTATATGAACTAATTGGGCATCTAGCATCAAGTACAACTATAAAGAGATCTGCTAAGTTAGCATTCTCTTTTAAATCCTTCATAGCTTTTGCCATGTGTCCAGGATATCATTGAATTAGATTTTGGTATTTATTTTCATTATCAGCATTATTCATATATTTTTTCCACCTCTTTTGATAATCGATCATTTTCACGTTCAAGCATTTGATTTTTTACTAGTTCTTCTTTATAAAGCTCTTTATATTTTTCTACTTCAGCAACTAAGGATTCTTTTTGACTTTGCTCATCAATTAAATTAGCAAAAATCAGTTGCATAAAATCATCAACTTCTTTTTTATTATAGCCTTCGAGATTTAAACTAAAAGTTTGACTTTTAATTTTTTCACATAAGTCATTTACTTTATTATTCATTTTTATCCTTTATTTCTGATTTTATCTAACACTATCGCAGTTGCGCAAGCTACATTTAAACTCTCAAATGAAATCGGAATATAAATAAATTCATCGCTTAAATCTTGAACTTGATTTGATACTCCATTTCCTTCGTTCCCTACTACTAAAACAAATTTTTCCTTATCAAACACAACTTGATTTAGTTCTTTAGCTTGTGTATTTAAAACTGTGGCATAGACATAATAACCTTGAGACTTTAATTCTTCCAACACCTTTGTACCATCTTTTGTTGAGACTAAATCAGTTTTAAAGAAAGCTCCTTGAGATGAACGAATAGTTTTAGGATTAAAATAATCAAACTTATTAATAATTACTGTGTCAATATCAAAAGATTTAGCAAGACGAATAATTGTCCCCACATTGCCAGGATCCTGTAATTCATCTAAAAATAAAACTTTTTGACCAATTGTACTTTTAGTAGGAATTGAGCATACTCCAATAATACTTTGAGGAGTATTAGTGTCACTAAGCTCTTTAATGATTTCATTAGTTACTAATGTCGAATTTGGATATTGCACATGTTCAGGATTACTTTCAAATGTTTCTAGTAATAATCCTGCTTCTTGAGCTTCATAAACTAGATGATAACCTTCAACTAAAAATTTTCCTTCTTTAGCACGATACTTTTTGTCTTGTAGTTTTTTTAATTCTTTGATAGTTGGATTGCTTTTACTTGTGATCTTCTTCAACATAGTCTCTTAAGAAATACTTTCCTTTTTCAACTTCATATAGTGATAAATCACGGAAATCTAGTTGTCTCATCACTTCAAATCCAAGGATGCTAACACAATTTCCAAGATTAATTGAGCGCATAGCTGAAACCATAGGAATTCTTAAGCAATCATCTAAATGATCTTGTAATACTTTTTTATCAATTCCTGTAGATTCTCTTCCAAACATTAATCAGATTTCACCACTATTTTCAAATTGTTCTTTATAGTTTACATCTGTATATGACTTAAGTCCATATCTTGTAATGTAAAAAATTCTTTTATCTCCATATTTAGCTGCAAAATCTGCATAAGACTTATGTACTTCATGAGGAATATCTGAAAGCATTCTACCTGCACCATATCTTCTTAATCATTTTGGGTGCAAGTCAAATCCAATTGGTTTAATGATGTGTAATTTAGCTCCTAAAGCGAAGCAAGTACGTATAATGTTCCCTGTATTAGGGCATATTTCTGGTTGATATAATACTATATTTAACATATTTATATTATACAGTGTTTATTTTATTTACTTTATGTGTTTTTGTCCTAATATTAAGGGGTAAAAATAAAAATATCCATACTTTTTTAAGTATGGATAAGTGATTAAATTTCATCTTCTTCATCGATATCTAGTTCATCGTTTTCAACTTCACCAAAGATTGACTTCTTAGTTTTTTCAAGCTCTTGAGCAAGTGATTTACGAAGTTTTTTGCCATTATTTTCACCTTCAGCTTCAACTTCTTCTTTATTATTAAGGAATTTAATTTTTGCTCTGTTTAATTTTGGATCTTGAGGCTCATCTGTATAAATAATTGTTGGAACAATTATTGGTTCTCTACGTTTTTCTTTATAGAATAAAGTTGCTAAACGCTCACGAACGATATCTTCAAGTTCTTGTGTTGTTCAGTTTTCATTATTTTTAATGTGATATAGCACAGCTCCATGAGCAACTCTTTTAGCTTCTTCAATTAATTCCTTTGATGTTTTAACAAAGAAACTACCACGAGTTACAATTTGAGGACGAGCTAAAATTGCATTTTTATTTTTATCTAATAAGAAAATAATGTTAACAAATCCTGAATCTTTTAGTTGTGCTCTATCAGCTAAAATATGTTCAGAAACACTTAAAACTGTATTACCATCAATATAAATTGGACCATATTCAACAAAACGATCAGTAGGGGTAATTACATTATTTAGCATTTCGAAAATTTGACCTTTTTGAGGGATCATAACATTTTCTTTTTTAACACCATTAGCTACTGCTGTTTGACCATGAACTAATGACATTCTATAATCACCATGATATGGTAAAAAGTATTTAGGTTTAGTTAAAGTAAAGATTTTGTCATGTTCTCATTGATAAGCATGACCTGATGTATGTAAATAACCATCTACACCATTTTCTTTAATAATTGCGCCTAATTTGTAAAGTCTATTAACAAGTAGTTCAACTACCATTCTATTCCCAGGGATCGGACTAGAAGAGAAAATGATTAAATCTCCTTTAGTAATTTTTATTGTTGCATGTTTCCCATAACTCATTCTAGATAAAGCTGCAAGCTGTTCTCCTTGCGAACCAGTTGTTAAAATTACTAAATCTGAATCTTTAACATTTGGAAGGTCTTTTTTATCAATAATTACATCATTACCAACATTAATATACCCTAATTTACGACCAATTTTAACTCCCTGTATCATTGAACGTCCAAAAGTAATAACTTTTTTATTCAATTTAGCAGCAAGCTCAATAATTACTTTAACACGAGTTAGGTTTGAAGCAAATGCAGTAATAATAATTTTCTTTTTAGCTGAACGCATGTGACGTTCAATGTCAGTTAAAATATCAGATTCACTTGGAGAGTGATTTGGACGCATTGCATTAGTTGAATCTGAAAGTAAAGCTGTTAAACCTTCTTTTCCAATTTCATCCAATCTTGCAAAGTCAGTATAGTTTCCAATTGGTGTATAGTCAAATCTAAAATCACCTGTACACATAATTGAACCATTAGGAGTAGTTAGTCTAACTCCAAAAGCATCCGGAATTGAGTGTTGAGCTGTTCAAAAGTCTGCACGACATCCAAGAGGGAATTTATAAACTTCATTCTTTTCAATTTCGATAAACTCGATATCTTTTTTAATTCTATTTTCCTCGAATTTAAGTTTTAAGTACTGAATTGCAATTCTTGGGGCAAAAATCTTTTTAACTCTTGTTTGTTGAACTAAATATACAACTCCACCAATGTGATCTTCGTGACCATGAGTGATAAATAAACCTTCAATCTTTTTTTCTGGTCTATTAAGGTATGAATAATCAGGAATAATTCCTTTAACCCCTGTGTTAAATGTGTCAGCAAACTTAATTCCTGAATCTATAATAAATAAGTGATTGTGGTGATCAACAACTAAAGTTGATTTACCAATTTCTTCAACACCACCTAGAGCAAAAATTTCTGTAGGTTGTTTCTGTTTCATAATAGCTCCTTAAATTTATGTGAAATTAAGATAATGAAAAAATAGTTTCATTTAAATTAATTATTATCTTTTGAAATGTGTGAATAAAATACTTATGATGTATTTATCATGATAATTATATATTAAAAGTATTATTTATTAATAAATAAGGCTAAATATATCAAAAAGGTAAAGAGCTTTATAATTTAGCTATAAAAATAGTTTTTAACAGTTTTGCTAAATTAATTATTTTAATTTTTCGATAAAAATTCAATCTAAAATCTTTGCTTTTAATTTCTAAATAAATAGCAAATTTTATATAATTTTTATGTTAAAAAAGGAGACAAGATGCGAATAAAAAATAAAGTTTTACTTAGTATTTTAGCAACTAGTGCTATAGCTATTCCACTGGTTTATACAGCTATAGCTTTTTCAGCTAGCGCTGTCACAAAACAAAATAATGCAACTCACATTCCAAATGCTATTAATTGCTGCTGCCCTGGATGTTTACGTGGATTAACAAGTAAAACAATTACTATAAGCTCGGATTATAAGAACTCTAATTTTTAATAAAATAAATGCAAACTCATAAGGACAAAATGAAAAAATTAACTAAACTACTATTACCTGGAGCACTCTCAAGTACTACTTTAATTCCTTTAGTAGCTGCTCAATGTGGTACAACAGATAATCAAGAAGAAAACAGAAATGCAAATGAAAGCAAAAGTCAAAGTGGACTTGTAACTCTAACAAATAAAGTTGATGGCTTTATGTTAGATCAAAAACAAGAGAAACAAACTTTTGATATTAATGTAGCATTGAAATTCCAAACGCCCTTAGATAAAAATGTGGAAGCAGATTCAATGAGCATTTTTAAAAGCTCTGCCCTTTTAAGTAATGGAATCAATAGTATGTTTCCAACAGCAAATGATGTAACAGAGGATGACTTAGCAAAAATTAATGCACTATACAGCAAATTATTAACTATTCCAGCTGATTTATTAAATGTTAAAGTTGACAATAATACTGTTATTTTAAAATGACTAATATCTATGATTGGAGATCTTGTTAATGCTTCACCAATTGATGCTGATTTTGTTGCCAAGGCTCAAATCATTAATTTAGGGACATATAACTTAGATTTAGGAAATGTAACTAAACAAACAATTGATTCAGCACTTCAACTTTATCAAGATTTTACAAATAAAGTGACAGAAGCATTTGCTTCCGAATCTAAAACAGAGAAATTCATTATAAAATTAGCTTTAAATGTTAAATTAAAATTAACTATCGATAAAAATCTAACTATTGAAAATTACATTAACTCAATATTCGATTATTATTTAGATATGTATTCAAAAATTACAAAAGATAAACTTCCTGAAGGTACAAATCCTGAAGCAGCAAATGAACAAATAAAAGTAGTAATACAATTATTAAAAGCACAATTGATTGCTTCAACTAAAAATGTTGCTAAAGCATATGAACCTTTAACTAAAGAGGAAAAGGATAAAATTGCTAAGTTAGCAAAACAATTAGAAACTAGTGATCCTAATTCAGCTTTTTCAATTGAATTTAAGTAAAAAAATAATGCTCAACTTTGAGCATTTTTTATATATCTTTTGACTATATTTACTTTTTATCCCATTGTGATAGGTATAAAAAAGCACCTCATTGCTTCAAACAAAGAAGTGCTATAAAGTGAAAGTAATTATTTATTAAATAAAGCTGTTTTATATTTTGGACCATAATGTTTGATTAAAGCATGACGATAGGAACTAACTTGATAAGGATATTTGCTTTTATCGGTACCATCTATTAAATTATATGCATAAAGTTTATCAGAAATATTAGTATATGCTAAAGGTACATCAAAAGTATTAACAAATGAAAGAGCAACATCTCTATAACTATGTACTAATTGGTTACTACTATCATAATATTTGTTATCACCATCAATAGTAGAACCTCATTTTATTCCTACAGGTAAGCCATCTTCATTCACTGCAAGTGAACCTGAAGCTCCACCTGTTAGATCATTGGAACTAGAAACATAAAATTGAAGCATGTATGATTCATAGTCTACATTATCATAATTAATTTTATATCCACGATTTACACCTATTTCATACTTAGCCATAGTATCGGTTAAATTATAATTATGAATATTATCTTTAGCTTCATATAGTTTACTTCAGTCACCATTAATTTCTGTTTTTTCACCACCTTTAGCTGGGTATCCTGCTATAAAAACATTGTTTGGTTGTTCATTAAATTTAGAATTTCCAAGTTTAGTATTCATAAAACTATCTAAATAAATAGCAGATTTATAATTTAAAGGTTTAGTATAGTCGTTTATTCTGTTATTTGGATACATTAAATTGTATTCACGCAAAATCTTTTTAGTAGACATATAATCAACTGAGATGTAAGGTAAAGAAGTATTAAAGTTAGCTATTTCTTTACTGCTAATTGACTTTTTGCTCTTATCTATTTCTTCTATTGCGTCCTTGATATGTTGCACAAATGCAGCCTGTAAGGTTTTTCTTCTAATTAATGTGCTATATTCATTTTGTGTTTTGTAATCACTACTTATATCTATACCTGGCTTATAGTAGCTAAGTGTGTTTATAAAGTTATTATAGTTTCAGTTAGCAAATTCATTTAAATCAACATATCACTCCATGACAGCAAAATCAGCTGCAACTGGGCCATTAACTTTTTTATCTGACATGAAATTTTTAGCTACATAAAAATTCTTTGGTATGTATTTTTCATGTTCTTTTACTTGCTTGCTAAATTCAAACATGTAATATTCATTCTCATGATTAGCTCAATTTGGATCAAACCCAATAAAGTAATCAAATGTATGAGAACCTTGTTTAAGTTTATTAACTTGTTTGACATCAGAATAAGCATCTGGATTAATATTTGAAGCTGCAACATGGGCATTAGTTGCTAAATATAAACGATATTTATTATCTCCTAAACTGGCGTAGTCTAATAATCAAGCTGTACCAGAAGAAATTACATATTCACGTGGTTTATTGTCATCTCTATTCCAAAAAACAATTTTAAAAGTACGTTTAAAAATTGAATCATAAATATCAAAGTTACTTAATGCAGTATTGCGAAATCCTTTATTAAGAATTGAAAGTTTTTTCACTAGCTCACTGTTATTTTGGTAAAAACTGTCTATTTCATCACCACTTCGAATAGCATTCATATTGCTTTCAAATTTAGCTCATAATTTTTCTACATTCTTATTAATTTGCTCAACTTTTTTGACTTTGGAATTAATGCTAGAAAGATCTTCATTTGTTCAACTTATAGAGTTTAAAACTTGAATTGATTCACTGGATTGTTCCAAAAGTGCCTGTATTTCAGGATTTTGCTTATAATAAGTGCTTTGTTGGCTCGCTTCTAATAATTGCTTATTTAGCTCTTTTAATTTAGTTAAAATATGCTCTGAATGAGTTTTTAGCCCATTATATTGAATTTTAAAGTTCGTTACTTCGCTCTTTACTTTATTTAACTTGTTATTTGCGTTTTTAATAAGGTCAAGTAATTCTTCATAATTATTTTTGTTCTTTGTAATCGCATCTTTTAAGTTGATTATTTCTTTATACTCTGGCAAGAAGTTAGCATAATTTTTAAAATCAGAATTTTGATCCTCAAACTCTTTAATTGCTTTTAATAAGTTTGCTTTGTTTTCATAAACTTGCTTTTTCACTTCTGCACTAACTACGCTAAATTGATTTTCAAATTTAATCAATTCTTGTAATGAACTTAATAAATATTCAAAGCTTAAATTTAAGTAGCTCCCTTTTGTAATTTCGTTTTTAAGGCTTTGATATTTTGATTTAATTGCAGGCTCAACACCTGAAATATTCATTTCATCACAATGATTAATAATTTCACTAATATAGTGCCAGATATTAGATTTTAATTGGTCTTTTGTTTTAGCAATTAACTCTGCTAAGTTTAAGCTTTCGGCGTTATTAATTGGGTTATATTGAATTTGATACCTAGAAATTAAATTAAATGCCCTTGCATAACTTTCTAATTTTGTATTATATTGTTCAAGAACTTGTGCTTTATTACGTGAAATTAGTAAAATTAATTCTTTTAAATATTCAGTTAAATTGTTTAAGTTATCAGTTGGTAAAGGAATTAAAGGACTTTCTAATTCAGCATTAATAACATTTAGCTTTCTAATGGCAGTTGAATATAAGCTAATAGCTGAAGTTATTGCATTTGAATAAGCAGTTGATAATGCATGAAGTTTATCAGTGCTTTTATTGTCGTCTTGAAAATCTTTTAGTGCCTGCTTTAAGGCATTAAATTCAGATGTATAGACTTGTTCCAACTCAGAATTTCTATCATAAATATTGATTAAAATATTAGCATTTGTAGTTAAATGATCAGGTTGATTATTTTTTTCAGCTAATAAAACTTGTAATGAACTAATTTGCTCATTCTTTTTCGCAAGTTCGTTTTGATGATTTAATATTAAACGCATGTTTTGGTTTTTTAATTCACCAATCTGTTTATTTAAATCATTTTTTTGAGCATTTAAAGCAGCCACTATTTCTTCATTTTGCTTGATAATTTCTTGCTTTTTGGCTAATTGTTCATCTTTTTGATCAATTCTGTTTCTTAGATCTTCCAAATGATCAGTAAGATGTGCAAGATGTTCTTCTAATTCGAAGACATATTGTTTTTTCGCTCGGTTATCTTCTGATAGTGCATGAATTTCAGCTTGCTTTTCACTCTCTGAATTTTTTAAATCTAAAATTTGGACTTCATTAACTTTGATGTCCTTTTCATAATTTAGCTTAGCATCATTCATATTTTTAATTTCGTCTTGTAATGACTTAATCTTTTGCTCTAAGTTAGTTATGACGATTTTATTTTGATTAGTTAGTTTAATTAGCTCTTCATTTAGACTTGTAATTTTTGCTTCATAATTTTGAATTGCATTATTTTTTTGAGCAATTTGCAATTCATAACTCTTTTTTGCATTATTTAAATTTGAAATTTGCGCATTTAAAGCATCCTGAGCAGTTTTATTGTCTTGCTCAAGTTTATTAATTTTATCAAGTAGTTTTTGTGTTTCTGACTCTTTTGTTTCAAAGATATCGCAAGAGGACGAAACCATTGACAATAGTCCACCTAGCGCAACACCAGATATTAATAATAAATTACGTAGTTTTTTCATAGGTAATATTATATTCTATTTTAATTTTATTTTATTGCTTTAATGTAATATAGTTATAATTGTGGAAATTATGGAATACGTTAGCTTTTTAACTAAAATTTCGATAAAAGGTCTAAAGTTTGATAAACTTTAATTACATAGTAATTAAATAAAAACCCCATTAAAATAGGAGACATATGTTCGGAAACATTCTAAATAAACTACTTGATACTTCACTGCGTAATAATTTAGTAAAAATTAAGCCTGAAAAGTTTTTACTTATTGATTCAATTAACGAAACTAGTGATGGCTTATTTTTATTAACAAATAACATTAAACTAGCAACACCTAAGCAAAATGTTATGTATACTAATATGCCAAATATTGAACTTGCTAAAATGGCTGATAAATTCATCAAATTTAATCGTTTATCAGTTGAAGAAACCGGGATTAATATCTTAAATTTAACCTTAGGAATTTTAAGATGAAAAGATCGTGAAAATAACTTGCTTAATTCACCATTATTTACTGTAAATTGTGAATTAAATAACGAAAAAGATAATTATTATATTAATGCTTCTTTTCCAAATATTGAGCCAAATTATACATTGGCTTTCAAATTTAAAACTGACTATAATTTTGATTTACTTACTATATTGCAACAATATTTAGAGTCACATTCAAATTTTAATGAAGTATTAGCAAACTTAACTAGTTTACAAGAGCAATTACTTAGTGCTCTAAAATTGGATTCTGACCAAATTTCAATCTCAAATTTAATGTATTTTGGGGTATTTACATATTCAAAAATTAGTATTTATAATGACTTAATTCAAAATAAAGAACGTTTAGATATTTCTCCTTTTTATAAACAACTAAATGGCGAAATGCAAAACTTTAATTTCGAGTTGATTTCTGATAAAGATATTGACGAGAAAATTGATTACTTAAATTATTACCACTGTTTAGATTCTGATGGATCGCAAGAAAAAGCAATTCAAGCTGCTATTCAAGGTCATAGTTTTGTGTTACAAGGTCCTCCTGGAACTGGAAAATCACAAACTATTAGTAATATTATTACCGAATTAATGTCTCGTGGTAAAAAGATCTTGTTTGTTGCTGAAAAAACAGCTGCTGTTGATGTTGTTTATAATACATTAGCATCAAAAGGATTTGAAAAATTTATTTTAAGATTACACAGCGATGATAATAACAAAGAGTTTGCTAAAAAACTGCTTGCTGATTATGAGGAAACTAAAACTTATCCAAAATTAAATAATTCATTTAGAGACGAAATGAATCGGAACATTTCTGAATATGTTAGATTAATAAATAATTATGAAAATGTGCTTGTTGAAACTGATAAAAATCAAGTCCCTTTATTCACTTTATTTAATAATTATCTTGAAATTACTGATCACTTACCTATTTCAGAGTCATTTAACTTTATGAGAAGTTATTCTGAAGAAGAACTTAGGGATATATATGATTTATTAAAAAATTATCAAGGAATCTTGAATTCATTTACTAAAATAAATTATTCAAAATGATTTGCAATAAAGCATACTAGTGAGATTGATTTTAATAAAGTTATAAATTCTTTAAATGTATTAAAAAATAACTTATCTCAGTTAAATTATTTACTTGGTAATAGTGATTATATCTTTATTAAAAATAATGAATTATTTAGTGAAATTGAAAAAGTTAAAAACATCACTTTTATTTTAACCAAAACTACATGGAACAAGAAAAACAATTTTACCTTTAGCTCAGAACTTAAGACTTTAAAAGAAATTTCAAAAATTTATAGTCAAATTAAAAAGCTTTTATATCTTAGCGATGTCACTGTCGCAATGAATCAAACTAATTTAGATTTCTTGCAAAAGTGACTTGCAAATAATAAAAATATTTTCTTTAGATCATTTTCTAAGCACTATAAACAAAATAAAGAAGCTTTATCCCTTAATGATTTTGGTTTTGAGGCAAAAATCAATAATTATAAGAAAGCTAAAAAACTTTATAAAGCATCATTAAAAGCTCAAAAACTTTTTGACAAAATTCAAGACATTCTTCCATCGCTAACATTCCAATTTAGCATAGAAGATATTATGCTAGTTGATATATTAATTCAAAACTTTGAAACTTTATCAAAAAGTTTTACAGATTCAGAATTTAGCTTTGCTGTAAACTATACAAAAGAAGTTGCTCCAGTAGCTCGTTTCTCTTTTGATCAACTACAAGAAATGATAATTGATATTAGTAGTAATTACAATCATTTATTTAGTAGTTTTAATGTGGAATTAGATGCTGAAAATTATTATGCGATTATTAACTTTGTTGATAGCTTGCTTAATGAGCAAAACAATGGTTTTGTAATTGTAACTAAAAATAATTTAGAAATAAAACTTGTTGAATTTGGACTTGAAAATTATTTAAGCTTTTTAAATTCAGGTCATTATACTACCTTATTTGTTAACACTTTTAAATGATCATATGCTAACTGAAATATTAAAAACATATTAGTTCGTAATAATTTAGCAAGTGATCTAGTTAAGTTAAAAGACTTGCATGAAAGATATAAAAATGATATTGCTATTTTAAACAAAAATGCCTATGCTAATGCATTAGAAGCTTGCAGTAAACAAGTGCCAAATTTCTTAGGAACTGAGCGCAGTTATTTACTTCTAAAAGCTGAAGCATCTAAATCACGGAAACTAAAATCAGTTAAAAGTGTTATTTCCGAAGCAAGTGATGCAATCTTAGAAATGAAGCGTTGCTTAATGATGTCTCCTCTTTCAGTTTCAACATATTTAAAAGACACGGATGCTATGTTTGACGTCTTGATAATTGACGAAGCTAGTCAAATAAAAACCGAAAATGCTTTAACTTCAATATTTAGAGCTCATCAATATATTATTTGTGGTGATGTTGAACAATTGCCACCAACTAGTTTCTTTGAGCAAAAATCCGATTTAGATGAAGCTGATGACGAAAACTTCTACGACTTAGATGCATATGAATCAGTACTTTCTGCTGGTGCTTCTTTCCTTAAATCAATTTCATTAAGATGACACTATCGTTCAAAATATGAATCACTTATTTATTCTTCAAATACTAATGTTTATGAAAATAATTTAGTTTCGTTTCCAAATGCTTCTACAGGAGATCGCTTTACTGGATTAAAATTTATTTACACTAATGGTATTTATGAAGATAGACAAAATTTACTTGATGCAGATGCTACAATTAAAAAATTAGCTCAAATAGTTGATAAGTTTGGTGAAAATAAAACAATTGGTGTTATTACTCTAAATATCACAATGGCTAACTTTTTAGATAAACAGTTGAATAAATTCTTAAGTTCAAATCCTAAATATCAAGCATATTTAAATCCAAAATCTAAAACAAAATTCTTTATTAAGAATATCGAAAATGTCCAAGGTGATGAAAGAGATATTATTATTCTTGTTATTGGATTTGGGCCTAACTCACAAGGCAGAATCTCTCATAATTTTGGTGCAATTAACCAAGATGCAGGACATAAACGTTTAAATGTTGCTGCTTCTCGGGCTAAAGAAGCAATGTTTATTGTTTCTTCATTAAAATATAGTGATATTGATACTACTAAAACACCTGCACGTGGTGTAGCTTTCTTAAAAGATTTATTAAAAAATGCTGAACTAGGAGTTAAAAGCGTTAATACCAATAACTCTATAACACAAGCATTTAAAGCTCAATTAGCTCAAGAGTTAACTAATTTAGGTTATATCATTCATACTAATGTAGGTGCTAGTGATTTTAAAATTGATTTAGCCATTTACAATAAAGATAAAAATAAATATGTTCTAGGTCTAGAATGTGATGGTACTACATTTGCATCCTCACGAGTAGCAAAAGATCGTGACTTCTTACGTAGCAATGTTTTACAAAGTCGTGGTTGAATCATTTATCGTATGTGGTCAACTGACTGATTTAAAAATAAAGACTTTGAAATGGAACAATTAACTAATTTTATTCAAAAACATATTTCAGCTACAGGAAGCTTAACACCTCGTTTAAATCAAATAGATCAAAGTCAAAATTTAATTGAACAAGTTTCAAAAACTGACTTCAAATCATGTTTTAATCCTTTGATTAATCTAAAGGAAGTGAGAAAGAATACTTTAATTAAAGATAAAGCTACATATCTTCAAGATAACATTAATGTTATCTCACTTAAAGAACTTAAAAATTTAGTTGCTAAAGTTTATAAGAACCCTAAGAATATTGATTTAGTATTAGACAATATTCATTTTAAGATTATTGATGGATTTGCATATAATACAGCTCAAAACAATAAAGAAATCACTTTTAAAACTGCTTATGATGATGATCGAAGAGAAATCACATGATTGCACCCAGATGAGTGAATGCACTTTATTAGTAAAGCAAAAGAATTTAATGAAGAAATCAATTACGATGAATTAGCTAAAATAGCATTAGAGTTGCTTGGTTACAAACGCCAAAGTGCAGTTACCTTGCAACAAGTTATAAATATATTAAAGAATACTAAGATAAAAGGAGGAAACTAATGCCAGAATATCCTGAAGTAACAGTTGTAACAAATACTTTAAACTCACTAACTAGTGGACATAAAATTATTGCTGTTAAAGTTTTAAAAGACAAACTTATTAAAAATGCTACAGAAGAAGAATTTTCAAATTTTCTTATAAACAAAACAATTAAAGAAGTATGCAATTACGGAAAATTTATTCTTTTTACTTTTGAAGACAATTCTCGAATGATTTCTCACTTAAGAATGTCTGGTAAATATTTTGTGCTTGATGTTAACAGTTTAAACCCAATGGCACAGGAAATCCATAACTATATATATTTCTATCTCGAAAATCACACTGTGATGATATATAACGATGCACGTATGTTTGGATCATTTGAAATCATCCCAGCATCTGATACACGCTCAATTTATGAAATCAAAAATTTAGCTCAATTACCACATCAAGTTAATGTTGATGAGCTTTGAAATAAATTGCAACGGAAAAATATAAGTATCAAAGCAATTCTACTTGATCAATCATTAGTTTTAGGTGTAGGAAATATCTATGCTGATGAAGCTTTACATCGAGTTAAAATGTATCCAATGCTCAAATGTAACAAGGTTTCAAAAGCCAGATTAGCTGAATTACTTCAAGCAGCTGGAGATATTATGAATGATTCAGTTGCTCATGGTGGTTCTTCAGTTCACACATATGTATCTGTTAACTCTAAGAGAGGGACTTATCAGAATAAATTAGAAGTTTATGGAAAAGATGGGAAACTTTGTTCCACATGTAAACTTTCTTTAATAAAAAAAGTAAAATTAGATTATAAGCAAAATGGAAGAGGAACAAGCTTTTGTCCAAATTGTCAAAAGGAAGTAAATGGATAAAAAACTTCTAATAGTAGTTGACATGTTAAATGGTTTTGCTTATAACGGAGCTTTAGCTAGTCAAAATATAGCTAAAATCGTCCCTCAAATTGCTCGTATTTTACCTGAATTTGATCATAACTTATTTGTATGTGATCATCATTCAACAGACGATTTAGAAATGCAATTGTACCCAATTCATTGTTTAGCTAATGATGTTGAGT
Organism: Mycoplasma razini; assembly: GCF_048076865.1. Lineage (NCBI taxonomy): Bacteria > Bacillati > Mycoplasmatota > Mollicutes > Mycoplasmatales > Mycoplasmataceae > Mycoplasma > Mycoplasma razini. Next base: position 558,312 of record NZ_CP182212.1, read on the forward strand.
CAGAAATAGTGCCAGAATTAGCACCATATGCACAAGAAATTGTTTTCAAAAATACCACTAATGCTTTTTGAGATATACCTACTAAAACTTGAGATTTATATGATGAATTTTATTTAGTAGGATGCTGTACAGATATTTGTATTTTACAATTGGGTGTGACATTAAAAACATATTTAAACAAAATTCACTCAGATAAAAATGTTATTGTGCTTCAAAATGCACTTGCCACATATGACAGCAAAGAACATAATGCTACAGAGTATACTGAAATTGGCTTAAAAGCCTTACAAAATGCAGGAGTAATTATAAAAACATGAGAACAGTAGATTTACATGGTTTAACATCTGAACAAGCGATGATTGAAGTTGTTAAACACTTATACGATTTAAAAAGAAATAAAACAGACTCAGTATTATTCATAACTGGAAATGGTACTGGTACATTAAAAGCTGCTTTAGAAACCTTTTTAGAAAAAAATAAAATACAATACAGTATTCAAAATGACGGAGCAGCTTACCACTTAGACTCTAGAAACTGTTTTGCAAACTCAGGATCTAATTTATACAATAATGAAGATTTTGAAGATGAACTACTTGATGAAGATGATTTAGAAGATATCTTTACAGGTTATAAATTCTAGAACTAATACAACACCCTTTGGGGTGTTTTTTTATGCAAATGTGGAACAAGGATAAAATTTCCACATTTTTGTTTTTCTCGTTATTATTATTATTATTATTATTATTAGCTATAATCTAATTAGAAAAGAAAAAGGACTAATTATTATGAAAAAAACTTGAAAATTTCTAACATTAGGTGCAACAGCATTATTACCATTATGTGCAGTTGTATCTTGTCATAAAACTGAACAAAAAGATCCAAATAAATTAAACCAAAAAATGGACTTATATGAAAAAAGCGAATTAAATGACAATTTATCTAAAATTGAAGGAATTGACGAATTAATTAAGATTAATCCAAGCAAACATTTTGATTTACAAGGATTAAATGTAGCTGTTAAAAAATATCTAAAAGGATTAGACTCACATACAGCATCAAACTTCAAAAAATCTATTCAAAGTATAATTAAAGTTATTAATGCACATTCTAACACTTTTAACAAAAATCAAGAAGTTAATAAAGACTCATGAGTAGCATTATCCTTAGTAAATACTTATATAAGTTATTTAAATACTGATGTGCAAAATGCAAATGGTGTAGTAAAAGACAAAATATCAAGTGATTACATCGGTATTCCTGAGCCTAAAATTATTACACACAGCTTATATAGTGAAATGTCTCCAGTGTTTAACGAAGCTAAACTGTTTAAGTCTGTGGATAAGGAAAAAAGCATCAAGATAGTAGATCAAATTTTAAGTAAAAAGAATTCTATAAATTGAGATACATATGCCAAAATTCACAAGGACATGATTAATAATAATCTTGTTTATGGACTTGACATCGTTAAATCATTGGATTTATCTGAACTTCAAAAATCTCAAACTACTAATGGAAAACTTCTTGATGGTTGAGCTGCTGAAGATACCTTTATGAAAGAAAATATTAATGGTTACAATGCATTAAAATTCAATGGACTTAACTCAGTATGAAATAATATGGCAGAATATTTAGGAAAAAGCAAAAATCCTGAATTTGTTGCACCATTATCATATCTAAATAAAGAAGGCAAAACTGTTGATGCAATCTCTGACTACACCATTCAAGAAGTATCATTTGAAAAAGGAAATAATCTTGCTGAATTAATGAAACTAAAAGACCTACCTACAATAATAGCAAATGAAATTAATGCAGTCAAGAATTCAATTATTGCTACAACTGATCTTGAATATTTCTTTGGAGATAATTACGATAAATTTGATTATGATATTAATAAAATTAAAAACATTGATTTTAATAAAACCTTAAAATTCTACAAAATAACTATTCCAGTTTATGTATCTAATTTGTATGAAACTCCAAGGGTTTATAAAGTTTATGGTGAAGATAATAAACTTTTTATAAACTATATGCCAGCAAAAAGAGCACAAGATGATAAGCGTGAATTATTTGAAACATTTGATGCTTACGTAAGTCATTTTAAGAATACATATGAAAAACAATTTGAAAGATTTTCTAACAATAAAAAAGCTACTGTAGAAGCATATTCAAAAGCTTTATACAATGATTTAACTACAAATCAATTATCAAAAGAAGCACTATACGAAGCTTCTACAACTCCTTTAAAACAATTTGAATTTATAGTTCCATTTATAGCTAGTGATCAAGCACCTGAAATATACTTTAATGCCCTTGATGATAAGTCATTTAGTCAATTAGAATACAAATTTATTAAACTGCAACTTTCTAAAAAATCATGACCAGATCATAAAGCAAATCCATATACAGGTTTTGATAAGTTGCAAAATAAATATGGCGATATTAAGCAACAACCTTATAGCATGGCTATTTTACACAATACAACAAACCCACAAATTGCTCAATTGCTTAATGAAAAAGGATTATAATTTTTTGCCTATGCTGTGCATAGGTTTTTTATAAATTGATAATAAAAATTAATTCAGAAGGAAGAATACTGTATTCTTCTGTACAGTGCAATACTAAAAATCTATGCCTATTGTTAGGGCATAGATTTTTTCTTGCATTTATTATTTAAATTTCAAAAGGGCTTAGTGCTTATTGCTTTTCTTTTCGAAATTTTTTATTAATTTCAAATGATTTTTTGACGCACTTTTAACATTTTTATTAATATTATTTCTTATTTCACTAGCATGAATAAATGATCATGAATTAGCGCTTTTTACTTATAATTAAGTTTATTTCTCAATACTCAAATTCACTTCTGCCATTAATGATTGTGATCTAACCCTAATCGTAAAAGCACACTTGTTATGAATTAACCATTGAATTTCAGCCTTGCGCTTTGAGTATGTACTTTATATCTATGATTTTAATTATATTTATAATAGTCTATCATCTATAAATTCTGCCCACAAATGGCATAGTACAGTCAATTTCATTTCTTTTATTATCATACTTACATAAATATAAAGTAGTTAGTTTTGTAATAAACAGGGTATTTTTCTTATCCAAAAGTAAGTAAAAACACCCAATATAAATATTATATAGGGTGTCACACTATATTTAAGGTTCAAAGCACCTCTTAATAAAGAGATCTTCATATTGAAGCCTTTAAACTTAAATATAAAATGAATTTTAATTTAATTTAGTAGTAATAAATAATTTGATTGATAATGTTGAGATTATTGTTCCTACATATGAAACAATGTAACTTATAATGAAGTAAATAATAATCAAATTGTTTAAGTTAGCAATACCATTATCGATCATATTATTGTTTTTAGTTGTCTGAACACCAGATACACTTGTTATTGATAAAGTTCATGCCATGACACAAATGCTAATTATCATAATTAAAATAACTAATATCGCAATAAATAATGATGTTATTTGAATAGTCTTTTTCACTTGAGGTGTATCTAATTCTTTTTTAAATAGATTGCTGATAAATCTTATCTTTAATAAATATTGAGACATCAAGAAACCTGATATTGTTGCTATTAAACCTGAAACAATAATATAGGTTGCTATTACTCTAGCTTTCTCACCACTATCAAAGTCATATCTTGTTCCTTCTTTAGCAAGAACTCCAAAAATACTAAATAATGTAAAATAAAGAGCTATAGAAATAGATAAAAAGATATATTTTTTAATATTCTTAGTCACTTAATTCTCCTTGAATTGTTTTTGTATAGGATACATGAATATCTTCATTTTGTTTCCTCATAGTATCTAATGTTTACTTTGTACTTTTTCAGAGGCTCGAGCTTTGAATTTTATTAATTCTAAATTTTGTTTAGTTCTGTTATTTTTTATAAGCTCATTGCCATTTTCATCGATAATAGCTAAATCAAAATCATCAATTTCTGTTTTGTTTGGGTTTTTAATCATGCAATGCCCACTCTAACAATATAATTTTTGTCCAGTTGAACTACTTCAACTTTTTTGTCATTCTTTTACAAATTTGTATTCATTTTTAGCCATAGATGCTGATTAGTTTCTTTTGTAAACTTTAAATATTTTAGTAAAAGGATAGATTCTTCCATTTTTCTAGCATCAAGAATGCCTGTGCCATCATGAGATAAAACATCTAAATTCTTTTCGCTTAAATTATAAGAACTTGTTAACAGGGTGCATACTTATTATTGAATCATCTCTTTTTTAAATTGATATGGTTCTACATTTGCTACATATTGGCTCTTCTACCTGTTTTTGACAGATATGTAGAAAATAAAGATTGTTGATCATTTTACTATGTGAGCCAACAACAATTGTATTATAAGCTATAGCTTCATTGAATAAATATTTCTCCCATGATCAGGTGAATTATTTTCATTATGGGCTGATATAGTAAAAATTGTTTCTGGATAATTATAAATATATTCATTTATATAATTGGCACGGTAATTATTTTTATGCTTTTGATAATCTGTGCAATTTTCATTTGTTATATATTTTGCATCGATTTCTCGACTGTTATTTATTATATTTACATCATTATTCTTAAAATATTTTAATTCATCAATAAGTCCGTTATACCTTGGATTTAGATAGTAACTATAATACGAGCAAAAGGATATATACCTGGTTTTCCTCCTATAATAGATGCTACTCTTGTACCATGCATACTAATGCCATATGTGTATCATCATTCTTTTCGAAAATATTTACTATAATCTGCATCAAGCATATTCACAGTTTTTTATTTCCTACATCAAAATAATATGAATCATTTTATCCTTATGGAAAATATTCCACATATTATTATATCACTTTTATAGAGCGCTACTCTTTAGTTAACTTGAAATGGTTGAGGAATTTCTATTAATCATTTTAACAACATCTCTTATGAATAGGTGACTAATGAAGCGTAAAATCTCAATGCTCTCTTTTTAGATAATCATTTGTAATTTTCATTACACTTATAATAATTATCAAAGTAGTTAGTTTTGCAATAAATAGGGTGTTTTTCTTAGGCAAAAGTAAGCAAAAAACACCCAATATAAATATTATATAGGGTGTTGAATGTATTTGAAACTCAGGTTCACCCCGAAGGATGAATTATTTATTATCAGTATTTTCTATTTCTTGTTTAGTAAGATCTAACTCTTGAATAAGTTCTTTCTTCTGATCATGAGTAGTATTTAATATAGTGGCTTGCTTATTAAGATTTGAATTATTAGTTTCTAAAAAAGTTTTTTGTTTTCCAAACATTTGTCTTAATTTATCCATTAATTTTTCATTTAATGTGAATGTAGCAGCTAAATATGCTACAGCACATAGTAAGAAAACCAAAACAGTGTCAAACGGGAATACTAATCATTCAGTTTGAAAAGTTTCTTTATTATCTGGTCCTTTAATAGTATGAGATTGTGGAATTCAAAATAAAGTTAATACAATCCCTATAATAAAAACATAATTTGAAAAGCGATAAATAGATAGCTTTTTCTTTCAAGCTAATGCAAAACCAAATATTACTACACTAAATCCATAAACTAATGACATAATAATTCTTGCTCATAATGGTAAATGATAATTAGCATCAGTAATAAAGACATTTCAAGGGATAATAATACCACTAGATAAAATTAGTAATAAGCTAAATAATATTAAGTAAATATAAAATGATGTTATATATCAATTTCTTTTTTTAGAATGTTTAGTGGCAGTTTTTTGCTTATCCACGAGAATCTCTCAATCTCATCATTTTTAAAATGAAATCAGCTAATGGTAATGTAACAGTTTCTTCTTTTCCATATTCTCTATATGAAACAGTTTCACTAAGTCTTTCTTTTTCACCTAAAATAATTTGGTATTTAGATTTAGACATTTGAGCTTCACGAACTTTTTTACCAAGTCTTTCATCTCTATCATCGATTTTTGATCTAAAGTCTGCATTAAATAAGATTTTGTTGATTTCTTGTGCATATTTAACATCTTCAGCATTGTTAGTTGCTGGAATAACTGTAAATTGTTTAGGAGCAAGTCAAAATGGTAAAACACCTTTAGTTTGTTCCAATAAAATAGCAACAAAACGTTCATATGTTCCAATTAGTCCACGGTGAATCATAACTGGACGTTCTTCTTCATTGTTTTGGTTTGTAAATGTAATTTGGAAACGTTCTGGTAATAAGAAATCAAGTTGTAATGTTGAAACAGTGATTTCATGTCCTAAAGCTGTAAATATTTGAATGTCCATTTTAGGTCCATAGAAAGCTGCTTCACCAATTTTTTCTTCATATTTAACACCAAGTTCATTAAGCACTTCACGAAGTTGATTTTCAGCTTCATTTCACATGTGATCATCTTCATAGTATTTTTCTTTATTTTCTGGATCTCTTAATGAAAGTGAAACATATGAAATTTGTATTTTAAAGATTTCTAAAGTTTCTTTAATTAATTGGTACATTGATTTAAATTCTTCAGCGATTTGGTCTTTTCTTACAAATAAGTGTCCTTCTGTAAGAAGCATTCCTCTAACACGTTCAAGTCCTGTTAAAGCACCTGATTTTTCATATCTATATAGTTGTGATTGTTCAGAATATCTAATTGGTAAATCACGATATGAACGTTTTTCTGTGTTGTAACATAAAATGTGGTGTGGACATGTCATTGGACGTGGAATTAAACGTTCATTTTCAACTACTATAGGTCTAAACATATCATCTTTATAGTGAGCTAAGTGACCTGAAATTTCATAAAGTTCTTCTTCACCAAAGTGTGGAGTTAAAACTTCGGTAAATCCATATTTTCTGTCCATTTTAAGAACAAGATTTCTAATTTCGTTGTGAATGTACATTCCATCTTCAAGTCAGAATGGTAGTCCTTGACCACCTAATTTATTGAAAGTAAAAAGTTTAAGTTCTTTACCAATTTTTCTGTGGTCTCTTTCTTTTCTGTCTTTTAATATTTCTAAGTAAGCATCTAGTTCAGCTTGACTTTCTCATGAAGTACCATAAATTCTTGTTAATTGGATATTATCACTATTTCCTCTTCAGTATGCACCAGCAAGAGAAAGAAGTTTAAAGTATTTAATTTTTTTAGTGTCTTCTACATGCCCACCCGCACATAAGTCAACAAAAACAGTTTCATTATTAAGTGGATCAACTAGTGCGTAGAAAGTAACATTTTTCCCCGCTGCCACTAGTTCATCATATAATTCTTGTTTATAAGGTTTATTGGTAAAATCATATTCATTAATTGAAACTTGTTTCATAACTAAATTACGTGAAGCAAGTTTTTTCATGTATTTTTCAATTTTAGATAATTCAGTTTCACTTAATGGTGTTTCAAATTCGAAATCATAGTAGAATCCTTCATCTGTAGCAGGACCAAATCCTAATTTAACATTTGGATAAAGTTTTTCTACTGCTGCGCCAAGTAAGTGACTTGTTGTGTGATTTAAAAGTTTATTTGCTTTCATTGTTTCTCCTTAAATTAGTGAAATTATAATACTTTTTTCAGTTTATATCTTACTAAAGTAAGATAAAAAAACTAAACACAATAAGAAAAGAATCTACAAGAAAAAATCTTAGTGTTCAATAATTTATTTGTATATTTAAAAATATTTATTTTTAATATGAATAAAAAGTAATATTTTATAAGTATTTTTGATGCAAAAAGTCAATTAAAAAATAAAGAAATTAACACTATAATATAGGTGTAATAACCAATTCAATTCAAAAAGCATAAAAAAATTAATTAAATTGATACAATTAATATGTTATGAGCCTTTAGGTTTATAACATATCTCAATTAAAAATATTACAATCTAGGAGACAAATGAAAAAACCAAAATGATTTTTTTCACTGCCTTTAGTTACTGGTGTAGTTTTAGCTCCATTAGCTGCTGTTGCATGTAACGATACTAAATCAAAAGATGAAGAAATCAGCAAACTTAAAGCTGAAAAAGAACAATTAAACCAAGAAAAATCAAGCCTTTTAGTTGAAAAAGCAGCAAAAGAAGCTGAACTATTAAAAGTTACAAATGAAAAAGAAGAATTAACTAAATCTTCAAAAGCTGAATTAGAAAGTGCTAAAAGCTTACACAATATTGAACTTGAAAAATTAACTAAAAAAATTGAAGAATTAGAAAAAATAAACAATCACTATAAAGAAGAAAACTTAAAACTTCAAAGCGAAAAAGAAATTAAACTTGCAGAAGGTATAACTGAAGAAAAACTTGCAGCTGTTGAGGAAGTAGAAAGTATTGAAGCAATTGTTGCCAAAATTAAGAATGTTGATGGGGATTCAATTGACAAAAAAATTGCAAAATTTATTGCTCAAAACTACTCAGATAAAGAAAAAGCTGAGGAATTATCAACATCTATCTTCCTTGAATCAAATAAATACAAGGATAACGAAAAGGTAAAAGCTGCAAATGTTGATTTCAGTAAACTTGACAATGATGAACTACAAGACTCACTTAAATTTGCAGTTGAACTAGTTGATGCACTTCAAAAACAATAATAAATAGAACTATTTATGCACCAATTGATTTTAATTGGTGTTTTTTTATATAAAAAAGTGCCTAAGCACTTTAATTAACGTGTTGATCATTTAAATGATTTAGATGAAAGTCCAAATAGTAAGACGCTTCATACATAAGGTAAAATCAAGTTTACAATATTTTCAGCTTTTGAACCTATTTGAATTAAATCATCTTGAGAAATCGCTTTATTGCTCATTAAGATATATGAATGTAAATCATGACTAAAGTCAGCACGAAGTTTAATTCATTCAACAATTTGATGAGTGCTTTCATTTAAATTATTAGCATTTAAATTTTGAATTACTTGTTTAAATGAATCTTGATGTTCTACTGGAGCATTTGCACCTAATGCTAGGTTTTGTATAAACAATATATTATTGTCATTCATACCTTGCCCATTGGCTAAAATGTCTTTTAAACTATTATTAACTGTTTCAGTAAGCACTGATTCAAAAGGCACTACTAAAGGTTGAATAGTTTTAAGTGAATTGACTGAATAATAAGTTTTATTAACATCAAAGATATTATATTTTTCAAAAGCTATAGTGTGAAATTCACTAGTTGCAATATTATGCATATGATGCAATAATTGATCAATTTCTGGTTTAATTTCATTCCCTTGGAGTAATGGAAAGCGTTTTAAAGCTTGTGTATATTTAGCTACTGATTCTAAATAAGACATGTAATCATTTAGTGCATAAATAGCAGGAGCATCTTTGCTTGCAAAGTTTATGTATCTACCACCAACTGGCATAATTGATGTTAAATAAGCACTACCTTCAAAAGCCATTTTATTTTGAGTTATTGATGATTTAAATGGTGATATATATGAAAATCATCACATCCCTTTAACTTCTGAAACAGCTACCATTGGGAATACTTGTCCTGTTAAAAACATTGAAATAATTAATAACGTTGATCCAAGAGCTTGAATCATTAAGATAGATTTTGAAACTGAAACAATAAATAGCCCAACTGCTAAGGATACTAATGTTAAAGTTAATAATGAATAAATTAGTCCGCCAACTTCAATTTGTGCAAATATTTCTTTTAATGAAGCTAATGAAACATGATAATTTATGCCTCCTATTACTTTACTATATACAACTTTTCCTTCAATGAAGTAATCTGGTCCAAAAATAATAAAAGTGAAAAACAAAGTTCATAAGCCGGATAAAAACATAATAATAAAGTAATAGCTAGACACATAGAGCAAGAATACTAGTGGCTTTATTTTTGTTGCTCCAATTCTTTTAAGTAAGGTTGACTTTTTAAACTCAAAGATAGCAGTTGGAAGTGAAACACAAGCAATGGCTACTGGGCCAATTGTTAATGAAGATGAGGCAATCATAGGGTAATTAAAGATCAAACCACAGACAACAATAAAGATAATTGGGTAGCCAAAAGCAAAAAATGGACCAACGAAGGCTTTTCAAAAATGAATATTAATTAATGAAAATATTCCATTAAAAGTGTTTTCAGATTGTGATTTAATTCTTTTTGCTTTCATATTTATCCTATATATTTATCCAAACATTTAGCTATTGATCCAAATTGCTCTATGGTTTCTTCGGTTAAAGCGTCATAAATGATTTTACCCTTATGCATAATAACTATTCGATCTGCTATAATTTCAACTTCATTAACATCATGCGAGATTAATAAAATTGAAGATTCATTTGCGATGGCAAACTTTTTAATGAAATGGATTAAGCGAGATTTAATTTTTATATCTAGCCCAGTGCTTAATTCATCTAAAATAATTAATTTTGGACAGTGAATAATTGCTAATAAAGCATTAAGCCTTTGTTGCTGTCCGCCTGAAAGAGCAGAGGCTTTATTATAAATAAACTCATCTATTCCAAAAATTTTAATCAAATTTTCAATATCACTATCAGCTAAAGCTGAACCATAAATTTTTTTCATCGAAACAATTACATCTTTAACATTTAGCCCTTGCGGGTAAGAAGAATCTTGAAATTGTATTCCAATTAGCGCATTGCTAATTTTGCTATTTTCCTGCATATTATAAATAATTTGCCCACTAGTTGGATTTGAGATCCCAACAATCATTTCAACAGTTGTAGTTTTTCCAGCTCCATTTGAACCTAATAAAGCAACATTTTGACCTTGATATAAAGTTAAATTCATATCTTTTACTGCATAAAACTTCTTATTATGACGTAGTGAAAATTCTTTACTTACATTTTGAATAGTTATTAATTTCGGCAAGTCAAATTGTCTAGTTTCAACAGCTTGAAACAGTTCAACTTTTTCTGATTGCTTTTCTAAATCAGCTAAAAAAGCTTTTGAAATTTCTTGTACTTTAGTGATTTTTTCATTCATAATTAGTTCCTTATTACCTTAATTATAGATTTATTTTTGTGATATAAGCAAATATTGCAAAATATGGAAATTTTTTGTTCCACATTTTTTCTTTTACTGCTTTTTAAAGATACAACAAAAAAGCTGCTAGTTTTTACTAGCAGCAAATTAGCTTCTTTAAAATTATCTTTCATCAGTTCATTCAAATTGGAAACCATAAATACTTACGGTATCACCAATTTCAATGCCCATACGAACTAGTTCATCTCAAACACCCATCTTTTTCAAGATATTATTAAATCTAACTAAATTGTCAAAAGTATTAATTGGAATACGATTGTATAATTCTTCTACCTTTTTACCTTCAATTTCAAAGTATCCTTTGTATGGATTCTTAATTACATAGTCAGGTTCATATTCAATAACTGTTTCTTCTTCTTGTTCTTCCTCAATTGTTTCGTAATTGTGTTTAGTAATCATGTCTCATAATTTAGCTTTAACTTCTTCTAAATTTTCACGGAAAATAGCTGATATTGTAACAACTTCAATGTTAGGATATTTAGCTTTAAAAGCCTTAAAGTGAGCATCAAATGCATCTAAATCTGATTTATTAGCAATTACTAATTGAGGTTTGTTTTCAAGTTTTAAGTTATATGATTTTAATTCGTTATTAATTACTTCAAAATCTTCAATTGGATCTTTTTCTTCAGAACCAAAGTCGATAATGTGTGCTATAACTCTACAACGCTCAATGTGCTTAAGGAATTGGATTCCAAGTCCTTTCCCTAAAGCTGCACCTTTAATTAATCCAGGTAAGTCAGCTACAGTAAAGGAATCGTCATGGAATTGCACCATTCCAAGTTGTGGTACTAATGTGGTGAATTCATAATCAGCAACTTTAGCTTTAGCATTAGAAATAGCATTTAAGAATGTTGATTTTCCAGCAGATGGTTTTCCAACTACTCCAACATCACTAAGAATTTTTAAAACAATGTGAGCTTCAAATTTTTCACCAGGCATACCATTTTCACTAATTCTTGGTGCTGTATTTTTGGCAGTTTTAAACTTAGTATTTCCTCTTCCACCTTTTCCACCTTTAGCAATTAAGTATGGAACGTTTGCTTCAATAACATCAGCAATTAATTTTTTACCATTGTAAACTAATGTACCAACAGGTACCTTGATAAAAGTATCTTCAGCATTAGCGCCATATAAGTTTTTTGGTCCACCCTTGATACCATCTTTAGCTACAATGTGTTTATTTTTATAAAAGGCTAAGAGAGTGTTTTTACCACTATCACCAATAAAGTAGACGTTTCCTCCACGTCCACCATCTCCACCATCAGGTCCACCTTTATCAACGTGGGCTTCTCTACGGAATGAGACCATTCCATCACCACCACGTCCGGCTTGAATGCTTACATAAACTTCATCGATAAATTTAGCCATATTTCCCTCCTTGGATTAATTATGTATATGTATTGTTTTTTATTATTTGTTAATATTATATATTTTTGTCAAGATTATAAAAACAGCAATACAGTCTGCTGTTTTTATTCATTGATTTTATTAGATATAGTCGTTAATTCCAACAAAAGTTTGTTCATCTGGATGGTTGATATCTCAGTATCCAGTTTGAATTCTTTTTGCTCTAACTCTTTGACGATGTAATTCAAGTTTAGATCAGATTCATGAACAAATATAAATTGATGAATATACCCCAATGCTAATTCCAAATAACATAACAATGTTAAATGAGAAATCAGTTGCATTGTGGAAACATAATAACACAATGATTGCTAAAATAGTTGTTCCTGAAGTATATAAACTTCTCTTCAATGTTTCAGCAATTGAACTGTTAACGATTTTAGTAATTTCTGCTTTACCTAAAATTTGATTTACATATTGTGTTTTAATTGTTTCTCTAATTTTGTCAAATGTAACCACAGTATCATTGATACTTAATCCTAAAATTGAAAGCATAGCTGCCACAATAATAGTTGAAACTTGTAATCTTGTTATAACAATAAATGCCATAACCATTAAGAAGTCGTGTAATAAACCAATAATAGCTGCAATTGAATAAGTTCAGCTCATTCTGAATAATAAGTAAAGTACAATACCTGCAAAAGAAATTGCTGTGGCAATTACTGCATTAAGTACTAATTTTTGAGCTTCAGAAGATGAAATTGAGTAATCAATGATTTTAAGTGCTGAATCTTGTCCTAAAATTAGTTCTTTAATTTTTTGTAATTCAGCTAATGAAAACTCTTGAGCTGTTTTAATTGAGATAGCTCAGTTATCACTTGATGAATTTACTTTATTCAGTGAAATAATTGAGCCTACATTTTGAATATTTAGAGTTTGACTATTGTTTAATAAAGCTTGTTGAATAGCTTGAGCCTGAGCTTGAGTTAATTGTCCACCAACATCAGATGTAATGGTAATGTTTGTTCCACCTGAAAATTCTAATGAACGATTGAATCCTGCTCAAATGTCTTTGTTGGCTCCTGAAATTGATGCAAAGACGATAACACCAATTAGCATAAAGGTTAATGATCCTAAAGCAAATCATTTAGATTGTTTAAGGTAATTGTTGTTTTCAACAGCAACACCTAATTTAGTTTTATTATTAATGTATCTTTTTCTAATTCCTAGTAAATAAAGTTTGTTATCTAGTAAACCAGAGTTAACCAACATAGTTGCTAAGAATCTAGAAAATAGCAACATAACTAGTAATGTAAATAGAATAGAAAGTACTAATGTAACAGAGAATCCTCTAACTTCTTTAGTTCCGAAGTAGAAGAGAATAAACCCAACAATAATAGTTGTCACATTGGCATCTAAAATCGATGATAATGATAGTTTATTAGCATTTCTAAAGGATTTCTTCAGTGAGTCGCCTGTGTATACTTGACGTTTTAATCTTTCATAAGTAATAACATTAGCATCCACACTAATTCCGATCCCAATAATTAAAGCAGCAATTGTAGCTGGTGAATATTCACCACGAAGTACTGTAAATAGTAATAAAGTTAAGAATATATATAGTGCAATTGAAATTGTACTTAAGGCCCCTAGCAATCCATAGTTAACCATCATAAAGATTGAAATTAAACTAAAGATTACTAAACCTGCATACATAGCATAATTAAATGCATTTGAATTTAAGTTAGGATTTAAATAAATGTTTGAAAGTACACTTAATTCATAATCACTAAGACCAAAATTAATTTTTCCAGCTAATTCACCAGCTTCTTGTGGTGTAAAGTTTCCAGTGATTTGGACATCAGCTGTATTTAAAGGTTCATTAACACTTGCGTCAGAAATTAAATATTCCCTTGCATTAAATTCATGTTCCTTTAAAATGTTTGGTACTCTTTGAGGTTGCCCATTAATCCCCATAATTACACTGTATGGTTGGTTATTAACGTGAATAAAGTTTCATAAATTGTGACCTGAGGCTTCTCAATCACTTGGGTATTTTTCCTCAGCTAATTTAAGTAACTTTTCAATATTTAATCACATTAACATTCTGTGATCTTGCAACTGAGATACATATTCAGTTGCTTTAGTTCATTGGAAAATAGCATCTTTATCAGCTAATCTTAAGTTAACTGATGTTTTACCATTTTGTGTGTTTGAAGAAACAGCTGCTGAATTTTGTTTAAATGGAGGGATCCAGTTCATTGGACTTCCTTCATTTGCATTAAGAGAGTTAATTGGATTTCCTACTTTAAAAATGCCATCATAGAACAAGGGTTGCAAGTCAGCATTAGTTATGGTTAAAATAGGCTTATCAACTATTTCTTTTTCAAATTCAATACGCTGTGAATCAGTTATAGCTCCACTCTTAGTGATTCTAATTTTTCCTTCACCTTCTGAAGATACTGTTATACCATTAAGCCCAGTACCACCAGTTAAACGTTCAAATAAAGATCTATTAACTTGTTCAGTTAGTTGATTGTCAGCATTCTGACCATCTTTTTTAACTTGGACAAGTACTTCAATTCCTCCACCATACTCAATTGATTTATTAACGTTTTTATTAATGTAGAATACACTGCCAAAAACGATTGCTAATATTGCTGAGATTATAGTGATGAAACTGATTATCAATCTCTTAAAATTATTTAATTTTAAAAATTTGTTTCATCTCTTTTTCATAACTAGTATATATTTTAGCAAAAAAAACCTATATTCATAATGAATATAGCTACTTAGATAAATATTTTCCTTTTGTTCCTATCTAATAGTGTTAAAAGTTTCAATATTCATTTCTATAAACTTTTTAAACAAAAGCTAAAAATTTAAGATTAATTTACCTCTAGTTTAGTAAAAGAAAAATATAAATGTAATATTTGTTATAATTTAAGAATATAGAAAGAAGAATTATGATAAAAACAATTGCATTAGTATCACTTTCAAGTGGTATTCTAGGAGAAGCTTTCGCCAAACATGAACTAGATCTTGGAGTACAACGCCTTGAACAAATGGGATTAAAAGTCAAAATTATGCCAAATGCCTTAAAAGGAATTGACTTCTTGGATAAAAATCCACAAGCTAGAGCAGAAGACTTGATCACAGCATTTAAAGATCCTGAAGTGGATATGATCTTATGTGCTATTGGAGGCTTTGACACCTATAGATTAATACCTTTTTTAATAGAACAAAATACTTTAGCTAGTTGCTTAAAAGAAAAAGTATTTTTAGGTTTTTCTGATACAACAATTAACCATTTTTTACTGTACAAACTAGGTTTAAAAACATTTTATGGGCAAGCTTTTTTAACTGATATTTGTGAGCTAGAACCAAATATGCTGCCTTATTCTAAACATTATTTTGATGAATTAATTACAAGTGGCTCAATTAGTCAAATTACTCCTTCTAAGACTTGGCACAAGGAAAGAAAAGATTTTAGTCCTAGCGCGCTAAATACCAAACGTGAAGTTTTATCAAATAAAAATGGATTTGAATTATTGCAAGGAAAGAGTAATTTTGAAGGTGAAATTTTAGGTGGATGTATAGAATCAATATATGACAATTTTTTAAATATTAATTCACCAGCCTATGCGGTTACTTCTAAGTATCAAATCTTCCCAACTTTGGATCAATGAGAAAATAAAATTTTATTATTAGAAACAGCAGAAACCAAATCATCTCCGGAACATTATTTCACTATGCTACAGGCTTTAAAGTCTTATGGAATCTTTGATAAAGTGTCAGGTGTACTTGTAGGTAAACCTCAAGATGAAGCTTATTATCAAGAGTATAAAACAGTGTTAAAGGAAGTAATACCTAACAATGTTCCTGTTTTATATAATGTCAATATAGGACATTCAACACCAAGATGTATTATTCCGTTAGGAATTAAAGCACATGTTGATGCAAATAAGCAAATTATTACCTTTGATAAAAAGCTTTAAAATCAAAAATAACTACCTAATAAGGTTTAAAAAAATAATTATTTTTAAAAAACTTTTACTTTTTATTGTATTATATATGTATAAATTAAATTGTTAAAGAAAGGAGTTGCTGGTTCAGCAACTCTTTATCATTTACATAGGAGGAAAAATGTTTAACGAAAACAAATTAAAAGAACAGTTTCCTAAAATTTTATACGCAAGTATAACAAGTGATCCAGTGTTTGGAAAAACACTTTCAATCACAGTTGATTCTACAAATTTAGAGGAAGTTGAAAAAATTTCAAGATCAATTTCAGCTTATTTAGAATCTGAAAACTGGTTCACAGATGATTTTTCTTTAGAAGTGCTTTCTAAAGGAACAGACTTGTCTGTAACTTTTGATAACATCAATGAATTTATTGATAAATATTTAGACATTAAATTAGTTAAACCTTTTGATGGCTTACTTGAATTAATTGCTAAATTATTATCAGTTGAAGAAGATCATATTTTGGTTGAATGAAATCAAAAAGGCAGAATCAGAAAAATCAAAATCGAAAAAGCTAATATATCTGAAATTAGCGAATATATAAAATTTTAAGAGGACATTATGGCTACTAAAAAAACAACCCCAGAAGTTAATAATTCTGAAGAATTTCAATTATTTAGATTAATTAATGAAGTTGCTACACACAATGATTTCTTATTTGAAGATATTATGGAAATCTTTAGACAAGCTACTGAAAGAGCTTTTGTTAAAAATATTGACAAAGGTGCAGAAATTTTACTTGAAGCTGATTACGAAAATAAATTAGTAAAAATGTATAACACAAATGGTGAAGTAGTTGAAAATGATTTTGAATTCAATGAAGAAACACCTGAGGAAAAACTAATTTGCATGACATTAGCACAAGCTCAAACATTAAATCCATCAGCAGAAATTGGTGATGCAATTAAAATTCCGTTTACTTTTGCAGACTTACCAAACAGAATTAATGTTGCAATCTTAAACGATTACAAACAAGAATTTAAAGCAATTGAAAAAGCAAAAATTATTGCTAAATACTCTCAATTACTAGGCAAAAAAGTTGATGCTAAAGTATTAACAAGAAATAAAAATGGTTCATATAATGTTTCATTTGAAGACCAAATTACAGCTTTCTTACCAGCAAACAAAGTTAATGAAAAACTTAACTTACAACCAGGAAAATTTATTCCAGTATATATTGATGCAATTAATGAAGACTCAAAATTAAGTATTGTTCAAGTTTCAACAACTTCAAATACTGAATTATTCGATTTATTATTCAATGAAATTCCAGAAATTCAAAACGATGACTTACAAATTGTTGCAATTGAAAGATCAGCTGGTTCAAGATCTAAAGTTGCATTAAGAAAGAACCCAGATAGAAAACTTGATTTTGACACTATCGGAACAGTATTAGGTGAATATTCAAATAGAATTAATGCTATTTCCGACTTATTAGGTGGAGAAAAAATCGACTTAATTAACTATTCAGATAACATCTTAGAATATATTAAAAATGCCTTAGCTCCTGCTAAAGTATTAGATGTTATCATAGTAAAAGAAGAAGGTGTTGATAAATATTATGCAATTGCACGTGATAACGAAATTAACATTGCTATTGGTAAAAAAGGTATTAACATCGAACTTGCTTCAAAACTAACAAACAGCAGAATTACAGTAATTAAAGCAAGTGAAGCAATTGAAAGAGGTTTTGAATTCAAAAAAGCTGATGAATTTGAACCTCACTACTTCAAAACAACTGAAAGAAACAAGAGCTCAAAAGCTTCAAAAATGCTTAACAATCTTGACTCATTCATTGATACAGATGCTTTATTTAACAACTTTAACCATGGACTAGATGAATTTGGTAATGAAGTAGCTTCTGAAAACAACTCAACAGCTAAAGCAGTTAAGAAAGTTGCAGCTAAAAGACATGCAATTAACATGCAAGATCTTGACACTTTATTCGATGAAGAAGCTATTAAAGTTGAAGATGCAATCGATTCAATTGATAGTTATGACTTCATTAATGAAATTGAAAAATACGATATTGAATATGCTGATGAAAATTCAGATGAATTAGAAGAAGAATATGCACCAGAATCAGAAGAAGAAACTAGTGCTAAAACTCAAAAAGTACTTAATGAATTCAAAAATTCTAAAGTGCAACTTAAAGATTTCAAAGTTGATGATGATCTAGCGTCTTATGGATTAGCTAATTCATTAGATGTTTCAGAACTTGCAGATGATGATTGAGAATAAAATTTACACTCGTAAATGTATTGCAACTAATCAAATAATTGAAGTTGATAAATTAGTTAGATTTAGCTTTGATAAAGAAACTAATCTAGTTGAATTGGATTTAGATCATAACAAACTAAAAAGAGGGGCTTATTTCATCCCTACTCAAGAAAATTGAAATTACATAAAGAAAACCAGAGCTCTAAATCGTGTATTCCGTACTAATATAAAGCCAGAAGTATACACAGAAATAGAAGAACAATTAAAGGAGGTGCTTTATGACAAAGAAAAATAATAGAATTTCAAACATAAATGAAATTAAAGAACAGTTATCAAACACAAAAACAGAATTAAAAGATGGTGTATTTATCTTTACAGAGAAAATGACTATTGCTGATTTCGCTGAAAAAATTAACATTTCAGCTAATGAAATTATCAAGAAAATGTTCATGCAAGGAAAAATGTGCAACGTAAATACAATTCTTGATGAAGAACAAATTGCAGAAATTTGTTTAGACTATGGTTACGATTTCCAAAAGGAAACCAATATTGATGGTTCAAACTTCTTAGATGAAGTTAACTTTACTGATGACGAACAAGATTTAGTTCGTAGATCTCCAATCATTACAGTTATGGGACACGTTGACCACGGTAAAACTACTTTAATTGACAAAATTAGACACTCAAATGTTGTTGCTACTGAAAGCAGTGGAATTACACAACATACAGGTGCATATCAAATTGATTATAAAGGGCATAAAATTACATTCCTTGATACTCCAGGGCATGAAGCCTTTACTCAAATGCGTGCACGTGGAGCTAAAGTAACTGATATAGTTATTTTAGTAGTTGCAGCAGATGATGGTGTTATGCCACAAACCAAGGAAGCTATTGAACACTCAAAAGCAGCAGGTGTGCCAATGATTGTTTTCGTTAACAAGATGGATAAACCTAATAAAGACTTAGACAGAATTAAAGGTGAACTTGCTGAAAATGACGTACTTATTGAAGAATATGGTGGTGATACACAAATCGTGTATGGTTCAGCTATGAAGGGTGAAGGTCTTAATGAATTATTTGATGCAATTATGTTATTATCAGATATTTTAGATCTCAAAGCTAACCCTAATAGATATCCTATTGGTACTGTTATTGAATCAAGAATCGATAAAGGAATTGGTTCAGTTTCAACAATCATTGTTGAAAATGGTACCTTATACAAAGGTGACTTCTTAGTTGCTGGTTCACGTTACGGAAGAGTTAGAATGATTTTTGACTCAAACGGAGCTACAATTGATAAAGTTACACCAGGTGCTCCAGGTATTATTTCAGGACTTAACTATGTACCTGATGCTGGAGATCGTTTTATCGGATTTAATGATGAGAAATTCGCTAAAAAATTAGCACAAGAAAAAGCTAATGCAGATAAAATGGACTTACTATACTCACAAAGTAATGTTGAAGAAAATATTGATGGTAAAAAAGCTATTAACGTAATTGTTAAGTCAGACGTTTATGGTACTTCACAAGCAATTA
Source organism: Mycoplasma razini (assembly GCF_048076865.1). Lineage (NCBI taxonomy): Bacteria > Bacillati > Mycoplasmatota > Mollicutes > Mycoplasmatales > Mycoplasmataceae > Mycoplasma > Mycoplasma razini. The sequence goes on from NZ_CP182212.1 coordinate 578,437, forward strand.
AGGATCAAATTAACTTACTTGAAAATGATGAAGCTATCATTAAAGTTATTTCAGCTGGTGCTGGTAATGTTAATGAAACTGACTTATTACTTGCTAAAGCTTCAAACGCAACTATTTTCTGTTTCAACTTAAAAGTTTCTCCAAACATTAAACAAAATGCTGCTAGTGCCAGCGTTTCATTAATTGTACATAACGTTATTTACAAAATTATTGAAGACTGTCAAACAATGTTAGATGGAGAAAAAGCCCCAGTTTATGAAGAACGTAAAATTGGAGAAGCACACATTATTAAAGTATTCTTCTACTCAAAAGTTGGTAAGATTGCTGGATGTATGTGTGATTCAGGTGTAGTTAAAGCAAACTCTAAAGTTAAAGTTATTAGAGCTGGCAAAACAATTTATGAAGGTGTTATCGAAACACTTAAACGTGATAAAAATGACACTAAAGAAGTTGTTAAAGGAAAAGACTTCGGTACACATATTAAAGGATTCAATGATATTGTTGAAGATGATGTTTTAGAATTCTACGAAGATGTAAGGGTAAACTAATACTATGAACTTAAATAAATTTATTAATCACGTTCCTGATTTTCCAAAACCAGGTATTATATTTAAAGATATTGCTCCATTATTAAATAATCCTGAAGCATTTAATTATGTTATTGATCAAATGGCTCAATATGTAGCAGATGCTGATATTATTGTTGCACCAGATGCAAGAGGATTTATCTTTGGAACACCAGTAGCTTATAAAGCTAAAAAACCATTTGTTATGGTTAGAAAAAAAGGTAAATTACCAGGTAAAGTAATTCAACAAAATTATGATTTAGAATATGGTAATAACACTCTTGAAATTCAAGCTGAAGTTCTTAAACCAGGACTGAAAGCAGTTATTGTTGATGACATCTTAGCTACTGGAGGAACAACTAAAGCAATTATTGATTTATTAAAAAATCAAGGAATTGAAGTCACTGATTTAGTTGTACTAGCTGAAATTCCAGAATTACAAGCAGCTAAAATTTTAGGAAACGTGAAAATACATTCAATTATGTAAAAAATCAGCCTTTTGGCTGTTTTTTTATGCCTTTACCATAGGGATATAAAAAAATCCCACAGGATTTACCTATGAGATTTAAGATTTATTATTTTCTTTTTAAAAGAATAGCTAACATACCAGCTACTCATGCAATAGCTGACACAGTTACTGCAATTGGTCATCAAATTCATGGTTTCTTACCAGATAAGTCTTCTCCAAGTAAGGCTTGGACTGCTGGTGAAGCATTTTGATATTGTTCTGAATCTTTCATTGCAGCTACAGTTGCTAATTGATCTTTAGTAATAGCCTTTTGATCTGCATCAGTTAAGATTGCGAGGTAATTATTTTCTTGCATTAGTTTTGCTAATTTAGCATTCTTTTTATCAGTTTGTTCAAGTAATGTGATTGCTTCAGCTAATTGATCAGCATTACGTGTCTTAACTGCAGAAACTAATAAATTAATTCCATTAACATGGTTTTTATTTTGTTCGCTTGCATTTTCAAGCGCTGTATTAAATTCTGGATATGAATCAAATCTTGTAGCAGGGAAATTATTTGCTGCTAATAATACATTTTCTAATTCAGTGTTAAATGACTTATCAAGATTGTTACTATTTAATAATCCATTTAAGTTGTCTCTAATAAGAATTGCATTTTCTGTTGCGATTTTCATGTTTTCAAGCTGAGTTACAATTTCTTCTTTAGCTTTTAATGCGATTTGTGCCATTAATTGATTGTTATCTGGATGAGAGGTATTTGTTGTTAATGAATCTGTTAAGTTGGCCACTAACTTATCAATTTTAGCTTTTATATCATTATTTGTGTTTATTTGGCTTGCTAAAGCTTCATTTGCTTGTGCAAATGTTGTAGCACTATCGAAGGCAGCTAAAGTTTCTTTTGCTACATTATTATTTAAGTATTCTGAATTACTGTTAATTGTATTTTGAGCTTGAGTAATACGAGCATTATCCTTCATAAAGACTTCAGCAGAGAATTGTTCAACTTGCTTGTTTAAATCACTAAGTTGATCAACTAATTCTTGCATTTTAGCATTTCCTGCTTGCATGTAAGCAGCATGATCATTTTCAAATTTATCACTTAATTCTGTAATTTGTGCTTTTGTTGTAGCTAATTTTTCTTGCAATGCTTTTGGTGAGTTAAATAATTTATCTTCATTAACTTGGATACTATTTGCTTTATTCTTCAATTGAGCAAACTCTTCTTGCATTGAAGCAGCTTTTCCTTTAGCTGCTCCAAGTAAGTCTAAAGCATTCTTTAAATCATTATTTAAGGCAACAACTTGGGCAGGTAAGTTGTCTAAATAAATTTCACCATTAGCTGGAATGATATTTCCTGCTTTTGCAATAGTATCTTTAATAAATTCTTGTTTATTTGCAGGAGTTAGGAAGAATTCATATGGTAAGTTATTTCCTGTTGTATAAGCAGGTTCTACTTTAGCATATGTTTCTTTTAATTCTCCCATAGCTTTATTTAACTCTTGTGCTTGTGTTTGCACCTTGGCTAATTGCTCATCATTATTAGCTTGGGCCATTAAGTTAGCTAACGCTTTAGCTTGATCAGTATTTAAGTTATTTAATCCAGGTAAAGTGTTTAAAGCATTTCCTTTAGCGTTATTTAAAAGTTGTTTTTCAAGTTGAGACTTAACTTCAGCTTCACTTGCATGAGAATTATTGCTTATAGTTTCAGATTCATTAGTAATGCTTGGTACTAATGCTGCATACTTATCATTTATTACAGGAGCTGAGGCAATTGCTTTATCAAGTTCATTAGTTAAGTATTTATGTTGTAACTTATCTAAAGCATTTTCAATTTCAACTGCACCACTGTTTTGATTAATATCTTTAGTGTCTTCATATGCATCTTGTAATTGTGCTGATTTATCAGCTTCTGGCATACTTGTAATTTTACTTCTAAGTTCTTCTAAAGCTTTATAGACATCAGCAATTGTCTTTTTAGCTTGTGAAACTGCGTTATCTAAAGCTGCAGCTGCCATGTTATATCCTGCTGCATTATTTTGAGCTTCAGCTGCTTGTTGAGCTGTTGGGATATCTTGAGTAGTTAATTTATTAAGAATTTGGTCTCTTAAATTACTGTGAAGGTCTTTATTTCCTTCTTGCAACTCTTTGACAAAGGCATTTGCATTCTTAATAGCTTCATATAATTTTGCTTTGTTTGTTTCATTTACAAGTTTATCAAGGGCTTGTTTGATTGCTTCTTGATCTAATGAAGCATTATTTAAGGCTTCATTAGCTTGAGACATGGCTGCAGTTAATTGTTCTGACTTAGGAGCATTAGATGCGTTAGCAATAGCAGCTGCTAAATCATTCTTAGCTAATAAAACATTTAACTTATCAGCTTGTGCATCATATGTAGCTTTTGGTGTATTTACATCTGTATTAGCATATTGCAACATATTTAGAGCTTTTTGTTTTTCAGCCTCTAATTCTTGTTTTAAGTTTTCAGGCATTTGGTCACTAATTACAGCTGCAGTTACAGCATCATAAGCTTTAGCTAATTTTGCTTTATCTAATTGGTGTTGAACTTTAGCTAAGATAGCATCATCACTAGCTTTTGTACTTGAAGCTTGTAAGTCTTCACTTGCTCCATTTAATGTTAATGCAAAGGCAGCTGAATCTTTTAACTCTTGTGGTAAGTTTTCTTTAAATTTAGCTAACTTATCTAAGGCAGCTAAATGTTGTACTTGACGTGCATTAGATAAACTTTCAAAAACATTAGCAGTTTTATCAAGTGCTTTTTGGCTAGCCTGTGTTGCTGTTGCTTTGTCATTATCTTGAGTAAAGTTGGCAATATTTGCTTCAGTAACAATAGCTTGGTTTGCTACATTTATAGCTTCAAGTGCACTAGCAGCAGTTGTTTTAGCAGCTTGCACTTTTGATAACGCTTCTTTTATTGCATCAAAGTTTAATTCACTAGTTGCATCATGAGCACTTGTAGCAGCAGCTTTTGCAGTTAATAATTCTTCTTTCACTGCATTAGCTTGTTGAACAAAGTTTGTAAATTCACTTAATTGGGTATCGTTCAGGTTTTGTGGTTTTGTAAATTGTTTAATTAAAGCATCTAAATCAGTTTGTGCTTGAGTTACTTTAGCTCTATTAGAATCAAAATTCTTTACTTTTTCTAATGTATTTGCTAAATCTTCTTTGCTTTGTACTTGATCTAGAAGTTTGTTAGCTGCTTCTTTTTGTTCAGCTGTTATGTTGTTTAATTGAGCAACTTCATCTTTAGCTGCTTGAACATTAGCATTTCCATTTAAAGCATCTTTAGCTTGAGAAATTCTATCATTTAAAGCTTGAATAGTATCTTTATCTAAAGTTACAGCAGCTTGATGTTTGATATTTCCTTCATCATTAGCTACATTATTAAGTTGAGCTTGTTTATCTTGATCAGCTGCTTTATAGTTAACGCTTTCTTTTTGTTTTTCTAATGAAGCTAAATTGTTATTTAGCTCTCCAATAATATCATTTAGCTCATTTGCTTTAGTTAAAGCTTCATTAACCTTAGCTGTATTTTCACTAGCTTTAACAGCATTTGATAAAGCATCTTTTTGAGTTTGAGATAAGTTTGGTAATTGTTTAATAGCTTCAAGCGCTTGAGTTTTAGCATCTTGCAATGCATTTGCATTTGCTTTAATCTTAGCTAAAACTTCACCTAATTGTTGTGAAGCTGATGTAACTGCAGCAATATCAGCATCACTTTTTAGTTTGTTGTCTTGATCTAAGAATTTTTGAGCTTGTTCTTTAGCTTTTGTTGCTTCTGAAACAATAGCATTATCTAATGAACTTCCAGCAGCTTGTAATGCATTATTAACTTTTTCTAAGTTATCAATTAATTCTTTAGCAGCCTCTTGGGCATTGTTAGTAGCATCTTTTTGAGCTTGCACAGCAGCAATAGTTGTAGCACTATTTACTTTGTCTTTTAAAGCATCTTTAGCTGCTTGAGAAAGATTATTTGCAGCTGTAATAAGACCATTAGCTTCAGCTTTAGCTTGATCAAGACGATTAGTTCCATCTAGAGCTTTACTTGTTTCATTTGTCTTACTTGTATCTGCTTTTAAAGCATTAATTAAATTATCTAATTTTTCACTACTATCTAAGTCAGTTCCACTTGCATTAGTAATATCTTGTTGCAATTTATTTACAGCAGCTTGGAAGGCTTGAGCAGGTTGTTCACTAGCTTCTGTAAATTGTGGTTGAGTTTTAGTTGCATTAGCAGCTTCTAAAACATTTTTAGCATTAGCAAGTGCATCATTTAACTCTTCAGCTTTTTGTGCCAATGTGTTAATTGCTTCTGGTGTTGTAGCTTTACTAATAGCATCCTTAATTACGTCTTTTTGTTCTTGACTTAGTTTTTCTAAAGCTTGAACTTTCTCTTGTGCTTTTGTTTTAGCATCAGCTAATTTATTATCACCATTTAAGGCTTCTTGAGCATTCTTTAATTTATTAGTTAACTGATCAATTTGCTCTTTAGTTTTATCAGCTAATCCTGCAGCAAGAGCAACTTCAGCATCTTTTAATTCATCATCAAATTCTTGACGTTTACTATCATCAGCATATTTATATTTATCAGCTTGTTTATCAAGTGCTTTAGCTTGGTCAATTGCTGTTTTATATGCATCTGTGTATTTGTCTAATTCTTTAGCTTTTGCAACTACAGCATTAATATCTTCTTGGGTTAATGTAGAAGATACTTCTCTTTTTAGAGCTTCTTTTTGTTGATCTGTTAAATGAGGTAATTTATCAATTTCATTTTGTGCAGTAGTTTGAGCTGACAAGATTGAATCAGCTTGACTTGAAGCTTTAACAATGGCTTGAGATAAATTCTCAGTAGCACGATTAATATTTTCAACTAATGTAGCCTCTTTAAGTTTATCTCCTGTTGCTGTAAGAAGATCTTTACCAGCTTTTATCATGTTTTCTAAAGCTTCTACTTTATCTGGTTGAATGAAATTGTATTCAGGACTCTTTTTAAGTTCTTCAGCCTTTTTAACCTTTTTAACTAGTTCTCTTGATGCTTCGTTAGTTGCTTTGGCATTATCTGTGATATTTTCAATTTCTTTAATTGAGGTTTTGCCTTTAAGTTGATCTTTGAAAAAGTCTTTAACAGGTGTATCTATACTATCTAAATTATCAATAACTGCTTTAGCAACTTCAATTGCAGCAGCTACTTTAGCATCACCATCAAGTTCTCTTTGTGCTGCTATTAAAGCATCTTTCTTGTTCTTAATTTCTTGGGTGTTAGATTCAACTTTTTCTAAATTGCTTTGTGCTTTTGCTGTAGTTATAAATTGTTCCAAGTCTTCGATTGCATTATCAAATGTTGCTTGTTTATCATCTGCTGCTTGTTTATATTGTGGAGTTTCTTTTTGTGCTTTAGCTTGAGTTAAAGCTTCATTTGCTTCACCAATTGCGTTATTTAAAGCTGTTTCTTTAGCAACAATATCATCAATGTCTTGAGTATTTTCAGCTTGCTTAATTGCTTCCTTAGCAGCTTGTTTAGCTTCTTGATCTAAGTTTTGTAATTGTTCAATAGCATTAGATGCATCTTCTTTTGCTTTAGCAAATTGAGCATTTCCATCTAAAGCTGTTTCTTTTTTCTGTGCGTCTTTAATAAAGAACTCAAATTGTTTTGATAAAGCATCTAAATCCCTAAATGCAGCTTCTTTAGAAGTACCATCAATTTTTCTTTCACTTAACAATTGTTTTGCTTTAGGAAGACTTGTAGATAAAGCAGTAAATTTATCTTTTGGATCTTTTGAAGCAAATTGGTAATTTGGCTCATTGTCTGCAATAACTTTATCAACATGTTTAGCTAAGTTATCAATTTCATCATATTTAGCTTTTCAAGCATCAATCTTGTCTTCAAAAGGTTTAACTTCAGAAATATCTGAAATCTTTTTAGCAAGATTTTTTAATACATCTTTATTTGCACTTGATAACTCGGTTGAGTTAATTTTTTCAATTAAACCATGAATAGCATTATCTAGGTTAGAAATTTTATCTGTAAGGTTCTTTAAGCTGTTAGTATCCTTTGCAGATGTAATTTGTGATTGTAAAGCTTTTTTAGTTTCTGGTGATAAGTTTGTAGCTTGATTTAAAGCTTGTTGTGCTTTTGCTCTTGCTTGTGTTAATAAGCTATCACCATCAAGTGCTTTAAGATCTGCTTGATATTTATCTGCAATTTGCTTGATTTCTTCTTTTAAAGTAGGTAAATTATTTGTTCAAGTTGTTGGATTACTTTCTTTATACTTCTCAATTTTAGGACTATATGTTTTTAATGCATCTTGAAGTTTTTCAGCAGAAAGATCATAAGCTTTTTTCAAGCTATCAGTAGCATCTATATATTTAGATTTAGCTTTTGTTTCACTAATTTTACTTTCAAGTTCTTTAGCTGAGGCAATTGTTGAATTTAATTCTTTATATTGCTCAACTTTGGCACTTGCATCAGCTAAATCATTTGCATTATTAAGAGCATCTTTTAAGTATCCAATATGTGTATCTGAAAAGCTTGGAAGCGCACTAGCTGTTAATTGATTTTTTAAGTTGTTTAATTGTCTTTCACCATCTAATGCAGCTTTTTTATTATTTATAGATTGAATAACTGAATCTAGTTGTTTTGATAATTCACCTAAATCCTTAAGTGTTGTAATTTCTTTTGCAGCAATGATTCCTTTAACTTTTGGTACTGATGTTAAGATTGAATTAAATTGATTTTTAGGAGTTTGTGAAGCAAATTTGTAATTTACATCATTAGCTTGTATTGTTTGATTTGTTTGATCAACTAAGTTATCGACTTGATTAAATTTATCGCTTAATCTTGCTAGTTGTTGTTCAATATTATTTACTTCATTTACATCAGCAGATTTTTTAGCTAAGTTGTTTAAAAATTCTTTGTTTTGTTCTGATAATTGTGATTGTGATATTTTAGTAATTAAACTTGCAATAGCTGTATTTAATTCTGTTAGTTTATCAAGTTCATTTTTATAGAATTGATCTACATAAGCATCAGAAGCTGTTTTTAAATTATTAATTTCTTTAGCATAGTTTTCACGTGTTAAATTGTTTAATGTATAGAAATTTCCAAATTTTTCTCAATCTGATTTAACAGTTTGGTTTGTTTTATAGAATGCATCCCCTTGGTCTGCAGCAACACGAGTAGCAGTTAAATCATATTTAACAACAGAATCATCAACTGCTTTCTTAAATTTTGCTAAAAGAGCTTCATTTTTAATGTTGCTATATTCAGTATTTAATTTATTTTTAGCTTTTGTGGCAGCTAATTTTAAAGCTTGATATTGAATATTATTTTCAATTAAGTTAGCTAGATCTTGTGTTGATTTAATTGGTTGTGTATTAGTTGTTTTAACTAAATTGTCAGCAACTGTTTTGCTATCTTTTAGTTGAATTTTAGCTTTGAGAATTGTTTCTAAATATTGTTCATTTGAAGCTAATGATTTTGCTTTTAATGCTTCTGGAGTTGCTTGAACTTTTAACATTTCAGCAATTTCAGTCATTAAAGAGTTCATTTTTGTTTTAACAGTATTCTTATCATTTTGATCTAATAAGTAGTATTTGTTATTGTTTAATAATCAATCATTAAATGCATAAGCATATAAGACATCACTAAATCCTGAATCAGCTAATGCAATGACATTTTCAAAATTATTAATTTTTTCAACTACTAATTTTAATGGTGCAAATAAGTTTGAAACTTCTTGAGCATTAACAGTATTTGAAGGCAACACTTGAGAAACAAATGTTTGAACTCTGTCTCAGTAGTCAAAGTTTTTATTTGTTAATAAAGTGTTAATTTGTGATGAAAGAGCTTTTGTGGCAGCATTCTTTCCTTTAATAAATTCAAAAACATTATTATTAGGAACTAATGAATTTGCATGTCTTGAAATATAGTTTTTAGCATCTTGACTTAATGTGTATTCTAAACTATTAATTGCTTTATTATTAGTGTTTAAGTTAGAAATTTTTGCAAAGTCTTCATAGAATTTTTCCATGAATAGTGCATTTGTTAATTGTGTTTTTTGTGATTGGTTTTCCTTGCTTGTAAGAGCGTTAGATAGCTTGTTAATATCTAATTGATTTAGAATTGTTTCAAAACCATTTTTTAATTCTGAATTAATTTCTGAATTTTGGTTTTTTCCAGATAAGGCAAATGGTTTTAAAAATTGTTGTACTGAAGCATTATCAATTCCATTACCTGCTAATGCAGCTAATTTTTCAAGCACAGAATTATTAGCATAATTGTTTACATAAGTTTCCAATTGTGTTTTGAAATCAGCTAAGTTTTCAAATACAACAGTATTATGTAAATAATCTTTTAATTTAGCTCAGTTATCTTTTAAAGCTTGCAATTCAATTAGTGCAGCATTATTTTGAGCCTTACTATTGTTTAAATATTTAGCTAATTTATATAAATCATTTGTACTTTCATATTTTGCTATTTTAGCATCAATGTCTGACACAATTTGCTCAAAAGTACTTTGTCCATTCATTTTAGCAACTTCTTTGTTGAATTGTTCAACTTTACCTTTAAAGTCTACTTTTCTAGGATCGAGCCCGTTTACAAAGTAAACTTCATTGTCTGGATGTGAGATACCAATTTTGAATGAATCAATGTCATTTCTCTTTAATGTTTCAATTTCATTAATTAAGCTTTCAACTGTAGTTTTATTAGATGATAATCTAAAGTTAACACTATTTTTTACATCAGTATTAGCCTGAGATAACTGTAATTTATCTTTATTAGCCTTACTAATTTGTTTAATAAAATCTTTTCAGAATCCATTGTATCTTGTTGTAGATGGAGTGGTTGAACCACCAAATCTTTTTCTATCATAATCAAAGCCAATTGCTGCTTTAATAGAAGCTTGTTGTACACTAGTTAATGGTGTACCTTCATATAATAATTTAGAATCTAGTTGACTTCTACTTAATTCTTGCTCTAAGGCTTCTTTAGCTTTTTGCTCTTCAGAAATTGAATATTCTAATGAACCTCTTAAAATTCCAGTGTTGATATCAAAACTGAATTTTTGACCTGAAACATTATATTTAAATAATGATTGAGCACGTGATGAGTTTGAATCACTGTAATATGGTTTAATTGTAATATTATTTAAATCATTAATATCACGTAAATTAGTAGTATCAAGGTTAACATTTAATGTTGTATTAAATTTACCTCTTCCTAAATATAAAGCATTATTTTTTGTATCATCTCATGATACCTTAACTGTATCAATTAATTGATCACCTTTATAAACATTATATCCATCAATTTGAGGGAATTTATCATCCTTACCATCTCTTCTTCTTAAGTTTTCAGTAATATTGAATTGAATATGTCTTTTCTTTGATCTAACAGCAAATGATGTAGCTTCTGCTGAAAACATATTTCCAATTTCACCATTTGAAGTAGGGTTAGCACCCGCATTGTTATCTACACTAAAACGATTATTGTAGTAATCTGCATGGTAAAGGGCTGAAACGAATGATTTATTGTGTCTATTGTTTAGATATGCATTTGTAACAGTAGAATTTGTAGCATAATCATTAATGTTATCTGGGTTTTCTAATACCCCTACATATCTTTTCTTTGTTTTGAACTTCATAGTAATAATATAAGCTGGTTTAGCTTCATTATAACCTTGTCCTGCTCAATTTTCTTTTCCATTATCAATATTTATTAAAAACATTGATCCAGTGTTTTCTGTAAGTTGATTATATAGGTTTCATTTACGTGATGCTTCGTCTCGATATTCACCAGCTAAATAATTGTAGATTTTAGTTCCAAAAGAACTTTGGCTTTCACCTTTTTCTTTGTTTATAGCAACACCAAAGACATTGTTTAAGTTGTCAAACCCGAAGTTAGCTGCTAAGTTTCTTGTTGTTAAAGCTCACATAAAGTATGGAATGTGTGAACCTAAACCTGATGCTGATTTGTTAACATCTGTAGTTAAGTATTCAATAGCATTAATTCTTGGGTAGTATCCTGATCAATAATTTCATTCAGGATATGGATATGGGAAAGTATTGATTGATAACTTCTTGTCAGGCTTTCTATTTATGTCATAAAGAATATTTCCTTTTGAGGTTGAACCATTTGTAATATCAAATTGAAGGTTTTTTACTCAATAATCTCTGATATTTGTTCCTGAAAAATCTTGCTCTGAGCCAGGATAGAATTGTTTGTTTTTATCAGCAATTCTTAAATAGAATCCTTTCGGTAATTGACCTTCAAAAGATTCTCTAGTATTTCATTGACGTTCTCATTCATCATTATAAAATAGTGAGTTATCTCCTACTTGACTACTGCTGTAATCTTTTTTATCAGGGTTACGTCAACTATACCCTGGATAATAATCAAATTTTCCACCTGTTGAACTATTTACATAGTCTAATTTTAATGTTATTGAACCAGGAATTAGTTCAATATCATTTGAAAGTGCAAAACCTACAGCACGTTGTCCATATGAATATCCGCCATGGCCTTGTAGTATTCCTGAGTCAAACTTAATTTCTCAAGTTTGTTCAGGTTTATTTCAGTCCTCTAAAGTTGGTTCTTTAGTAAACTTAGCGAGTTTTTGTCTTTCGCTATCTGAAGTAAGTATAGTCTCGTCTTTTCTGTAAAACCCGAAATATCTATTTTTAAGTTCTGTATATTCTTTAATTTCAGGGTTACCTTGAACTATTCTATCAGCTGCAAAAGCTGCTGATGCTGTTGATTCATCGCTTGTTGCTTCATTTAATGAAAGCGTAGCTAATGGTGCAGCAAGAGTTGCAGAAGTAGCAGCTAGTGTTAAAAGCACTTTTTTGGCTTTAACATTTTTATGTTTTTCCGACATATTTCTCCTTAAATTTTTTTAAAGTAATTTGTATATTTTTTAATCTATGAGGCTATAAATCTTCAAGTATCCAGATTTATAAAAAAAATATTAACTATTCAATTATACACTTTTTATTTTCTCATATCATTTTAGTAAAAAGAAATAAAACCCCTTTATTTTAGTGCTAAAACTAACTTTTTGAATTTTTTTAAAATTTTGAACAAACTAAATTAGGTATTTTTTAATTTTAATAAATCAAGATAAAAATAAAAAATCCCACAGGATTTACCTATGAGATTTTTGAATATTATTTTCTTTTTAAGACGATAGCTAATAATCCAGCTAATCATACAAGAGCAGACGCAGCTACTGCAAATGGTCATCATCTTAATGGTTTCTTATTGTTAAGTTCATCATTTACAAGAGCTTGAATTGCAGGTGAGGCCATTTGGTATTCTGTTGTACCTTTTAAGTCTTGCACACTGGCTAATTCGTCATTTGTGATTGCTTTTTTATCAGCATCTTTTAAAATACCAATGTAATTTCTTTCTTGCATCAATTGTGCAAATGCAGCGTTCTTTTGATCCACTTTATTTAATAATTCAATAGCTTGAGCTAATTCATCTGCATTACGGTTATCATGTGCTGAAATTAATAATTTAATTCCATCTACATGTTTTTTGACTGTAGCGCTAGCAGTTTGCAATGCAGTTACAAATTCTGGATACGAATTATATCTAAGTGTACTTGGAAGAGCTTTTACGTCTTTGTCAATGGTTTCTAAGTCTGATTTAAACTTCTTATCAATAGTATCTTTACTTAATAATGTATTGATTGCATTCTTTGTATTTGCAACAGTTTCTGTTTTTTCTTTCATGTCTTTTAATTCGCTAACAATTGCATTTTTAGCTGTTGCAGTGATTTCTTGCATTAGAGCAGTATTTTGATCATTTGTTGCATTGGCAACTAATGTATTTGTTAAGTTGGTTACTAATTGATCCATTTTAGCTTTTAGTTCTTTATCGGCTTTTACTTGGTTGTTTAATATTTCATTTGCTTGTGCAAATGTTGTAGCTTTGTTAAATTGAGCTAAAGTATTTTGAGAAATACTGTCATTTAAATATTGTGAATTATTGTTAATTAAGTCTTGAGCTTGTGTTATACGAGCATTATCTTTCATAAAGACTTGAGGTGAGAATTGTTCAACTTGATCATTTAATGCACTAAATTGTTCAACTAATTGTTTCATTTTTGCGTTTCCAGCTTGCATGTAAGCTGCATGATCATTGAAGTATAGTTTGCTTAAGTCTTTGATTTGAGTATCTAATTCTTTGATTTGGTCTTGAATTACTTTTGGTGAGTTAAATAATTTATTAGCATTAACTTGAATGTTTTGTGCTTTTGTATTTAACTTGGTGAATTCATCTTCCATTTCTTTTGCTTGTCCTTTGGCTTGGCCAAGTAAGTTTAATGCATTTGTTAAATCATTATTTAATTGTTCCACTTCAACTGGTAAGTTATTTAAGTAAACTTGGCCATTAATTGGAACAACTGTTCCAACTTTGGCAATAGTGTCCTTGACAAATTGTTGTTTATCTGCTGGCACAAAGAAGGCTTCATATGGTAAGTTTGTACCTGATTTATATGCTTCATCAACTTTATTGTAATTATCCTTTAATTGTGACATAGCTTTATCAAGTTGGTTTGCTTGTTGGGTTGTTTGTAAAACTTCTTGCAATGTTTTTCCTTGAGCAATAGCATTAGCTAAGTTATTTGCTTGTGAATTATTTAAGTTATTTAATTTAGCTAATTCATTTAAAGCATTACCTTTAGCATTATTTAAAAGTTGTTTATCAAATTGATCCTTAATAGCTTGGGAACTAGCATGTGAGTTGTTGCTTACAGCTTTTGATTCTTCAATAATGCTTGGTACTAATTTTGCATACTTAGCATTAATTTCAGGAGCTGCTGCAATAGCTTTATCAAGTTCATTAGTTGCATACTTGTGTTGTAACATATCTAAGGCATTTTCAATAGCAACTACACCACTATTTTTATTTATATCTTTAGTTTCATTTAATGCTGCTTTTAATTCAGCTGATTTAGCTTCTTCTGGCATTGCTGCAATTTTAGCTCTTAATTCTTCTAATGTTTTGTAAACATCAGCAATTGTCTTTTTAGCATTTGCTACAGCATTGTCTAAGGCAGCTGCTGCTGTATTATATCCAGCTTCTGTGTCCTTAGCATTAGCAGCATTTTGAGCAGTTGGAATGTCTTGAGTATTTAACTTATTAACAATTTGATCTCTTAAATTACTGTGAAGGTCTTTATTTCCTTCTTGCAACTCTTTGACAAAGTCTTGAGCTTCATTTATTGAAACATATAGTTTTGCCTTGTCAATTTCATTAGCAAGTTTTTCACTAGCACTTGTAACAGCTTCTTGATTAATATTGTTATTATTTAAAGCTTCTTTAGCTTGAGCTAATGCATCTTGAAGTTGTTTTGAACTAGGTGCAAGCATTCCTTTAGCAATGACATCTGCTAAATGATTTTTAGCTAATAAAAGATTTAATTTATCAGCTTGTGCATCATATGTAGTTTTTGGTGTATCTACATTTGTATTAGCATATTTAAGTAATTCTAAAGCATTTGCTTTTTCAGTTGCAAATTCTTGTTTTAAGTTTTCAGGCATTTGTGAGCTAATTGTAGCTATAGAAGCAGCATCATAAGCTTTAGCAAGCTTATCTTTGTTTAATTGATGTTTAATCTTAGCTAAGATAGTATCATCACTTGCTTTTGTATTTGATGCTTGTAATTCTTCTTTTGCACCTGTTAATGTAAGTGGGAATGATTGTGAAGCCTTAAGATCTTGAGGTAAGCTATCTTTAAATTTAGTTAATGCATCTATAGCAGCTAAATGTTGCACTTGACGAGCATTGGCAATATCTTGATATAAGTTTCCTTGTTTATCAAGCGCTTTTTGAGCAGCTTTTGTTGCAGTTTCTTTATCACTTGAATCAGTAAAGTTTGCTACATTTGCTGCTGTTAAAATAGCATTATTGTTATTTACCACAGCTTGAATTGTTTCATTAGCTAAGTCTTTTGCTTGAGTAATTAAACTTGAAGCTTGAGAAACTTCTTCTGCATTCAGAGTTTCACTTGCTAAAGCTTGACTAGCTTGAGTATTGGCA
This sequence comes from Mycoplasma razini, assembly GCF_048076865.1. Lineage (NCBI taxonomy): Bacteria > Bacillati > Mycoplasmatota > Mollicutes > Mycoplasmatales > Mycoplasmataceae > Mycoplasma > Mycoplasma razini. Next base: position 593,539 of record NZ_CP182212.1, read on the forward strand.
GCTTCTAATTTTGCTTTTGCAGTTTGTATTTGTTTTACTAGATTATTAAATCCAGCTAAGATAGCTTCATTACTATCATTTGGTTTAGTAAATTGGTTAATTAAACTATCTAAACTATCTTGGGCAATTTTTAAGTCACCTTTAGCCAAGTCTAACGCTTGGGCTTGAGCTACTTTATTATCTAATTCAGCTTTTGTATTAGCTTGATTTAAACTATCTTTAGCAGCAGTTTTTTGTTCTGAGTTAAGATTATTTAATTTATCAATTTGAGCTTTTGCCTCTTGTTTATTAGCATCACCATTTAATCCAGCTTTGACATCATCTATCTTCTTGTTTAAGGTTTCGATAGCTTTTTTATCTAAAGCAGCACCAGCTTGATTCTTAATATTTTCAGCATCATTTGCAACATTATCAAGATCTGCTTGTTTATTTGGATCTGCTAATTTGTAATTATCTTGAGTTTTAAGTCCAGTTAATGAATTTAGATCATCTTTTAACTTACCAATTGCAGTATCTAAATCTTTTGCTTTTGTTACAGCTGTATTAACTTGTTCTGGTGTTTCACTTGCTTTAACTTCATTTATTAAAGCTTGTTTTTGAGTATTAGATAAGTTAGGCAACTTGTTAATAGTATCAATTGCACTATCTTGAGCATTCTTTAATGCTTGAACATTATCTTGAATTTTGCCAAGAACTTGGACTAATTTTTCTGAAGCTTTCTTAACTTCATCTATATCAGCTTGGTTCTTTAATTTATTATCATCTAAGAATTCTTCAGCTTTTGTTATAGCATTATTTGCTTCTTGAGCGATCGCACTATTTAATGAGGTTCCGGCAGCTTGTATTGCTGCTTTGACTTTTGCTAAATTGTCAATTAGACTTTTAGCAGCTTCTTTAGCTTGGATAACAGTTTCTTTTTCTTGATTTACTGTTGCTATTGTTTGAGCATTGTTTACAGCTTGTTTAAAAGTATCAATGGCTGCTGGAGATAAAGTAGAAGCAGCATCAATAACACCATTAGCTTCTGCTTTAGCTTTTTCTAAACGACTTTGTCCATCTAAAGCATTATTTGTATCATTTGTCTTAGTTGTATTTTCTTTTAGACCTTTAATTAAGGCACTAAGTTTTTCTTCACTATCTAAATCAGTTGTTGTGGTTGATTCAGAAATTTCTTTATCTAAATCACCTGCAGCTGAATTAAATGGTGTAGATGTTTCGCTTGAAGCTTCTGTAAATTTAGGTGTCTTTTTAACTTCTTGTGCAGCAGTTTGAGCTTGTTTTGCTTTAGCAAGAGCTTCATCTAATTCTTTTGCTTTTTAAGCTAATTTATTTGCATCTTCAGGACTAGTTGCTTTATCAATTGCATTTTTGATAGCTTCTTTTTGAGGTTGAGTTAAATTATTTAAATCATTAATTTTGTTTTTAGCTTCTGTTTTGGTGTCAGATAATTTACTATCACCATTAAGTGCTTTTTGAGCATCAGCTAATTTCTTACTTAATTCATTAATTTGCTCTTTAGTTTTATCAGCTAATCCTTTAGCAAGTTCAAGTTGAGCATCTTTTAATTCAGAATCAAATTCTTTTTGTTTGTTTTCATCTGCATATTTATATTTCTTATCAGATTTATCAACTTTTTCAGCTTCTGCAATCGCTTTTTTAAATTCTTCAGTAGCTTTATCAAGTTCTTGAGCTTTTGTTACTACTTTTTCAATAGCTTCATTTGTTAATGCAGCTGAAACTTCATGTTTTAATGCTTGTTTTTGTTGATCAGTGAGATGAGTTAACTTATCAATTTGATCTTTAGCAGCATTTTGAGCTTTTAAAATTTCATCAGCTTGTCCAGAGGCTTGAATAATAGCTTGAGATAATTGTTCTTTAGCATTATTAATACTTTCAGTTGGAGTATTAGCTTTAAGCTTATCTCCTGAAGTTGTTAAAAGATTTTTAGCAGTTTCTAAAGCATGATCTAAAGCTTGTTTTTTGTCTTCTTGAACAACATTATAATCAGCTTTAGCTTTAAGTTCATTTGCTTTTGCAACTACATCAATTAATTCTTTTGTAGCTGTGTCAGCTGCTTTAGCTTGATCAGCAATAGCATTAATTTCTTTTGTTGATTTTTTAGTATCAATTTCATCCTCGAAGTGCTTCTTAACTGGTGAATCAATATTTGTTAATGCTTCAACAACAGCTTTAGCAACTTTTTTAGCTGATTCTAAATTAGTATCTCCATCAAGAGCATCATTTGCTGATTTTAGAGTACTTGTTTTATCATTAAGTTCTTTAGTAGTAGGAACAATTTTGTCTGTATCATTTTGAGCTTTTGCAGCTGTTATTGCTTCTTTTAAGCTTTCAAAAGCCTTATCAAATGTTGTTTGTTTACTATCTGTAGCTTCTTTATATTGAGGAGTGTCTTTGATAGTTTCAGATTGTTTTATTACATTATTTGCATCCGTTATTGCATGATCTAAGTTAGACTCATTATCTGCAATAGTTTTAGCTGCTTGTTTAGTTGTAACTTTATCAATTGATTCACTAGCAGCTTGTTTAGCAGTTTGATCTAGATTTGATAATTTTTCAACTTTATCTTTAGCTTCTTGTTTAGCTTTTGCAAGTTCAGCTTCACCATCTAAGGCATTGTAAATTCCTTTAATGGTATCTGTTACTTTTTTAATTTCAGAAGGTTGAGTACTTGTTTGAGTGTCTTTTGAGTAAGTTTGCTTGTTAGCATATTCTTTATCAAAATTATTTTTACTTGTTTCAGAAGCTTGAGTATATTTAGTTTCTGATTTAGCATTATCAAATTTGTTGTATGCAGTAATAAGTTCACCCATATCAGTATTTAATGTTTGAGCATTATTTATAACTTCTGTTACTTTAGCTGTTGTATTAGCAGCATCGATTGCTTGTGTAATTGCATCAACTTGGTGTTGAGATAAATTGGTTAAGTTAGCTAAATCTTCTTTTGCTTTAGTTCTAGCATTTGCTAAGGCTTCTTTGTCAGCTTTAATCGCTTCTAAGGCAGAATTATTTGTTTCAATTGCACTTGTAATAGCTGCTTGTTCTTTTCCATTTACTAATAAACTATTTGCTAATAATTCATTATTTAATTTTTCAGCTTGAGCTACTTTAACTTTTGTCTCTTCACTAGCGTTTGCATATTCAGGATCTTTTATTGCTTCAGCAAGTTTTTTAGCAACTTGGTCTAAATTATCTGATGCTACATCTAGTGCTGGGATTTTAGCTGTAAGTTCATTTAATGTTGCAATATCTTGTGCAGCTGTAATTTGATCTTTTAAAGCTTTTTTATATTCAGGAGATAAATGTGTTGTTGCTTCTAATGCTTTATTAGCCTTATCTCTAGCTTGTGATAATAATGCGTTACCATCAAGAGAGTCTTTAGCTGTATTTGAATTTTGTGTTGCCTTATTTAATTCTTCTGTTAACTTGTTAATTTCATTAACATCGTTAAATGAATTAGTTTCTTTAGCTTTCTTAATTTCTTGATCAAGAGTTGCTTTATTAGTATCTAAAGCAGATTTCTTATCTTGTGAAGCTTGAGTATAGTTATTAGTATTTTTAGCTTTTTCTGCTTCTTGTGCAGCAGCTTGAGCATCTTTTAAAGCTTTATTTAATTTTTCAGCAGCATCTTTTAGACTTTGAACTTCTGAATCATCTTTTGCATTTGCAATCTTATCTTTTAAGTTAGATTTTTGTGCCCCTGATAATTGATCTAATTTTTCAATAGCTTGTTTAGCTGCTTCTTTATTTGTTTTAAGTTTTTCATCACCATTTAGCTTGCTAATAGCTTCTTTTAAGTCATTAGCTAATTTTGTAATTGCAGATTTATCTTTGTTAGCTAATCCAGCTCCTAAAGCATCTGTAGCTTCTTTTAAAGCTTTTTCAAAAGCATTTTGTTTATCAGGATCAGCAAATTTATAATTATTTTCTTCTTTATTAACACTTTTAGCAGCATCAATTTGATCTTTTAAGTCTTTTGTAACTTTATCTAATCCTGTAGCTGTAGTTACTACTTCATCAATAGCATCTTTAGTTGTTGCTAAATCAACTTTTGATTTTAAATCATCTTTTTGATCCTTAGTTAAGTTTTCAAGATTTTCAATAGTGTCTTTTGCTTTTTGCTGTTCAGCTGAAATTTCATTTGAAAGCTCATTAATTGCTTTAATAGCATTATCAATTGCTTCTTTTTTAGCTTGTAATTGATCTGTTAAATTATTAGGTTTCATCTTTTTAGCTGAAGTATCTAATATATTATCTTTAACATCTTTAATAGCTGTTTCTAATGCTTGTTTTTGTTCTTCAGTTGCTTTATTATATACTGAAGTATTTTTCTTTAATGTATCAGCTGCAGTTAATGATTCCAAAATTTTTGCTATTTGATCATTTTGAGTAACTGCTTTATTTTTAATATCATTTACTTCAGTAAGTGTGTTTGCCTGAGCAACTTTTTCTTTAAATGCATTGATTACTGCATCATTTAAATTATTTAAGGCACCAAGAGTACCATTAGCTTCAGATTTAGCATTTGATAATTTAGTATCACCATTTAATTCTGTGTATGCATCTTTAGTATCTTGAATTAATTTATCTACTTCAGTTTTTGTGTTTGTTGCATTTAATAAATCATCATCAAGCACAATTTTTTCAAGTTCGCCAATTTTGGCAACAATTTCATCAGCTTTAGTATCAAATTTACTTTGTAATTCAGGATCAGCTTGAGTATATTTGATTGAAGTTTTATTTGTTGCATCAGTTGCTTTTTGATCTTTTAAGTCTTGAATTTCTTTATCAAATGAAGTAGCTTTTGAAACTAAATCTGTAATTTTTTCAGTTTCAGTTTGATTATCAATTAAATTATTTAACTTTTCTTTTTGTTTTTCAGTTATATTGTTTAACTTCTTGATTTCTTCTTTTGCAGTATTCTTAGCATTATTTAATTGTGTATCACCATCTAGTGCTTTTGTAGCATTTAGAATACTTTCTTTAATTGAATTGATTTTTTCAAATGAGACGCTTGAAACATTATTTGGATTGTTACTTGGCTCTGCGACAATTTTATCAAAGTGAGTTTTAGGTTCATTTGACGCATTGATGTATTTTGGAGTTGATTTTGCATCTGTAGCACCAGTATATGCTTGGCGCAAGTCTGACATTACACTATCAATTTCTTCCACTTCTTTTACAATGTATTCAACTGCTGATTTATTTTTAGCTGCATCAATTTGTTTTTTAAATTCTTCTTTTTGAGCTGCTGTTAAATTAGTTAGATTATTAATTTCTGTATTTTTAACAGTTTCTTTATATTGCAAGAATTCATTGTATTTGTCTTCAATTGTTTTAATATCTTTAGAGATATTATTAATAATACTTGTAATATTCTCTTTACTTTGATCAACATTACCTTTACTATTATTATCAAAATTATTTTCATATGTAGCAAGGTGTTGTTTTAATGTTTCAAATTCAGCTTCACCATTTAAGGCTTCAAATTTATCGCTAGTTGGAACAAGCCCTTTTAGCTCAGTAATTTTAGTAACAGCTTTTCCATATTCTTGATCAATAGCTTTTAATTCTTCAAATTTTGAATTTACAGCATCAACTGTTTTTTCTTGACCAACTTTATCTTTAAATGTGTTTTTTAAACTTTCGGAAATATTATTGAATTTAGAAATTTCTTCTTTTTTGCTATCAATTAAATTTCTTAAAGCTGTATCACCATTTAAGGCTGCTAAATCGCTGTTATACTTGTTAACAATTCTATCTATTTCATTTTTTAATAAAGGTAAGTTATTTGTTCAAGTATCTGGATTAGTATTTTTATATTGATCGATTTTGTTGCTATATGTGTCTAAAATATCTTTTAATGCTTTAGATGAGGTATCATAATTGTTTTTAAGAGTTGTTTCAGAATTAATATATTTGCTTTCTGACTTGACAGATTCAATTTGACTTGCAAGCCCATTTCCAGTTGCAATAGAATCGTTTAGTTGTTTATATTGTTCAACTTTTGCATTTGCATCTGCTAGGTCATTTGCATTTTTTAAAGCTTCTTTTAAATTTTTAATTTGCTCATCTGTAAAGTTAGGGAGTGCTTCTTTTGTGACTTTATCTTGCACTTCTTTAAGTTTTTCATTACCATCTAAAGCATTTTGAACTTTAATCCCTTGGTCGCTAACTGCATTAAGTTGTTTTGCTAATTTATCTAATTCTGATATATTATCTTCAATTTTTCTATTTAATACTAGATTCTTTGCATTTAATAATCATGATTTTATTCCATCAAATTTATTTTTAGGATCATTAGAAGCAAATTTATATTCAGGTTGATTAGTTTCTATAATATTATTAACTTTGTTAATTAAATCATCAAGCTTATTAGTTTGACTTATTATCTCATCAATTTTTTCGCCAATTTTCTTTACTTCATCAATATCAGCAGATTGCTTAGTCATATTTATTAGAATTTCTTTAGAAGAGCTTGCTAATTGTGTTGAATTAATTTTATTAATTAAATCAGTAATAGCTTTATTTAAATTAGCTATTTTATCTAATTCATTTTTGTAAAATTGATCAACATAAGCATCTTTAGCTACTTTTAAATCATTAATTTCTTTTTCATATTTATCGCGTGATAAAGCATTTAATGAGTAGAAGTTTCCAAATGAATTTCAATCATTTAAAACTTCACCATTTGTTTTATAGAACGAATCCCCTTGATCGGCTTCAATACGTTTTTTTGCTAAAAGATACTTAGCAGTAGAATTATTGACTAATTCATTGAATTTTTTCAAGAGTTCTGCATTTTGAACATTATTATATTGCGTTGTAAGTTTTTCTTTTGCTTTTGCTGCTGCAATTTTTAAAGCTTGATATTGTATATTATCTTCAATTAATTTAGATAATTCTTCTTTAGTTTTTATTAATTCATTGTTGCTTGAAGTTTTTAATAATTGTTCAGCAACAGATTTACTGTCTTTTAATTGAATTTTAGCTTTTAAAATAGATTCTAAATATTTATCATTTGTAGCCAATGATTTTGTTTTTAGAACTTCTTTGTTGGCTTCTGTCTTGAGCATTTGTGCAATTTCGTTAATTAATGCTGTTATTTTTGCTTTAATAGTATTTTTATCGGTTTCTTCTAATAAATAATATTTGTCGTTATTTATTAATCATGTATTAAATGCATAAGCATATAAAGCATCACTAAATCCTGAATCAGCTAGAACAATGGTATTTTCGAAATTATTAATTTCTTCAACAACTAGTTTTAAAGGTGCAAATAAGTTTTCAACTTCTTGATTTGTTACAACATTTGAAGTTAAAATTTGTGAAATAAAAGCTTTTATTTTGTTTCAATAATTAAATTTCTTTTCAACTAATAAATTATTAATTTTGTCTGAAATTTCTTTATTGGCTGCATTTTTTCCTTTGATAAATTCAAAGATATTTTTATTTGAAATTAAAGTGGCAAATTTACTTGCAATATAAGTCTTAGTTTCAGGTTTTAAACTATATGATAGTCCTTTAATTTCAGTATTGTTTGAATCTGATGTAGCCATTTTTTCAAAATCTGAATAGAATTTTTCTGTAAATAATGCACTCTTAAGTTGATTATTTTTTGCATCATTTCTCAGATTGTTAAGATTTAAATCATTTAAAACATTTTCAATTCCACTCTTTAAATCAGTACTAATTTCTAAATTTTGATTTTGATTAAATAGTGCAAATGGTTTTAAAAATTCTTTAACTGTGGAGTCTTCAATACCATTTCCTGAAATCGCAGATAATTTTTCAATTACCGAATTATTAGCATAATTATTAACATAATTATTTAATTCGTTTTGAAAACTATTTAAATCTTCATATTTGACATTATCATGTAAATATTCTTTTAATAAAGTTCAGTTTTCTTTCAGTGGTTGTAAATCAATTAATGGTTTATTTTCTTGTTTTTTGTTATTGTCAAGATATTTTGTTAATTTATATAATTGACTAGTATTTTCATATTTGGAAATAGCTACTTCAATTTCATTAACAATTTGATCATATTTTGACTTACCATTCATTTTATTTACTTCATCGTTGAATTTGTCAATTGTTCCTTTAAAGTCCATTTTTCTAGGATCGAGCCCATTTTCGAAGTATACTTCATTAGTTGGATAGGAAATTCCTATTTTGAAGCCTTCTAAATTGCTCTTTTTAAGCTTGTCAATTTCTTTGATTAGTGACTCTAATGTTGAACGATTTGATGAAAGTCTATAATTTACATCATTAGTTATATTAGTATTTGCTTTTGATAACTCTTCTTTATCTTTATTAGCTTTACTAATTTCTTTAATTAAGTCATATCAAAAACCATTATATCTAGTAGAAATTGGTGGTTTTGCTCTACTTCCGCCAAATCTTTTTCTATCGTAATCAAATCCTAAAGCTGCTCTAATTGCAGAACGTTGATTGATAGTTAAAGGTGTGTTATCGTATAATAAGTCAGAATCTAAAGTACTCTTAGAAAGTTTATCTTCTAATAGTTCTTTAGCTTTTTGTTCATCAGAAACAACATATTCAAGTGTTCCTGTTAATGTTGCTAAATCTTTATTAAATGTAAATTTTTGTGGTGTGACATTATATTTAAATGCGCCTTCAGAGGCATCACCACTATAATATGGTTTTATAAATATATTGTTTAAATTTGAAATATCATTTAGAGAAGATATATTTAATTTAACATTTAATTTTGTGTTAAATCTTCCTTTTTGGAGGTATACTTCTCTATTTTTATCATCTTCTCAAGGTACTTGTACTGTATCAATTAATTGTTCACCATTATAAATGTTATATCCAGCAATCTTAGGGAATTTATCATTTCTAGCTTCTCTTCTTTGCAATTTTTCAGATATATTAAATGTAACATTTCTATTATCACTTCTCTCAGCAAAGCTTGTAGCTTCAGCAGTATATTGATAAGCTTGTCTACCATTTACAGTTGGAGAATTATCTGCATTAGAAAATTCATATCTGTTGTAGTAGTAATCTGCATGATATAAACCAGATACATATGACTTCATTTGGGATTTATTTAAAAATGAATTTATTTCTGGTTTTCTAGTGTCTTCACCTTTGAGACTGGCAGAATACACATTTTCCATTTTTCTTCTTGTTTTAAATTTTAAATATATTTTATAAGCTTTTTTGGCATCATTATATCATCCAAACCCTCAATTTGGATAGTACTCATAACCGTTATCCACATTAATTAAAAATAGTGTACCAGTATTTTGATTGAATTGATTGTATGTATTAAAATTTTTTGTTTTATAAAATTCGTCAATCTTTTCATTTGCAGAATATATTTTTGATGGTCAAGAGTTAGGATTATCACTTTTTTCTTTTGCAATTGCGGATCCAAAAACATGTAATAAGCCATCAATCCCGAAATCAGCAGCTATACTACGAGATAAAAGTTCATCCATAACATATGGTGAATAAGCACCTAAATTCTTATCTTTTTTATCTACATCAGATGTTAAAAACTCTATTCCATTAATTCTAGGTCTATAGTTTATTCAATTGTTTGCGTGGCTAGTTAATGCAGGAAAAATATTTATTTCCATTTTTCTATTTGCCAGATCTCTATCTTCACTAGAATAAAGAAGATTTCCTTTTGATTTAGAACCTGATTCTATATCAAAAGTCATATTTTTCATTCAATATGATTCATGGTCAAAAGCTTGATCTGCAGAAAAATCAAATTTTTTGTCTTTGTCAGCAAATCTTAAATAAAATCCCTTTAATTTATCATATTGTTTAACTTTTGAATCATGGTCATAACTAAAGAAATCATTTTTAGCAGGATCTTCATATCCTGGTAATGTATCAGGATTTCCTCAAGTGACACCATTATTATAAAAGGTCATATTACCTTGATAATTTCTATTTGTGTATTCAAGTCTTAATGAAATTGTTCCAGGTATAACTTCCAAATCATTTGAAAGTGAAAAACCTATAGCTCTTTGACCTGGTGAATATTCACTTTCTCCTTCTAGTAAGCCGGTATCATAAGCTATTTCTCATGTTTGCTCAGCTAAATTTCAATCATTTTCGGTTGGTTCATGAATGAATTTAACCATCTTTTGAGCTTCTTTTCTACCTTTTTCTAGACTATTTTCTATATTTTCTCTTTCAAATTTATTTAAAGAGTTCATATTTTTATTACTTTGGTCATCAGGTATTTTGTAGTATATTTTTTCGCCATCTCTTTTGACACCAAAATATCTACTTCTAATATCAGTATATTCTTTTACTTCTGGGTTTCCTTCAACAGTTCTATCAGCAATAAAACCTGCTACAGCATTTGCTTCATCACTTGTATTTCCAGTTAATGAAAGCGAAGCGAGTGGGGCAATCACAGTAGCAGATGTTGCTGCTAATGTTAAAAGCACTTTTCGCGCTTTAGCATTTTTATTTTTTTCAGACATATTTCTCCTTTAATTTTTAATTTATATTATTAATAAATCATTTTTATTATACTCTTTTTTAATTTTTGTATAATTTTCGAAAAAATACAAAAAATCCCACTTTTTAGGAATAAATGGGATTTTTTAAAATTAATTTATCATTTTGTTTTTTAATTCATTTTATTAAAACTATTATATATTTGATATTCAACTGTGGTTTATAACATATGAATTTAGAGTTTAAATATTTATTAATTGAATCCAATTATTTTATATATTTATAAATATAAAAACACACCTTTTATTAATTGTGGTGTGTATTATTTTGAAGGTAAAGAAAAGGATTTTGCTTTTAAAAAAGATACTAAATTAAGCAATTTTGTCAGGTGTTTTTTAAAATCAACAACAAGAAATTTCTACATATCTAAGTATTCAAAAATTTCTCTAAACTCAGAAACTTGACCCTTTTCTAATGCTTGACTTAATTGTTTATTAGTTGAGTATCCTGAAAATTGTTTTTCACCAGTTTCATAATTATAATGGCAAATTATTAAAGTTGCATTAATTAGTAAATGCGGATTATTATCAATTAATAGTTTTAAGTCATTTCATTTTATCGTTTCCTCAATATACTGCTGATATGATTCAAGAATTTTTTGAGTTTTTTCTCTATCATAATCATTAGTAGCATTCTTAATTTCAACAGTGATATCATTTTCTCCATAATGGTTTTTATATTTGATTGCCATATCAGGATAAGAATTTGTTACATTTAAATCAACGTCATAATACTCAAATTCAAGACCATCATGGACTGGATTTTTAGTTCAAATTGTTATTTGTTCAAGCCTACTGCTATTTTTGATAAATTCAAAAAATGATTGGAAAACTGCGTGTTCTGTTTTCGAATCGAAATAATGTAAGTGCTCATATTTTTTAATAGGATTATAGTAGGCATATTTATAACGTTCTTCAGAGTCAATTTTGAGTTTGTTGGATGATTCTTTCTTTATCATGAAGTCATTGTTTAAAGGCAATGTTTTGGAAATTGATAAAACATATTCATGACCATTGCTTTCAGCTTTTACTTTTTTGATTTGTTTTTGTCTTTCTTCTTTTAATAATGAAAGATATTTTTTAAAAAATATAAAATAAAACATTTGCCTTGAAACACCAGAATTAGTAAATATATTTTCATAAATATTTTCAAGAGTTCTCTTATTTATTAAATTTTTATTAATTTCAAACTGTTCCTCATTATAGATTTGCAAATCAATTCCATTTTTAAGTTCTCTTGAAATCTTACGTTTAGATGTTCCTTTAAAATCTGTAATCGTTTCTTGATCTGGAGTAATAAAACCATACTTTTCATATTCCTTTTTATAATCTTCATAAGCAGATTTTACTTTTGTGAGACTCACTAATTCAAGAACTTTTTCAGAATATTCTTTACTTAGAATTATTTTTTTAATTTCTTTGTCAATTTTTCCTGTTATGAAACGATTTGTATCGCAATTTGGTCTAAGTTTCATATTTACTCTCATATTTTCAGTAGGTTTAATACTATTGCTGTAAATATAATAATTTCAACGGATCGACTTTTTATCAGCTTCAACTTCATCTTCATCTATAGCCTTATATTCTGGGTTTGGATTTCTTTTTATTCTCCCAATTACTTGAGTATTTAAATTTTTTGATGAAACATCTCTTAATTGTACCAGCATACAAGCTCTTGGTATATTTCAACCAGTTGCTGGTCCAATTTTAAAAATAATAACATCTATCGGGCTTAAATTATCTGAAATAGATTTTAGATCAATTTTACCTCTTAAATTACTGTCTGACTTATCATCACTAAAATAAGTAACTCATGAAAGATTGTATTTATTCAAAATATTCTTAATATTTTGAATTTTATTATTAAAGGATTCTTGCTTGTTAGAATACTTATCTTCTATTTGAATTAACATTGCTGGATTTATACCAATTAGTGCTTTTTCGTTTTCAGAATCACTATATGCATATTTTACATCTAGAAATTTTTTACATGCTATTTCCAGTAAAACATTATCATCAATTAGCTCTAAATCTTCTTGCTCCCCTATTCCTTCATTTAATTTCAGCTGATTTTTTAGTAATTTAATATTGTCTTTTTCTAATTCAGTTTCTTCTATAACAATTTGATTATGCATCCCATTGGGTGTTGCAGTCATTTTAATTATATAATCAGCTGTTTTTTGTGTCAATAATTCAAACTTTACATTTGAATTAGCAACATCAGAAATTAATATCTTTTCACTATCTTTACTATCAATATCTATGTACTTACCACTAGTTTTACCTTTGTTGATGGCATCACCACCATAATGAGCTTCATCCCTAATATATACAATATCCCATCCATTATCTTTAATTTCTTTTAAAAATGCATTGTAAATACCACGTTCAGTGTATATTCTTTTTTCACCAAATGAAGAAGCACCAAAGATATAAATCTTATTACTTTCTGGTTTTATTGAAAAATCTGAGTCTGTTTTTATTTTTGTTGAAGATGGGGATTCTTTCCTGATTACTCCGGGTAAATCAGGAAGAAAATATCTATACTCATTTAAATTTGACTCCATTTGTTTTGGGAGTTCACTTGAAGACAAAGTAACAATTAAAAAGATAATAGGGCGATTGTTTTTTAATGAAAATTTATTTATTTGATCAATAACATTAGCCATCATGAAAGTTTTTCCAGAACCTGTAGGAGCCTTAAATTCAACAATTTCTTTTTTATAAATATCTTTGTTAGTATAAATTTCAACTAATTGATCTACGGCATTTTTTTGTGTAACAGTAAGTTTCATTTTATTCCTTAACAGGTTTTAAAGCAATTAAATCTAGTAATAATTTTTGAACATTATCATTAAGACCATAAATACCAAAATCATTTAGTTCTTTTTCTAGAGTTTTTAAAATTGCAATGTTGTCTATTTTTTCAGAAAAAATATTAGTATCAAAGTATTTTGTCCAAAAAACATCTAAATTTTGTTTATATGGTTGATTTTTATCAGCTCATTTAAAACTTTCACCTTTTGTGCCTTTACCGTTATTAATTCTAAAAAGTCTTTCATATGTAACATCTATAGCTATATTGTTTTCATTATTAGTAACTAATGTATATGTTCTATTTCCACCATCTTCTTTATTTAATTCCATAACAGCATGCGCTGTGGTTCCAGATCCGGCAAAGAAATCCAATATCCGAATGTCTTTGTTTTTTTCTACTGTTTTGATTAAAAATTTGATTAATTTAACAGGTTTTGAAAAAGAAAAATTTATTCCCAGTTCATTTAATATTGATGCACCATTAGAAGAGCTTAAATCTAAAATATTTTTATATTTTTTAACTTTTACTTCTCTTATATCCTTATAGTGCAGAGTAAAACTGCCATCTTTTTGTTTTTTTACAACCAATAAGTCTTTACAGTTATTCATTTTTTCAATACTTCATTTTCAACAACCTAATTTTTTGTTGTAAATTTTAGGGCGAATAGGTATATATCCCATAGAAATTAACTTTTCATTATTTTTATAAATATTTGGATTATTCGAGTTTTTTGCCAATTCCAGATCATAATCATGTTCGAAAATCATATCGTTTGTTTCTTTATTTCAATATGCTGTTTGGCCCATTTTGAAACGATTATTTAATAACCCACCTGATGTATTGCCTAGTAATAAAGAAATTGTTTTTCCTTTTGTATTTTCTTCATAAATTTTATTAACATTTAATATACTTTTATTTTTACTATAAACTAAAACATATTCATAATTAGCTTGGAAAAATTGAACATCATTTTGCGCGTTTAATTTATTTCAAACAATATTTGTTACAAAATTCTCTTCTCCAAAAATTTCATCCATCAAAACTTTTAAATATGCTTGTTCATTATCATCAATGGACACAAAAATTACACCATCTTCTTTCAAAAGATCGCGTGCCATTTTTAGTCGTTCATTCATCATATTTAATCAGCCATTTCGACTGAATTTATCTCTGTAAATAAATTTTGAAGACTTTATATTTTCTTTATCATCAGCTACTTGATTCCCATCACTTCCTGCTGATTCAGTATTATAAGGAGGATCGATATACATTACATCATAACGTGCATTAGTCGCGCAATCTCTCTCTCTCTCTCTCGAGTACTAATAAGTTCTTTAATGCATCATAGTTTTCACCAATAATTAAAATATTTTGATTTTTTGATAATGGATCATTTTTAAAGCTGAGTGTATCATCTTTTTGCAATAATACAACTTGCTTGCTGTTGCTTTCAGGTGCATAATCAAATTTAAATCCAACTTTCACTCTTTGGATTAAAAATTGATATATATTTTGTAAATCTTTTTCTTCTGCTTTCTCTAAGATTTTCTTTACTAATTCTTTTTGATCATAATTAAAGTCGTATGAAGGTAATTCATCAACTTTAATTTTATACTTTTCTAATAGTGTCATTTTATCCTCCAATATAATTAATAACCATTTAATTATACATATTTTTATAACTGTAAAATGAAACACTCGGAATTTATCCGAGTGTTTTTGAAATCTTATTTTTCTTCTTTAATTTGTAAGTAAACATCATCTAATTGAGTTTGCTCTACATTTGATGGAGCTTGAGTCATTAAGTCTTCATTTTTTGAGTTTTTAGGGAATGCAATAACATCTCTAATTGTTTTATGATTACTTAAAATCATTACAAGACGATCAATTCCAAGTCCAATTCCACAGTGTGGTGGCACACCATATTCAAATGCTTTAAGGAAGAAACCAAATTTGTTTTGTTGATCTTGTTTACTTAAACCAATCATTTCAAACATTTTTTCTTGCATTTTTTCATCATAAATTCTTGCTGAACCTGAACCAAGTTCAAATCCATTAAGCACTAAGTCATAGCTACGTGCTCTAATTTGTTCTTTAGGTAAAGTGTCTAATTCTTCAAGTGTGTTGTCAAATTGTGTAAATGGGTGGTGTGCTGCTGCTCAAGAATTATTTTCTTCATCATATTCAAACATAGGTCAGTCGACAATTCATTTAAAGTTGTATTCTTCTTTTGCTCATCCATATCATGAATTAAGTTCAACTCTAAGCGCACCAAGAGCTTGAGAAGCATTTTCATATTTATCAGCACAAATTAAGTAAGTACCATTTTGATTCTTTTGTTGTTTAATTAAAGCTGCAATTTCATCAGCTGGTACTTTAGAAGCAAAATTGCTTTCTGCTACTTGGAAGTTTTCAACTGTGAAGTAGAATAAAGCTTTAACTTTATTCTTTTTAGCAATTTCTTCAAGCTTTTTAAAGTCTTTTTTAGTAATTGTTTCATCAATCTTTAATAAACGAATGCTATTTGCATTTTTAATGATATTAAAGTCGCTTGTTTGACAGAATTCAGGAATTGAAACAATTTCATTACCATATCTAAAGTCTGGTTTATCAGTTCCGTATTTATCAATACATTCATCATATTTAACACGTTCAAATGGAATTTGAAGATCAACATTCATAACTTTTTTCATAAAGTATTTAAATAGCCCTTCAATATAGCTTTGGAATGAAGCTACATCCATGAAACTAACTTCAATGTCAAGTTGTGTGAATTCAGGTTGACGATCTTTTCTTGAGTCTTCATCTCTGAAACATCTAGCAATTTGGTAGTATTTTTCAAGTGAAGCAATCATTAATAATTGTTTAAATAATTGTGGACTTTGAGGTAAAGCATAAAATGCATTTGCTTTATTTCTAGTAGGCACTAAGAAATCACGTGCTCCTTCTGGAGTTGCTTTAGAAAGAATTGGTGTTTCAACTTCAGTAAAGCCTTGACCTTGTAAATATTCTCTAATTGCAAAAATTACATCATTTCTTAACTTAAGAGTATTTTGCATCACTGGTCTTCTTAAATCTAAGAATTTATATTCTAATCTAAGTTCTTCTTTAACATCAATGTCATCTCTAATTTGAAATGGTAGTTGTTCTTTTGAACTTGATAATACATTGTAAGAATCAACAACAACTTCAATTTCACCTGTAGCTAAATCTAAGTTTTTATCTTTTCTTTCTACAACTGTTCCATTAACTTCTAAAAC
This sequence comes from Mycoplasma razini, assembly GCF_048076865.1. NCBI lineage: Bacteria > Bacillati > Mycoplasmatota > Mollicutes > Mycoplasmatales > Mycoplasmataceae > Mycoplasma > Mycoplasma razini. The sequence continues at coordinate 610,146 of NZ_CP182212.1, forward strand.
TGATTCTTTAGTAAAGGTAATTGGTGTATTAAACACTAATTGAGTTACACCAAATTTATCTCTAAGGTCAACAAAGTTAATTTCTCCAAATTTTCTTTTGTTTGCTACTCAACCATACAGAGTAACTTGTTTACCTGCATCAGCAAGTCTTAATTGATTATTATTAATTGTCTTTTTCATTTTTCCCCATCAATTCTTCTGCAACATATTCTTCAATTTCATCAATTTCAATTTCTGCATCATCTTCTACATTTTCAATTAGAAATGTAAATAAATCTGCAATACCATGTAAATTCTTACCAAATGAGATTTTATCTTTTGTTACTAATGATTTAACATTTAATAAATCATTGCCAAGCATTTTGTCTTCATAAATAATAAATTGTGCTGTTCGTTTATTAGCTTTATCAATAATTTTTTTAGCCTTAATTAATTCAAGTTCAACTTCAACAGTAAAGAAGTTTCTTAGGTGATTATTAGCAAGTCAGAAAGCATAATCAATATTGCTACTATCTTCACTCATAGCTACATAAATATCAACATGTCTTGCTTCTGTTTCAATATGTGTTACTTCATTAAAATCTTCTCTAATTAGGTCAATTAAGCGATCTACTCCAAAACCAAATCCAACACTTGAAAGATCAGGTCCACCTAGTTCTTTAATTAAGTTTGAATATCTTCCTCCACCAATTAAAGTAGATTGAGCTCCAGCATTTTTGTCTTTTGAAACAAATTCAAAAACCACTTCATCATAGTAGTCTAATCCACGGACTAATTCATTCGAAATTGTGAATTCAATACCATTGTTAGCTAAAGTAGTTAAAACATTTTCAAAATATTGTTTAGATTCAGGTGATAAGTAGTCTTGAATTAAAGGAATGTTTTTCATGAAGTCTTTTTTACTGTCTTCTTTATCATCAAGAATACGTAAAACTTTTTTATTTGCTAAACGTTCTTGTGAAATCGCACTTAATTGGTCACGGTATTGTATTAAATAATCATAAAGTGCAGCTTCATAGTTAGCACGAGAAATGCTATCTCCAATTGAGTTGATTTTTAATTCGTAATCTAAATTAAATAATTCTAATAAATCATTAGCAGTTAAAATAACTTCAGCATCTCTTAAATAATTCTTGTTCCCTACATATTCAACACCAGCTTGATAAAATTGTCTATATCTACCTTTTTGTGGTTGTTCATATCTAAACATTGGGCCAAAATAAGCAAAACGATCAAAATCGTCTGCATATCATTTATTTTCAACAAATGCACGCACAAATGAAGCTGTTCCTTCAGGACGAAGGCAAATATCTCTATCTCCTTTATCCTTGAACTCATACATTTCTTTTTTAGCTATTTCACTTTCACCTACTGATCTTTTAAATAAAGCGCTTTGTTCCATTATAGGTGTTTCAATCATTTTAAACTCGTGTTTACTTACAACGTTTTCAAATGATGTTAAAACAAAGTCTTTTAACATTGCTTCTGTTACTGAGAAGTCTTTAGTTCCTTTGATTTTATTTATCATTTTTACCTCTTTTTTTGCTTTTGTAATTATATATTATTTCTTTTTTGGCTTATTTAGTTTATTAACTAAATAAGTAAGCTTTTTTACAATTTTCTTTTGCACATAAATTGTGTATCACTTTTCAATAAAATGATTGATTTTATATAAGCTAATAATTGTTTCAAATTTACATTCAATTTGATTATTTGCTTTATCAAATGAGATAAAGATATTGCTCTTATTATGCTTAGTTTTTAGGCGTAAATTAAATAAATATTGATATTTATTACTATCATAATTGATAGCTTTTAGTTTTTCAATTTTATATTTTCCTAAAGTATCTGGATTAGCTAATAAGTATTCAAAAACTGTGTTCATATCAGCAGCAGTTTTTTTAATATTGTATAAGTTTAGTGAAGTAAAGTGACTAGCTTCAGTCATTTTTTTATATTTAAAAGTAAATAAATTATTGTTTTCTTTGTAGTTAAGTAACATAAAACAAAAATTAAATAAGAACTCTAAATTATCATAATTTAAATTCATTTCCGAACTATTAGAAAAGCCTTGTCCATAGGCAAAAAGAACATTATTAGGATCAGTTAATTCATTTTCATATTGATATTTAATTTTATAGTTTTCTAAGTTTGAAAGTATAAAGTCAGCTGCATTCATTGGAATAAAAATTTGCTCGTTTTCCAGTAAGCCTTTTTGTTTTCAATAAAGATATTGACTATTGATATATAAGAAGGCTATTTCATCATCATTTAAGGTTACATATCCTTCTTTAGTCTTAGTAATTAATTTTAATTCTTTATTCTTATTTAAAATAATGATTAAATCAGCTTTATAATTTGCAGTACGAAGTCATCTTCAAAATACAACTGGTGAAGGTGACAGCAAGTCTTTATTAAGTAAAGGATTTAGTTTTGAATACTTGATATTTACTTGATTAAAAAAACGTTCTAATATATAAGTATCGCTTTGTTCTTCTACCATCAAATAAACTGATAAATTAGAATAATAATCTAATTTATTTTCACGGTTCACATAACGATTGAGAACTTTTTTAATGTTACTATCAATAACTTTATTAATATTTAAAGTAATTAATTCATGATTATTGCTCAAAATAAAATGTTTTTTTCATTGATAAAGTTGTGTAATTAGCTCTTCTTGTTCATCCAAAGAAATTAAGCCTTTGCCTGAATAAATTTGCAAGTAATATTTATTATTAGATGAACTATAAGTTAAATAAAAGGCATAATCAATATCTAGTGAATTAATTGCTGACTGAAAAACAAATTGGTTAACTTGATCTACATTAAATCCATAGACAAAATGTTTTTTATCCTTTAGATAGCTTATAAAATGTTGAGTTAAACTTGAAGGAAAAATGTCTTCACTTGAACTTGAAAATAAAATTCTCGCTTTCTTACGGAAAAGTCCACTTTTATTATGATTAGTATCAAAAATATCAGCTAAATTGAGTAATGTATAAATATTTAAATTACCAAAACCATAAATATTTAAGGAATCAAATTCAATTCCATAAATTGTGGCTTTAGGACGAGTGTAAAAACTATTGTTTGGAAATAAATTATCTATTTCACGGACAAAATGCTCAAAACTATAATCAATTAAATTATTGTTTTGATATAAGTTGTATCATGAAGTTAATTTGTGTTCATTTTTTTGTTGCATATAAATCCTTTTACTAATTAGTTTAATTTTATCAAATTAAAAAAATGCCTTTCAGTATATTAATGTAAAATATAAGATATTTTAACTAAGATTTTTTCAAGGAGATAATATGTCATTAAAAGCCGGAATTGTTGGATTACCAAATGTTGGTAAAAGTACCTTATTTAGTGCTATTACTAAAAAACAAGTTGAAGCATCAAATTATGCCTTCACCACTATTGAACCAAACATTTCTTCAGTCCCATTAATTGATCCTCGTTTAGTAGAAATTGCTAAAATTGTTAATCCAGATAAAATTGTTTGAGCTACTTTTGATTTCGTCGATATAGCTGGATTAGTTCAAGGAGCCTCAAAAGGAGAAGGACTTGGAAATAAATTTTTAGCAAACATTCGTGAAGTTGATGCAATTATTCATGTAGTAAGATGTTTTGAAGACAAAAACATCATGCACGTTGCTAATTCAGTTGACCCAGTACGTGATAAAGATGTTATTAATTTTGAATTAATGCTTGCAGATTTAGAAACCATTAATAATGTTATTAACCGTGTAACTAAAAAAGCTAAATCTGGAGATAAAGATGGAATTATTGAATTCAATGCTGCAAGTAAAATTAAAGAAGCTTTAGAAAACAATATTCCAGCACATGAAGTTGAATTAGATGAAAATGAAACAAAATTTATTAAGGGATACCATTTATTAACTTTTAAACCTATTATTTATGTTGCTAACTTAAGTAATGATCAATTTGCTTCATATGCAAATGATAAACATTTTTCAGCATTGCAAGCTTCATTAAAACCAGGAGAAAAATTACTTCCAATTTGTGTTCAATTAGAATCTGAGCTAATTGCTGTTGAAGATGAAAATGAAAAAATGGAATTACTAGCAATGTATGGTATTGAAGTTAGTGGGTTAGATGTTTTAACACGTGAAGCATTTGATTTACTAAATCTTGAAACTTACTTTACAGCTGGAAAAGTAGAAGCTAGAGCATGAGTTTACCACAAAGGTTGACTTGCACCTCAATGTGCTGGTGTTATTCATAGTGATTTTGAAAAGAAATTTATTAAAGCTGATGTGATCTCATATGAAGACTTTATTGCTTATGGTGGAGAAGCTGGCGCTAAAAATGCTGGTAAATTACGTTCAGAAGGTAAAAACTACATAATGAAAGATGGTGATATTTGTCACTTTAAATTCAGAAAATAATTTAATACTGCACGGCAGTATTTTTTATTACTAATTTAAAGCAATTTAAAATGAATACTTAAATTAAGAGATAAAAAGTTGCAAATTGATTCTTAAAATTTGATAATATTTAATTGTAAAGAGATTTCATTCATATCTTTATAGGAATTAGTCAGTGACTAATTCTTTTTGTTTGATAAATAAGCTTTATTTCCTTTTTATCCTTAAACTAAAGAAAATTTGGTATTATTTATAAGATTAAAAATTTGGAGGTTTAGTATAATGGCAATATAGTGGTCTCCAAAACCGATGATAAGGGTTCGATTCCTTTAACCTCCGCCATATGAAAGAAATTAGCGAGCAGCTAATTTTTTTGTTAAATTTAGTAAAATTAAATTATAAAAAGATTTATATAAGGAGAAAAATGGGAACAAGTGCAATTATTGGAACTGTTTTTGGCTCAATATTTGGTTTAATCTTCCTAATAATTTTAATTGTCGGATTAGTTAAGTCAATTGTTATTGTTCAAGAAACCAACTTTGTTATTGTCCAAAGACTAGGAAAATACCATAAAACATTAGGAAAAGGACTACATTTCATTATTCCTTTCCTTGATCGTAAGGCCTTAGTTGAAAACTTTAAAGAAAAAGTTATGGATTTTCCTGCTCAAAGCGTTATTACCAAAGATAATGCAACAATTAAAGTTGATACAGTTATTTATTTAAAAATAGTGGATGCACAGTTATTTGCTTATGGTGCAGAAAGACCATGATTAGCTATTGAAAATCTTACAGCTACTACTTTACGTAACTTAATTGGTGAAATTGAACTTGATGAATCACTTACATCTAGGGAAATAATAAATGCTAAACTTACTAAAATACTTGATGCAGCCAGTGATCCATGAGGAATTAAAGTTAATAGAATTGAAATACAAAACATTATTCCACCACGTGAAGTTCAAGAAGCTATGGTTAGACAAATGCAAGCAGAAAGAGATAAACGTGCAAACATCCTAGAAGCTGAGGGTATTAGACAAAGTTTAATTTTAAAAGCACAAGGTGAAAAAGAAAGTACTATTCTTAATGCTGAAGCTGAAAAACAACAAAAGATTCTTCAAGCTGAAGCTGAAAAACAAAAACGTATTTTAGAAGCACAAGGTGAAAAAGAAGCTATTGAATTAATTAATTCAGCAGGTATTAATGAAGCATTCTTAAGATTAAAATCAATTCAAGAATGAAGTGAAATTGCCAATGGGCAAGCAACAAAAATCATATTACCACCTAATTTAGCAGATGTTGCTAGCGTTGTAGCAGCTGGAGCTGAAATATTAAAAAGTGATAAAAAATAAAAATTTTAAGCATCTAAATAATTGATGCTTTTTTTATTTGTAACTAGACTGTCTTTTATTACTAATTAGTAGTATAAGAAATTAAAGATTTGATATAATTATTATTAATCATAAGTGCTTATGTCTTATTGAAATGAGGCTTAAGTAAATTAAAATTACTGCCAATGTAATTATTTATTCATTTATGATTAAGAAACAAGATACAAAAACTCAATAAAAATAAAGGATATTTATGAAATTAAAATTAACTCTTATTCCGTTATTAGGAGCTAGTGCAATCTTGCCATTAGTAGCAGCTCAATGTACAGAACAAAAAGATACAAATAAACCTCAAACTCCTTCAACAGATACACAAGACAAACCTTCTAAGCCTAATCCATCAACAGGTTCAGAAACTTCAGGAGGAAATACAGAGTCAAACCCTTCAACAAGCACCCCTGAAAAACCTAATACAGATAGTAATAGTGGGCAAAGCAATCCTTCTGATTCACAGCAAGGTGCTACAACAGGTGGAGCAAATTCTGGTAATAATACTGAAACTAATCCAACACCAGGTACAGATTCAAGCGAAGGTTCAGATAAAAAACCTGGTACTAACGAAGGTGATAAACCAAGTCAAGGAACTACAGATAGCAAAAATGACTCAGTTACTGAAGCTATAACTATTTTAAAAAAATTTGCTAATGAATCTACACCTATAAAAACCCTTATGCTAACATTAAAGGATAACTATGACTTGATAGAAAAAGCTATTAAGGTCAAATTTCCAAAAGAAGACGATGTACCATATCCTGTAACTGAATTTATGGATTTGGTAAAAAATTTAGTAACCAATTATAAAATTGATCAGTTCGATGATGAAACAAGAAAATACATGATTCCAGGTTCTCATGGCACAACTATTACTAAGAGTCAAATAGTTTATAAGATTAAAAATATTTTAATCCCTGAATTAAGTGGCGAAGCTGCAGAATAATACCTCAAAGAGGTATTTTTCTTTGCAAAAAAATATCCCTATGAGAAAGGGATATTTAGATTATTGATTGTTTGATTCTTGATCTACATATTTTGCAGCATCTTTTAATTGCACACTAAAGAAGTTTGTAACTCCACGTGTTTGCATTGTTGCTGCAAAAAGTGAATCAACTCTTGACATTGTTCCAGTTCTGTGAGTGATAACAATGAATTGAGTTTGATTTTTAAGTTCTTGTAAATATTCAGCATATCTAATAACATTTGCTTCATCAAGTGCAGCTTCCACTTCATCAAGAATACATAATGGAAGTGGTCTTGCTCTTAAGATAGCAAATAGCAATGAAATAGCAATTAAGGCTTTTTCACCACCTGAAAATAGTCTTAAATTCTTAATGCTTTTTCCAGGAGGTTGAGCAAAGATTGAAATTCCAGATTCTAGTACATTGTTAGGTTCAACAAATCTAACTTCAGCACTACCTCCACCAAACATTGATTTGAAGACAGTGTTAAATTCATTATTAACATCGTTTACAACACTAGTTAATCTAGTAACAATAATTTTGTCAAGTTCTGAAATAGCTTCCATTAGAATATTTCTAGTTGATACTAATTCATCTCTATCAGCAACATATCTGTCGTAACGTTCTTCAACAGATTCAAGTTGCTCAATAGCTTCTAAGTTAACTGAACCAAGTTCATCAATTTGTTCTCTTAATTCAGCAACTAACTCTCTAGCTTTTTCTACTGGAATTTCTAACTTGTAGTTTGCTTCTGCATATTCTACAGTATATGAATATTGACTAGCAAGTCTTTCAGTAAAGTTTTTAAGATTTAATTCAGCATTTTTATAAATTGTAATCTTATTTGTGAAAGTATTATTTAACTCATTTAAAGTTGTTTGAGTTTTGTCTAAAGATTCTGTTAAGTGTAATAGCTCAGCATCTACAGTTTCTAAGAATTGATTTTTAATAGCTAAATCATTCTTAATAATTGTGTAGTCTTTTAATAAATTATTTCTTTCTCCTATTAAGACTGAAGGAGCGACTTGTTCTTTATTAATTCCTGAAATATCAGATTTAGACTTAAATTCATCAATTTCTTTTTGAATTTGTGCAATAGTAAGATCTTCTTGTCTTGCTTCAAATTTATATTCATTAAGTGCTGTATTAACACGAGTTATTTCAGCACTATTTTTTGTAATTAAGCTTTCATTATTATTAATAATGTTTTGTAAAGAAGGAAGTAATTGCTTGAACTGAGCGATTTTTTCATCTAGTCCAATGATATTATCACTTTCTTGAGCAGTTCCCCCAACAATAACTCCACCAACACGGATGATGTCTCCTTCTAAAGTAACTACCATGTATTTACGTTCTAAAATATTTGAAATTTGGTTGGCACTTTCAATGTCTTGAACAATTACAACGTTACCAAGTAAGAATTTAGCTAAGACATCATATTGAGGATCATAGTCAACTAAATCAGATGCTACCCCAATGTAACCTGCGTGATTTGAAGCAACTAATAAATAGTCATCACGAACAAATTTTTCTTTAATTGATGTCAATGGAATAAATGTAGCTCTTCCACCATTATTTTTCTTAAGGAAATCAACAGCTTTAACAGCAGTATTTGGAATGTCAACAACGATGTGTTGAGCTGCTGAAGCTAAAATAGCTTCAATTGCTAAAGTATAATCTGGTTGTACTTTAATTAAATCTCTAACTAAACCTTTGTATCCTCTAAAGTTTGAGGCATTATCAACAATAGTTTTAGTTCCTTTAAATAAGTTGGTTTTCTTATTTTTAGTTTCAATTAAAATTTGTAAATTTGTATTAACTTCAGTATATTTAGTCTTAGCATTATTGAGTTCAACTTGCAATGCATTAACTTTGTTTGAAAGATCTCTAATTCTATCTGTGTGTTCTTGTGCTTTAGTATTTAAAGTTGCAGAGCTTTCTTTATGATATTTTAGATTTTCTTCTAATTCAATAATTTTTAAAGCATAAGCTTTTGCAGTTTCTTCATTATCTGCTGCCATTTCCCCGCTAGCAATAAGTTCCATACGAGTGTTTTGCTTTGTAATGGTAATTTCAAGGCTTTCAAGTCTGCTTTTAATTCCACTTTGCTTTCCACTTAAGGTAGCAATTTCTTTTGATAATTCATTCTTTTCAATTCTCTTATCACCAATTTGAGCTTTATATCTATCAATTTGAGTTTCATATGAATTTTTAGTTTCTTGAACACCAGTTAATTCTTTTGATAAGAGTTCATAAGTTTTTTCATTTTCTCTAATTTCATGAGCTAAATAAGCTACTTCAACTTTTTTAAGTTCACGACTTTTATCTCTATATATAAGAGCTTTTTCAGCTTGTTTTCTTAATGGAACAAGTTGTTTTTCTAATTCATTTATAGTTGGTTCAATTTTACTAATAGAAGCATCAGCACTTTCTAATAGTCTTAATGATTCGGTTTTCTTAAATTTAAATTTAGAAACACCAGCTGCTTCTTCAAAAATAGCTCTACGTTCTTCATCAGAAGATTCAGCAATATCTGAAACTGTACCTTGAGAAATAATAGCTAATGAGCTTTTTCCAATTCCAGTTTCCATAGCGATTGATTTAATGTCTTTAAAACGACATGGTTTACCATTTAAATAGTAATTATTCATTCCTTTACCACGGAATAATTCACGAGTAATAACAACTGTATCATCATCAATTGAGTTATCTGAATCACGGTTATCAAATGTTAATGTTACCCGTGCAAAATCCATTGGTTTAGCAGTTTTAGATCCAGCAAAGATTAAATCTTGCATTGAATCACCACGCATTTCTTTTGAACTTTGTTCCCCTAATACTCATTTAATAGCATCATTGATGTTACTTTTACCTGAACCATTTGGACCAATGATTCCTGCAACTCCACCATCAAAACGTAATACTACAGGTTCTGCAAATGATTTAAAACCATGAGCTTCAATTTTAATTAATTTCATATGGACTCCTTTATATAACTTCATCCTTTAATTTTTTTAATGCATCAATTGCTGCATTAGTTTCAGCTTCTTTTTTATTAGTTCCTAATCCCACACCATAAATTTGACCATCATGGATTGCTTGGGCTTGAAAACTAGGATGATTTTGCGCATCAAATGGCGCAATTTGAACTGTATTATATGTAATACTTTCTTTCGTCAAACTTTGAAAGTATTCTTGTAATTGTCCTTTAGGATCTTTGTTGTTATTATCATGTAAATCAATAATTCTATCTTTTAAATAGCGATAAACAAAATCTGCTGCTTTTTTTAGTCCTTGATCAATATATATTGCACCGACCATTGATTCAAATAAGTCTGCTTGAACTTTTGCACTTTGAATTACTGTATCACGCATTTTACCCGGTCCAGTTTTCATAAAATTAACTAAACCTATTTCTCTAGCTAGATAAGAAAGGTATTCAGTTCCAACAGCTTGTGATCTTAATCTAGTTAAGTGCCCTTGTGTTAAATTAGGATAAGCTTTATACATAAAACTTGAACTTAATAATTGTAAAACAGCATCGCCTAAGAATTCTAATCTTTCATAATTATCAAAATTTTTGCGATTATAACTAGAATGAGTGATAGCTAAGATATAAGGTTCTAAAGAATTAGGCACAATATCATGCTCGCTTAAAAACTCTTCTAAAGTATTTGTTTGCTTAATTGACATCTGGAGCCTCCGCTGTTACTGACTCTTTTAGTTTTTGTAACAAATTAGCTTCTAAAGCTTGCTTCATATTGTTTAAAGCATTATAGTAGGCTAAAGAATCACTACTTCCATGTGCTTTTAATGCTAATGCATTTACACCTAGTACCCAAGCACTGGCAATTGACCGATAGTCTAATTTATTTGCTACTGCTTTAAAGGCTGGTTTTAATAATAAAGCTCCGATTTTTCTTCAAAAACTTGGTTGAATTTCTTGTTTGAGCATATATTTAAAAGTTGAAATAGCACCTTCATAACTTTTGATCATAATATTACCTGCATATCCATCAGATAAGACTACATCACATTGCCCTTTAAATAAGGATTTAGGTTCCATAAAACCAACATATTCAAACTCTACTGCATCTTTTAAAAGATTATTTGCTTCTTGTACAGTAGTATTGCCTTTGTATTCTTCGGTTCCTATATTAACTAAAGCAACTTGTGGGCGAGAAACTAAAAACATCTCTTTACAATATGTAGCAGCTAAGTTAGCTCATTCTAAATAGTATTCGGTTTTGGTTTCTAAGTTAGCTCCTACATCAAGAATTACAAATTTACGATTATTACTTGCAGTTGCTATAGGCATAAAAGCTGGGCGAGAAACACCTGGTAATCGTTTAGCTTTAAGTGTAAGTGAAGAAATATATGTCCCACTATCACCACTTGATAAGATTGCATCTGCTTGATTATCTAGTACTAAATTTAAGGCTTGATTCATCGAAGTATCTTCTGACATAGATTTACGAATATTTCTAGGATCACTTGGTTTATTTGCATTTTGAATTAATTCCAAGTTAGCTGCATTATTTAGCTCTGAGACTTGTTGTACATCCCCAACTAATTTAACTAAAATTTCTGGATTTTCACTAGCAAATCTTTGTGCTCCTAAAAAACATTCAAGGACACCTTTATCATTTCCATTGGCATCAAAAGCAATTGTATATTTATATTTCATTATTCAATCCCTATTAAGAATTGATATGTTGGTTGGTTACCTTCAACAATATCAACTTCACAATCATATGTCGCATTAATGTAATTTGAAACTTCTTCAGCCTCACCTAAATTACTTTCATCACCATAATAAATTGAGACAAGTTCACTACTTGGCTTAATACTGTTTTTTAAAATAGCTTTAACAGCAGCCATCACAGAAGTATGTGCTGAAATAATTTTTCCATCAACGATTGCTAAATATGAACCATTTTTGATCTTAACACCATTTAATGTAGTATTTCTAATTGCTTTAGTTACTTCACCGGTTACAACTGTTGCAATTGATTCTTCAATCATTTCAATATTTTCTTCTGCGCTTAAATCATGATTGAAATTTAGCATAGCAGTAATACCTTGCATTTGAGATTTGGTTGGCACAACTAAAACATTTTTATTATCAATAACTTGAGCAACTTGTTGTGCAACTAAAATAATATTTGAATTATTAGTTAACACAAAAACAGTTTCAGCATTAACATTATTAATTGCATTAATTAAGTCTTGAGCTGATGGGTTTTGAGTTTGACCACTTTCAACAATAAAGTCACAGCCTAATTCTTTCATGCGTTTAACAATACCACTTCCAAGGTTGCATGAAACTACACCGCACAATTTACGTGTTTCATTATTTTGTGCTTCTTGTTTCATTTTTTCTGCATTAGCTTTTGAATAGTTGGCTTGTAAAGTCATATTTTCTGATTTGATTTTGATAAACTCACCATATTCTTGAGCTAAGTTAAGTAATTTACCTGGTTTAATAGCATGACCATGTACTTTAACTAAATTATCATCATTTACAACTACAAGTGAATTAGCAATTTTTTCAAGGCGCTTAGTAAAACTTTCTTTATCGAATTTTTCAGGATTATCTAAGTCAATTAAAACTTCTGTACAATATCCGAATTCACCTTCATAAACTTCTGTTTCACTAATAAAGTTGTTAATGTCATCATTTTGTTCAGATATAGCAACAAAGCGATCATTTAAAGCTTCGTTAATACCTCAAAGAATAGTATATAAACCTTCACCACCACTATCTGTAACCCCAACTTCTCTTAATGTTTTAAGTTTGTTTGGAGTTTCATCACAACTTTTACGTGCAAATGCTAAAGCCTGATTAAAGAATTCGATATATGAAACTTCTTTTCCTTCAAATTCAAGTTTTAGGTTTTCAGTTGTTTCACGAATAACAGTTAAGATTGTTCCTTCAACTGGTTTAAAGACTGATTTATATGCTCTAGCTGTAGCTCCTTCAAAGGCTTGAATTAAATCAGCAGTATTAAGTTCAACTTTATTGGCTGTACCTAATGCAAACCCTTTAAATATTTGAGAAAGAATAACTCCTGAATTACCTCTAGCTTCATAAATCATATCATGAGCCATGCTGCTTAAAATTTTAGACACAGGTTCATTAGCATTTGCTTCAAGATTCGAAACAGTAGCTGCAATAGTTGAAGCCATATTAGTCCCTGTATCACCATCAGGCACTGGAAAAACGTTTAAGGCATCAATTTTATTTTTTGCATTAATTAAAGCATTAGCTCCAGAAATTAATGCTCTTGATAAAACTTCACCATTTAAGATTTTTTTATCCTGCATTGTTTACTCCTTTAATAATTACAGTTAGATTTAATAATTTCAATTTCTTTTTCTTTAAAGCAAAGTCAATTTGTTTAAACAATTGTGTAACAATAAATTTAGCTGAGACATCATCAAGAATTGAGAAAGCTAATTGTAAGCTCAATCCCGCTGATGAAGTTGTGATATTAATTAGTTCAGGTAAGAGTGTGTCACATTCAGCTGTGTCCTCACAAGATTTATCTAAGTCAAGTGTCGGTTTGTGCAACTTAACAATCCCTGGAACAGCAGATAATGAATCAACACATATTTGTCTGATTTCTGAAATTTCCATATATTATCTCCATTTTTAATTAGTATGTATATTTTACCTTATTTTTAATATATACTATAGTATATATTTCAAGATGTTTTAGACAAAAAAAGTTGCAAAAAGCTGTTGTTTTTTAGCAAAATATTATAATTTAGTCATGGTAAGCATAGAAAAAGCAGTTGTTATGAATATTTCAGAATATGAAGATAATAAATTCCTAGTGACTTTCTTTAGTCCTAGGGGTACTTTTTCGCTCTACGCCCAAGGCTTAGACAAGCCCGGATCTAAAAATCGTAGTAATTTAATTATTGGGTCAATTGTTGAACTTGAATACTTTAAAGCTCGCTTTGATACAAAAGTTGGTAAGTTGAAAAAAGCTACATTAGTAAAATTATTTGATATCAGTAATTTAGAAAATTCATTGTTTTTTACTAAACTAGCAAAAGTTTTTTCATATATTAAAACGCAAAATCACATTTTTGCCGAATATGATCGTTATTTCTATGACATAGGGAAATATGATAATAAAAAAATCCTAACATACTTTATTGCTCAATTTTTAGTAAACCAAGGTTTTTGCAATTATTTTAATAAATGTCGCATTTGCGGTACTACTCGTAATTTCATTTCATTTAATGTTCAATATGGTGGGTTTATTTGCTATAAGCACGAAGGCGAAGAACCTTTAATGGATATAAAATTATTGCAATGTATATGATCCTCATTTCACAACTTAAATTCATATGTTTTTCAAGCCACAGATGCAATAAACAAATATATATTAAATAGCTATGTAAAATTCTTGCATGATCAAAACTACTGAATAATAGGCTATTAAAACCAATATCTCTTTCATATAAGGATATTGGTTTTTACATTTCTGATTTATATATTTAATCAAATTACCGAGAATGAAATATGAAAATTTTCCACATTTTATGGAATTTTTGAAAAAAATTAGTGAATAATTAAATAAAAAATAATTAATATTATTTAAAGAATATAATAAAAGTGTGGGGTGTTCTCCCCCACACACTTCGATTTTAGGATACCATTAAAATCGAAGAAAATATAATTAAATTTTTACTTATATTTCCAAATAATTAATATATTACAACTTTACAAGCTAATAAATGTAGTCTTCAAAATCACTTGGAATTTACTCTAATGAAAGTAAATAATTATATGTATTCTTTTTCTCACTCTCTCAAATATATATCCATTTTCAAAGAGCACCTAACTTATGTAATTTTTTTCACATAATAATAAGTTGTTAATATATGTAATTTTCCTATTTAATTATTTTATATTATGGTATTTATAGTGCAATTCTTAAATCTTTAGATTGTTGACCTTTTGCAATCAGGTCTTTTATAATTATTGAACTAACTATTATTTCTATTATAGATATATGAACTTAACTAAATTTATAGGTAAAAATTGCGCACTTTAGGGTGCGTTTTCTTTTTCAAATAAAAAAATATCCCTACATTGTAAGGATATTGGTTGTTATATTCTACCCGAAATTCTTATAAATGATTCTCAATCTTGATCATAGATACAGTCATATTTTTCACAATATTCATTAATAATTTCATCTCACGCTTCTCTAGAAAACTGGATATCCATGCCATTATTAGGACCAGTTGCTTGTGACATTATTATTAAATAATGTAAAAATGCATGTTCTTTCATATCTACAATAATTGCTAAAGAATTTTTATATTGTTCTAGAAAATCAGATTTAAATATTGCACCTGATATAAAAATTTCGTCAATATGGTGTCTTTGATAAAACCATTGTTCATCACGATATCTATAATTTTCAAAATATTTAGATATTTGTAGTTTTTTAAAAATTGAAACATCATAATCGGGATTTAATCCTTTATATTTTTCAATTAGTTTATCAACTACTTCAAAATATTTTTTTACATAATAGTAGTCAACTTCATCATATTGAAAAGTTGCATTTTCAAGAAAACCTTTTTGTTTAGTTTCTTCTAATGATTCCAATATTGTTATTCCTTTTACATTTTTTGCCATTACTATCCTTTCTTACTTACATTTATATTTTACTCAATCTACAAAATATTTTTAAAAGAAGGTAAAAATAAAAAGAAGACTAAGCTTCTTTTAATAACAATTTGTGTAAGGCAATAATTTCTTCTACAGTCAGCTGTTGAATTCTGATATTATCATCATACCCCATAGTTTGATATGCAGTTAAAATTTCATCTTTAGGAAACTTTGTGCTTAAAGCATATGAAAGTTTTTTACGTCTATTAGCAAAACATAACTTGATAAAATCTTTATGTTTATTTCAGTCTTGAGAACTAACATTAGGTTTAAAAACTAAAGAAATAATTGCTGAATCAATCTTTGGTGCAGGAATAAAACATCCCCTTGGAACAATAAATTCAATTTTACAGTCTGCTAAATATTGTGCTGATACTGATAATTTAGAATAATCACTGGTATTAATTTTGGCACATATTCTTTGAGCCACTTCTTTTTGCACCATTAATAAAACACCCTTAAACTTTTCTTTATGTTCAAAAACTTTAAATAAAATATCAGTGGTTATGTAATAAGGAATGTTGGCAATTAAATAAGATTCTTGAATATTAGTTAAATCACTTTGTAAAAAGTCCTGATGTATTAAATGAAATTTTGGATCATTAATTTCTGATTTTAATACATCAACCATATCTTGGTCTATCTCATATGAGATTACACTTTTAGCACTAGGTAGTAAAGCTTTTGTTAAAGCGCCACGTCCAGGACCTATTTCTAAAACATTTTCATTAGCAATTGGAAAAACTTGAACTATTTTATTAATAATATTTTGATCTTGTAAGAAGTTTTGACCAAATTCTTTTTTTGCGAATCTAGGTTGATTATTTTTCATCTTTTAATCCAAATAAATTTCTTAAATTACGATTGATCCGGTCGACAAATTTTTCCATTCCCACTTGTTTAATTCCGGCCATATAGTATGCAACAAAAAGCACTGTATTAGGTTCATTTAATTCTCCTGTGTAAGGGTGAACTCTTAAATATGGGGCATCAGTTTCAGTTAACATACGTTCTAATGGTAAATAAGAAATAACTTCTCTTGCTTGGTTATTTGTTCCATATGTAATTGATCCGCTAAATGAAAAATATAAATTTGGAAATTGTGCAAATTTTTTAGCTCATTGTAATGTTCCACTATAAGTATGTAACATGCATTTAGTCTCTGGATACTTGCTTAAAATATCATAAGCATCTTGATAAGCTAAGTCGCAATTTTCTTTATCCCTAATATGAATTACAGCAGGTAGCTTATACTTATTAGCTAAAATAATTTGGTTAGTCATCGAATCAATTTGATTTTGACGACTTGGCGCATCTTCATAGTAATAATCTAATCCAATTTCACCAATACCAACAACATCTGGTGTTAGTAATTCTTCCACTTGCTTATAATCATTTCCATCTACTCCTGATTCAGGATGGATTCCAATTATTGGCTTAATAATTTCATATTTTTTTGCTAATTCCAATACTTCTTTATTTTCTTCTGGATGCCCACCATTTACCATTAAGAAATCAATTCTATTATGATGTGCTTGTTCAACAATCATATCAATAATATCAGGGGATTTATAGTAATTGATACTGATATGATTATGGGCATCTACAAATTTGTTACGTTTCTTTCCCATACTATTTACCTAAACAGAAATTACAAAACATTACATCAAGTAAGTCTTCTCTGTTTACATTTCCTTTTATATTTTGCAATGAATCTCATGCTGCATATAAATCAACAATAATAACATCAAATGTATAATATAGTTCCAATGAAGCTTTAGCATTTTTTAGTGATTCTAGTGCTTGCTTAATGAGTGATAATTGTCTTGTATTAGAAAAAATTCTTTCATCAAAAATATCTATATTTGCAAAGTTAGATACTAAAGCTTGTTCTAAGGCTGAAATATTATTTTCTAAGGCTGAAATTTTAACTAAACCAGGTTCATTATAGTTATTATTTAAGTCAATTTTATTCAGTACCTTAATATAGAACTTTCCAAGTTCTTTTGCTCTAGCTTCAACTTGCTCATCAAATTCATCCATGCCTTGCACAGTGTCAATTACATGAACAACAAGATCTGATTTTTCAATTTGTTCAAGTGATTTTTTTATACCAATTTGTTCAATTTTTTCATCTGTTTTTCTTAAACCAGCTGTATCAACTAATTTAAATAACATGTCATTAATTTTATAAGTTGCCTCAACTAAATCACGAGTAGTACCAGCAATATCTGTAACAATAGCTTTATCTTCTGATAAAAGACTATTAAGAATACTACTTTTACCAACATTTGGTTTTCCTAAGAAAGCAACCTTCACACCTTCAAAGACATATCTAGAATCCTCTGAAATTTTCACTATATCAGATAATTTTTTAATTAAAAGATTTAACTTCGCAATCATCACTTCATTATCCATTTGTTCTACATCTTCATACTCTGGGTAATCAATATTGACTTCACATGTTCCGATTAAAAGGGCAATGTCGTTTAGAAATTCATCAATCATTGATGAAGTTTTTCCTTTGAACTTATTAACTGAAGCACTAGCTTGTGAACCAGTTTGAGCCATAATTAAATCATGAATAGCTTCTGCCTTGACCAGATCCATTTTTCCATTAAGAAAGGCTCTACGAGTAAATTCACCTCTTTCAGCTAATCTTGCGCCATTTTGTAATAAAAGCTCTAGAACTTTATTAGTTACTATAATACCACCATGACAATTAATTTCAATTAATGGTTCACCTACATAATTATTATAAGTAACTGTTCCATCCTCATTTTGCTTGCCTAAAAATCACATTACTAGCACTTCGTCTACTAATGTTTCTCCATCATATATATGACCATAAGTAATATTATGGTCACTTCCTAGTCTCCCTTTATAAATTTTAGAAATAATTTCTTTTACGTCAGGACCAGCTAATCTAACTATAGAGATAGGTTGATTAACATGTGAACCCGAACTAATTGCAGCTATATTATCATACATAGCTATATTTTATTAAATTAATCAATTTAGTTAAATATTTTCTTTCACACTAAAAGTTGCTTATAGTTTATTAAAAAACCATATCATAGGTTTATTATGATATGGTGAGAATTATTTATACTCATTTTCTAATTCTTCGTATTTATAGAAAAGAGGTAATTGATGATCTAATACATTAATTGTGACATGTAGTTTTTCGGTTTTACTGTATTTTATCTTATCCAGTGGTAAGATTACATCTAAACTAGTTTGATCAGCATTGCTTTTTGAAAATTTTGTTAACAATTCATTAAAAAACAATGAACTATATGAATCTTGAAGTAATAAATAATATTTAAAATCAATTTCATCAATATCTTTTGGTTTAGGATCAAAAGGTTTTAATGCAGTTATATTCATCCATATTGTATAAGCAGTTGCATATCTTATTAATTCTCCATATTTGTCTTTGAAACTTTCAAAGCTTAATGGTATAGCATTATCAAAATTTATTTTAACACTTGTTTTGTTATCATTCTCATTTATACTTTCAATTTTATAATTTTTAATTACATAATTCGGTATTCTTAATTTAATATTTAGAAAATAATTATCATCTTTTATAATTTTTTCTTTTTCTAAAGAAATCAGAGCATTGTCTTCATTTAAATTAAGTTCTTTAATAATAAGTTTTCAGCTTAAAATAGTACTTCCCGGTGTTGTAATAGACATTAAATGTTTTATTTGATCATCGTGGTTGCGATCATAGATTCCTGGATCAATGGTATCAATTCTTCCTTCAAGCTTTTTGGATTCTTCTTTGTCTTTTTCATTTATTTTTTCAAACTCATCATCCGTTAAATCAAAAGGAGATAACATTGTACTCATATACTGATTTTTGTTTTTAAGAATGTCTCATATATTATTATTTTTTAGCGTTAAGAAATTAGAATTATTTTCAACAGCAATCGGATCAATTATATAAGCACTTGGAATCACTAGTTTTTGAAGAATGTCTTTTAGATTGCTTATTCAATATAAACTATTAGTATTTTGGCCTTGTTCATTTCATTCAATAATATTTAAAATATATTTTATGTAATTATTCAATATATAAGCATTGGCTAAATTATTATTTTTATCAAAAACAATATCTTCTCTTATATTAAAAATAAAAATTTGTGCATCATTTTTATTTTTAAAATTGGAAATTAATGAGTCTTTAAGACTCCCATTACTCATTAAAGCATGATATAAATTTCCAACTAGCATGTTATATCATTCTTTATTATTATATTTTTCATTATATTTCAGTATTTTTTCAACATTTGTTCAATCAATAAAAGCAGATGCGTTTATTGATATTTTTTTATTAAATGCTGAATTATTTTTTTGAAATAATAAATTAATGTTATTGATGGTGTTAACATTAGATTTTTTAAGCTGATTGTAATTAGCAGCTAATTGAGCATTTTTATATAAGGTTTGACCATTTAATTCTAACTTTTCATCTTTGTGATTACATGAAGATGAAACCATTGGGAAAGTTGCAGCAGTAGCAAGTGCTGTTAAATATAAAATATTTTTTATCTTTTTCATGATATACCTCACTATATATTTAATATCCTATCTATAATTATAGATCTTTTGAAGTTTATATCACTACCATGTGGAAATTTTCCACATCCTTCTAGACTTATAATATAGACCTAAAAAGTATTATTTTTATAATCATTTAAAATTTTTTATTTTTGCACAGTGATATAATTTAAATACCAAGTAAATCTGTTCTAAAAGTTGTTATTTTAAATAATATTAAAACAGTTTTTATACTTAATTTTTCATCATTAAAAAGGAGGTTATATGGGAAATAAAAAAGAATACACAAGACAAAAAATCAAGAGTTCTTTATTAGCTTTCGCTTTCTTATATCGCATTAAAAAACCATGACAAAAAATATTAGTAATGACTATTATTGGTACTGTGATGGGACTATTTGGAGTGTTATTACTTCAAAATACAGGATTATATGCGCTTGGGTTAGAAGCTTTTGGACAAGGAATTGGTAGCTTTTTCTTATACTACATTCAATCAAAAAATCCTGATTCTAATCTGGGATACATTGTATTTAACCTTTGTTTCTGATTAATTTACTTTATCTTAAATATTCCTTTATTAGTATTGTCATGAAAGAAAATCTCACATAGTTTTACAATCTATACTGGTTATTATTTACTAATCTTTACACTAGCTGGTGTTATTTTTGGATTTATACCAGGGATCAATGATGTTTATTTATTTACAAATTTAAAAGCAAATTCACCTTCTGTTTTTGTCCAAAATGAAGTTCAAGTTGTTTTATGAAATTATGATAAAGATGCAATTAAACATATGGCTATCTTCCTATATTCATTATGTTGAGGAATGTTGCAAGGAATTGCAGCAGTTGCTTGCATAATAATAGGTTCATCAACTGGAGGATTTGATATTTATGGAATGTATATTGCAAAAACAAAATTAAAAGATATTGGTACAGTCTTTCTATTTTTAAACTTTATATCACTTACATTAGCTAATATTATGGGTTCATACATTCCTGCTTCTATGTCATTGAAACAAGAACCACTCCAAGGAAATAATCCATGATCACTTGATATCTTTTTTAACTTAAATTATGTATCAGGCTTCTTCATGTTATTGATTAATGCCTTTATTGTTAATTTTACTTATCCAAAAAATAAATTAGTTCAAACACAAATCTTTTGTGATCACCCTTTTGAATTAATTGAACAAATTAATAAACTTTCAAATCGTACTTATACTTTTTCAATTGTTGAAGTAATTGGTGGATATTCTCGTGCAAAGAAATATATGATCACTACAAATACTCAATATCTAGATGCAGCAGATCTCTTTCTAGTAACCAAAAAGATTAATAAAGATTTATTTATCTCAATACTTGACTTAAAAAAAGGTGATGGATATATGTTTATCGAAAAGTAATATTGTTTCTTAGGGAACAATATTTTCTTTTATCACCCTTTTATGAGTCTAAAAATGAAAAATTTTATATAAAAAGTACTTATTTTATAACAAATATGCTATATAATATTAAGCATATGGGGCAGTACTCAAGAGGCTGAAGAGGTGGTCCTGCTAAGACTATAGGGGAGGCAACTCCCGCGGAGGTTCAAATCCTCTCTGTCCCGCCATTTAAGACTAGGTAACTAGTTTTTTTTATAATTTTTTATACAAAAAGACTAAAAATATATAAATGTGGAAAAAAATTAACTTTTCCACATTTCAGAATAATTATTTTTATAAAAATGTTTTTTTGTTCTATAATATAGGTATAAACAACAAAAAATACCTTAGAGAGGAATAAAAACATGACAAAAAAAGAATTCATCAACGAAGTTTCAGAACGTTCAGAATTTACACCTAAAGACGTAGAAAAAGTATTTGATGCTATGGTTTTTGTTCTTAAAGAACAATTAATTATGGAAGAAAAAGTAAGATTATCTCACCTAGGAATCTTCTCAACATCAATTAAACCAGCAAGAACAATGTCAAACAAATTCAAGAAAGAAGCTGGAGATCCAGAATATATTGAAGTACCACAAAGACGTGTTGTTAAATATACACCATCTAAATACTTACGTGATTTAGTAGATTTTAAAGCTTAATATAAGATATTTAAATGTCCAGGAAACTCAAGATCCAATCTTCTTGAGTTTTTCTTTAGCTCAATATAGGGTATTGATTTTTGTGCTTCATAACAATGTAAAATATATGTGATTTGAACTAAATAAAATTCATTATAAAGTGAAAAGTAAACAATAACAAAAGCAATACCATTGTGCTGATCAATTAAATTTAAATAGTTCAATTGATGTTGTTGAAAATTATTTAAATCTAATCTATTCTCATTAGTACTTTTTGCTTCAAAGCAAATAAAGCGTCCATTATACATTCCAATATAATCCACTGTAGATTTCTTTAAATTAAAACTACCTTGATAATTATTTCTTTCTCTATGTGCTAGTGTTTTTACCTCAATAGGTGTTGCTTTCTTTTCAATAAAAGCAATTTCTTCTTTTCAGTAATAAGCTAAAGTTTGATTAATAATTGTTTCTAAAAACATTCCTCTATTTTTGTTATTCATACATAATATAAATTACAAATTTGTTAAAGTGAACTAAAAAAGTCTTTTTGCTCAATTTGTTCACTTTTAGATATTAAAAGAGCCAATATTGTAATCTTTTTTAAAGCAAAATATACGTATTAATATTTAGGTTTTAAATTTAAATTTAATAAAATATAGTAAGAAGGTGGAAATGGATAAAATTTTAATAATTGGTAATTGAAAAATGAATTTAACATATACAGAAGCAGAAATGTATATTGCTAAAATTAAGGATCTTTATCAAAAAAATAGTTCACAATTTCATAATAAAGTTAGTTTTGGAATAGCTGCACCACACACTTGTCTTGCAGCCTTTAGAAATTTAGGTTTAGATGGTTTTGTCTTAGTAGCACAAGATGTATCTGCATATAATCAAGGATCTTATACAGGAGATGTTAGTGCTCATATGTTAAAAGACTTAAATGTTGCTTATTCAATAATTGGCCACAATGAACGCAGAGCACAACACCAAGAAGACAATGTGTTAATAAATGCTAAAGCTAAACAATTAATTGAAAGCGATATCGTTCCTATTATATGTGTTGGGGAAAACTTGCAAGAATTTGAAAGTGGAAAAACCAAAGAAGTAATTAAACAACAAGTTTTAGAATCAACTAAAGGTCTGCCACATGATAAATTTGTAATTGCCTATGAGCCTGTTTGAGCAACAGGTACTGGGAAATGTGCCACATCATGTCAAGCACAAGATATTTCTGAATACATACGTTCTTTAGTAGATAAAAACTGTCGTATTTTATATGGTGGAAGCGTAACTGAAGCTAATGTAACTAAATTAATAAATAAAGATGATATTGATGGGTTTTTAATTGGTAAAGCTTCATTAGACGTTGAACAATTCTTTGACATAATATTGGAAGTAGCAAACAATGACAAATAATAAAATTAAAGTATTTATTGATTTTGAAGCCATTACTTTCAATTTTTTAAAACGTCTACCAGGAAATATTAAAGCTGATATGTTGCCTTATTGCTATACTATTGGTATGTATCGCGATAATGATGTTGAAAAAGGTTTTATGACAAAAACATCATTAATGTCATTTAAAGATTTTGACTATCGCACTTATATAAAGAAATTAAAAAGCAATTTGATAAATGATATTTCTATTTTAGCTAAAGAAAAAATTACATTCCAAAATATAGATGAAAAAATAGAATTTTATGGTTGAAATCCTCAGATGGAAAATGACATTTTAAACAGATTATTCCAAGTAAATTGTTTTAATGCTTCTAAATACAAAGGAAAAAGAATGCTTTCTTTAAAAATAGTTGTGCCTCATTTAGATCGGGACGATTATTTTAAAGCTACTCGTAAACTATTTGCACTGAAACAACCTGATGTCGATCGAGATATTTTTAACGATCCCGGATTTGCTGCTGCTTATTTAGGTTATATTCGTTTTCTGCTATTTAATAAGACTAAAAAATCTGCAAATAAGATCAATTTAAGTTTAAAAGATTTACATTTAATTGATACAGATATTGTTAATTATAATAAAGATGATGTTTTAAAACTAGATTACTGTTATCGTAATCAAGATATTATTTTAGAGCGTTCAAATCAATTAGATACAATTGATTCTAATATTAGCAAAAACGCTAGTTATCTTTCAAATCAAAAGAAAATGCTTGCTAATTTCAAAAAATATGCAGAAAAATACAGTATTAATAAAAATCAAGATGATATTCAAGCACTACGTAAATACGCTGCCGAAAAA
This sequence comes from Mycoplasma razini, assembly GCF_048076865.1. NCBI lineage: Bacteria > Bacillati > Mycoplasmatota > Mollicutes > Mycoplasmatales > Mycoplasmataceae > Mycoplasma > Mycoplasma razini. Next base: position 634,482 of record NZ_CP182212.1, read on the forward strand.
GTTGCTGAATGTAACTTACTTTTAAAATTCATTAAAGGCTTACCTGAAAATATTATTTCTTTAGAAGAAGCAATTATGTGAGCTGAATTAAAAATAGAAGCTACTAGTGATAAAATTGAACATTACAAAAAAGAAAGAAAAGAACTTTAAAATACTAGTTTAGCTAGTATTTTTTTTATAAAAAAATGTGCCAAGGCACATTGTAATTATTATAGGTATGTTTCACTAGGTTTTAGTAATTCAAGAGCGAATTCTACAACAATCTTTTTACCAAATGATTCAAGTTCTACAACAGCAATATCTTTATCAACATCGATTAGAGCAATTGGGCCAATTTCACCTTTATATGGACCATTAATAACTTCAACAAGATCACCTAATTTAAGACCAAGTAAGTTTTTACCTTCATTAAATAATTTAAGGTATTCAGATTCAGCTTTTAACATTTTTCTAATTTCGCTTGCAGATACTGGAGTTGGTTTAGCCCCTTTACCTGAAGAACCAATAATACCTGTAACATATTGAGTATTACGGATAACATATCAAGCTTCATCAGTCATATCCATATTAGCAAAAATGTATCCTGGGTACATGTTAACATATTTAACTTTATAAGGTTCACCAATACGTTTCTTTTCCATTTCTTTAGGTGTTAATGTTGGTTTAGAGTACATTTTAAAAGCACCAAATTCTGTTGCTTCTTGGTTAAATGAATCAGCAACGTTTTCAGCAACGATTCTGTTTTTTAAGGCTTCTAGAACTTGCTCTTCTTTTCCACGAATAGTAGAAATCATGTATCATTTAAAATTTGTATTCATTTTGTCTCCTTAGTTTGCTGCACCAATTGCAGATCATAATGATGTAAATCCGATTGTTACACCATACACAAATAAAGCAAATATTACTGTAAAGATAATTATTTTAGCTAGGTTTTTTCAATTTTCTTTCGGTGAAGCTCATCTAACACGTTTGATGTCTTTAATAACTTTACGAAGGAAATATCTTCTTTTACGATTCTTCCATCTTTCTTTAAATGATGGAGCTTTTGTTTCAACCACTACACTAGTATCTGATTGCTCAGTTAAATTGTTTTCAGTTTGATTTTCTAAACTCATTAAACTTCCTCTTTATGTAGTGAGTGAACTTTACAGCGTGGACAGAATTTTTTAATTGCAATTCTCTCTGGATTACCTGCGCTTTTAACTGTGACATAATTCTTTTTACGACACAATTCGCAAGCTAGTGATACTTTATTATTTTTCATATGTTTATTTTATCATAAGTTGCAAGAATTGCTTCTTTTTAATATAAAACTTTAAAAGTTTTATTTTATTTTACAAATTTGATTAATTTTGGATAAAAACAAAAAAAGTTTATTTTTAAAAGTGCTAATTTTTAGGCAAAAAACTTAGAAAAAATAACTTGAAATATAATTTTTTTGTACTAAAATTAATATGTAATGGTTAGCATAACATATAAAAAAACTGAATTAAAATATGGTTTCAGTGACTTTATTAGTCTATTACACATATTAACAATCTTAGGGCACAAAAAAACAGCAATGAGTAGCTCTGAGATTGCTGAAAACGCAAATATTAATCCTGTTAAAGTTCGTTTAATATTACAAGCAATGAACAATAATGATTGGATTAAAAAAAGTCGAGGTCGTAAAGGAGGGTATACCTTGAATGTGGACTTAAAAGATATCAAATGCAGCGACTTGCTTGATGTCTTAAATCTTAAGTTAATAAACAAAACTTGAGCAAGTGGTCTCAAGGATTCTGAATGTGTGATCTCAAGAAATATTGAAGCAGTAGAACAGGATTTAATAAACTCATTAAATAATGTTGTATACGAAAATTTAAAAAATAAAACACTAGAAGATATCAAAAAAGAGATCTTATCAAAAGGGGGCGTATTATGTTAGAGTTAGAATACGATGTCGTAATTATAGGATGAGGAAAGGCTGGTAAAACACTAGCTGCTAAATTATCAAAAAATAAAAAGAGAGTTGCTCTTATAGAAAAAGATGTGGAAATGGCTGGAGGAGCATGTATTAATGTTGCATGTTTACCAACTAAGGCTTTAGTACACAGTGCAAAAGTAAGAGAACAAGCTGCAAGACATAATTTAAATATGACTTGAAAAGAAAAGGAAGCTTACTTCAGAACAGCACAACGTTATAAAAAGGCTTTTGTCAAAAAAATGCACAATGATAGCTATGATAGTCTTATTAGCAATGAATACATAGATATATATTTTGGAACAGCAAGTTTTCTTGACACAAATACTGTTGTAGTAGAATCACAAAATAAAATTGTTAAGGTTCGTGGTAAGAAATTTGTTATTAACACAGGTTCAAAAACTAGAAAACTTGATATTGAAGTTAAATCAAAAAACTTATATTATTCAGATTCTATTTTAGAATTAACTACATTACCAAAAAGATTATTAGTAATTGGAACAGGATTTATTGGTCTTGAATATGCAAGTACATTTAATAATTTTGGAAGTAAAGTTACTGTCTTTAATAAAGGTTCAATGTTCTTACCTACTGAAGATTCAAATGATGCTGAAAATGTTAAAGAAGCAATGCAAATTCAAGGAATTACATTCCGTGATAACGTTGATATCGAATCAATTAAAGACTACAGCAGAGGTACAAAAGTACACGCAACAGTTAATGGCGAACCTATTGAAGAAATGTTTGATGCTGTTTTAGTAGCTATCGGACGTGATGCAAATATATCAGATTTAAAATTAGAAAACGCTGGAATCGAAACAGAAAATAGAGTAATTAAAGTTGACAAAGACCTTAGAACAAATGTTCCAAATATTTGAGCAGTTGGTGACTGTAAAGGAGGGCCATTCTTTACATACATTTCTCTTGATGACTCAAGAATCGTTTTACCTCAACTTCTAGATGAAGTAAATGTACGTACTACAGAAAATAGATCACCTATTCCATGATGTTTATATATTGATCCTGCATACGCACGTGTTGGACTAAACTGTAAAGAAGCTGATGCACAAGGAATTAAGTATGAAGTTAAACAAATTAGCACTTCATCAATTCCACAAGCTAAAACAATTCATGAAACAGCTGGATGAAATAAAATTTTAGTTGATACAGATGGTTATGTAATTGGGGCGACATTATTCAATTACGCCGCAGCTGAAATGATCAACTTTATTTCATTAGCTATTGCATATAAAATTAAATTTAATGATTTAGTAAACTTCATATATACTCACCCATCATTTATCGAAAGCTTAAACTTATTAGGTTAGAAAAAACACCCTAAACTTAGGGTGTTTTCTTATACTTTTTTTATGCATTTGCTACTTGTGCATTAGCTTTTTTGTTTTGAAATGTTTGATAAAGTTTATATCCTTCAACACAAAGTGTTAAGGTAAATGCAAGTAAAATTGGAATTAATCAATATACCACTGAATATTGACCATTAAATGAAACAAAATCAATGTTACCAAATAATTGGTTAATACCTGGAATGAAAGCTGAACCTAACATACAAATTAAACTAAAGCTACTTGCTAAGTAAACTAATTTATATTTAGCAAATGAACATTTAAAGATACTATTTTTTGACATTAAGTTAAGTGAGTTAATGCTTGAACCAACTCCTAATGTAATAAATGAAGCACTTGAAGTTAATTTAACAAATTCTTCACCTTTAATACCTTGACTTGATGCATATAAACCGACTATTAAATAAGATAGTAAAGCAGCTAATGATAAGATCACACTATGAATAATTAAGCGTTTTCCAAGTCCATCAGCAAAAATACTTTGGTTCTTATTAATTGGTTTGTGATTCATAACATCAACATCACTTGGCACCATACCTAAAGCAATAGCAGGTAATCCATGAGTTAATAAGTTAATTCATAATAATTGTGCAGCTGTTAATACAATGAATTCTGTCTCTCCAATTGCTTCTTTAAAAATAAATCTGAAAGCAAATAATCCAACTAGCATAACAATAATTTCAGTTAATGAAGATACTAGTAAGTTTAAAATAACAGTTTTAATACGAATAAAGGTTTCTCTACCTGATTTAACTGCACGTACTATTGTATTAAAGTTGTCATCAGTTAATATAACATCTGCTGCTTGTTTAGAAACATCTGTTCCAGTAATTCCCATTGCACAACCAACATCACTAGCTTTTAAAGCTGGTGCATCATTAACACCATCTCCTGTCATGGCTACAACTTGGTTATGTGCTTGTCAAGCTTTAACAATTCTAAGTTTATCTGATGGATTAACTCTTGCATAAACTGAAATATGTTGAACTTGTTGAGTTAGTTCTTCATCACTCATCTTAGATAAAGTAGTACCATCAATAGCTTTATCACCTTCGCTATAAATACTTAAACTACGAGCTATAGCTACAGCTGTAGTTAAATGGTCTCCAGTAATCATAACTGTTTTAATACCAGCACGTTTTGCTTCTTCAATACTTGCTTTAACATTAGCTCTAGGTGGATCAATTAAACCAATTAATCCAGAGAAAACAAAATCATTTTCATCTTCTAAAGTTAAAGTGTTAGCAGTTTCTGGCATCATTTTATAAGCCACAGCAATTACTCTAATTGCTTCATTAGATCATTCTTCATTCATTTCGCGAACTTGTGAATCTAATTTATGGCACTTACTAAAGATTACATCAGGTGCACCTTTAGTAATTAAAATCTTTTGACCATTTGGTGCTTTTATTAGCACTGACATCATTTTACGATCACTGTCAAAAGGTAAGGCAGCAATCTTTTCAAATTTTGAATAAAATTCTTCTTTTGAATTGCCTTTTTCTAATCCAAATCTTAAAATAGCTGTTTCTGTCGGATCTCCAACTTCTACATAGTTACCATCTTGATTCAATGTAACTTCAGCATCAGTACATGCAACAAAGCTACCTAATGTTTGTGACTTAGCTAAATCTTTAACACCTTGAGCATCATAGAATTTAACCACAGTCATTTTATTTTCTGTTAATGTACCAGTTTTATCTGAACAGATAATACTTGTTGAGCCAAGTGTTTCTACAGCAGGGAAAGCTTTAATAATAGCATTTTCTTTTGTCATACGAGAAACACCGATTGCAAGTAGCACTGTAGTAAAGGTAATTAATCCTTCTGGAATAGCTGCTACCGCAAGGGAAATACCTATAATAAAGGCATTTGAATATAATTGTGGATTTGCTCAATCATTACTAAATGCTCCAGTTAAAATAATTTGGATTATTGTTGAAGCAAATAATAAGATAATTCCTGAAATTCCAAAGATTTTAGACAATTTATCTAACTTAATTTGCAATGGTGTTTTTGGAACTTCTTGTTCTTGGATACTTGAGTTAATTTTACCAACCTCAGTATCTTTTCCTATTTTTTGAACTAAAGCAATTGCTCTACCAGTAACACAATATGTACCTGAGAAAACAGTATTATATCTATCTCCTAGAGGTAATTGTTCAATATTAGCAATTTCTCCAACTCTTTTATCGACAGCTAAAGCCTCACCAGTAATAGCAGATTCCACTACACTAAAGCTGAATGCTTCTACGATTTTAGCATCTGCTGAAATCATATCTCCAGCTTCAATGACAATTAAATCACCAACTGTCACTTGTGAAGAAGGAATTGAAATCATTTTTCCATCACGAATGACTTTAGCATACAATTCGTTGCTTTTAGCTAAAGCCCTAACTGCTTGATCACTTTTAATCTCTTGATAAGTGCCTAGCATTGAGTTTAAAGCAATAACTATTAAAATAATAAATGGTTCAATATATGCAATTGCAATTTGTCCATTTGTTGTTAATTTACCAGACACATGTTCATAAATTGTAACTGCAAACGAAAATGCAGCAGCAATTAATAACAAGATAATCATAAAGTCTTTAAATTGTGCTAAAAAGATTAAAAAGATACTTTTACGTTCTTTAGCTTTAATTGTATTTTCTCCTAAAGAAGCAATACGTCTTTGTGCTTCTTCTTGAGATAAACCAGACTTCAGGTCTGTATTTAATAAATTCTCCATTTATTTATATCCTTTCTAAAAACATGATAATTATATTATTTATTTGTTTTCATGTTAAAGAATTGTTGTATGTTTACTCAGTCATTATCATTAAGGTTTTCTTCGTAAGTTTCAACAGTTCTTATATATAATGAATTATCTTTATCTCTAACAAAAGCTGTTTTTAAATTATATTTTTTGTCTTTATATTGATTGTTATATCAATTTTCATAGCTTTTTAACTTAGCATATTTTTGAGCACTGAAAGGATCGATATTTTTGCTTTCACCTTGGAAACTTTCTCCACCTTTTGTCTCTATGATTCAAATAGTTCCTTCACTATCTTCAAGAATATAATCTGGATAGAATGCTTGAAGTCTTTCTAAACCTTCTTTTTTAATAATTAAAGAAAAATAAGGCTTTCCTTTATCACCATTTTTATAATATCATTTGATATGTTTATTCTTTTCGCAGAATAATTCGAATAAGTGTTCAGACATAGAACGAATTCTATTATTTGTCGAAGCCATGCTAGTATCATATTCTTCATAAACATTTTTTGTTAATGGTTTTTTGCTCTTTTCTGATGGATCATATACAATATCATCCTTTATAGGAATGTATCAATTAGTTGTTGTTATATCTTCAGATCTAAAAAGGGTATAGTTATTTACGATATCTGTTTTTATATTGAATTCTTCAAAGTCTGCAGCTAATTTATCTACATTGTTAATTAAAAATATTTGAGGTCTTGATGAGCCTATTTCAATAATTTGATATTTTGTAAGATATTCATTTGCCCTTTTTGAACTTATTAATGTATTGATTAGATTTTTTAATTGCTTACCATCAAAGCCTAAAATGTTTCTTAATTTATCAATTGCATGTGTTTCATCGTTGTGGTTAGCAGCTGTATTGTATTGATATCTAACATCTTTACGAACAAGTGTATTATCCATTTCTTCAGATAATTCTTGAACTTGACCTTGACGCATATCATCATGAATATATTCTAAATCAATGTTATATCCATTGTTTGCTAACTTTTTAGCATTAGCTTCTAAATCTCTTGTCAGACCATACTTTTCTTGTAAAAATTCATAAAGAAGTTTAGAGGTCTTTACTCATTGATTATTATCATGTGTTGATATACGTAAATTTCTTTCTTCCTTTATTAATGTGAAATCATTGAACTCAGGTTTAAGATTTAATCTAACAATTTCAACGCCATTAGTCTGCATTAAGACATTTTCTTTAAATTTAGCATCAAAAGTGTATAAGAAACAGTTATCTATATTATCCTCATCAAAATGTTTTTGGAATGGCATTCTTCTGATTCTTCCTATTGTTTGAATTTCAAAGTTTTCAACCATATTATCTCTTAATTTAACAAGAATTTTGGCTCTTGGACAATCTCACCCTGTTGCTGTTGCTTGCTTGAAAATTAAGTATTCTGCAGATGAAGTAGGATTTTCTATTCCATCTATATTTTGTTTAACCCTATCAAGTCAGATTGCTAATTTTCCATTTTCAACTGAAATTCCCATTTCTGCAAATATTTCATCTTGAAGATATTTAATTAAATCATCGCTTTTGTTAGGCATTTGCACAATAACTAAAGGATTAATTCGATATTTTGGGTCAATATTTTGATAAGCTTCCACTATTTCTTTTCTTCTTTTTTCTGCTGCTTTTATAAGTATTGAAGCTTCGTTTTCAAAGTCAGCCAATGCTTCTTTAGTTGAAACCTCGGGATTAATATAAATAGAATTAGTAATAAGTCCTGAATCAATTACTTCTTTATCTCTTATTTCTATGTATTCTTGTCCCTTAGCTGGTTTAGCTGTAGCAGATATTCTTATTTCTTTGAATGGTTTGATATGTGTATGTAAGAAATCGAAAGCTTTTTTTGTTTGATTTATATGTTCCTCATCAACTATAACTATAAATTTATATCCATTTTCTCTTGCTGCTAATGCGCGATCATGGATATTATAATATTCAGCATCAGCTGTTGCTTTATTTCCTTTTTTAATAATTTTTTCTCAATTGATAAAATAAGTAGTATCTGGTGTAAATCCATTTATTAAAATATCTTGCACATCACCGCAATTATATTCAGGATAATATTTAATCATCTTATTTTTTGATTGTTCTTCAAGTGAACCTGTACCAGGTGCTAATCATAAAAATATAAATTCTTTATCAAAATCTTTATCAATAAGATTTGCAATTACTTGTAGCATCATTAATGTTTTTCCTGAACCAGTTGGTGATTTTATAACCAATGATTTACTTTTCAAATTTGACATTACAAAATTTATTGTTTGTTCAATGACATTGTCTTGAAATCTCTTTCATTTAATATTTATCATAAATAATCAATCTCCTTTAATTCCTTTTTATAATAATTATCTGGAATAATAATTATTTTTTCTTCTATTTCATCATATATTGATCTAGAGTATAAATTAACTTTGCTTTCATTAATAAAAATGATTCTTGCATTAAGTAAATCTTGATCTGAAAATTTGTCAAATTCATCTTGATTAAGAATAAATAAAATTTCTTTATTATCAATCAATCTACCGAGTTCAAGCTGCGCTAACTGTTTTGATGATTCATCAAGTTGATCAAAGTATTTTTTATCATAATTTGAATTAATAATTTTATCCTTATTAATCATTTCAATTTTTTGATATAGCAAGTTATGAGGTAACTCTTCTTGTATATTTTTTAAACGTTTGAATGTAACATCTTCACAAATATTATTTTCATTATTTGTACATAATATATATGTTCTATTCCCACCATCTTCAGCATTTAGATTAGCAACAGCATGTCCTGTAGTTCCTGAGCCAGCAAAAAAGTCTAAAATAATTGAATCTGTTTCAGAAGAATGCATAAGAAGTTTTTGAATAAAAATAATAGGCTTAGGATATTGAAAATCATTTACAAAATTTAACTTTTTAGCCTCTTTTGTAGCGACTTGATTCATATATTCATTTACAGAAAAATCCAAACTATTTAAGGTTTTTTTGGTTGATTTTAAATTGTTGAGATATCTTTTATAGATAAAACCACGTTCATTAATTTTATGTTCTTTTTTAAAATAAATTATTCCTGATTTTACGTGCTTATCAATAGTATTAACTGAAAATAGTCAGTATCTACCTTTTGGAGGAAAATCTTTCTTTCCTGTGTATGGATTAACAATTGCAAAATAATTATTTGCCTGTGTGCCACTTTTTGCACTTGGATTATCTGCAATTCAAGGTCCATTTGGATCATCATCTGGATTTATATATCTTGATAAATCTTTTTCTCCACCCAACAAATTAATTAATACTTTATTTTTTGCATAGCACAAGCAATTTTCATGCTGTATGTTTGCACCTGTTTTTATATCATTTGTAGTTGATTTTGTTTTTCTGATAAAATCAGTCACAAAATTATTTTCTCCAAATATTTCATTGCATAATAATTTCAATTGTGCTTGTTCATTATCATCAATGCTTATAAAAATAACTCCATTATCACTTAATAATGTTCTTGCAATTTCTAATCTTTTCTTCATAAATGATAATCATTTTGAGTGTCTAAAAGTGTCTTCTGAATCAACATATGTATCATTATAAATAAAATCTTTATTACCTGTATTATAAGGAGGGTCAATATAAATTACATCAATTCTATTTCTGTGTGTTTTTTGAAGTAATTTTAACGCTTGGTAATTGTCCCCTTCGAGTAGATAATTTAATTTATTTGCATTCTTATTTCCAATTATTAAATCTTTTTGTTTTAAAGCTAAAATAGATTTTTCGGTTTCATTAACAATATCTTCTTCTTTTTCTTCAAAAACAAGTCCATATTTTTTAGTATTTAATGATTCTTTAATTAAAGCAAATATATCCCGTTGCTCTTGGGTTAATGTTTCTGATTCTTCTTGTGTTCTTAATCAGTTTAAAATAATTTCTTTCTTTTGGCTGTTCATTTTTACCTCTTTGCAAAATATATAATTTAATTTTATTAAATTATTTACTTTATAAAAAAAATAACTAAAAATAGTATAAATAAACTAATTTTTAGTAAATAAAAAACACCTTAATGGTGTTTTGGATAATAAAAGTGAAGGAATAAATTGTAAAAATATTTAAATTATTATTAAAAATACAAACTTAATTAATAATTAAATTGAATTTATCATAAATAATCAATCTCCTTCAATTCCTTTTTATAATAATTATCTGGAATAATAATTATTTTTTCTTCTATTTCATCATATATTGATCTAGAGTATAAATTAACTTTGCTTTCATTAATAAAAATGATTTTTGCATTAAGTAAATCTTGATCTGAAAATTTGTCTAATTCATCTTGATTAAGAATAAATAAAATTTCTTTATTATCAATCAATCTACCGAGTTCAAGCTGCGCTAACTGTTTTGATGATTCATCAAGTTGATCAAAGTATTTTTTATCATAATTTGAATTAATAATTTTATCCTTATTAATCATTTCAATTTTTTGATATAGCAAGTTATGAGGTAACTCTTCTTGTATATTTTTTAAACGTTTGAATGTAACGTCTTCACAAATGTTATTTTCATTATTTGTACATAATATATATGTTCTATTCCCGCCATCTTCAGCATTTAGCTTAGCAACAGCATGTCCTGTAGTTCCTGATCCAGCAAAGAAATCAAGGATTATGGCATCTTTGTTTTTTATTAATTTAAGGAGTTTAAATATTAAATTAACAGTTTTTGGAAAACTAAATAATTTATTTTGACCAAAAATTTTTTGTAATTCTTTTGTACCATTATCATTTGAAAATTCATAAGAGACTAAATCAGTGGATGCAAAAAGTTTAATCCTTTCTTTTTTAATTAGCTCGGTTGCGCCTTGTTTAAAATCATATTCAAAATAAAGTTTTGTTTTTAGCACTCCTCTATCATTAACAATTAATCCTAATTTTTTTCCCAGTTCTACTCTTTCAGTTCCTCAACGTCAATATCACTTTTTTCCATCAGGCAATATTGGAAAAAATATTTCACCATTAAATTCTATAGGTTCAGCCTGTGTACCTGTTCTTTCGTCTAAGTTCTTTTCAGCAAGTAATTTTACAAGTCTATATTTCCCTCTTCCGTCATTATCATCTTTATTAAAAGACTTGGAATCTAATGGTTCATGGTTAAATAATAATTCTCTGGATTTAATATTATGTTTTTTTATATATAAGAGAACATAATCATGTTGTTTGGCTAGAATATTATCATGTGTTTTTCCACCTGTAGTAGTTAGTCTAGGAAGGGAAGAGATAAAATTGTTTTCACCAAACACATCATCACATAAGATCTTTAGCTGAGCACATTCATTATCATCAATGCTTATAAAAATAACTCCATTATCACTTAATAATGTTCTTGCAATTTCTAATCTTTTTTTCATAAATGATAATCATTTTGAGTGTCTAAAAGTGTCTTCTGAATCAACATATGTATCATTATAAATAAAATCTTTATTACCTGTATTATAAGGAGGGTCAATATAAATTACATCAATTCTATTTCTGTGTGTTTTTTGAAGTAATTTTAATGCTTGATAATTGTCCCCTTCGAGTAGATAATTTAATTTATTTGCATTCTTATTTCCAATTATTAAATCTTTTTGTTTTAAAGCTAAAATAGATTTTTCGGTTTCATTAACAATATCTTCTTCTTTTTCTTCAAAAACAAGTCCATATTTTTTAGTATTTAATGATTCTTTAATTAAAGCAAATATATCTCGTTGCTCTTGGGTTAATGTTTCTGATTCTTCTTGTGTTCTTAATCAGTTTAAAATAATTTCTTTCTTTTGGCTGTTCATTTTTACCTCTTTGCAAAATATATAATTTAATTTTATTAAATTATTTGCATATTGTGATAAAAAAGCCTAGTTATTAGACTAGACTTTTTTTATAATAATTCTATTCCTTTAGAACGCATTTCTTCACGATAATCTTCAGGTCAAAATGATGCCTGTACTTCACCAATGTGTGCTTTTTCAAGTAAATACATTGAAACACGACTTTGTCCAATTCCTCCACCAATTGTTAAAGGGAGTTTGTGATCTACAACATGTTGATGATAAGGAGAAAGCTTTCTCACTTCTTCTTTGCTTAAACCACTTTGAGTAATCATTGATTCATCATTAACTCTAATTCCCATTGATGAAAGTTCAATAGCTTGATTTATTACATTTGAATAAACAATTAAGTCACCATTAAGTTTTCAATCATCATAATCAAATGCTCTAGCTGAATGTACTAAACCAGATTGCATTGGGTATCCAATACCATAAATAAAGACAGCTCCATTTTCTTTAGCAATAGCATTTTCTCTATCTTTAATGTCTAAGTTTGGATACTTATCTTCTAAATCTTGTGCAGAAATGAAGAAAACTTCTTCAGGCATTTCTTCTTCAAGTTGATAATATTTAAGTTTTAAAAGTTTCTTAGTCACTTTTAATGAGTCATATATCAGTTTAACTGTCTTTTTTAAATATTCTAAATTACGATCTTGAGGTAAGATTACTAATTCTCAATCCCATTGGTCAACATAATATGAATGTAACAAGTCTAAGTCTTCTTCTCTTCGAATAGCATTCATATCTGTATATAATCCTTCATATGGTAAGAAATTATATTGCTTTAAAGCATCTCTTTTTCATTTTGCAAGTGAGTGGACAACTTCAAGTCTTTCTTCTTTATCTTTAGGCAAGAATCAAACTGGTTCTTCACCATTTAAACCATCATTGAGTCCTGATGATTTAGAAACAAATAATGGAGCTGTAGCTCTAGTTAAGTTTAAGTGAACTTTAAGTTGTTCTTGGAAGTACAATTTTAAATCTTGAATTGCACTCTGTGTTTGTCTAACATTTAATTTTGAATGGTACATTTTTCTTATTTCTCCTAATAATACAGTATAAATAAATTATAAACTTTCATACGTTCAAGCTTTATAAAAAAATTTATTTCATCATATAAAAAAGTATCACTGGGATACTAATTATTTGAGGATGCTTGTAATTCAGCTTGATATCCTTTTAATTTTTGTAGTGTACTAATGACATTATTACCTGGAAGTAACTCAATGTTTCCTAATGGCAATGAGTCTATATATTGTTTAATCTCTTGTTCTTTTTCAGTTAAACTTTTTGCATCTTTTTGATCAAGTATATTTTTTAATGCTAATGCAATTGTTTTAATTTCATCTGTTTGCTGCATTATAGTATTATAGTTGCTTACAAATTTATTAAACATTTCAAGATATTTATCATCTATTATTCTTAATTGAGCTAAACTCTTAGTTGTAAAATCTTGATTTAACAAGTCTTTAATCTTATTAGCTTGGGATAAAAGACTATTTTCACCTTCTGTAAATAATACACGTGTAAATTTCTTAATGTAGGTTTCGATATTTCTTTGGCTAGTATTTTTTAATTTATCTAACAAACTATTTCTAGCTGCTAAATTTTCTTGAGCTGGTTTTAAAATGTCTGTTAGTTGTTTTACTATTTCTTTTAATGTTGAAGCTGGCACAAATTCTTTTAATTGTTCTTTTATACGACTAGTTTCATCTTTTATACTTTGAGCATAAGCATTATCATACTTCTCAATCTCTTTAGTTACTTGACCAATATTATTTAAATTTGTTTCAACTTGTGCTTTTAAATCTTTCAGTTCTTTTTGGCGTTGAATTTCAGCTTGTGTAATTGCTTCTTTTTGTTGCTTAATTTTAGCAATTTCATTGTTTGTTTTTTCAATCAACTTGTTTAAATCATCATTAGAAAGATTTAAATTAGTGATTCCACTTAAATAGTCATTTAATTCTTTATAAATATTATTTGTTTCAGTTTTATAAATTGCATAGTTTAATGATGGTAATAAATCATTTTTAGCAGTTGATAGTATACTTTCAATTTGATTTTTAAGTTGATTATGTATAGAGATATATTTATTGAACTCTTGTTGTAATTGTAGAAGTATAGCAAGCTTCCCTTCAATTTCTTTTAATGTTGCTTTTGATAAATCTTTATCTAATCCTGTAATTTGTCCCTTTAATTTAGTTGCATAATTTGGATCATATTGATTAATTTGTTCAATTAAATCTAAAACAGTACCTTTTAAATTATTAAAGGTAGCAAGTTTTAAAGCCTTTTGCTCTTCTGGGGTTGCTACTTTATTATTTGCTTCACTTTCTAATTGTTTTACTTTAGCTATTAATTCTTTAATTTGAGCTAGCGAAGAAACATTATCCTTAACATTTAAAATTTCACTCTTTAAGCGATCCTTTAATTTATCAGCTTCTGCTGGATTTGTTTTTTCTAGTGATTCAAGTTGAGCTTGTAATAAAGATATATCTGTATTAAGTTTACTTGTTTCAGAAGTAATTTCTGTATTGACTTTTTGCTCAGCTTGTGTAAATTCATTTATTTTTTGTTCAAGTTGAGTTAATTTATTTTTCAAGACATTAATACTGCTTTGAGCAAAATTCAACTTTTTAATTTCTGTTAAAAAAACATTAATCTGACTAATAGCATTATTTAGTTCAAAAGCTAATATTTTTATTAGCTTAATGTCTTCAATTTGTTTTTCAGCTAAACCAATTTGTCCTTGGAGTCTAATAACTATTCTTTCATGGTCGCTTATTATTTCATTAACTTCATGTAAATATAATACAAGTGATTCTCTGGTCTCTGAATCCCCTTTTTTCATTTTACTTAAAAGTTCACTATATTTTACATATTGAGTTGGATCAATATATTGTAAAATTTGCACTCTGGCTTGAAATTCTTGAAGTTGTTTATCTTCTTGATTTGAAGGCTCAGGCATTGGTGCTGGATCAGGTGTTGCTTCTGGACTAGTTACAGGCTGAGAGCTTTCTTGCTTGCTACATGAGGCTGCAACAGTACTTAAAACAACTACTGAACTAGTTGCTGATAAAATACTAAAAATTTTCTTCATTCATACTCCTTAAGACTCTTATTTGTATAGATATAATTGTACTATATCTTAATTACTATTTAGCAATATTTCTTTTTTATAATGTTTGAGCAAAAAAGCAAAGAAAAAAGACTGTTTTAGACAGTCTTTTAACATATGGGGCGAATGACGGGATTCGAACCCGCGAATGACGGGACCACAACCCGCTGTGTTAGCCACTTCACCACATTCGCCAATTAGTACATATATTATAACTAAAAGAGCTAATTTTCCAAATTCTTTTTTATCTATTTTTTAGCCATTTAGGTTTTTATTTATGCACTATTTAATTTCTTCACGTTTTAATTCTTTATATTGCCCTGATTCTAAATCCAATGTATCTAGTGATAATGAGCCAAAAGATTGACGATGCAATTGGATTACTTCGTTATCAAACTTAGCAAACATTCTTTTTACTTGGTGATATTTTCCTTCACTAATTGTTAAGTGGATATAATTTGAATTAATGATTATTAATTTTGCAGGTTTTGTGATTTCTCCATCTCCTAGATCAAATCCTTTTGCAAAGATTGATACTAATTCAGGATCACAAGGCTCTTTTAATCAAACATAGTATGTTTTTGGTACATGTTTTTTGGGTGCTAGTAATTCATGAGTTAATTCACCATCATTAGTAATTAAAAGTAATCCTGTTGTATCTTTATCTAATCTGCCCACAGTGTGAATATCTTTTAATTTGCTAATGCTACTATCAAATAAATCAAAAACTGTTTGATGCATATTATCAAAATTAGCACAAATATATCCTGCAGGTTTGTTAAGCACATAATAACGATATTGTGGTGCAAGGGTCAGTTTATTGCCTTGGTAAGTTACTACATCATTTGTTAATAAATCTATGTTATGTGTAATTAAATTGTTATTAACTTTCACTTGTTTACTTTTTAAAATTTTACTTGCTTGAGATCTAGTCAATCCTAAACATTGAGCTAAAAATTTATCTAATCTAATTTTCTTTTCCATTATTTAATTAACAAGTTGTATAAATTACGTTTATACACTTCTACTCCTGGTTGTGAAAATGGATCAATATCATATAAATAAGCAACTGTGATCGTAACCACTTGTATTAGTCCAATCAGGCTAGCAAGAGCTATTTCTGAATAATCATTTAATTCTATTTTAATATCAAAATCATTTGAAATATTATGAATTTTATTCTTTGCATTAAGCGCTAAAAGTTCATTTTTATTTCCTAAAAAATCTAATACATCATACTGTTGCATATTGATATCAATGTTATCTTGTTGTAAATCTTTGCTACGTGAAATGAATGTTGTAAAAATAAAATTGTGTTGTTTTTTAAACTCCTCCAGAATACTATAATTAAATAATTGTTCAAAAGCTACTAAGCCTTTTTGATTTTGGTTTAATGAAGTATTGACTAATAAACAAAAATATTTTCCAAGTGCAGTTAAACTAGGATCATTTAATAAAAAGTAAGTAATATTGCGTTTTAAATTTCGCCCAATGTAATGAATATAGCTTGCTAGTAATAATGCAGCGTTATTTTCAACAGTTTTTTGATTTACAATTTCAAGAAAAGTTTCTTTATAGGCATTTAACATTTCAGCAACATTTATTCCACTGGCCAAAAGAGGAAATATGCTTGTAGCTTCAAATAAAGCACTATAACGAGATGGTATAGGAGCTTGCATATTAAATAACGTATACTTATTTAAATGCGCCATTTTATTTAAAAGGTTTTCGTGACTATCAGTAGTTATGTAAATTAAATCAATTAACATAATAGGGTCTAAGCCTTTCTTTTTTAAATTATCAGTAAGCAGTTTCCGATATTCACGGAATGCAATGGCACTTTCAAGTGAGATACCAGTTTTTGAAATATAGTTAATAGCAAAAATTTCATCTTTAAGCTGATATAATGAAGCAACTAATTCTTCAGGATTAATGTTTCCTTGTGTAAAAATTAATTCAATATCAGGGTTTAAACCACTATATGTATTATAAAAAATGTCATAAATAGCTTTAGTTAAAATATAAGATTCCCCGTCAGCAATTACTATTAATTTATTAATACCATTGCTTTTGAGGAATGAAACTGCAGATGAAAATTGCATTTGATTTTCATCTCAATATTTTGACATATATGAGACTAGATCAAATTCATAGTCAGGGTTTTTACCTTCTAATAATTCAAAAATTCCTTCTAATTTATTTAAGTCATGTACAAACTTCTTATCTTTTTTCGCACTTGGTAAGTGATTAATTTCAATATTTAAGCCTGATAGATTCATTTTTCTCCTAATAACTTAAATTTTATCAATATATTTTTAGATGCAACTAATTTAACAAAGATTTATAAAAAAGATGTACCTCTTGGTACATCTCATTATAAAATTATTCTTCAACTACTTCAGCAACATCTTCATCTGAGTTAGCTTGTGCATTAGCATTAGCTCCTGCATTTGCATTTTGTTGTGCTGCAGCATTTGCGAAGTTTTTAATTACTTCTTCAACTTGGTCTAATTTTGTCTTTAAAGCTTCAATATCTTTTTTAGCAATTAATTCTTCTAATTCTTTAACAAGTTTGTCAGATTCTTCTTTTGCTTTAGGATCCATCTTGTCACCTTGTTCAGCATTAGCTTTCTTAATTTGATCAATTAATGATTCTGCTCTAACGATTGTTTCAGCTTCTTCTTTACGTTTTTTATCAGCTTCTTTGTTTAATTCAGCTTCTTTGATCATTTTTTCAATTTCAGCTTCTGAAAGTTTAGATGAATTTTGAATTGTAATTGATTGTTCTTTATTTGTTTTAACATCTTTTGCAGTTACAGTTGTAATACCGTTAACATCGATTGAGAAACTTACTTCGATTTGAGGAATTCCTCTAGGAGCAGCTTCAATACCTGTTAAATTGAATTGTCCAAGTAATTTGTTGTCATTTGCCATTTCTCTTTCACCTTGTACAACTCTAATTGTAACTTCTGTTTGATTATCAGCAGCTGTTGAGAAGATTTGTGATTTTGTAACTGGGATTGTTGTGTTTCTTGGGATTAATGGTGTAGAAATACCTCCAAGAGTTTCAATTCCAAGTGTTAAAGGTGTAACATCAAGAAGTAAGATATCATTAATATCTCCAGCTAACACAGCACCTTGGATAGCTGCACCAATTGATACAACTTCATCAGGGTTAATTGATCTGTTAGGTTCTTTTCCTAATGTTAAACGTACCATTTCTTGAACAGCTGGCATTCTTGTTGAACCACCAACTAATAAGACTTCGTCAAGGTCTTTAGCTGTAATTCCAGCTTCTCTTAAAGCATCTTCAATAGGTTTTCTTGTTCTGTCAAGTAAGTGTGAACTCATTGCTTCAAATTCACTACGTTTTAATTCTAATTCAACGTTTAAAGGTCCAGCAGCTGTTACAGCTAGGAATGGAAGGTTAATTGTAGCTGTTGATTGGTTTGAAAGATCAATTTTAGCTTTTTCAGCAGCTTCTTTTAATCTAGCCATAGCCATTTTATCGTTTCTTACATCGTATGAGTGTTCGTCTTTAATTTTCTTGATTAATCATTCAACAATTTCGTGATCTCAGTCATCACCTCCAAGGTGGTTATCTCCACTTGTTGAAAGTACTTCAAATGTTCCATTTTCAAGTTCTAGAACTGAAACGTCAAATGTACCACCACCAAGGTCATATACTAAAACTTTCATTGATTTATGAGTTTTTTCAAGTCCGAATGCTAATGCAGCAGCAGTAGGTTCGTTAATAATTCTTAATACATCAAGTCCAGCAATTTTTCCAGCAATTTTTGTTGCTTCACGTTGTGCGTTATCAAAGTAAGCTGGTACTGTAATAACTGCTTTTGAAACTTTTTTACCAAGTTTAGCTTCAGCATAATCTTTCATATATGAAAGGATCATTGCTGAAATTTCTTCTGGTTTATAATCTTTTCCATTTACATGTACAGTTTTATCTGTACCCATTAATCTTTTGATTGATACAACTGTGTTTGGGTTTGTTTCAACTTGTCTTTTTGCAGCATCCCCAACAATAATTTCGCTTCCTTTAAAAGCAACTACTGATGGAGTTGTTCTTTTACCATTTGGGTTTTCTAACACAACTGGTTGTTTATTTTCCATAACAGTAACAACAGAGTTTGTTGTTCCTAAGTCAATTCCTAATACTATTTCTTTCGCCATAATATGCCTCCTAAAATAAAATTAATTATTTAAGTTTAGGTAGATTTCTCTTTGATCATCCCCTTGAACTGATAATATTATACCACCATTTTAGCAAACAGAATATTTATTTGCTAATTTTTTTTAAAATATTTTTTAGTTATTTTTTACTACTACAACACCTGCTGGTTTAACCAGTCTTTGGTCGATTGAAAGCCCTAAACGAACTACTCTAACAATTGTGTTATTAGCTTTTGTTTCATCTACAACAAAATCTAAAACTTCTTCTTGTTCTGGGTTAAATTCACTGCCCACTTCTGGTTGAATAATAATAGCACCATTGTTTTCTAATAAATTAGTAAATTGTTTTGCTACAATACTAAATCCATAACAATAATTTTTAACTACTGCATTTTCTGAATTAACACCAGCATTTGTTGCAGCTAGGAAATTATTAAATGGTTCAATAAAGTCTTCAAAGAAACCTTGTAAAGCATACTTTTTAATTTCTTCTTTTTCTTGTTTCATTTTTTCATGTAAGTTAGCTTGTTCTGTTTCAAGTTGAGATTTCGCTTTAGCTTGTAAATTTTCCAACTTTTCTTTATACATATATTCGTCTAGTAAAATTTTGCGTTCTTTTTCAGCTAATTTTGCTTTTAAAGTTTCTACTTCATTTTTAAGTGCTTCAACTTCATTATTATTTGCATGTCCTTTTTTACTCATGTGAGTTACTTTAACTTCTTCAATAACTACTTTAACATTTTGCCCTGCTAAGTTTGCTATTGGATAATTTTTTGCAAAGTTGATTTTAACTTCTAAAGTAGGTTTTACTTTACGGTTAATTAAATATTCATCAAAGTTAGGAAGATATTGTTCTTGTCCTAATTCAATGCTAATTTGTTTGGTGTATTCTGGAATAATTTGATCACCTATAAATAAGGTAAAGTTACCTTTTAATATATCGCCAACATTTAATTTTGTATTATTCATGTTTACCTTCCTTCTTTTTATTTAAATAATTATCTAAAATTTTTAAAGCTGAACGCATCATGTCATAGTCTGAAGTAGTTGCTCCAACTACAGAGATTTCAGTAATTTTTTCTCCTGATTCAATCTTTTTAGACATGTATGCACCAGAATCATCAATCATAATTTTTATTTTTTCATTTTCCTCGAGTTCACTTTCAATACTTTCTCATACTGAATGATTTTCGATTAGTTCAATCATTTTGTTTAAGTTTTCACGATCAATTTTAGGACTTAAAATAATATTATTTTTCCCATAAATATTATTTCTGGATTTTGTTCTAAAGCCAATATTATGGAAAATATCTTCAACAAATGAATTAATTAATTCTTGATATTTCTTAACTGATTGTGCTAGCACATCTTTAAGTAATTCTAAACGCTGAGGTATCTCTTGAAGTGGTGTATTAATTAATCTTTCTTTAAAAATCTTAATCGCTACCCGTACATCATTCATCTTAAAATCTTTATCACTAATATTTAAAATTTTAGAAAAAACTTCTCCTGAAGAAATAACCATAACTATTGTTGCTCTAGTTTCACTTAAAGCTACTAGTTCAATACTTTTAAGTTCCATATCATGCACATCTGATTCTGTTGTAATCATAGTTAAGCCAGTCATATCAGAAATAATTTGTGCTGCTTGATCAACTGTTTGATCGATGCTAACATTTTTATTTGCTAGGATTGCATCTAACTTATCTTCAAATCGAGTAGGCACTAAAGCACTTAAATGTTTAGCATAATAATTTAAACCTTCAATGGTTGGTATTCTTCCGCTAGTGTGTGCTTCTTTCTTAAGGAATCCAAATTCTTCTAAATCATTCATAATGTAGCGCATTTTAGCACTTGAAAAATTGATTTCTGGATGAATTGGAGCATACTTGCTAAGTAGGTATGATGATGAAATTGGTTCACCTGTTTCAATATAAGCTTGTACTGTATATTTAAGTACAGGTTCATATTTTTCGCTTAATTTAACTGTTTTCATAGACTAATTTTACCACATTATTTTATTTTTTAGCAAATAAAGTTTTCTTTTGCTAAAAGTTTGCTAAAGAAAAAAATCACCTTATATATAGGTGATTATTTACTTGAGTAGCCAAATTTTTCTAAAGCATCTGGATCATCAATTCATTTTTTAGCAATTTTAACCTTAAGAGTTAAAGTGGTTGGCGCATCAAATTGGTGAGCAATTTTTAATCTAGCATTTTTACCAATTTGTTTAATTTTTTCTCCACCTTTTCCAATTACCATACCTTTTTGAGAGGCTTTTTTAACATAAATAACAGCATCAATTGTAATGTGATCATCTTCTTCTATAAATTCAGAAACTTCTACTGCAATAGAATGAGGTAACTCTTCATATAATGCATTGATAGCTGATTCACGAATAATTTCCTTAGCTAAAAATCTCATTGATTTATCAGTTAAGTATTCAGGATCATATTGTGCTTCACCTTCATAACTGTATTTTTTAATTTCATTAATTAATGCATTAATTGAACGATAATCATTAACATCAGTAGCTAAAATGGTTTCAAAACCATGCGCATGTAATTCAGCAATTTTTTCAACTAAAATTTCTGGTTTACTTTTAATTTTGTCGATTTTAGAAACAACAGCAATTTTGTTTTTTGTATTACCTATTTTTTCTAAAATCATTTCATCACCTTTTCCGATTTTTTCATCAGCAGGTGTTAAAAATAATAAAACATCCACATCTTTAGCTGCATCATATGCATTTTTATTTAGGGCTTCACCAAGTTTATTTAATGGTTTGTGAATTCCAGGTGTATCAGTAAAAATAATTTGTGTGTCATCATCAGTATAAATACCTGTGATTTGGTCTCTTGTGGTTTGTGCTGTATCAGTTACAATTGCCACATTGTAACCTAAAATTGCATTTAGTAATGAACTTTTTCCAACATTTGGTCTACCAAGGATACTTGCAAAGCAAATTTTCATAATTATTTAATTGTAATTTCTTCTGCTCTAATGCTGAATGGAACAAGTTCTTCAACAGTGTTAACTCTAACACTTTTTCCGTCATTACTGTATTGGTAAACTTTTGCATCTAATGGCATAAATTCAGTCATTACTTGTCTACATCCAGCACATGGACTAATAATTTCGTTTTTCCCACTGATAATGTGAATTTCTTTAAATGTTCCAACTTTTCCGCCATATGCTACAGATCCAAACATTGCACTTCTTTCAGCACAAAGTCCTGATGGATAAGCTGCATTTTCAACGTTTACTCCATAGTATTCTTTTCCATCTTCAGCAACTAAAATAGCTGCAACTGGAAATTTAGAATATGGTGCGTAAGAATATTTTAATAAGTCTCTTAATTTTTCAAAAGTCATTGTATTATCTCCTTAATAAATTTGTGAGCATATAATCCTTACTTTAGTCGCCTTTAACCGACATGCTCGTTTCTTAAAGTGATTCGCGAGTAATCTTAAGTGGATCGAAAATTGCATCCACAATCGCATTCATTTCTTTTCTTTCGTCTTCTAACTCATGGTCATATCCCATTAAGTGTACTAAACCATGTGTAAATAGATAGCAGAACTCTCTACGAATTGAATGTCCAAATTCTTTAGCTTGCTTTTCAACTTTTTCTCAGCAAATTACCAATTCTCCAATTTGAACAAATGGTAAAGAATCCATATCAAATGAATCAAAGCCAAAATCAAATGATAAGATATCAGTAACATAATCTTTTCCCCTATATTCAGCATTAAGTTTTTTAATGGCTGCTGGGGAAACTATTGTAACGTCTAAAATAACTGGTTTTTTAATTTTGAAGTATTTCTTTAAGTTTGCTACGATTTGTTCCATTTCTTGTTGGTAAATAATTGCTCGTTTAATTCGAGAATGAATTGAAATTTCATCTACAGTATTTGACTGTGCTTTTGTAATCTCTTTATCTGTGTTAATTTTCATAAAATTATTATACTTTTTTTATTTTGCTAAAAGAGTATTTATCTAATTAAATTTAAAGCGAAAAGAGATAGCTTAAAACAGCGATATCTTTCATCTTCACACTTACTTTTACTTCTGCAATATTGTTTTGATCTAAGAAAAATTTTAAGGCTTCACTTTTAATAACCATAGAGTTGTTTTCTGTACTATTTACCTCTACAACATAGGTATAAAGATGTTTATCATAATTGATATTTAAACTTATATTATTTGTGTCTAATTCACTGAGCTTTATGTTATATAAATATAAATCATCACCTTCATAGCGTAATAAAGCATCTTTATAATCTTGTAGTTTCACAGTAATAATCAGGTACATAATTAAAATAAATAGTCCAAGTAATATAAATCCAAGAAAAAGTTCTAGCAAATAATTATGCACTAATTTTTTGTACATCTAAATCCTCACTTTCAGGATATAAATACCTTTTATTGTGACTAATTTCAAGCACAATTGATGAATCTAATTCAGATTTTAATTTTGCTTTTAAAATTTCAAAAGTTTCAAAATCTAAATTTTCGAATGCTTCATCTAATAAAACTAAATCATAAGGAAGCAAAAATAAACTTAATAAAGCAATAAACTGTTTTTGCCCAGAAGATAGATTATTTAAACTAATATTTCGAGTTAAATTGATATTTAAATGTTGCAGGCACTTATTAAGCTGCAAATGATTAATAAGCTCATAAAACTGCTCTAAATTGCTTATACATAAATAATCAAGTACTGAAAGATTTAAATCATTGTCTTTTCCAATATAAATAACTTTTTCTTTATAACTTGCATCAAAAAAAGGATTAATTTTTTGATCATTAATTAATATTTCACCATCATCTGCTTGTTTTGCACCATTTAATATTGCACATAATGTTGATTTTCCTGAACCATTTGGACCAACTAAATGATATTTTTTATTAATTAAGCAAGATTGAATATTCAATGCTTTATTAAGCTTAGACTCAGTATAAGAATATGACACCGATGAAAGTTTAATAGTTGTAATTTTGGATTCTAAGCTTTTACTTTGTTCAATATCTTCCTCTTCAAATTTAAAAACTTTTAGCAAACTAAAAGCTTTTTTAAATTCGCTATATAAACTAACTATAGGTAAAATATTTTTTATTGGACGAGTAAACAAACTAGCTCCAGTGAGGAAGAAAATTAAATTTACAGTACTTAATTTGTTATTTCAAATTTGATATGAACCTAAAATTAATATACACAAAGGAGCCAAAACATCTAAAGTTGCTAAAAAGGAATTTAAAGAAATTGTTTTTTCCTTAAAAGTGAGTAGCTTTAAATTCATATTTTGATAACTTGTGGATAAAGTATTAAATAATCTTTCTTCTAAATAATAATTTGGAATGTTTTTTATATGATTGTAGTAATTATTAAATGCATTATCAGCCAAAAGATTTTCTTGCATTAATTTAGGTATTTCCTTATCATAAATATTTTTAGTAATAAAACTTATTATTAAAGTTAGGACTGAATAAATAACAATTATTATCATTAAATATAAATTAATGTTTCAAAGCAAAACTAAAGCTAAAAATAATGTTAAAAAACTCGAAATTACTTCTGGAAGAAAACTAATACTAAATTGAATAATACTGTCAAATACTACGATCCGATTTTTAGCTTCTAAAACACTAAGCTTATCAATGACTTTATAATTAATAAATTTCAAATTTTTAATAAAGTTTAATGTAATATTTTCCCGCCTACGTGCAAGGATTTTCTGTAATATTTTTTGACCTAAATTTTTTAATGCAAAATTTAATAAAACAACAAATATAAAGACAATTCCTAAGTATAACAATTGGACATTTAATTTGTTAGGTATAATTTTTTCCAAAATAATTTTATTAAAGTAAGGTAGTGAAAAAAGTATCAAGATTTCACATAATAATGCCAAAAGATAAAAGGAAGAAAATTTATCCATTTTAAATCAGGAATTTTGCTTAAAATCTTTACTAATATGTAGACTTTCTTCTATTTTTTTAAAGTTAATCACTAATCCATAAAAATTCGTTTTAAAATCATTATAGTTATATGATTGATTGCCAAAAATAGGATCATAAAGCTTAATTTTATTATCAGTAATCTTTTTAATCACAACCATATGTGTATTGGTATCTTTTTTTATCAATGCTGCAATAGGAAAAGTCTCGGTATCTAATTGCAAAAGCGAGGCAAAGTCACAATTGAAAACTTCAATTGCAAAATTGTAATTTTTAGCTAAGGTTTCAAAATCAGGGATTGAAATTCCATTTTCTGTATATTTTGCATTTAATTTTAATTCAGTAATATCTATTGAATTAAAATTAAAGTGATCATAAAATCATTTTAGTACAAATAATGAGCAATCTCTTACATCTACTTGTTTTTCTTTCATACATTATATAAATTAAATTTACCTATAAGTGTACTAAAAATGAACAAAAAGTCATTTTTTCTATATAATTAAGGTGTAAAAGTGAAAGGAGATATATATTATGAATAAAGTAGTAGCACTAGCAAGTGATCACGCTGGTTTCAAATTAAAAGATGAACTAGCTACATACCTTAAAGAAAAAGGTTTTGATGTTGTTGACTTAGGTCCTTCTACAGATGCAAATTCTGTATCATACGCTTTAATGGGGAAAGAATTAGCTAACTATGTTGATGAAGCTAAACCAACATTTGGTATCGGAGTTTGTGGAACAGGTTTAGGAATTTCTTATGCACTAAACAGACACAAACACATTAGAGCAGCAAGAGTTACATCAGTTGAAGATGCACATTTAGCAAAACAACACAACAACGCTAATGTTCTTGTTTTTGGTGGACGTCAAGTTACTTTCGAAGAAGCGAAAGCAATGGTTGATGAATACTTAAAAACAGAATATGAAGGTGGACGTCACCAAATAAGAATTGATCAATTGGATGAATAATTATGGCTGATAAAAATCTAGAAATTAATGAAAAAGAAGCTAAAGAATTAGCAGCAGTTTGACACGTGTCTCAACATCCAGATGGATGAAAAGTAATTAGACAAGGTGGAGTAAAAGCTATTAAAACATTCGACACTCAAAAAGAAGCTATCGAATATGCAAAACAATTAGCAAAAAATAATGAAGGTAGATACCTTATCCACAGTCAAAAAGGTAAAATTAGAGCTGGTCAAAGCTTCAAAGAAAAATAATAAATAACGCTTATGCGTTATTTTTATTAATAATATAAAATTTAGATATGAATAAAACCAAAATAAGTTTAAAAAATGTGGTAATTTTCTTAATTCAAATTATCTTATTTATTGGGTTTATTGTAGGAATAACCTTGTTAATTTTAAATGTAGATAGACGTTATGCTTATTTACTTTTATTCTTACTATACCTAATTGATGTTGTTTTTGTTTTTGTAATTTATGCACAAAATCGTGAACATGAGGCTAAATTTAGTTGAATTTATCTAGTTTTATTGGTCCCATTTGTTGGACATGCGATTTTTATAGGTTATGGGCTATTATTCAGAAACAAATATGAATTAAAAATTAATGATGAAGCAAAATATTCATTAAAAAACTATAAAGATATTATCAATACTAATAACACTACAAAACATATTTCGATTCTAAAGCGTATGCAAAACATTAATCAAAATATGGTTTTACCATGTAACTTTGAGTTTTTCGCAGAAGGCTATCGTTTTTATGATGACTTATTTCAAGCGCTTAATCAATCAACACGTAGTATTTATATTGTTACTTACATCATTAAGCAATCAGAGATTTCTCAAGAATTCTTGCACATTTTAGAGCAAAAAGCTAACCAAGGTGTTAAGATCAAATGATTGGTTGATGATTTTGGAGCAATGGCTTCACAAAAAAGATTATTACGCAAATTAAATAAGCACCCAAATATTGAAATTAAATTAATTGGTAAAATTTATTATCCTTTTATTAATGCTGCTAGTTTTTCACGTAATCACCAAAAATTCATTATTGTAGATAATAATGTAGTATTTTCAGGAGGTAATAATATTTCGGATGAATATGCCTCAATGTCTAAAAAATATGGGCACTGAATTGATTTGAATTACAGAATTACTGGCCCTTATATTAATGCTTATATTATCCATTTTATTAAGTTTTGAAAAGTTATTGCACGTCAAGATATAGATGTGCAAGCCTCACTTTTTATAGATGATTCTAATATAAATTACAAGGATTCAGCTTTATTAGTGACCGAATCCCCATCTTACT
The DNA here is from genome assembly GCF_048076865.1 of Mycoplasma razini. Taxonomy (NCBI): domain Bacteria; kingdom Bacillati; phylum Mycoplasmatota; class Mollicutes; order Mycoplasmatales; family Mycoplasmataceae; genus Mycoplasma; species Mycoplasma razini. The sequence continues at coordinate 661,978 of NZ_CP182212.1, forward strand.
CACACTCAGAAGCAGAATTATTTTTCTTAAAAATGATTCCAAATGCTAAGAAAAGTATAAAAATTGCCACTCCTTACTTTTCTATCACACGTGCTTTAGAAAAACAAATTATTCTAGCACTCAAAAGTGGCGTAAAAGTAACATTATTTTTCCCTGGTTTACCTGATAAAAAACTTGTATATAAAATCGGAATTTATCAATTAAGCAAATTAAGAGCTTATGGTTTAGAAGTCAAAATTTATCAAGATCACTTCTTGCACACTAAAGCTGGATTAATTGACGATCAGTATGGTTGGGTTGGCACCAACAACTGAGATTCACGCAGTATGTTTTCTCAATATGAAACAATGGACATTTTAACAGGTGATTCTATCAAAGAATTATGTGGAATTTTCCACAAATATGAAAAAGATAGCCAAAAAGTGGAAAATTTTCCAGAAATTGATAAAAAGCCTAATGTAATTGAAAAATTTCTATACGATATTACTAAACCACTGATATAATAATTACGTACGAAAAAAGAATTTAAGTTTATAAATATAGAACGTAAATCCTATGGAGGAGTCTAATGAAAGAATTTTCATCAAAGATTATTGACCCGATTGGGCTACACGCAAGACCAGCCACATTAATAGTTTCTACAGCAACTAAATTCAAGTCTGATTCTAAATTAATTTATAACGGACGTGAAGCTAATTTAAAATCTATTATGAACATTATGGCCTTAGGTGTTAAACACGGTGCCGAAATCACAATCAAAGTTTCTGGCGAAGATGAAGCTGATGCAGTTAAAGCTATCAAAGGTGCACTAGAAGCTAATGGTTTAATATAGTAAATTTCATCACTCATAAGTGCTGATTTTTTTATACCAAAATGAAATAAAAAAAATGCGCTAAACGCATATTCTGGTGCCCAAGACAGGATTTGAACCTGCACGGATTGCTCCACTAGATCCTTAGTCTAGCGTGTCTGCCAATTTCACCACTCGGGCTTAATGTAAATATTATAATATAAAAAATAAAAGAAATAAATAAGAAACTAGAAAATCTTTTTTCTTGCAAAACACTAATTGTCTTTTGAAACGAAAGAAGGGGTGTATTTTGAAAAAATCATGCACCATTTTTGATTTAATTAGTAAAATACATATATGGGATTTTTTACTAAATTAAAAGAAAAAGTTTTTACAAAGAAAAAAGATGTAGAAACAATTAATAAAGAACTAGATGAAAAAGAAACTAAAGAAATATTAGCTTCTGAAAAATTTAAAAAATATGAAACAGGGCTTAATTCAGCTTCTTCATTCGGAAAGAAACTTCTAGAAATTCAAAATAAACATGTCAAGATTGATGAAGATTTCTTTGATGATTTTGAAGAATTATTAATTATGTCAGATATTAATGCTTCTTTAGTTGATGTTATGATCGAAAAAATTAAACAAGAAATCAAGACTAATAACATTGATGATCCAAAGCTTATTGGAGAATTAGTTGCTGATATGATGTTTTCAATTTATGCTAATAACTCTATTGTTAATACTAATTTAAATTATGAAGATGGTAGATTAAATGTCTTTATTTTTGTTGGAGTTAATGGTTCAGGAAAAACAACTTCAATTGCTAAAATAGCTAATAAATATATCAAAGAAGGTAAAAAGGTTTTAATTGCAGCTGCTGATACATTTAGAGCTGGTGCTGTTAATCAGCTTGGGGTTTGAGCTCAACGTATTGGTGCAAGTATAGTTAAACCAGATAAAGAAGGTGCCGATCCTTCTAGTGTGGTTTATAAAGCTATGGATAAGGCTACAAGTGAACATTATGATTTACTGATAATTGATACAGCTGGTAGATTACAAAATAAAGTTAATTTAATGAAAGAACTAGAAAAAATGATTGGTGTAATTCATAAATTTGAACCTTCAGCACCTCATGAATCATTATTAGTACTTGATGCAACTACAGGGCAAAATGGTTTATCACAAGCAAAACACTTTAAAGATATTGCTAACTTAACTGGAATTATTTTAACCAAAATGGATGGTACTTCTAAAGGTGGGATTGTTCTTTCAATCAAAGATGAATATGATATTGATGTAAAATATGTCGGTTTAGGTGAAGGACTAGATGACTTACAAGAATTTGATCTTGAAATGTTTATTTACGAAATGACTAAGGATTTAATTCATGAATAATAAATCAATAGAAAATATCGAAAGATATACAGCTTTATTTGATAAATATGGTAAATTACTTACCCAAAATCAACAACAAGTTTTTCGTTTATATTATGAACAAGATTTATCATATGCTGAAGTTGCTGAAATACTAGCTACAACACGTTCTGCAGCTTATGATGCTTTAAATAAGGCTATTAAAAACTTACTGAAGTATGAAAAACAATTAGATCAATAAGAAATGTCTGCATTTTTAAAATTAGTTATAGCAAGGACTTGTATTTGGTTAAGTGCTATATAATCTATTTTCTTATTTTTAGCTATACATAAAAATATCAGTTTTCTTCTTGAAATAATATTTTTGTTTACATTCTAATATAGGAAATTATTTATATTCAAAAACTTCTTTTGACTTGCCAACTAATCATTTCTAACAATTAATATTAAAAGCACATTCATTATGAATGTGTTTTTGCATTTTAAAATTAGAATAATAAAAAGTAATTTCCTTAAATTTATGGGTTATATTATAGTAGCTCTTATATATTTTTTAATTTTTAACTTCACCATTTTAATAATTAATGTATTTTTGTTTCACTTTAATAAGTTATATTTCTTATTTATAAAAAAGTCGACAAGAAATTGTCGACTTTATATAGTTATATCCTAGTTTAAAAGATTAAGATCTTTTCTTGGAATATTGTTTTTTCATTCAATCCCATCTATTCATATAAAAGTGCTTAAAAAAATTAATCCATTTTTTGTTTGTTTCAATAGAAAAGGGATAGTTTTCAATCTTCCGACAATCTTTGTAGAAAAACTGGAATCCTCATGTTATTTCGCGCATTGCTTGATAAATTGCGAATAAACTAACAATTAATAATATTGAAGCAATAGCTATTGAATAACTTTGTTTTATATACACAACAGATAAAACTAAATAAGAAATTGTTGCTCCCAATACTACTATACTAAATACTATTGTTCATAATATAATTCAAATTTTATGTTTTCTAAGTAATCTATTTTCTTTATTCATTTTGTCTCCAGTAAGCATTGTCATATGCGCAAGAAATTCATGATGATGTTTCTTTTCGTTTTAAAAGTATTTATATTTGTAAATACTTTATTTATGAATTTAAACTAATTTATTTGTATAAGAAAAGAAGAAGTCACAAATTTATGCATATGAAAAGTTAATTTTTTAAATACAGTTTCATTAAAATTATAATAAAAAAGCTGAAAGTACTTATAGATTAATAGCAAAACTATTTCTTATTTAACTTATCATGTTCTTCAATCATCTCATCTATTAAAGTTACGCTATATTTAATAGTGTTATATTCCTTTATTAAATCAGATAATGAAAAGCCCGGTATTGATGTCTTGTTTTTGATTATTTTATTAAAATCAATTAAATTAAATTTTTTTATAAACTCTGGTTTTTCTAATTTAACAAACAAATATTGTCTATTCTTTTTAAGTCTTTTTCATCGAAAATAAACTCATTATAATTATAAAAACCTAGTCTTACAATAGCAAAATCTCATTTATATTTTTTCTTATCAAAATACTTTAGTGTTTTATTTGTATTATTATAAATAAAAGTTGTAAAATCTGGAGATTTTCTTATATCACTTTCTGTTTTTCTTAAATTATTTAAATAATGATGTGCTTTTTTATTTGCTCAAATTTGAAACACGCAATTTACATCATATTCTCAATTCCTGACTAAAAGCTATTAATATCTAAATCTAATTCATAAATTAGTTCAGCTTCATGATCTATTTTATTTTGTGTTAATGTCTTTTAAAAGTATTTGGCAAAATAAAACAAACATAAGGTGCTTCAGTTAATCCTTTATTGAGAAAATCAACACCTTTTTTGCTCATTTTCCAAATCTTTATTATTTTTAATTTTCTAAATATTGATGCTAATAATCTATAACTATTCATGATTTATATTTCTCTTTTTTCACTTACTGCAATAATATAATGCAAAAATATTTTTTATAAAAAAACCAGAAGAAACTCTGGTTTTTAATTATTTGTTCATTAATTCATCTTGCTTTTCTTTTGTAATTACATCAATTTTAGCAATCTCTTTATCAACTTCTTTTTGAATTGCGTCTAAATAGCTCTTTTGAAGATCTTCTGATAATTCTTCATCAGCCTTAATTGCTTTATTAATGTCTTGACGTGCATTACGTACACCAACTTTAGCAGTTTCTGTTAATTTAGCAAGTGATTTAGTCATTTCCTTACGTCTTTCAGTTGTTAAAGCTGGGAATGTAAGTCTAATTTGACTTCCTTCATCGACTGGTAAAATTCCTAAATTTGCTTTTTCTAAAGCTTTATTAATTTCTCTTACAGAAGTAATGTCGTAAGGTTTAATTAATAATTGTTGTGGCTCAGGCACACTAATGTTTGCTAATTCTTCAAGTGGTGTTAAAGTGTCATAGTAGTTAACTCTAACTCCTTTAATAATTTGAGGGTTAGCTCTTCCTGTTGAAATTTTAGATAATTCGAAACGATAGTGAGAAATAGCTTTATCACACTTTTCTTCAAGTTCCATTAAGTACATTTCTAGTTCCATTATTTTGTTACCTCCGTATGAGTAATTGTACCTTCTAGTGCTCTTACTATTGAATTTTCTTCAAGTAAGTTAAACACAATTAAATTAATATTATTGTCTCTTGCCATACTTGTGGCTGTTAAGTCCATAACTTGTAATTTCTTTTCAAGAATTTCATCATAAGTTACAGTGTCATAACGTTTTGCATTTGGGTTCTTTTTAGGATCTGAATCATAAACTCCATCAGTTCCATTTTTTCCCATTAAAATAACTTGAGCTCCGATTTCAGAAGCATATAGTGTAGCAGCTGTATCGGTTGTGAAAAATGGTCTTCCTGTACCACCAACAAAAATTACAACTTCACCTTGTTCTAAGTATTTTAAAGTTTTTTCATTTACATAGTTTTCAGCAACTCTTTGGTCGATGTTAAGTGAACTTTGCACTCTAGCTTTTAATCCAACTTGTTCAAAACCACTTCCTAATGCAAGACCATTCATGATAGTTGCAAGCATACCAATGTAGTCAGCTCTATTTCTGTTGATTCCATTCTTTTCAGCAGAAGCACCTCTTCAGAAGTTACCTCCACCAATAACGATTGATACCTCAACTCCTTGAGATACAACCTCTTTTAATTGATGAGCAATCTTTGATACTAAATCATAATCAATTGCTAAATGTTTTTCTTTATTTGCAAAACCTTCTCCAGAAAGTTTTATTAAGATTCTTTTATATTTGATCATTTTTCACCTCTAATTTTTATCGCTTATATTTTATATTAAAATATGCCAGTTATGAAATGCTAATTACTTTTTTTACTGTATACATATAGTTATAAACATCATTTTTTATCTTAAACGCATCATTATAAGCAATCTAAAATAGCTATTTAATTATAAACATTTAATTTTTTAGGAAGAAAAATACTTTTCTTTACAGTTTAAAAATATGTAAAAATAAGCTAAAAAAGTAAATGTGGAACAAAATGTGGAAATTATTTAGGATTTTTCTGTTTTTTAAAAAAATGTTTATAATTGTATAACAATTAGCAGAAAATGGCCTAAACCATTTTTATTCAAGTTATACAAATAATTATATTTCGAAAGGATATTATTAATATGGAACAAAAAGAAAGATACTTATTCGCTATCGATTTAGATGGTACTACACTACAATCTAGTGCAACAGGTGCTATCCACGATAGAACAGTTTCAGCTATTAAAAGAGCTACAGAAGAAGGACACGTTGTATGTATTCTTACAGGAAGACCTTGAAGAAGTACAAAGTTTATCTATGATACTTTAGGTTTAAATACAATTGTTTCAAACTTTAATGGTGCACACATTCACCACCCTTATAATCAAGAATTTATCCCTTACATCAAATACTTAAACTTAAATGAAGCTTTATACATTATTGGAGATCCATTAGTACAAAAAGAACTTACTAACTTAGCAATCGAAGGACCAGACTGAGTTCAACTTGATCACCGTGATGAAGAACTAGAAAAAGTGTTTGGATTTAAAACAAGTTCAAAATTACAAATCGGATTAGACTACCACAAATTACCTTTAATGCCAACAGGTGTAATCTTTGATGTTAAAGCTACAACAGATGTTGAATTCTTAAGAAGATATTTAAAAACTCGTTATGGAGATTTAGCAGAATTCTCATACTGATCAAAAGGTGAAGGACTTACACCAGTATTTGATATTACAAATACACAAGCTAACAAAGGTAAAGCATTAAGTTTATTAATCCGTTACTATGACATTAAAATTGAAAACACAATCGCTTTAGGAGATGGTTTTAACGATGTGCCTATGTTTAAAATTGCTAACGTTTCGGTAGCAATGGCAAATGCATCTAAAGATGTTAAAAAATATGCTTCAATCAAAATGACAAAAACAAACAAAGAAGGTGGAGTTGGTGAATACATTCACAAATTCTTAGACAACCCTAAAGCTGAAATTGAAAAATCAAACGCTAGAAAAAGAAAAGTTCAAGCTGTTGAGGAAGAATAATCATGAAATTTATTGATGATATTAAGTTATTTGAATTAGAAACACATGAAGTTATTGGTGTCGATGAGACCGGTGTTGGTGATTACTTCACTCCATTAGTAGCATGTGCTGTATATTTGCCAAATCGTTTAAAAAAATTTGTTTTAGATTTAGGTGTTAAGGATTCTAAAAAATTAACTGATGCTAGAATCAAAGATTTGGCACCTAAATTAATGGAGTTTTTACCATATTCAGCCTATATTTTGTCTCAAGCTGGATTTAATAAATTAAGCAAGAATTTAAACAATAATGAGCTTAAATTTTTTACACATGCTTGTGCATTATCAAACTTGCATCAATATCATGCAGGATCTACAAAAGCTAATGCAATTATTATTGATAAATATTCAACTACAAATTCAATTCTTAAATATCACAATAAAGTTTTTGCAAATAATTGAGCAAACTTATTTGAATACGACTTGCCAACTTTACTAATCGAAAAAGCTGAAGATGTGCATTTAGCAGTTGCTTGTGCATCAATTATTGCTCGTTACAAATTATTAGAGTATATGCAAGAACAAGAAAAAAATTGAAATTTTCATTTCTTGCTAGGGGCAAGCAAACAAGTTAAACAGCAAGTTCAAGACTTTGCTCTTACTTATGGGGAAGAGGCACTTGCTCAAGTTTGCAAACTTAATTTCAAAATAAAATAGTCGCAGATAAAGCGACTTTTATTATTCATTAAATTATGATTTGATAAAATTAAATTATAAACAAATAACGGGAGGCAATAAATGAGTAAAAAAATAAATATTAAAATAAAAGATTTCGAAAATTTAGAAATCGAACTTTTAAACGAAGCAAAAATAGGGGATTATATTTCCCTTCTTGATTTAGATTCTAATAACGTTTCAATCTTATTTGAAAAGTACAAGGAAAAAAACACCACTTTTATAACTAAAATTAAGGAAGAAATGATTAAAGATTATGAAAGTGATTTAGAAAATAAACCAAAAGTTCAAAAACTAATAAGAGAAAAAGAAGATTACTATAAAAATGAATTATTTAATATTCAAACATTACTAGAGTCTAAAAAAATTGAATTAGCTCAGTTACAGCAAAATATTAATGTACACAAAGAAAACGAAGCCAATAAAGTTAAAGAACAACTACGTGATGAAATGTCTCAATTAAAAGAAAAAATTAATATTTTAGAAAATGAAGCAAAAGATGCTAACCAAGAATATTCAAAAGAAATTTTGAAAAAAGATAATGAAATAAATGGTTACAAAGTTGAACTATCAAATTTTCAGGATCAATTTAAGACTGAACTTGAAAACCAAAAACTTGCTTTAGAAAAAGAATTAAAAGAACAATTTGATAAGAATTTTGAGATGAAAAGAAAAGAAATTTTATCAGAAGGACAAGAATTACAAAAAGATAAAGATGAGGCTGTTTTTGGTCAAAAAATTACTGAGTTAAATGAAAAGATTTCTACTCTAGAAGCAGAAGTTGTTAAATTTAAAGAAGAAAATAATAAGCTTACACAAGCAAAATATATGCGTTCAACAAAAGAGCTTGGAGAAGATTTCGAAAAATCAATTATGGATTCATTAAATGAAAACTTTGGTTTTGATAAAAATATTAGATTTTCAAAAACAACATTATCAAAAAATAAAGAAGGAAAAGATACGATAGCAAAAGATGAAGGAACTAAGCCTGATTTCTTAATCGAATTTTTCAATCCTGATTTTGATAAATCTGAACAAGTAATTGGAAAAATTATAATTGAAGCTAAAGATCAAGCAAGTGAAGATGGAAAACAAAAGAATTCTAGTTTTTATAAGAAATTAGATAATGATCGTAAAAATTATAAAGCTGACGTTGGGTTCCTAGTTACTACTTTAGAACCAAATGAAAGCTATTTAGTTAAAAATATTATTGAATATAAAGACTTAATTCAAATGCGTTTTGAAGCCTTGCCACAAATGATTAGAATTTTTCAACGTTTATTTATTGAAAAAAGCAGACTTAATCGTTTAGACATTAATCTTGAAGCTAAAAGTGTCTTACTTCAAAAATTCGAAGAATTTAAAAAGGAATTAAAAGACTTCCATGTGCGTTTAATTGATGAAAGCATCGATAAGATGTTAAAACAAATTGATAATTTAGAAAATAGTACTAAAAACTTACGTGATCTTGTTGAAAACGAATTGCAAGGTAGATTTAAACGTTTCACAAAGAAATTTGAAAACTTTAGTCTACTTAAAGAATATGAAAAATCAGGAATTAAAGATGATACTGATGTAGCTCAAATTGAGCACAAAATGAAAGAAATACCTAATATTCAAGATGCTGATGTGATTGAAGAAGAATAATTCTTTTGCTTCAACTACAAATTTCAAATATTTTATAAAAAACTAGTAGCTAGCTACTAGTCTTTTTTATATTTATTTACTTTGACACGTTTTAATTTTGGAATATTAAGAACCATAGTAAATTCACCTTTAATACTATCTAATGCAGCAAATTGTTCATATAATTCTTGACCTGTTCCAAAAAATCATTGCTCATACATTTTGGTTAATTCTTTAGCTAAACAAACTCTTTCTTTGCCTTGAAATACTGTTGCAATATCTTGCAAAGTGGCTAATAATTTATGTGGTGAAACATAAAAGATATAAGTACCAATTTCCAGTGTTGAAAGCTGATTAATCCGCTGCTGACTTTTATCTTTAATAAATCCTAAAAAAGTAAATTCATTTGAAAAATTAGAACCAACAAAAGCTGTAATAGCAGCATTTACTCCTGGGATAATTTCAACTTCAATATTTGCTTCTTTTGCTTGTGCTATTACTTCAAAACCAGGATCAGAAACCACAGGCATTCCAGCATCCGAAACTAGAGCGATGTCATTTCCATTTCTAATAAGTTCTAATAATCCTTTTGAAGAGCTCTTTTCAGTGAAGTTATTATAAGTTAATAACTTTTTATTTTTGATTTCATACTTTTCAAGTAGCTTATGCGTTACCCTTGTATCTTCACAAGCAATATATTCTACTTGATTTAAGATACGTAAAGCTCTTAAAGTAATATCTTCTAAGTTTCCAATTGGTGTTCCAACTATATATAATTTAGCCATAATACTCCATTAATTTATTTAGCATAATTTGCTTTTGCAAGTCAAAGATAGCTTGACGATTAATCTTATTAATAAATTCATCAATATCTAGCACAAAGCTCAAAATGTTATTACAATGATTATATCAATTATTACGTAAATCCCTTAATTCAGCTGTTAGTTCATTTCCTTGTGGTAAAAAACGCATTTTACCTAAAAGCATTGCCTTTAAGGTAAATAAAATAAATTTACTCATTAATAAATCTTCTTTATTTAGCACACCATCTAAATAAATAAACAATGCTTCTGGTTGTTTTAATGATTGTTTAATTGCATTTATTAACATTTGAATTTCGACTTCAGCAGCTTGGAAAAAATCACTTTCTTCACTTAAATTAGGATTTCTAAATAAATATGCTAATAATAAAGATATAGGTTTTTGTACTAGTTCGCTAGGTCAAGTAGCCAAAATTTCTTGATAGCTCAAGCTTTCAACTCTTAAAACTTGTGCCCGTGAAATAATTGTATCCAGTAATGCATTAATATTATTTGTGGTTAAAACAATAATTAAGTCTTCACTAGGTTCTTCTATTGATTTTAAAATGGAATTTAACCCATTTAAAGAAGTATTTTCGATATTTTTAATAACTAGAATTGAATATTTATATAACTGCTTGGTTGTACTTCCAAATGATAAAGCATAAAAAGCATTGTCGAATTCATCTTTTTTAATACTTTCTTCACTACCATCTAGTAGCATTACGTTTGGAGTTAAATATTCTAATGAAGTAACTTGATTGGTATTGTTAATAGCATTAATAAAATTAATTAAATCTTGATCAAATTGATAATTTTCTTCACCTTGTAATAAAAATAAATGACTTAACTTCCCATTTAAAGCTAAATCATTTATATTTTCAAGTATTTTATTTTGCAGCATGCTTTTCTAGATAAGCAATGAATTTAGGGTGTTGGTGAAGTTTATTAATTATATCTTGAAGAACTTCTTCTTCTGTTTGAGTAGCATCAATAACCATGAAACGATTTGGATCCTCATTAATTAGTGATAAGTATCCTTTGTACACTAAATTATGAAATTCTAACTTTTCTTGTTCCATTCTATCTTCAACTAGTCTAGTGCTTTCTCTTCTTTCTTTAGATTGCTCTGGTGTAAGATTTAAAAATACTGTAATATCTGGCATTGTGTGGTTAATCACAATATTTGTAATAGCTTTAACAAATTCGATTCCAAGTTCTCTAGCATATCCTTGGTATGCATAAAAGCTATCAACGTATCTATCACAAACTACAACTTGTCCTTGTTCTAAGGCTGGTCAAATAACCTTTTCTAAGTGAATTCTACGACTAGTTGTATATAGTAAGGCTTCTGCCACTGGTGAAAGCTCAGAAGCTTTATCTAAAATAATTTCTCTTATTTTTTCAGCTTCTCTAATTCCTCTTCCACCTGGCTCTCTTGTTCAAAGCACACTAATTTCAGGATGCATTTTAGCTAATTCAACTACTAGCTTTTGTGTGATTGTTGTTTTACCTGACCCATCAAGTCCTTCAAAAGATATAAACATAGCAACTCCTCTATTTTTGTCTATTATTTAGTGCAAATTTAATTGTTATTTCATCCATATAATCAAGGGAAGCACCAAGTGGTAATCCGATGGCTAATTTAGTAACATTTAATTTGTCCTTGCTTAATTCAATTTTTAATATTTGATTAGTTATTTCACCCTTTAATGTTGGTGAAATCGCTAAAATAATTTCATCAAAAGAGCTTGCATATTTAACAAACTCTTTAATTTCTTTTTGGTACTTTACAACATCTTTTTCTTTCTCAATTAAGAAAGGCAAGATATAGTATTTTCCGTGGTAAAATCCTGCATCTTCAATCTTTTGCATAGCTTGTAAATTCTCAATCACCAATAAAGAATTATTTCGATTTGGATCATGACAGATTGAACAATTATCCTCTTGCATTAAACTACTGCAAATTGGGCAGAATTTTGTTCCATTTTTTATATCTTGAATTAATTTACTTAACTCAAAAACATCATTTTGTTCTGACTCTAGTATCCAGTACACAATTTTCTCAGCTTGTTTTTTGCTGATACCTGGAATTTTTTTAGCCTTAGCTATAAATGTATTTATATCATCAGTATAAAACATAATTAGCTAACTAAAAAGGCATTCCTGGCATTGCTGGAGCTAGTTTTTCAGTTTCTTCTTTAATTAAATCAATTCCTTCGTTAAAAGCAACTACAAGTAAATCTTGTAATAATTCTTTATCTTCAGGATCAACTAATAATTCATCTAATTCAAGTGATACGATTGAGTAATCACCTTTCATTACTAGTTTAATTCCTTGTTTTTCGATAGTAAATTCTTTTTCTTCAAGCTCTTTTTGTTTAGCTTCAAGTTCTTTTTGCATTGTTTTAATTCTTCTTAAAAAGTCTGGTGACATGTTCATAAGATACTCCTAATTTTTATCTAAATAAGTTGGCACGATTGATAAATCAATCATCATTGTTCTCAGCCACTATTTCTTCAAGAAATTCTGGCTCGACAATTGGTGGTAAATCATCTTTATTGTGACTACTAATATATTGTTTAATTTCTTGCACACGAGCATGTGAAATGGGGTAGATATATTTATATGGCTCACCAAAAAGGTAGGTAATAAAGCTTTGTAGCCATTGACTATCACCTTTTTTAGCGACTTGGTCTAATGCAGCCTGGTCATTAGATGTTACTACTATAAAACGATCTGAACCAAACATTATTACAAGTTGCTTAAATAGAGCTACTTGTTCTTTAAATTCTGGTTTAGATAGCAAGACTGAATCTATATTTGACAGTGCACTTTTAAATATAGATGTCAAGTTATGTTCAGCATTCATTTGAATTCATCTTGCATCATTAACATATTCTTCAATTCCACGTTTCTTCAAGAATTCCTCGTATGGAATTTTCTTGGCGATTGGTGTTTCTTTATTATATTCTAAACTAGTGAAATCTTGAATTTTGTTTATGTCTATCTCTCTTGTAGAAATAAGATTTTCTTTCTCTCCAGTATTTATTTGATCATTAATTATTTCAGAATCGACATCTTTAATGTCCCCTTCTTGATCATTATTATTAAGCAAGAATTCTTGAGTTTTACTTAACATTTCATTTACCATTGCTTGAGTTTTGTTATTTTGCTCAATAGCATTTGAAAATGACAAGTCAATTTGATTATAAGTATCATCGTCTTCTTTGATTAGCTTATTTGCTAAGAAAGAATCTTGCACTGGAGCATTTAAAAAGTCATGAACTTTTTGATCAACTACATTTTGTAATTCATCACTTGCATTACTTTCAATTAAATTATCATCTAAATTAGAAGAAACTAAATCAATGTCAACACTTGGGCCAATATCAAATTTAAAGTTTTCAGAAACTAAATTTAAAACACTTTCTGTAGTATGATGTTGAATATTTAGCTCTTGCTCAGAAGGTTTTTGAATTTGAGGTTCTTCTTCAATTTCTGGAGTTAAATTAATAAATACCTCAGGTTCTTCTTCGGTTTCTTCAGAAGGCAATATTATTTCTTCTTTGATTTGTACTTTTGGCTCAGGTTCAACTTGTTTCTTAATTTCGACTTGGACAGTTGCAGATGGAGCAACAGCTGTTTCAAATTCTTGTAAAGCCTTTAATAAACCTAATTCAATAATTTCAAATGGGAAAGGACTTCTTTGAACCTTAACAAACATATCATAGAAAGTATCAGCCAAAATAAAACAATTATGAATTGAAGTTGCAACTTGTTCTAATTCAGCTGTAGTATAAATAGCTAATAAATCACTAGATTTAGTTTTTAAATATAACAGCTTTTCTTTATTAAGATTTAATAAAGATAAAACTAGTTGGCTTGGATCAATCCCTTTTTGTTCTAATTCATTGAGTTTTTTGATTAATTCATAAGCATTAGCATTTAATATTAAGTTCATTAACCCTATAGTTTCGCTTGTAGATAAAATACCAAAGTTAGCATATAAACTATCAGCTGTGATATTTCCACCATTAAAAGAAGCAGCTTGATCAGCAATTGATAATGCATCACGCATCCCACCACTTGATAAACGAGCTATAATGCGAAGAGCTTCTGGTTCATATTGTGCACCTTCTAAATTTAAAACATGAGCTAGGTGTTGAATGATGTCCTTATCACTCATTCTGTTAAAATTAAATGCTTGAACCCTTGAGCGGATTGTTAATGGAACTTTTTGTACATCAGTTGTTGCCAGAATAAAAATCGAATGAACTGGAGGTTCTTCAAGAGTTTTTAAAAGTGCATTAAAGGCACTTTTGGTCAACATATGCACCTCATCAATAATATAAATTTTGTATTTGCTATTAATTGGTGCTTGTTCAATTTTTTCTTTAAGATCTCTAATTTCATCTACTCCATTATTTGAAGCAGCATCCATTTCAATAATATCTAAACTGTCATTGAAATGTGATAAGCAATTTTGACAAGAAATTGCACTGTTATTATTATGCGAACAGTTTAATACATTAGCAAAAATCTTAGCTACAGATGTTTTTCCAGTTCCTTTTGGACCACAGAATAAATAAGCATGTCCAACTTTGCCAGAAAGAATAATGTTTTGCAGCGTTTTAACGATGTGTTCTTGGCCGACAACTTGTTCAAAAGTATTAGGTCTATATTTTCTATATAACGTCTTGTAACTCATTTTGCTCCTTACTATGTTTTATATTATAAACAAATAAAAAAATTGCTAATATAAATAAATAAAAATTATTCTAAAAATTACTTCTATTCCTAAATAATAGGGATAAAAGTAATTTTCCACATTTTATGAAACATAAATAAAAAAAGTCCAATGGACTTATTATTTAGCTTCAGCTTCAGCAGCTTTTCTAGCAGCTTTCTTTTGTTCTTTAGCTAATTTTCTTTCACGAGCTTCAGCACGTAATTTGTTTTTTAATCTAACTACTTTACGCATGTTAATCCTTTTCATTTAATTATTAATAATTATGAATTTATTTTACTATAAAAGTTGAAATTTTAAAAATATTTTTAGCACTTATTAAGCAACTTAAATAGTAATAAAAAATAAGATTCTTATCAAATTGTAACAAATAATTCATGTTTTGCTGAATTCAAAATTCAGATTTTGAATTCAAAAAAGGGTAAAAAAATATTGATGTAAGCTAGTTGCTTTTTATTCTTTTTTATCAACAATGCAAAAATCAAAATTATTTTTTAAATAGTAATCTAATTATTACTATGTTAATAAAATAAATTATAATTAAAAGGTAACTACTAAAATAGGGGGATAAAATGAAAAAAGAAAAAGAAGCACTAGTAACTGAAAAAATTATTAATGAAACACTTGATCGGATTATGGCCGATCGTTTCGGAAGATATTCAAAATATGTTATTCAGCAAAGAGCCTTACCTGATGTTAGAGATGGTTTAAAACCTGTACAACGTCGTATTTTATATGCAATGTATGGATTAGGTCTTTTTAGTGATAAACAATATAAAAAATCTGCCAGAGTAGTTGGTGATGTTATTGGTAAATATCACCCACATGGTGATTCATCAGTCTATGAAGCTATGGTTAATATGTCTCAATGATGAAAAATGAATCTTCCACTTTTAGATATGCATGGAAATGTTGGTTCAATTGACAACGATCCAGCTGCTGCTATGCGTTATACAGAAGTAAGATTATCTAAGATTTCAGAATTTATTATTGGCGATATTAAAAAAGATACTGTTAAATTTGCCCCTAACTTTGATGATTCAGAAGTAGAACCAACTGTCTTGCCTTCAATATTTCCAAACTTATTAGTTAATGGATCAATGGGGATAGCAATTGGGATGGCAACAGATATGCCACCACATAATTTAGGCGAAATTATTGATGCAACTATTTATCGCATTCTAAATCCACATGCTAATTTCTATGATATTGTTAGATTTATTAAGGGTCCAGACTTTCCAACTGGTGGTATTATTCGTGGGACTAAAGGGATTTTAGAAGCTTTTGATACTGGAAGAAATCAAAAAGATAAAATTAGATTATTTGCCAAATATAATATTTATTCAAAAGACAAATATAAATATATTGAAATTACCGAAATCCCCTATGGTGTAGTTAAATCAAAATTAGTTTACGATATTGATAATATTATTAACAATAAAGATGTTGATGGTATTTTAGAAATTAAAGATCAATCAGATCGTGAAGGAATTAATATTTTAATTACTTTAGATGCTAATGCTAGTGAAAAAAGTATTTTAACTTACTTATTCCAAAAAACTGATTTACAAGTTACATATTCATACAATAATACTTGCATTGTGCAAAATTCTCCACGCACACTTGGAATTATCCAATTAATTGATAATTACATCTTGCACGTTAAAGACATCAAAACTAAAACTTTAGTTTATGATTTAGAAAAATACAAATTACGTTTAGAACTTGTGGAAGGGTTTATAAAAGTTTCAGAAATTACAGACAAAGTTATTGAAGTTATTCGTAAAAGTGAAGGATCAAAAGCCGGAGTAATTGAAAACTTAATTAACTTTTTCGGATTCACTAAAAACCAAGCAACAGCAATTGCTGAATTAAGACTTTACAGATTAAGTAAAACAGATAAAGAAGCTTACTTAAAAGAAAAGGCTGAATTAGTATCTGAAATTAAACGTATAAACCTATTACTTAGTGATGAAAGTAAATTTAATGATTTTATTATAGATCAATTAAGTCAGCTAAAATTACTTTTTGCTAAACCTAGAAAAACTGAAATTGTTGAAGAAGAATTTGACTTTAGTTATAATGAAACAGATCTTATTAAAGAAGAAATGATTAATATTGGTCTTTCACGTGGAGGTTATATTAAGCGTCTTTCACAAAGAGTTGTCGATTCAAATAACTTTGAAACATATAACTTAAAAGATGATGACAATTTAATTTTCTTTGGTAAAGTTAACTCAATTAATAACTTATTAATCTTCACAGCTTTAGGAAACTATATGATTATTCCTGCATATAAGATTCAAGAATCTAAATGAAAAGACTTAGGTTTACACTTATCTAATTTTGCTGATTTCTTACTTGCAGACGAAGTGGTGTCAGTTTTTGAAATTAATAATTGAGATTCTTTAATTTATGTAGCGCTAGGAACAAAGAATGGATATTTCAAAAAGACCTTGCTACAAGACTTTTCTGTCTCAAGAATCAATCGTTCTTATACAGCTATTGCATTAGAAAAAGGAGATAAATTACTTAATGCAACTATTTGCAATGGCTCACGTGATGTAGTTATTGTGACTGAAAATGGTTGTGTATCAAGATATAGCGAAACAGATTTAGCTCAATATGGACCAAAAGCAAAAGGAAATAAAGGAGTTTATCTTTCACTTAATGATAAAGTGCAAGCTTTTACCACTATTCCAAGTGATGGACTACTTGCTTTAGCTTCAAATAATGGCCAAATTGTTAAAATAAAAGCTGATAAATTACCTTATGTTCCTAAAAACATTAAAGGAAAGCCTGTTTTTAAGGATACTAAGAAATTTACCATTGATACAATTGCTGAAATCAATAATGATGAAACTACTTTAATAGTTAGAGATGTTTTAGAGCGTAGTTTTATTGATGAAGTTAAATCATATGCAGTTTCAACTGATTCACCTCGCATTTACCATATTGATGTAGCAAATCCTGAAAAAGTTGCCTTTAACTTAAAATATTTTGACCAGGATTATAAAGCTGGTGAAATGATCTTTTCAAAAGAAAGAGTGCAAACTGAAACTAAGACATTAGAACAAGTGCGTATTTTAGAAGAATCAGCTACTGCAACAATAAATGCCTTAATGGAAAAAATTAATAAACATCTAGAAGAAGACAAAAAGAAAGATAAATAATATTTAACAGCAAGTCAAATTGCTGTTTTTATTATATTTTTAAGACAAAAGAGAAATTCTGTTACTAGTTTAAATAATGCTGTTATAATAAGAACGATATGAAAAATCAATCAATTAATATCTTATTTTTAGGAGATATTTTTGGAGAACCAGGTGTGAAAACTGTAGAAAAATTTCTACCTACCCTAATCAAAGATTTTTCAGTTGATTTCACTATTGCACAAGGTGAAAATGTAACTGGTAGAAAAGGATTAGATAAAAACGATTACGATAGACTTTCACTTGCTGGGGTTAATGCTTTTACAATGGGAAACCATGTTTGAGCAAATAGCGATATTGAAAACTTTATTGATAACAGTAATGTTATTAGACCATACAACATCGATTTGGATTATCCAGGTCAAGGCAGCAAGGTGTTTGAGGTAAAGGGGCACACTTTAAGAGTTACTTCAATTATGGGAATAACTTTTAATGAACTGATGTCTCCTTGAAAACAAGCTCAAGCTAATAACTTCTTTGATGCTATGGATCAATTATTGGAAGTTGAGCAAAAAACTGATTTTCACTTTGTGGATTTCCACGCTGAAACCACAAGTGAAAAAAATGTTTTTGCCTTATACCTAGATGGAAAAGTAGACGCAATCTGTGGTACACATACTCATGTACAAACTAATGATGCTCGTATTTTACCTAAAGGTACTGCATATGTGACTGATGCTGGAATGACTGGGCCAATGGATTGTGCAATTGGAGCAAATTTTGATGAAGTCTACCACAAAATGCGTTACAACGCACATGAACGTTTCAAGGTCAGTCCTAATAACACTCAAATCAATGGTGTATTCATTACTCTAGATAAAGAAAATGGCAATAAAATTAGCTTACTAAATATTTCAAATATTGCAGTTTAATTAAATCAGCTTAGACTGATTTTTTATTATTTTTAGACTCAAGTTGTTATAATATTACAAAATGGAGGATTTATGAACAAACTAAAAAAATTACAACAATTAAAAACTGCTACCATTATTCATCTAATACTCTTTTTAATAACCACTGGATTTTCAATTTCAATAATTGTGCAAACTGCCAATTTCTGATTAATTGACACGATTTTCAGAGTGTTTTCTGGATCAATTTATTTAGCAACTTTGATAGTTACTATTCTTATGTTAGTTTTTACAGCCTCATTAACTTCATATGTTAGTTCTGATAATAAATCGTTATTATGGGCTTCTTTTATTTTCTTATTTTTCTTCCCACTAGTCAGTTGAATTTTAAACTTTATAGTCATATCGAGAGAAAAGATGATTTGAAATAACATATATACTCAATATTAAAAATCTGGACTTGTATTAGTCCAGATTTTAATTAATAATTATTTCAGTTACTTATAAAACTTATTCCATAGCATTTTGTTTATTTTTAAAGTTCATCTTGATTGGACAACCCCTAAAATCAAACGTAGCTCTTAATTGGTTTTCTAAGTAACGTTGATATGAGAAGTGTAAGTATTTTTTATTATTAACAAAGAAAGTAAATGTAGGAATTTTAGCTCTTTCTTGACGAGCGAAATATATATTTAATCTACCACCATTAAATGGAACAGCAGGTTGAATAAGTTGAGTTTCCATAATTAAGTTTGAAAGCATTGATGGTTTAATATCTCTTTCAAGATTTGTTCTAACCATATTGATTGTTTCATATAATTTATTTAAGCGTTGGTTATATTTAGCTGAAATAAACACAAATGGCACTCATGGTACAAAGTGGAATTTATTTCTAAGTTTCTTTTCATATTGTGCCATTGTGTTAGTTTCTTTTTCAACAAGATCTCATTTATTAATAACTACAATAATAGGTTTTTCATTTTCTAAAGCATAACCAATAATTCTTGAATCAAAGTGTGAAACTTCTTCTTGAGTAGCATCAATAACAATTAATGATAAGTCAGCTTCTGCCAATGAATTCATTGCTCTCATTAAAGCATAATGATCAACAGATTCAACTAATTTAGATTTTTTAGTAATTCCGGCTGTATCAATGACATTATAAACTTTCCCATCAATTTCAACTAATGATTTAACTGAATCTCTTGTAGTTCCAGCAATTGGAGAAACAATTGAACGTTCTTCTTTAGCTAAGTTGTTAAGAAGTGAACTTTTTCCAGCATTTGGTTTTCCAATAATAGCTAGATTAAAGGTCTCAACATCTTCTTCTTCGCTAAAGTCTAAATCTTCAATGCATCTATTAAGTACATCCCCAATTCCTTCACCATGTAAAGCAGAAACTGGAAAAATGTGTTCAACACCTAACTTATATCAGCTGTAGTCAAATTGTTGATTATCTTCAAGTTTATTTGCTACTGCAATAATAGGTTTATGACTTTTACGTAAAATGTTCATAATAAATAAATCATCATTTGTGATTTCACTAGTTCCATCAAATAAGAAGATAATAACATCAGCTTCTTCGATAGCAATTTTAGCTTGGATTTGAATTTGCTCTTGGAAAGGTCGATTTTCGATTTCAATTCCACCAGTGTCAATAATTTTTAATTCTTTTCCTGCTCAATGAATTTTTTCATAAAGACGATCACGTGTAACTCCGGGTTCATCATGAACGATTGAAACTTTTCTTCCAATTAGTTTATTGAAAAAAGTACTCTTTCCAACATTTGGCTTTCCTATAATAGCTACTGTATTACGCATTATTACCTCCTTGTAGGGTTTTTATTTTATTATCAATAATTTGTAGGATATGATCTAAAACTTCATCTAAAGTCATTTCTGTACAATCAACATAAATTGCATCTGGTGTTTTATGAAGAGGGTCGATTGCTCTATTCATGTCTTGGGCATCTCTTAATTTCACTTCATATAACACTTCTTGGAAATCAGTATTGTAGCCTAAAGCTTGGTTTTGTTCCAGTCTACGTCTTGCACGTTCTTCTTCACTAGCTCATAAGAAAATTTTTACTTCAGCATGTGGCATAATTTTGAAAGTAGTATCTCTACCATCAATAATATAACCTTTACTCTTTAGTGTCATATGTTGAATAAAATCTACAACAAATTCTCTAACTTGAGGAATTTTAGCTACAGTTGGTGTTATTTTTGAAATATAGTCTGCTCTAATATCATGAGAAATGTCAACTCCTCTAAGCAAAGTCACATCATTTGGTTTTAATTCAATCATTCCAGGTTCTAATGATTGAATTATTTTTTCGGTATCATGAGATTCTATTCCTTGCTTATTAGCGTTATATGCTACTGCACGATATGCACTTCCACTGTTGATAAATGTATAACCTAAACGTTTTGCTAATTCCTTAGAAATAGTAGATTTTCCAGCTCCACTTGGCCCATCAATTGCAATATTAACTTTCATTTCTTCTCCTACAATAAATAAATAAAAATGCACAAAATTAGATTTCGAGCTTATTCACCTTAACTCGAGTAGTATTTGTGCTTTTTGCTTCTAAGCTGCCTACTTGAGAGTTACTTGGCTGAGAATTTATTAATTCATAAATTATTTTATTTCTTTCACTACTTTGATAGAAAGGATATTTATTTATGAAGCAGTCTGTTAATTTCAAGTATTCAACTTCAATTTTATTTAATTCTTCTTCTACGTGTTTTATTGGTTTGCTATTGGTTATAAAAGATTGCTCATCACATCATTCTTGACAAGCTTGGACGTTAAAATGTTTTATTTCGACTAAATC
Source organism: Mycoplasma razini (assembly GCF_048076865.1). NCBI lineage: Bacteria > Bacillati > Mycoplasmatota > Mollicutes > Mycoplasmatales > Mycoplasmataceae > Mycoplasma > Mycoplasma razini. The sequence goes on from NZ_CP182212.1 coordinate 683,533, forward strand.
CGATCCAAAAAACTTATTAATTCATTTCGCTTCTTTTTCAAGTTGCTTATCTTCTTGAATGGCTAAATATTTTAACCTTTGAAATGAGGGGATTTCTTGGGCAGATTGTTTTGTTTTATAACCTATTTTACCCATAGCTTTATTTTACTATATTAATTTATAAAAAGGTGAGAAAAATAAAGAAAAAAGGCTATTTAAAAGCCTTAATTACTGCGTTCTTAAAACTGTTTTCATCAAGTGGGTAAAAACTGTTAACTTTTTGGTATGCTGTCTTAATTACATAAGTGATATATTCCTTATTATCCTTAAATAATTCAGCAATTGGACGTTCACTTACTAGCAAGCGATCAAATTCATTTTCTGTTTCATTTTGATTTAAATTTAGATCAACTTGTTTTTTAAATGCATTTTCATAAACTGGAGATGAATATATATACATTAATGCATAGTAAATCACTTTTGAAGCGTATATTTTTGGATATTTTTTAAACATCATTGAATTTGTGATGTAATCTTTAAACATAGTATAACTACTTCTATTTTTAATATAAGTATTATCTATATTTAAATTGAATGATTCAACATTCAAATTCATCACATCTTCTCAAGTAATTGAAATTCTTGGTTTCTTACTAAATAAAATAAAAGCAGATAATAAGATAGCTACAAAATAAAAGGCAAATGCAAAATAGCTAATTAGAGCAAAAACTCCTAGTACATCAAAAAGTTGTAAAGTGTAAGCTTTATCATTTCAAACTTTTATTTGAATAGTTCCAGTTGCATATAAAATAAAGATAAGAATTAATATTATAAAGTAAGCACTACTAAAGCCTAATTTTCAAAAAGTTTGTTGGCGAATTCAATTTATATTAAATCCTGCTTTAATAAAATTGAAATAACCATACATTTTAAAAGCCACATAAAATAGTAAAACAGTTAAAATAATTGCTATTATATAAAGTAAATTCATTGTCATATTTTTATTGTACTAAATTGGCTAATTAAACAAATATTTATTTTTTCTGAATAAAAAAATAAATATTTTTCAAAAATTTCCACATTTTTTTCTCATTTAGCTCTAAAAAATGGAACTAAACAAAAAAATGTGGAAATTTAAAAAAAATAATATTGTTGTCTGTTGTATGGTAGAATATTAATGAGATAACAAATAAGTTATCTCACAAATATTTAACAAAATAAATATTTGCCTTTAGAAATGTTCTTTAATATAAACAATATTAAAGATATAAATCATTTGCACACATATATGTCTATTATACATTATTTGATAATATCCAAGATACTTCCCGTCCATTTGTATCGACATAGTGTATTTGAGTTTAAAAAGCCTGCCTTATATAAGGTAGGTGTTTTTTTATTTATTTTTTGAATTTAAATAACCAAATAGTACAATTCCAGTTGCAACTGATACATTTAATGATTGTACTGTACCAAATTGATTAATGTGAATAAATTGATCCGTAACAGATAAAACGCTTTTACTTACTCCAGTACCTTCATTCCCCATAACTATAATAGTATATTCAGGATAAGAAATAGTGCTGTAATCAATTGAGCCATCTTGTAATGTTGTGCTATATACTCAATATGAATTATTTTTAAGTTTAGTTAAAACTGCACTTAATGAATTAACTTTATAAAAGTTCATTCCAACAAATCCACCTGAAGAAACTTTTAATGCAGTTGAGTTTACTTCGGCTGCATTGTCTTTAGGAAGTAAGATATCTTTAATACCAGCAGCATTAGCAGTTCTAATTATTGCACCTAAATTTTGAGGATCAACAATATGATCTAAGGCTAAAATGATATTTGGCTTTCTTTTTATTAATTGGTCAACATCTGAATAATTGACACTTTTAATTGCTACTATATAACCTTGGTGATTTGCATAATTAGACATTTGATCTAAAACTTCTTTTGAAACAAATTCAATTGCTAAATTACGTTTTTCAACTTGAAAATTATTAAAGTTTTCGTTTACATAAATTTTTGAAATATTAAGATTGCTATTTAAAGCATCCATAACAGAATTTTTACCTCAAATTAAGGTTTCATTATTTGTTTTAGATCCTTTTTCAATAGGTTTTTTGTTATCAAGACGTTCTTTATTAAAAGGTCTTGATTTTTTATTAAATTCTTTTCTCATTTTATTCCTTATATTAAATTATTCTTCATTAAGATTTCTCTTAAATTATCAGCTGCAGCATAATCTTTTTTTGCAATTAATTCTTTTCATTGGTGATAGATAGCAGCAAATTTTTCAAAATCAATTGAATTAAATTCGTATTGTAAAATATTAAAAATTTTAATTATAGTAGCTAAATATTTACTTTCCTTAGTTTTATTTGCTTGCTTGATAAAATCGTTGACTAATTTATTAAAATCAGAGAATCTTAAGTTAGCAATTGCTTGCATCGCAATTTCAAATAGCTCTTTGTCATAGGTATTTTCATCAACTTTTTCTAAATATGCATTAAAATAAATACGTTTAATTTTGTTGATAAAAGCTGTTACTGATTCAAGTGTATTATCATCAATATTTATTTCACTAGTAAAACCATTTTGAAGGAAAATAGTTTTTAAAACATCTGGACTATAAGTCTGTAAAAAGTCTTTTGGTAGAATTACATTTTGAAGTGATTTAGACATTTTCATACCATTTAAATTAATTTGCCCTGTTCTAAGTCAATTTTGAGCAATAACATTTCCAGTGGCTGCAACAAACTGAATATTTTCGTTTTCATGGTGTGGAAAAGTTAAATCCATTCCCCCACTGTGAATATCAACACCTTCTTGATTAAAATGTTTATAAATAAGCACAGCACACTCAGTATGTCATCCTGGTCTGCCCTTTCCAAAAGGCGAATCATAAACTATTCCAACTTTTGTTTTCTTTCATAAAGCAAAATCAAATGGAGATTTTTTGAAATTACTATATTCATTTTCTTCAGATTTCATGTTTTCAATTTTTTGGTTTGAAACTGTACCATAGGCATTTTGATATTTTAACACATCAAATCAAACATTTCCTTCACTGTCTTGGTATGCAGCTTTTAAGTCTATTAATTTTTGTATAAAATCAGTAATTAAATTTATATTTTCAGTGACATATTCTAAGTGAGAAATTGTGTCAACATGAAATTTGTTTAGAATATCTAAATATTTGTCAGCATAAAATCTTGCAACTTGATTTTCACTTTGATTTGTTTCGATTGCTTTATTAATAATTTTGTCATCAATGTCTGTAATATTATGCACAAAATTAAAATCGTGTCCTAGAGCTCTATGTGCTTTTAAAATTAGATCCATTGTTAAAATAGGTCTTAAATTACCTATATGCACATCATTATAAACAGTTGGTCCACATGTATAAACTTTAATCATTTATTCTCCTTTTTAATTTATGTAATTATATTATATTTACATTTTTACACTTGAAAAAAGCTATATATCAGATATAAAAATTTTAATGTTTCAAACTATACAAAATTAATAATTTTATATAATATAAAAAATTATTAATTTACCTATATTTAAGGAGTATGATGTCATTAAAACAAAATGTGAAGCTTGCAATAAATCAAGCTTTAATACAACTGCAAAATGAAAAGTTTTTAAATTCTGAATTGCAAATTGAAGATTTAAATTTTAATGTTGTACAACCTAATGTACCTGAAAATTTAAACACAGATCAAATACAATATGATTTTTCAACTAATGTTGCCTTCATTATTAAGCAATATGCAATTGAAAAAAATCCACTAATAGTTGCTGAAAAAATTGCTCAAATCTTAGCTAAAGATTCATTATTTAAGCAAATTGATGTAGCTCGCCCTGGATTTTTAAATATTGTTTTAGCAGATCAAACTTTTATCCAAACTATCGAACAAGTTATTGAACAAAAAGATAACTTTGGTGGGAACTATATTAAAGATGAAAAACTTAATGTTGAATTTGTTTCAGCTAACCCAACAGGTTTCTTACATGTGGGTCATGCTAGAGGTGCTGCATTCGGAGACTCATTAGTTAGAGTATTAAGACATGCAGGATATAATGTTGAAGCTGAATATTATGTTAATGATGCAGGAAATCAAATCAATGTTTTAACAGATTCAATTTGAGTTAGATATTGTGAACTATTCAATATTGCTCACCCTATGCCAGAAGATTGTTACAGAGGAAGTGATATTATTTGAGGTGCACAACAAATCAAGAATCAATATGGAGATTTCTTTATTGAACTTGATGCTGCAAAACGTGAAAAACTTGCTACTATTGCAACTGCAATCATGCTTGAAAAAATTAAAGATGACTTAGCTAAATTTAATGTTACATTTAATACTTTCTCAAGTGAAAAAGCAATCAAACAATCAGGCGCTATTGAAAAAACATTAGCAGATTTAAAATTCAAAAATGCTACATATCTACAAGATGGGGCTTTATTCTTAAAAACTGAAGCTTTAGGAGATGATAAAGATCGTGTATTAGTAAAATCAAATGGGGACTATACATATTTCCTACCTGATATTGCTTATCACCAAATTAAATTTAATAAATGTTCAAACCTAATTAACATTTTTGGTGCTGATCACTCAGGATATATACAAAGAATGAAAATAGCTATGCAATATTTAGGATTTAATCCTGATAATTTAAACATTTTAACCATTCAATTAGTTAGATTAATCAAAGATGGTCAAGAATTTAAAATGTCTAAACGTGCAGGAACTAGTGTGACATTAGCTGATCTGATGGATGTTTCTTCAACAGATGCTATTAGATTTATGATGTTAACTAGAGAAATCAATAATAAATTTGATTTTGATATTGATTTTGCAAACTCACAGGATTCAAAAAACCCTGTCTTTATCGTTCAATATGCTCATTCTAGAGCAGTTTCACTTTTAGAACGTCTAAATTTAGATGCAATTAACAAAAATATTGAATTCACAGACAAAGCTAAAAAAGTTATAGTTGAATTAGATAACTTTGATGAATTAATCAAAACTATTATTTCAACTACAAAAGTTAACTTAATGACTCAATACTTAATTAACTTAGCTAAATTATTTAATAGTTTTTATGCAGAAACTAAACTATTAAATCATCAAGACGAAAGCACATATGCTTATTTAGTTCAAGCTGTCCAAATAGTTTTAGAATTAGGACTTAAACTTATTGGTGTTTCAGCTCCTAAATCAATGTAATAACAAAATAATCAAGTATAATTAAAATACTTAAGGGGATAATTATGTCAAAAAGAACAATGTTAGAAATCGCAATTAATAAAGTAAATTCTAATCCTACAGCAGAATTTACATTTTTCGAAATCTTTGATACTGTAGAAAACGAATTAAAATCAGATTGAGAAGAACGCTTCGTTACTGAAGAAAAACCTTATGAAAAAGTTAGAGAAACAAAGATGGGTGAATTACATCGTCTTTTAACTGTTGATAAGAGATTTCAAAGAACAGCTAACGATAAATGACAAGGTAAAAACACCGGATTTTAGTAGGTAAATATGGCTTTAGTAAATGCAAAAGACATGCTTAAAAAAGCAAAAAAAGGTAAATATGCTGTTCCTCACTTTAACATTAATAATTTAGAGTGAACTAAAGCAATCTTACTTACATGTGAAGAATTAAAATCACCAGTTATTTTAGGAGTTTCAGAAGGTGCTCTAAAATACATGGGTGGATTTGAAACTGTCTCAGGTATGGTACTTGGAATGATAAAAGATTTTAAAATATCAATTCCTGTTGCCTTACATTTAGACCACGGATCATTTGAAGGCTGTGTAGAAGCTATTAAATCAGAAGCTTTCACTTCTATTATGTTTGATGGTTCACATTTACCTTTTCAAGAAAATAAAGAATTAACACAAGAACTTGTGTTCCTAGCTGCAAGTCGCAATATGTCAGTTGAAGCCGAAGTTGGTTCAATTGGTGGGGAAGAAGATGGTGTGATTGGAGCTGGTGAAATTGCAAATGTAAAAGAAGCTGTTGCGCTAAGTAGACAAGGAATTACAGTATTAGCAGCAGGAATTGGAAATATTCATGGAATCTATCCAAAAGATTGAAAAGGACTTAATTTTGAAGTGCTAACTGAGCTTGCTACTGAAACCGGAATTGGAATAGTGCTTCATGGTGGTAGTGGAATTCCAAAAGATCAAATTGCTCAAGCAATCTCACTAGGAGTAACTAAAATTAATGTTAATACAGAACTTCAACTTGCTAACCACACAGCAATTAGAGAATTTATTCTTGCAAATAAAGATCTTGAAGGAAAAAATTATGATCCTAGAAAACTTTATAAACCTGGTTACGATGCTATGTGCAAGGTAATTAAAGAAAAAGTTTTAGAATTTGGATCACAAGATAAGGCTTAGGCCTTTTTCTTTTGCTTCTAATGAAAAACTATAAAATTAAAGTATGAAACAATTTAAGAAATTACTATTATCACTTGGTGCTGTTTCTTTAGGAATCTTGCCTATTGTTGCAACTCAATGCAATCATTCACAAACAAATAATGATACAGTTGTAATACCCCCAAGTAAAGAAGATAACAACAATGATCAAATTAAACAACTAAGCAATGAAACAATTCAATATGCTAGAACAAACTTGCTTTCTCATAATGAAATTGTTCAATATAAACCATTATTAGATTATCTTAATCACTCTGTAGAACAAATTGATGCATTAGCACACAATAGTGGACAAAATAAAGCACAATCTATAGAATTTATCACAGGACAGGAAACTAACTTTAAAGCTATGAGCAAGGTATTTTCAAATGAAAATACGCTTGATCTTAAAATTAAAGAAGCATGAATGAACTTTAATCATTCTTTGGATAATATTGTTAAAAAATCAAACTTTATTTTAAATAATGACTTAAAGCTTGATGCAAGTAAGCAAAAATATCAAAATTTTATTCAAGAAATCCAAAAACAATATGCTGACAAAAGATTTAATTTTGTGCTTAATAAAACAGCTGAAGATTTTAATCAACTATACAATGATGCTATAAACCAATATAAATTTTTTATGAAAGAGAATTTACCAAAAGATTATGTAGTTCTACTTGAAAACAGTGTAGCAGATGGCGATACTATTTATAATATTTTCTTAGGACAGCCAAATGATGGCCAAGACATTAGTAGCGTATCTGAACCATTAGTTGTTAAAGAAGCAAAACATCAAGAAAACTTAGGAAAAATTTTAGGCCTACGTTTTAGAGGAATTGATACACCTGAAACATTTAAAAATAAACCTGAAAAAGATAGCAAATTAGCGCCTTTAGAAAATGAATACGCTCAAAAAGCTAAACATAATTTAATTAAAATTTTAAATGAAGAAAACTGAGTATTTTATATCCATAAGACAGGTATTGATCCTTATGGCAGATGGGTTACTTTCTTATTCTCCAATTCAATTAAGGATTTTGCTACTGAATTTGGTGTTAGACAAGTGCAAGATGGATTAGCACGTGTTTGATATATAGATGATCAAAATAAGAAAAGTATTTTTTACACAAAAACGCAGCTTGAAAAAGAATATTACAAATATATAGTTAAGGTACAAAATCAAGCTCAAAGTGAGAAAAAAGGATTTTGAGCTGAAAACATCAATGATGTTTTTCATGTTAAATAAAAGATAGCATTTTTGCTATTTTTTTATCTACCATATAGGCTTATTTGTTCAAGAGACAAAATAAGCGAAATTTGGAAAAAGTTGAAATTTAGGTATAATTCTAATAAATATAAATATTTATTAGAATTGGAGCTAAAATGGCAGAACAAAACCAACAACAAAATAACTATAATGCAAGTAATATACAATTTCTAGAAGGACTTGAACACGTTAGAAAAAGACCCGGAATGTATATTGGTTCTACTTCAAAATCTGGTCTTCACCACTTAGTTTGAGAAATCGTCGATAACTCAGTTGATGAATGTATGGCTGGATTTGCTACTAGAATTGATATTACAATTAATTCTGATAACTCTATTATTGTTGAAGATAATGGGCGTGGTATTCCAGTTGATACGCATGAAAGATTTAAAATTTCTGCACTAGAAGTTGTTTTAACAAAACTAAATGCTGGTGGTAAGTTTGAATCTAACGCTTATAAAGTTTCTGGTGGACTTCACGGGGTTGGTGCCTCTGTTGTAAATGCCTTAAGTGATTCATTCAAGGCATGAGTTAAGAGAAATGGAAATATCTATTTTGCTGAATTTGCAAATGGTGGAAAAACTATTCAATCAACTCACATCATAGGTGAATGCAACACAAATGAAACTGGAACAAAAATTCAATTCCACCCAGATTACTTAGTTATGGAAGAACTTCCTTTTGATAAGGAATTAATTATTGACCATGCTAAACAAATTGCACACTTAAACAAAGGGCTTTATGTTTCAGTAACTGATTTACGTGATAATACACAAGTGGAATTTCAATATGACAATGGTATTATTGACTACGTAAATGAGTTAAATGAAGGTTATAAGCCTGTAACGCCAGTAATTTATGCTGAAGGTGAATACACAGCAAAAAATAATAAAGATGAAGACGTTGTTATCGGAGTTGAAGTAGCAATGCAATATCTTGCTGACTTATACCGTGGTAATGTGATTTCATATACAAACAACATCTCAACTCACGAAGGTGGAAGCCACGTTTCTGGATTCTATGACTCATTAATGAGACTTATTAACAATTATGCAATTGAACATGGAATTATTAAGACTGATGCTGAAAAATTTACTCGTGATGATTTACTTGAAGGTGTCACTGCAGTTATTTCAATTAAACACCCTGATCCTGAATTCGAAGGTCAAACTAAAGGGAAACTTGGATCAAAAGATGCAAGACAAGCAGTTAATAAAGTATTTAGTCCTATTTTAGAGCGTTTTTTAAATGAAAACCCTGACTTAGCTAAGAAAATTATTGAAATTGCTACAACAGCTAGAAAAGGTCGTTTAGCCTCAAATGCAGCAAGAGAAAACGCTAGACGTAAAAATGTTTTTGAAAGTGGTGGACTTCCAGGTAAATTATCTGACTGTACTTCAAAAAATGCTGAAATCTCAGAGCTTTATATAGTCGAAGGGAACTCAGCTGGTGGTAGTGCCAAAATGGGAAGAGATAGAAAAACTCAAGCTATTTTACCTTTAAGAGGGAAAATTATTAATGTGGAAAAATCTCGTCAAGAAAAAGTGCTTGCAAATGAAGAAATTCTTTCATTAATTACAGCACTTGGAACAGGGCTTGGAGATAACTTTAATATCAATAAACTAAGATATCATAAGATTGTGATTATGACAGATGCCGACGTTGATGGTGCCCACATTAGAACTTTATTATTAACTTTCTTCTACAGATATTTCAAACCATTAATCGAGCATGGATTTATTTATATTGCTCAACCACCACTTTATAAAATTCAACAAAATAAATTTGTTGGATATGCCTTCAATGATGCACAAAAAGATGCTATTTTAGCTGATTTAAATCCAAATACAAAGATTACTATTCAACGTTACAAAGGGCTTGGAGAAATGGACCCTGAACAATTATGAGAAACAACTATGGATCCTGAAAACAGAAAAATGCTTCAAGTTCAAATTGAAGATGCCTATAAAGCAGATCAAGTCTTTGAAACATTAATGGGTGAACGTGTTGAACCAAGACGTGAATTCATTCAAACTAATGCTAAATATGTTAAAAATATTGACTTATAATAAGAAATAAAAAAGCTCAGAGTTCATAGCTCTGGGTTTTTTATTATCATTTATAATTAGTTGCTTTATAGTTTAAATAAAAAAGTGCTAATGCACTTTCTATCTAATAATATCAACTAAATTTTTCATTAATGAAACTACTGTCATAGGTCCAACTCCACCCGGAACTGGAGTAATTGCTGCAACTTTGTCTTTAACATCTTCAAAGTCTACATCACCGCATAATTCTGTAGTTAATCTATCATCTAGATTTGTTCCTACATCAATAACAATAGCACCATCTTTAAGATTTTTAGCCTTAATGTATTTAGCCACCCCAATAGCAACTATAACAATATCACCTGATTCAATACCTTTAATACCAGTTTCTTCATTATAAGTTGCTACTGTAGCACCCATACGTTTAATAATGTGTGCTAATGGTTTTCCCACTACATGTGAACGTCCTACAACACAAACTTTTTTATCTTTTACATCTATGTTGTAGTGTTCCATTAAATCTAATACACCACGTGCAGTAGCTGGCACAAAGTGTTTTTCTGGTTGATCATTATATAATCTGAATTCATTTTTGCTAGTTAAACCATCAATATCTTTATCATATGGAACAGCATCTAAAATTACTTGTGTAGGTAAATGTTTTGGCAATGGTAATTGCACAATAATTCCATCATGTTTTTCATTAATACGATCCATTTTCTTAAGTAAACGATCTTGACTAATATCTTCAGGAAACTTATATAAAGTTGCTTCAATTCCTAAACCTTCTGCAACCTTTAACTTATGTTTGATGTATTTATTTGAAGCTTCATTATCTCCAACTTGGATAATTGCCATTGTTAGAGCTCTAGGTAAATTTAAATCAATTAACTCTTGTCTTAATTTTGCTAATTCATTTTTTGCCAATTCTTTTCCACTTAATATTTGCATCTTAGCTCCTCTTCGTATTTTTCTAGTTCTTCTGTATATTTCTTTAATTTATTTTCTTCAGCTTCAACTTTATCCCTAGGTGCTTTCGCAACAAATTTTTCATTGCTTAAAATGCCTTGAGCACGAGCTATTTCGCTTTTAACAAAGGCTATTTTCTCAATAAGCATTTCTTTATTTCTTGCTTTTGTTTCATCAGATTGTTTAATGTATAAAGTATTGTTTTCTAATGCAATCATATAATCAACATTTTTTTCAACTTGAGCATAAGCCATTTTGTTAATCATTGCAATTGCATTGTCATTTAATTCAGTAACTAAGCTATATAAAATAACTTCTTTTTTAGATATGTTGTTTTCTTCACGATATTTTCTAATTTCAGTAACCACATCAATAACATCATTGATATATGAAGCTTGTGAAGCAAGTTCAAATGTTGGCCAACTTTGTTCAAGCAATTCTGCATTAAAGATTTCACTATATAGTCTATCTGTTATAAATGGTAAAAATGGGTGTAAGATGATTAAACTTTTTCTTAAGACTTCCATTGCTGATTGTTTTGAGTATGCTGTTTTTAAAAATTCAACATATCATCCTGAAAGATCGTTAAATAAGTAACGATAAATTTCAGTGCCAAGCACTGCAAAATCATAATTCTTAATGTGATTATTAATCTTAGTTTCTAAATAAGCTAATTTTTCCATAATCCATTTATCAGCATCAGTTTCTTGAGTGTCATTTTCAGGTAAGTCTGAAATGTATTTAGCTATGTTTCAAAGTTTATTATTAACTCTTCAAGCTGCTTCAACTTTTTCATCACTAAACTTAATATCTAGCCCTGGAGTAGTATTTGTAATTAAGAATCATCTTAAAGCATCTGATCCATATTTATCTACCATATCCATAGGATCAACTCCATTGTTTAATGATTTAGACATTTTTCTACCTTGAGCATCACGAATTAATCCATGGAGCAATAGTTCCTCAAAAGGTTTTTGTCCCATAAATTCAAGGCCAAAAAAGTACATTCTAGCAACTCAGAAAAAGATAATATCGTATCCAGTTACAAGTAATGAAGTTGGATAATATCTTTTAACTAACTTATCATTTTGTGGTCATCCTAAAAAGACAAATGGAGCAAGACCAGAAGAGAATCATGTATCTAGAACATCTGGATCTTGAATTCAACCTTCACCTGGTGATGTGACTTGAACCTTCATATTACCAGATTGATCATATCAAGCAGGAATTCTGTGACCTCATCATAATTGTCTTGAAATGGTTCAATCATAAACATTTTCCATTCATTGTCTCATTGTATTTTCAAAACGTTTAGGGAAGAATTCAACACCTTTACCAGAGTCTAAATCATTTAAGATTAAATCTCTAAAGTGATCCATTTTGACAAATCATTGAGGTAGAACTAAGATTTCAACAGGAGTTTTTGATCTATCAGAAATACCTACGTTTGAAATTGTGGTTTCTATTTTTTCAAGTAAATTATGTTGGGCTAAATAGTTTCCTATTGCTTCACGAGCTGCAAAACGTTCCATTCCGTGGAATAATTCATTTTCTGGATAATTAATGTGACCAGCTTTATCAATAGTTTCAAGAATTTCAAAACCAAGTTTTTGCATAATTTCAATATCTGCTTCTGCATGAGCACTTAGTTTCATAAGTCCTGAACCAAATCCTATTTCAACGTAGTTATCAGCAATAATTGGTAAACGTTTACCTGTTACTGGGTGAATTACATATTTACCAGCAAGATGTTGATAACGAGTATCTTCAGGGTTATAAACTACAGCCACATCACTAAGCAATGTTTCAGTTCTAACTGTAGCAATTACTAAATATTCATTTGAATTTTCAATTGGATATTTAATGTAGTACATTTTTTGTTCTGTAGGTTCATTATTTACTTCAATATTAGATAAAGCTGTTTGCAACTTAACATCTCAGTTAATTGCTTTAACACCTTTGTAAATAAATCCTTTGTTATATAAATCAACAAACACTTTTGACACTGCCTCATTTGCTTTTTCATCTAATGTAAAGCGTTCATTTGAATAATCTAAAGCAAGTCCAATTGTAGATCATTGCTTTCTAAATAAATTTGCATATTCGTGTTTTCATTCTCATACACGTCTAATAAATTCATCGCGTCCTAAATCATGACGATTTAGTCCTTCTTTTTTATAAATTTCATCTTCTACTTTTGATTGAGTTGCAATACCTGCATGATCCATTCCAGGTAATCATAATACATCAAAACCATTTAGCTTCTTATAACGGATAATGGTGTCAGGAATATATACATCAAGTGCATGCCCTAAGTGTAATTTACCTGTAACATTAGGAGGTGGTAATAAGATTGTAAAAGGTCTTTTTGCCTCATCATGAGTTTGAAAATATTTTTTTGCTTGCCATTTATTATCGATGCCAGCTTCAACTAGTTTATGGTTATATGATTTGTCCATTTTGCTCCTAATTTTATTAAAAATTTATATGTTAAATATACTTAATATAATTATATAGTATTTTGCAAAAAAGGGCACTATTATACATTTTTAAATACAAAAAATCAAAATTTTTTCTTTAAAATTTTTACTCCTATATAGAAGCTTTAAAATAATCTTTTTAGAAATTACAATAAGATTTTGTTTTACTCTAATATGGTAATTTTAGTTTCAAATTAAATTAGATAAAGATATAATAATAACTGGTAACAATTATGAAAACAGATAAAAGAAATGTATTAAAAATATTATCAGGAAATGATAAATATATTATTCCTATATATCAAAGACCTTATAGTTGAGGCAATAAGCAATTAACAAGACTGTGAAATGATATTCTTAAAATACACAAATTTAATAAAAAGGACTATTTTATTGGTGCAATGGTTGCAGTTGCTGAAACTCCATTACCAAATGAAATCAATAAATTTGTTATTATTGACGGACAACAAAGATTAACTACACTAATTATTTTCCTTATTGCTTTAAGAGATTGCTATTTAGAAAGTAATCAACAAGAAGAAGCTGAGCAAATTCAAAAGCAATATTTAACTATCTCAAGTGAAGGAAAGACTTATAATCGTATTGAATCAAAGAAAAATGATCAAGATACACTAAAATATTTAATTGAAGGAACTCCTTTTAAAAATAAAAAATCTTTAATAATTGATGCTTATAGATATTTTAAAGATCAAATTATGATTTCTAATATTTCAATGAGCGAATTATTTGAAGTTCTAAGCAAACTATGATTAGTTCCAATCATTTTAGAAAAAGATAATTGTGATGCTCAAGATATTTTTGAATCATTGAACTCGACAGGAGAAGTACTTACAGCTTTAGATTTAATAAGAAATTTCCTTATTATGAATCTACCATATAATAAACAAGATGAAATCTACGAGAACTATTGAGAAAAGTTAGAAAAATTATTTACTATTGATGGCATCCTAGATAACACTGCTGCAGATAATTTTATTCGTGATTACCTCACTATGCAAACAAAAAATATTCCAAATAAAAATAATTTATATGATGAATTTAAAAATTATTTTTATAGCCTAAATATATTTGACAAAAATATTGAAATTTGTAAGGATTTATACAATAAAGCTAATATTTATGTACAAATTTATTTTTCAAAATACAGCGGAAATGAATCAATATCTCATATCTTTAATAGTATAAAAGATCTGCAAATCAATATAACATACCCATTTTTCATGCAATTGCTTGATGAATATCAAAAAGGAACAATCACTAGCGATAATGTCATATTAGCTTTAAAATTATCTATTAGTTTTATTATAAGAAGAAATGTATGTAGCTTGCCAAGCAATAGATTAAATAAAATTTTCGCATCTTTATGAAGTCATATTAATTTAAATAAATTTTCAGAATCTATAAGCGAATATTTCTTTAGTTTAAGGGATAAAGAGAGATTTCCAAGAGATGAAGAATTTCTTAGAGATTTTATAAATTTTAATGTATATAAAAATATGAATAAAAGATATTTATTAAAATCTTTAGAAGAAAATGATAATAAAAACACTATTAATATTGACAATGCAACAATTGAGCATATTTTACCACAAGGGAATTTAATTGATGAGTGACAAAATATGCTAGGAGAAAATTATGACATAATTCAAGAAGAATATTGTCATAGAATAGGAAATTTAACATTAACTAACTATAATCCAGAAATGAGTAATAAATCTTTCCAAAAGAAATTAACTATGAAGGGTGGAATTAAATTAACTCCATATAAATTAAATCAATATTTTATAGTAAATGATATACAAGTCTGAAATAAAGAAGAGATTGACAAAAGAAGCAGTTTTCTAGCAGCTGAGGCAGTTAAAATTTGAACGTTTCCTGAAGTAGATGAAGACTTTATAGTAAGAAAAAAGGTTTCTTATACAAATATCGATCACTTCATAACAAGCCCTTGATCTCGTGAGGTGTATGAAATAATAAATAATTATGTTCAAACACTAGATCCAAATGTAAGTTGTCATATAACCAAGAAATATATAGCATATAAGATTAATGATCGTGCTTTTCTTTCACTCAATCTAAAGAAGTCAAGCATTACTATTGGTCTACATATGAAAATTGCTGAAGTAAATGATTCAATGCATATTTGTCGAGATGTAACAAATATTGGACACAATCATACTGGAAAAACAGAATTCAGTTACACTAAAAAAGTTGATTTAGCCTATGCTTTTGATTTAATCGCACAATCATTTAATAAAAACAAAGATAAAAACAGCTAATAAATAGCTGTTTTTATTTGTACTTAGTATTAATATTAAGGTAAAATAGGTATATGAAAATAGTAGCAAATAATAAAAAAGCTTTTCGTGATTATGAAATTATTGAAAAATTTGAAGCTGGGATTGAACTAATGGGCTGAGAAGTTAAATCAGCACGTGCTTCTAGTGTTGATATCACTAATGCTTATTGTTCAATTTATAAAGGTGAAATGTATTTAAAGGAAGCTTATTTTAAGCAATATATGCAAGTTAAATGCGATGAAACTAGAGAACGCAAATTGCTTTTACACAAAAGTGAAATTCGTAAAATTGGTTTTAAGGAAGATACTTTGCGTTTAACTATCATTCCTCTAAAAATTTATTTCAATGAACAATCACGCCTGAAAGTAGAAATTGCTCTAGCTCGTGGACTTAAAAAATATGATAAACGTGCAAAAATTATTAAAGAAGAAGTCAATAAAAAAATTGCTAAAAGTTTATTAATTTAATACAATTTTATTTATGGGGATATAATGGTTTCGACATGTTATGGAGCCTTATTATTGCAGTAGTTTGGTAGACTATAATACTTCTAGACTTTTTAAACGGAAACGCTAAAAAAGAATCAAGCATCAACCCAATGGTTTTTGCTTACAACAACTCAAATCTAGCTTTCGCTTAAGAAATGCGATCTAGTGGCTTATGAAAAGCTCCTCGGTTTTATAAGTCGGTTAGAGGATAGTGCAAAGGTTGACAAGCTTGCATGAAAATTTGTCAAACATCATAAAACCTTTTAGTTTGCTTTAGGCTTATGATGTTATTAAAAGCAAACTAAACTGTAGACGTAGTAAGTCCTTTATAATGTGGACAGGGGTTCGATTCCCCTTATCTCCACCATGCCCTTTTAGTTCTAGTGGTAAAACAGTTGACTCGTAACCAACCATCATGAGTTCGATTCTCATAAAGGGCACCATTTGTATTCATGCTATGCATGATTTTTTTATACTTGAAATTATTATTAAAGTCTAAAAAGAGGCTAATTGAGAATTTATGTTTCTTAACGCAGATAAATAAGCCATCTTTAAAAGAAATCTATAAATTACTAGAAATAAGTCGAAATAAAAAAGCTACTGTCAAAGTAGCTTTTATTATAATTTTAGAATTTATCTTCAGGTAAGTAGATATTTCCATCAATGCTCTTGATTTCTGATACTGAAATAAAGGCATTTTCATCACATTTACGTACGTCTTTAATTATACGAAGCACGTGTCTAAATAATGCGATAGATGTAATAACTTGAAGGTCTTCACCTTTGTATCCACCTTTTGCAGGGAATATAGTCATACCTGTAACAATTTTATTATCATTATTAATAATGTTTCTGATCATGTCAGCATTCTTTGTAAAGATTTGAACACGAACAAGTTTAAATTTAGGGTATAGCTTATCAAGCATCATAATGTAAACTACGTTAACTAAAATAGTAGCAACAAAGTTTGGTGATAAGTATAATTCAAATGATCAAGCTTTGTTAAATAGTTCATTTGCAGCAACAAAGTCTTTGCTTAATGATAAGTAAGATACAAGTTCAGATTTATTGTTAAATGCAGCTTTTCAGTCAATATTTTTAAATTCATTAAAGTTTGTTAAGTTAATTCCATTGATGTTTTTTGCAGCACCGGTTACAGCTTCTTTAAGAGCATCAGCGCTTGTAATAGTTACATCACCTTGAATTGATCCTAGGCTTGCACTTCATGCTTTTTGAGCTGCATCCATGTTGTTTTTAGCGTCTTGTAATAATAATGAACCTGGTAATCATGATCCAATTGCAACAGCGATAAAGACAATGATAATGTTCATGTATCCTGAGATAGCACCGAATGATTTTTGTTTAGCATTTGCATATCATTCACCAATAACCCCAGTAACACCTGCTGTACCACCAATAATTTGGATAATAGCAAAAATATAAGCAAGCATATATCCATATACTATTGAGTAAAGCATTAAGGCAATAGTATTACCTGCATCTGCCCCTGTTCATTGCATAGGAATAATACTACTTAATGACTTTTTGTAGTCTGATAAGAAGTTTTTAACATTAATGTTTGAATAGTCCCCAATAATGTAAACAGCATTAGCACCTGGAATTAATCCGATTGAGAATGATACTAATGATGAAACTGCTAGGAATAAAATTGTAATGTTTGTAAATAATTTTCCAACCTTTTTATATCCAAATACGAATATTGGAATACTTAAAATAATATAAGCAACCCAGAAGACGAATTGATCAATAAGGTTTCTTACTTGTTCAGAAACTTGTTCACTTGTTAAATTAACAACAATAATTTTGGCAGCAGATTGTCCAAATGCTGCTAAACCAAAGTTATATATACCAACGTTTTTAACGAAGAAAACACTAATAACCCCAAAGAAAATAGCTGTTACTATTGTGATTGTAACTATTTTTCACATAGGCATTTGTGAATAGAAACGATTTAATTTAAGCCCAAAATTTGACATTTTAGTTCTTTTATATAGGGTGTTACGTTTTTGAATGTGTGCAGCACCACTTTGTTCGTAACCTTCAACTAAGTTAAGCATCTCTTGATTAAGATCGTGGTCATGAGATTTTTCTTTTTTCTTAGAAAAGATATTTTTCATTTTTTCCTCCCTTCCTTAAAAAATAAATAAAAAAGATTATTAGCAACAGCTAATATCCTTTTTATTCTACTACTTTTTAGCACCTATATCACTAAAATTTTAATTAAAAAGTCTAGTTTTAGTAACTAGACTCAACTTTAGCCATCAAAAGATGAAATGGTACATCGTACAGGGTTCGAACCTGCGACCCGCTGGTTAAGAGCCAGCTGCTCTACCGACTGAGCTAACGATGCAGTATTATTATAGAACTTTTTTTATATGTGATAATAAAAAATGTTCTTTTTTATATTATCAAGCAAGTATGCCTTTTTAACTAATTTATAGCCTTAATAATTGAAATGCAAAATAATATTTAAAATCTATTTTGTTGCTTTAAAAACATAATAACTAATAAAGTATCAAGTAAAAATGCTTTTTATATAAGCTAAATATGACTTAATTATATTTTATTTGATTAAACCTAGCTTTTTAGAGCTAAAACAAAAGCCACATTTTTAGATTTCAAAAAATGTGACTATGTTTTATTTTTATTTAAATTTAACAAATTTATAATTTATATCTTGCTTATGCAGCTAAATTCGTGTTTCTTTTAGATCAAGTTATTTTTTGATAACCATCAAAAACCAGAATACAGATGAATAAGAAAATAATAATTGATATAAAAGCATGTGCAAATAGAAATATAATAAATTTATTTTATAGTTAAATTATTTAGTTTTCGCCATCACTAGCATGTTGCAAAATGTAATATTTAATACTATTTCAGTATTTAGAGCGTCCAAAATGTCTACTCAAAAATGAGTTCATATATTTTTCAAATATTCAACTATCAACTGTAAGATACAAATAAATTATCGCATCCATTGTAAAAGGGGCTGTATCTGATAAAAAAGTTATTTTCTTATTGTTAAATGGTTGTCTATATAACATTAATAATAGCAAAGTAAAAATGGTTTCAATTATGCACTCAAATATATATAAACCTGTATATGCATATGAATTATGTTTTAAGGCAACTTCACCTAAAATTAAAAGCAATATGTATAATGTAAAGAAAAAAGTATATAAAATAATTGAAACATTTCTTGCTTTAGATACAGCATATACAGTTTGATAAATTTCTAGATCGTTAGGTTTTTTTAATTTATATTTAATATTTTCCATATTATTTCTCTTCTTTAAAACTTATGTCTAAGCACTCAATAATTTTTCTACGATATGTAATTGGATACATACATCTGAGAAGATTTTTGTACATAATTGTTGCTTTTGAGGTTTTGGTTTGAAAAATTATATTGACTAATTTTTTGGTTTCAATATTTCTTCTTGAAATTGCTCCAATAATAAAATAAGCAGTGATTAAAGCAAAATATGCAGCTACTGCCACTCCAATAGCTCCAAACATTACATATAAGGCTTTAGAGTTGCTATCAAATGCACCTGTAATTTCCATAATTACTCATACAAGAATAAAACAAAGAAATGCTGCACTAATTCCTACACCTGCTCAAAACATACTTCTAAGCATAAGAGAATATTTAAAAATATAAGTTTCTTGTTTTCTAATATGGGTCATATCAATCTCCTTAAATTGGGTCATATGTTCATACACTTTTTTTGAAGATGAACCATTATTTCGATAATTATCTAAGATAATCATTTCTATAAAATAAGCATAGTTATCTAATAGTGTTTTTCCATATTCCTTAATATCGGCAATAAAATCCACTATTTGATTATTTTTAACAATGCCTTAGTCACTGATTATTAACAAATCAACATCATTACAATCTCTGTTTAACAAATTTTGCATTTTTAGTGCATAACTTCCATGAACAACAATATTTTTATTTTTAATTATTTCTTTATTTGCTATATCAATGTCAGTCATTTCATCGCTCCTATTTTAATTATATTAGTTTAAACATACCAGAAAAACAAATAGAGTTAATTTGTGGAAATTTTCACAAAAGTCGAAATTTTCACTTGTTCTGTTGAATTTATTTAATATAACATCAGAATTTTATCTACATTATAAGTACTTTGATTATTGCTAAAAGCTTGAAATAAACCCTTAAGAAATTTAATAACACATATTTAAATTAATTTATAATTTAACTACTTTAAAGGAGAACATATGACTAAAAAAGTTAGAACACGTTATGCACCTAGTCCCACTGGGTATTTACACATTGGAGGAGCTAGAACAGCCCTTTTCTGTTACTTATTTGCTAAGCACTACAATGGGGACTTTGTTTTCAGATTAGAAGATACAGATATTAAAAGAAATGTAGAAGGTGGAGAAGAATCACAACTTCTAAACCTTGCTTGATTAGGAATTGTACCTGATGAAAGCCCACTTAAACCAAATCCTAAATACGGAAAATATCGTCAAAGTGAAAAACTTGATAGATATAATGAAGTACTTGAAGAATTATTAGCTAAAGGTTTAGCTTATAAAGCTTATGACACTACCGAAGAACTAGAAGCACAAAAAGCTGAATCAGATGCAAAAGGAATCCCAAGCTTTAGATACAATAAAAACTGGCTAAAGATCTCTGATGCAGAAAAAGCCAAAAGAGATGCTGCTGGTGAATTCTCATATCGTTTAGTTATGCCTAAAAATGTTGAATTAGCTTGAGATGATATGGTTAGAGATAGAATTAGCTTTAATTCAGATGAAATTGCTGACTGAGTTATCTTTAAATCTGACGGATATCCTACTTACAACTTTGCTGTAGTAGTAGATGACCATGACATGGAAATTACACACATTTTACGTGGAGAAGAACACATTGGAAATACACCTAAACAACTTGCTTTATATCAAGCTTTAGGATGAGATACACCTTCTTTTGGACACATGACAATTATTACAAATATGGAAGGTAAAAAACTTTCTAAACGTGATTTAGAAACTAAACAATTTATTGAAGACTATCGTAATGAAGGATATATTCCAGAAGCTATTTTTAACTTCCTTGCTTTACTTGGTTGAACTTCTGCAGATGCAAGTGAAGTTATGTCACAAGCAGAAATTATTGAAAAATTTGATCCTGCAAGACTTTCAAAAAGCCCTTCTAAATTTGATATCACTAAGATGGATTGATTCTCAAAACAATACCTTAAAAATGAACCTAATGATAAACTAATTAAACTTATGAACCTAGATGCTAGTGCTTTTGATACTGATTGACTAGATACATTTGTTGAAACATTTAAAGCTAGTGCAGTAACTACTAGCGAACTTAAATCACATTTAGATTTATACATGGAACCATTATTTGAAAAGCAAGAATTTAATGAAGCTGATCAAAAAACAGTTGCTACATTTACTAAATATTTAAAAGCAAACTTAGATAACAATATTTTTACTATTGCAAGTATTCAAGAAGCAATTAATCAAACTCAACAAGAACTAGGAGTTAAAGGTAAAAATCTATTCATGCCTATTAGATTAGCAGCCACATGTGTATCACATGGGCCTGAATTAGCAAAAGCTATTTGATTATTTGGTGCTGATGTAATAAAAGAAAGATTAGCTCACTATGAAAATTAATTTCAAATCAATTATTAAGCCTGTTTTTATAGAAAATGGTCAAGAAAAGATTAATGAAGAAGCAATTCAAGTAATTGAATTTGATGCACCAGTTAACCGTAATTGAAATGAAGAAGAACAAGCTGTTGAATTAATTTTTAAAGAACCTAAATATAACGAAACAAATCGTATTGATATTTATGATTCTGAAGCTTGAGTATATACAAATCAAACAACAGTTCAAATTAAACACAATGCCTTTGGTGAAGTTAATGTAACATTTTTAGATCCTAAATCAAAGCAATTACACGAATTAAATATGCGTACTTATTGTTCTGAATTTATTAAACAAGAAAATAAATATGAATTTAAATACTTTATTTGCTCCCCAGACAACGATGAGCCTGCAAGCTACTTTGATTTAACATTAACAATCTCTGAATAATATAAGCATTTTGAATTTTAAAATAAAATCTATGCCCATAATAAAGCATAGATTTTTTTATTGTAAATAAAGGGTTTTTCTATTACAGTTGAAATGTTTAACACTATAGCCAAGGCCTTTAAATAAAGATATAGTGGTATTTAAAAACAAATAATTCAATAAGTACCCTGTAGGGTACTTATTAAATCTTAAATATAAGTCTTGTTAGCACTTTCTTAAATAAGAAAATTCATCTCTAATTTTACTGTTAAATATCAAATATTTGTCAAGTCCAATTTTATTAATTATTTGCTTTTTTATTAAATTTTTCATAATCATTTAACAATTCATCGATCATTTTTTCACTACGTTTTGTTATAAGCTCAGGTGTCCATATAAGTTTTTCTTTAACATTTCCATCTGGCTGTGTTATTGTTTCACTATTTTGTTTGATATATGAAATAAATTGTTTAGTAATTAAGAAATCTTTATTTTCTTTTTCTATAAAACTAATTTTATCTTCGATATTATTGTTTGAACTTTTAGAGTTATCTTTTAGGTCTAAAATGGTTAAGTTACCAATTTTATGTAAATATTCATCATGCTCAGTAGGAGTGAAATATTTATTTCAATCACCTTGCATTTTTTGAGGTAAAATGTGTTCAATTGTAACTTTATCACTAGATTCAGTTATTGACTTATTGCCACAAAGAAGTTTTTCATATCTAAATAGAATATATGTGCGATACTTCATTTTATAGATATTACCTTGTAGAGCCTCTTTTAACTCATTAGCATTATATTCTTGATATCAAATATCACTTTCTAAAACTTCTTTAGCTGAAGTAGCGTTTTCAATTAGTCTTAAAATCTTAGTTAGTTGTGTGAATATTTTTGTGCGTGATTGTAATGTAATTCAGAAGAAGGTGTAGTAGTTTTCTAAGCGTTTAATGAATTCTATTTTTAAGTTTTCTTTTGAATCATTAATTTCTTCTTCAAACTTATCCATATACATTAAGACAGCAGATTTTCAAATACTATCATTAATATATTTATTCATTATCTTTATTGTATTTTGATATTCAATATCTTTAGCTTGAAATTGGCTATTTTCCAACTCAATATATGTCTTGTAGATTTTGAAGAATTTAACCATTTTATCAATAAATTCTTTTCCAACATTGATTAAAGGTTTTCCCTCTTTTCTATTTTTAATTTTGAAAATGTCTTCTTCATATCAAGCATATAGTGATTTTTGACCTGAATCTTTAACATAAATACTTTTAATTAATTCAAGGAATAAATCTAAATTTAGATTAGATGTTTTAGATTCATCACTTTCAAAATAATTTTCTATATCTTCCCATTTTTTTGCATATAACTGAGCTTGGATTTCATCTCCATTGATAGAAATAGCTTGTAAGTTAATTGTTTTAATAATATCTGAATTAGATAATTTTGCTCCACGATTATTAATTATTGTAAATAATTTATAGGCATCATTTAATGTGCCTGTGTAAATCCGAGCAAATGAAATATGATCCTTAAATAGATCCCACATATATGTAAATAGCTTATCAGGATTGCTGTAAATACTATTATGATTAAATTTTTCTTTATTTTGTTTAATATATACTTGTATATATTTCACTGCATTATAAATTGTATTTGCAGTAGTTTCAGATTTAATCAAGAATTTTATATCAGAGTCTGATAAAAATTCGTTGATTTTGCCTTTTTGTGCATAATTTATTAATTTAACTAAAAGTGCATTAACTTCACCTCTAGTTTCAAATTTAATTCTTGGAATTATATCATTAGCAGTTTTTCTAGCCCCTCTGATATCCTCTATATAAGGTATATCATCACTTAGAAGCTTTTCAAAATTATATTCAGGGTTATTTCCAAATCCCGACTCTACAATTAAGTTTATCAGACAAATTCAGATTAATAAAAGTGTTGTTAATCTTTGTTGCCCATCTAAAATGTAATATTTTTTATTTTTTTCTGCAACTGGACATAAAATTATTGATCCTATAAAATAATCATCATTAATTTTATTTTCACTAATTTCATCATATGACTGGATAAAAAAATTTTCCAGATCCTCTAGTAATTCAATAATTTCTTTTTTTCCTCATACATAGGCTCTTTGATATGATGGCACTATATAAGATTTATCAGTAAAAATTTCTTTTACCGATTCTGCATGAACGTCAAACTTACTATTATTCATTTATTTACTATTGTCTAAACATATTATTAACTTTTGCATTATTTTTTTATTAGACACTCCTTTACTATTAGATTAACAAAAAAAAAAAAAAAAACAGAAGCAAATAGAAATTAAATTCACAAATATATCTACTACACAGTCAAATAAGTAAAATTTGTGTAATTGTGGAACATCCTGATAATTATTTCCATATTTTTAGAAAACAATTTCTAAAAATTAAAAAATGTATTTGAAAATAAAAAAGACTGACATTAATTTTGTCAATCTTTTATAAGACTTTTAGTATTATTTATTTTCTTCTTGGTAACGTTTTACTTCAGCTACACAGTCATCAATAACAGCTTCTACTAAATCTAATGAGTCAATAATAGCACCAGAAGCTCTTTCGTGACCTCCACCACCTCATTTAACTGCTACATTACGAACGATAGGTCCATTTGATCTAAATTCAACACGTACTTTTCCATTTTCTTCTTCTGTAAATTGTACTCAGAATGGGTATCCATCAATATTAGCAATAGAGTTAACTCTAACTGATTGTTGAGGTGTTTTCCCCATAGCTGCTGTTGAAGCTAAATCATTTTGAATGTAAGCTACACCATCTCTAGTTTTAAGGCTTGACATTAATCAAGCATTGAATTTTAAATCGTCTAAAGTTACTGTAGCTAAGTTTCTGTGAATAAAGTCAGCTTGTAAACCTGCTTCATAAAGTTTAGCTGCTAATTTTAATGTTCTAGCAGAAGTTTTATCAAATAAGAATCTACCTGAGTCAGTATTAATTCCTAAATATAATAAGTTAGCTGCTCTTTGAGTAATTTTTCATTCATTTGTCACAGCAATATCAGTAATCATTTCATCAGCTGCTATATAAGAAGAATCTACTCATCTAATTGTATCATCCCCTAAATCATCACTATTTGGGTGGTGATCAATTCTAATTACTTGTTTGAAGATATTTTTATCTAAAACTTCTCTACATTCAAGTCTTTCTTTGTCCCCACCATCTACAACAACTCCAAGTGAGTTAGCTAGAATTTCATCGCTTGGGATAGGGTCCATTACTAAGTTCATGAATGGGAATGATCCTTTAGCATCACCAATTGCATAAACTTTTTTATTAGGAAAGTTTGTTTCTATTAATTCTTTAAGTCCAAATTGTGAACCTAAACAGTCACCATCAGGTCTAATGTGGTGAAAAATAACAATAGAGTCATATTTGTATAGTTCTTTTGTAACTAGTTCTAAACTACCAACAACCATTATTTAGCCTCTCATTCCACGATAGCTTGGTTTAATGCAGCTAAAACTTCAGGCACTTGATCTCATGAATCAATTGTAATACCTGCAGCATTATCGTGTCCACCACCAGCAAATTGGTTGGCTACTTTATTTACAAGTGGTCCGTTTGATCTTAAACGTCCACGTACTTTACCATCTTCAAGTTGAATGAATAATGCTCAGCATGAATTGTCTTCAATGTTAGCAAGTTCATTAACGTATTGAGCTGCTTCAAATGAATCCATGTCATATTTTTTTAATGTTTCAGCATCAATTTCATAGTAAAGAACTCTTCCTTCTTTTTTAAATTCAGAAAGAATTTTTCCAACAAATTTAATTGATTTGAATGTACGTTTTGAAAGTTCTCTTAAAATTTCTGCAGGGTGGAATCCTGTATCCATTAAGAAAGCTACTAAACGATGTGTTCTTGCTGATGTATCTGGATATAAAAATCTACCTGAGTCAGTATTAATTCCTAAATAAATGTGTGATGCAGCTTTTTGTGTTACTGTATAGTTTCCATCATAAGCAATTTGAGCGATCATTTCTGCTGCTGCTACATAATGTTCATCAATCCAATTGTAATCGTAATCAATATCTGCACCATTAGGGTGGTGATCGATTCTTAATTTAGCTGTAGTTCTGTTTTCATATAATAACTCAGCACATTCAATTCTATCTCCACTAGATGCATCTACTACAATAGCTAAAGAGTTTGTAAAATCAATGTCTTCAATTTTATCAAAATGATATCCCATGAAGTCGAATAAGTGTAAGTTATTACCTGGTGTAAATACCTTTTTATTAGGGTAATTTGTTCTGATTAATTCTGCTAAACCTGCTTGTGATCCTAAACAGTCACCATCAGGTCTAATGTGGTGAAAAATAACAATATTGTCATATTTTTCAATTGCGTCAATCGCAACTTTTGAATTTCCTATAATCATATTATTTCCTTTCTATTTTATGTTAATTCTTTGAAATATTATTAGTTAAATACTCTTTAATTTTATCATTTATTTCACTATATTCTTCTGGTGAGATAACATTAAATTTAGCAATTTTTTCAACTGTATCTACTGGGATAGAATTGCTATTTAACACTAAAGAAAGCTCTAGATATTCTTTATATCCTTTTTCTAATGCAGTAATTAATTTATTGTAAGTTGGAGCTGATAAAATCGCTGAAAACTTATTAGTTTGATAAAATGAAAATAAGATTTTTAAATAAATATCCTTGAATACATGACTTATTGTATTTGCAAGTGTGCTTTGTAAATTAGCTAGCATAGCATTATTTTTCATCTCTGTAATTTTGCTTTGGTATTGTTTAATAACTGCTTTTTGTTCTTCTGTTAATGAATTAATAAATTCTGCTGATTTAAATAAGTTAGATAGGTTTTCTAAAGATAACTTGTATGCTTTATTTGCGCCTTCAATTAAACTTGAAGCTAATTCAATTTTATTTCACTTATTTTCATCTGCTTGTAAAGGTAATAAACTGAGTTCTTTGAATGTTTGAGCATTTTCAACTATCTCTCTATGTGTTTGTGCATATGAATAATTAGAAATAGTAGTTCATATTTCATTTAATACACTAAGATCTAATTTGTATTTTTTGCTTGATTCAACAATATCTTCAGCAAATGCAAGTGAATCTTCTGATTTAATTCCTCAAATATTAAAAATCTTTTCACCAAGTGCATCAATTGAACCTAATGATAAGTCATTTGAATTATTAGTATAAATTAGTTGGTATAAAGAGATAATATCTAAAGTCTCTGAATTATACATTTTAGGATCTTTTTCTAAAGCCTGAGCCAGATATTCTACATACTTCTTCTTAGCTTCTATTTGAGCAACTAAATTAAAGTATTGATTAGCTGAAAAATGACCTCCAGCTTGATTTGCAAGTTCATTTCCTTGACCATAAAATGAAGCTGCATTCTTCATTACAATGGCCAAATATGTAAATTCCTTTTGTCCATTTGCAACTTTTTCTTCATACTGTTTGGTAAGTTTTTCTCAATCTTCCACAGCATCAATATATTGCTGTTGTGGTGTACATGCTAATGAAACCATAGGTAGTGAAATTGTAGTAATAATTGGTGTTATAAATAATAATTTTTTAAAGTGTTTAAACATATTTTAATTGTACTACATTCAGTAATGAATACATAAAGAAAATATTCCCCATAAATAATGAGGAATATTGTTTAATCTAAAATTGAAATTGATTTTATTTTAGATTTTTTATATGTTCACAGTTTAATTATTTTTATTTGTTTTCAGTTGGAGCTGGTTGTGTAGCTTTATCCCCACCTGCTGCTGGAGCTGGTGTTTCTTTGCTTCCATCTCCTGCTGGTTTAGCACCTGGTTCTGTAACTTTGTCTCCTTGTGCTGGTTGAGATGTTTCTGGAGATTTTTCTCCACCTGCTGGTGTAGTTGGTTTAGGATCTGATTGTGAGCCTGTACCTGTAGCTGGAGCTGTTTCACTACCTGTAGCTGGTTTAGCTGCTGGGGCTGTTTGTCCACCTGCTGCTGGAGCTGGTTGTTTATCTCCTGTAGTTGGTTTAGCTGCTGGAGCTGGTTGAGCTGGTGTAGCTGGAGCTGGTTTAACTTCTGGAGTTACAGCTGGTTTAGCATTTGGATCAAATTGTCATGAAGATAATAATTTGATTGCTTTATCATAGTCGATTGAGTATCCACCATCCATTAAGTGTCTTACTCATGTTCCATAACTTTCGTTTCCTGATACTAAAACATAACTTTCTGATTGAGTTTCTGGTACTCATGCAGATTTAGTTGCATCATAGTATACACCTTTTACAGTTATGTCAACATTTGCGAATAATTTTCCATATGTTGTTTTATCTGATTTAAGCCCATCAATAACTTGAGCTGTTGTAATAAACTTACCATTAATTTTACCTTTAGTAAAGTTATCATTGAAGTCTGAAATGTCATCCCCAATTCTTACTACAGATTTAAATTGAACTTCTTTTCCGTTAATTGGAAGTTTGTTTTTATTTACATATGTCATTCTTTCTTCTTTAGAAACTTTGACATTTCTGTTTGTAAAACTATATGGTGATTGAGCTGATACTTTGTTTTCTCCGGCCATGAATCAAATTCAGTCTGGCATGTATTTCTTGTCTAATCCAAGGATTTCAAGGTTCTTTACAGTTCCTGCCATTTCTGTAACTTGTTTTCTGTTAGAGTTGAACATTACAACCCCACCCTTAGATCATACATATTTAATAAATTCGATTGCTCCTGCAACTTCTTTAGCTGTTGCTGTGTTTACATATTTTGTTCAGTCTGAAGAACTAAATTCTGTTTGGTTAGTTACAACTGACCAGTTTTGGTATAAAAAGTTGTTTAAAACTGTATCATCAAGGTCCATTCATACAACTGGTACAAATTTTCCTTCATCTGTGGCACCTACAGTAATTGTGTCACCTGTTGCATTAACTTTATCTAAAGATACATTGTCTTGTTTGATCATAGCATCGAATGCCATTTTTGCAAGTCTATATGTTTGTAATCCTGTTACATATTTTTCAGATGAGAATGAGTTTCATAAATCTGATGTGATTTCTTGTGTCTTTCCACGTCTGCTTAATAAGTCATCGGCTTTTTTCTTTGATTGTTCTGCATCTGATTTAGCTGTTGCTAATTCAGTTGTTTTAGATTCTAAACCTGCTTGTAATTCTTTAACTTGACCTTCTAATTTTTTAATTTTATCTGTATCTTCAGTATTGCTGCATGAAGAAGCAACAATAGGTAATACAGCTGCTGAGATACCAGCAAATGATAATAATACTGATTTAATTTTGTTCATTGTTTTTACCTTTCATCTGGGCCTTTACCCACCCTTATTCTATTACTTGGCAATTTCGGTATCATAAAAAAGTAAAAAAAATATGGAAAAAAATAAAATTTCCACATTTACATCTCTTTGTATGTGGAAATTTCCACATTCGGTGTTTTATTACTATTTAAAACAGCTATAAAAGTATCTTTTTTATACTAAAAACAATGAAATTAAACTTCAAATCTAATATTTCTACTGTTCTTTTTTCTGTTTATTTAATGCTATTTTGTCTAAAAAATTCACTTTTTTAAAGCGAAAATAAAAAATGTCCAGGATCAAACCTGAACACTTTTGAATTTTAACGTTTTGATTTGTCGTATGGTATACCAGCTGCAGCAGGACCAACGTTTGATTTTGATGTAAAGACCATAATTACAAGTGTTACTATGTAAGGTATTGTCTTTAATAAGTCACCGTATCTTCCTGCATTTAATAAGTTTACACCATAGTATGATAATGACATTAACGCAGCAAATAATGTTGATACAATTAATGAAATTGAAATCTTTCATCTAGCTGTAATCATAATTGCAAGTGCTAAATATCCATAACCATTAACTTCTTTTGTAGCAGATAATGAGTCAGGGTTAACAACACCATAAAATGATCCAGCAAGACCAGCAATAGCACCAGCTAATAATACTGCTTCTCATTTAATTTTGTTAACATTAATTCCAGCAACGTCAGCTGCTTGAGGGTTTTCACCAATAGCTCTAAATCTAAGTCCTCATTTTGTCTTTCTTAAAGCAAATCATGCTGCAACAATTGTTACTACTGAGACAACTGTTTTGAATGAAAGAATGTTACCATAGTTGGCAAATGAAGCATTTAAAGCTAATTCATTTCTCTTTAATTGAACGAAGTTACCTGATAATTGTAATCTTGTTAGCACAAGTATTAAGATTGAAGCAATACCTGTGGCAAAAACGTTAATAGCAAAACCTGAAATTGTTTGTTCTGCCTTTAATTTAATTGTAGCAAATCCAAATAGTAATGAGAACACCATTGTTGCAAGTACCGATACTATTGTAAGAGGTATTTGTCAATAAGGTGAAGAGTAAATTTCTTTTGAATCAGGGAAAATTACGTTTGTTACTAATACTGAAAATGCTAAATACATAACAGCACCAAACACCATGAAACCATTGATTGCAATGTTGACAATTCCGGCTCTTTCTGAGAAAATACCTGAAATTGTACCAAGCATTAATAGTAAGAAGAAGAAAATGAAATAAGTGATAATTGGAGTTATATCAGCCATATTAAATTGCCTCCCCTTCTTCGTTTAACATAGGCACATATTTCATAACAAAGTTTTGATATGGTGTTTTGAAGTGTTTTTCATGGAAATCATTGAAGATTCTGTTTTTGAGTGCTTTGTAAATTTGTTTTGCATTTCTTTTTTCAGCTTTTTGAATGTTTTTAAGTTCAACAACTCTGTTAAGACCTAAACTATCTTTGTTTTTGTATAATTCAAATTTTAGTTTTGAAATTTCATCATAAATTGCCATTTTTTCATCAGGTGTTTTACCTTTTAATGAAACAAGTAATTTAGATACTTTATTTTCGTATTGTCTTAATAAGTATTTGTATTCATTTTTACGAACTTTAATTGATTTAGCTGCAATTTTAACTTTTTTATGATATGTAATGTTTTTAATTTTGCCTAATAATTCTAAATACTCAGTTTCATAATCTGAAGTTACTTTGTTAATTGCTGAGTAGTAAGTAGTAATTTTTTCAGCTAATTCAGGAGTTACTTGTTTGTTCTTAGCTGCTTCTTTTACAACTGCTTGATTATTAGTTTTTAAGTTTTTAACATCTGCTGCATATTGAGCATTTAAAGCTTTTAATTTACTTTTTGCATCAGCAACAGTTTGATCATATTCTTTAAAGAATGCTTTAGACATTTCCTTAATAAATGCATTGTAATCTGCATATTCAGCTTTTAGCTTGTTAACTAAAGTTTCATTATTTTCTTTTCTTGCATTTTTAACAAGTTTTTTGTATAAGTATTTAACAACATTGACTGAATCTGTATCATAAGCTGCAAGAGTTTCATTATTGATTAATGATTCAGCTTTTTTAGAATTTTCTTCCATTCATTTGTTTGATAAGAAGATTTCTTGTTTGTCTCAAGCTTTTTGTTTGTGAGTTTTACGAACCAATCTGTGATATATCTTGAAGTTTTCTCAATATTCCTTGTGGAACGTTAGTACTGCTTGTTTTCTTATTCATTCTAATGGTCTAAATGAGTAGAACATTAATGATAAGGCAGCCATGAAGACAATAAGACCAGTAATAATAGGACTGAAATCACGTGAAATACTTCTTACTGCTTGGAATCCTGGTTGAGCAGCATTTAAGAATGCATATAGAATAGATGTAAATACAGTTCCAATTGGGTTATTTAATGCAATAAGAGCAATAGCGATACAGTCGAATCCGATATTTAATGGAGCTGCTGCTAATGATACTTTCTTTTGTTGGATAACTATGTAGTAGAATCCAGCAATACCTGATAAAGCACCTGAAGCAAACATAATTAAAATGATCATTAATTTTTCATTAATACCAACATATTTAGCATTAGATTTGTTTAATCCAACCATTTTAATTTTGTATCCTAATGTTGTTTTTGAGTAAATAAATCAAATAACTAACATTAAAAGAACAACAAATGCAATACCAAAGTAGATAAAGTTATTAACTAATTCGTTTGAAATAAAGATAACACTTGTTCCAAATGGTGGGTTTAGTCATTGTTTAACATAACTACTTGGTGCATCTGGACTGAATAAAACATTGTTTGTTGAAGTGAAAATTCAAATTGAAATAAATGTAATAATTCAGTTAATGAAGATTGTTGAAATAACTTCGTGAACATTGAAGAAGGCTTTTAAAACCCCTGATAATCCACCAGCAATTCCCCCTACAATAATTGAAAGGAAGAACATTCCGACAAGATATGAAGCTGAAATGTCATCTTTTGGTAGTCTTGAGCTAATTAAAACAGCGAAGAAGATAACACCTGGAAGTAGCATTTGGCCGGGAACACCAATGTTAAATAGCCCGGATTTAAACCCAATAGCTACAGCTAATCCAGAAAATGCGAAAACTATAAAGAATATAATAGTGTTTCTAAATGTTGAGGGTCCTGTTGCAAAATTAAATACATCAATAAAGAAAGAAAAGAAGTTTAAACTACCATCTGATGTACCTGAACCTACTGCATAGTATAAAATATTTGCTAAAAACAGTCCAATAACTACTGCTCATAATGAAGAGTAGAATTTTCTTCTGTTTGATTTTTTATCTTCAAACATAAAGTATTTTCTAGTCTTTTCAAGAGAAGAAACAAGTGTTTTTGAAAAACTGTTTGGTTGTTTTAAACTATTTGTCATTTTCATCTCCTCCCTTGTGAGCCATATATAATCCTATTTCTGTACGTGTTAAATCTTTTGCATCTTTACATGCAACGATTTCACCAGTATTTAAAACAGCTATCTTGTCAGCTAAAGCAAGAACTTCATCTAATTCATATGAAATAAGTAGAATAGCTTTTCCAGCTGCTTTTTCTTTTAAAATTCTTTCGTGAATATTTTTAATAGCACCAACGTCTAATCCACGTGTTGGTTGAAGAATTAAAATGAAATCGTGTGGTGAGTTCATTTCACGACCAACGATGAATTTTTGTTGGTTACCACCTGAAAGTGAACGAGCTTGTGAATATCCTTTTCTAGCTCCACGCACGTCAAATTTTTCTATGATGTCTTTTGTTTCATCAGCAATTGGTTTATCTTTGAAAATACCAAAACGATTGTATTTTTTATCTCACAATCTACGTAAAACAGTATTTTCTTTAATTGTATAATCTAGTGCTAAACCATGTTTATGTCTATCACTAGGGATGAAACTTAATCCAAGTTCGGAAATTTCTTTAACACTTAATTGATTTAATTCAATAAATGTTTGATCTGATTTCTTGTTTCCTTTTATTTCCTTAACAAGTTCAATAATTAATACAATTGCTAAAATCAATCCAAATGAAGCAAAAGTACCACCTAAAATGTAAAAAATTGTTTTTTGAGATATTTCATTTATTGGTGAGAAGAACATAACTAATGATATATAAATCATCAATAGTGTACCTAAAAATAGTGATATGTTTTTAAGCTTTTTCTTTTTGTAAACTTCTTTAGATTTTTGCTTAATTAAATCTGTTTGTCTTAATAAGATATCACCAGAAACAGGTTTAATCATACCACTGATTACATACTCTAAATCTCTTTGTCCATTACCTTCAACTCCGGCAATAGCAACGATTTCACCTTTTTTAATGTCTAAAGATAAATTACGTAATGGTTTTTCTCCATTAGTTGTAACATTTCTTAAACTTAAAATAACTTCATTGTTTGAAGTGTCAGAATATGTGTTTCTTGTAACTTCAACTTCTCCACCAACCATACGGTTAGCCATTTCTTCGATTGAAACATCAGCTACTTTGAAGTTACCTTTTACTTGACCATGTCTTAAAACAGTAGCGTTATCAGCCACTTCTTTAATTTCGGCAAGTTTGTGCGAAATAAATAGAATAGTTTTCCCTTGCCCTCTGAACAACTTAAATGTGTTTAAAAGACCTTGGATTTCTTGATCAGTTAAAACAGCTGTAGGCTCATCAAAAATTAAAATCTCTGAATCACGATATAACATTTTCATGATTTCGACTTTTTGTTGAGTCGCAACTGTTTCTTTTCCTGTTAAACGATTTAAATCAAAATGCAAGTCAAACATTTCTTGAATTGTTTTAATTTTTTCGATAGCAGGTTTATAGTCGATTACTCTTGAATACTTCTTGTTATCTTCTGTACCTAAAACAATGTTTTCAAGGTTTGTATAAACATCAACAAGTTTAAAGTGTTGGTGCACCATACCAATACCAAGTTTGTTAGCATCGTTAGGACCAGAGATTAATACTTCTTTGTCATTAACTTTGATAATTCCTTCATCAGGTTCATATAAACCAAATAAAATTGACATTAAAGTACTTTTTCCAGCACCATTTTCACCAATTAATGCATGGATAGTACCTTTCTTGACAGAAAAGGAAATATCTCTGTTGGCCTTAATTGAGCCAAAAGATTTAGAAATATTAATGAATTCAATAGCGTTAACAGTTGTTTTCATTTTCCTCTTTTCTAAAATTAAAAATAAGTTACCTTATTTAGTAAAATTATACATTAAAAAATTATTTTTTTTCATTTTAAAAAGTGCTAGGAATAAGGCATATAAATAAAAAAAGAAAAGCCTTTCGACTTTTCCTTTTAGCAAAATTATTGAGCTATTTTGTCAATTTCTTTAACAACTGCATCAGCTACATTAACACCATTAACATTTGCTTGAGCAGCTTGTCCAGGCATTGTGCTGTTTGTGTATACGTAGTCTTTTGTTTCTTTGTTTGCACTTAAGAATTGTGTTTTGTATTCTTGTAGTTTTGTATTAACGAAGTTTCTTTCTGCTTCATCTGCTAATGTACTTTGTGCATATCCAACTCAGTTATTTTCAAGTGTACCATTTAATGTTTGAACTGTTGTAGCAGCTGAATTAAATGTATTTGCTGAGTTGTTTAATCCAAAGATTGTGTATAGAAGAGCATCATAAACTGATTGTCCTAAGTTCTTTGTAATTGATGTAATGAATAATCCTTTTGCTGATGGGAATGCTCTTGATTGGTCAGCATCAACCCCAATAATTACTGTTTTATTTGTGTTAGATTGTTCTAATTGTGTTTTTAAGATAGCTGTAGCTGTACCAGCAACTGGTAAGATAACTCTAGCATTTGTTGCAACAGCTTGTGTAATAGCTGATTGCATCTTAGGATCTGATTCGAATCCTGAGTTAATTTCTAATTTGTTATCTGATCCTGATGTTAAAACTTTAACTTTAGCATCTGCATGAGCTTTGTCAAATGAGTAGATACCTTTTACATATCCATTCATAAATGCTGTAACACCATCATAGTCACCACCACCAAATGTTGTAGTTGTTTTATTTGTTTTTGAGTATGTGTTTAAGTAGTCAGCAATTGCTTGTCCAACAACATATGAAGGTCCTTGAACTTGGTATGTAACTGTATATAAGTCTTTAAATGGAACTTTGATTTGGTCTGGAGTAATAGCATAGTCTAATCCAATGATTTTAACTTTGTTTGCGATTAATCTGTCAGAGTTTTCGTTAATAAAGTTTGGTAAGAAGTCACCGTGTGCATATCCTGATAAAATTCAGATTTGTGTTTTTGAATCTAATAATGCATTGTATTGGTCAACTAATGAAGCACCAACTGTAGGTTCGATTGGTTTAGCAACTAAGTTTTTACCAGCAGCTTTAAATTGATCAGTTAAGTCTAAAAGTCCTTCTCATCCTGATTGGTTGAATGATTGGTCTAGAATTCCCCCTGATTCTGTAACGAATGCGATTGAAGGTAATTCTTTTAAAGCTTGAATCTTTTCTGCTAAGTTTTCGTTTACATTGATAACACCTTTTGTAACACGTTCATCTGGTGTAATGTATTTAGCTTGTTTTCCATCTTCAGTTTTGGCATCATTTCCACCACATGAAGCTGCAACAATAGGTAATGTAGCTGCTGAGATTCCAGCAAACGCCATTAATAATGATTTAAATTTTTTCATAATTCTCCGGTATATAATTAATTAATTAATTTCTCGAACAAATCGCTTTTGTATTTTTCTATTAGTACTAATTTGTTCACTATTATTATATAGAATTAGAAGGATGAAAATCCAAAATATGGAAATAAGTTTATTTTTGTTCCATATTTTTCTAATTTTATAGAAAAATAACTTTTTTGCCTATTTTTAGGTGCTAAATGCATTTTTTGTGCATTTTATAATGTAACAAAATTGCTTTTGAATTATTTTTTCTAGGATAAATTATTAAAAAAATAAAGAAAAAGCCCTAAAATAGGGCTTATTTACTATTAAAATTGGTATTTTTCTGGGTGTTTTTCTTGCATTAGTTTAATGAATTCTTTTTTATCCATTTCACCATATTTATTCATTAATTCAACACATTCATCATATTCAGCCATAGCTCATGTGACATCTTCAAAACCATCTACTGAAGTAATCCCTTCACGTTTTCAGTTTTTATATGTTGAGAAGAATGTTTTAACTGTGTCTAAAAATGGTAATGGAAGATCTTTTAACGATTGAATGTGATCAAGTCTATAATCATCTGCATGAACAGCAATTAATTTAGTATCTGTTTCACCATCATCGATCATTTTCATAGCACCAATAATACGTGCATTTAAAGATACTCCTGGCATGAATGTTTCTTCTGAATATAATAAGACATCAAGTTCATCTCCGTCTCAGTCTAATGCATTAGGAACAAAACCATAGTTGCATGGGTAAACAAAATCTCCTCTTAGTATTCTGTCTACTTCAATTTGTTTAGTTTTTCTGTTGTATTCGTATTTGATTCTTGAATTCTTTTGAATTTCAATTTTTACTTGGATTTCTTTTTGCATATCTATATAGTAACATATTGAAGAAAAAAAATTAAAAAAAATGTTTGGAAAATAATTCTTGTGTTATAATACTTAAGCAACAAGCAATAAACAATGTTGCCCAGGTGGTGGAATGGTAGACACAAGGGACTTAAAATCCCTCGGTAGCAATACCGTGCTGGTTCAAGTCCAGTCCTGGGCACCAATATCTGCGCCCTTAGCTCAGCAGGTAGAGCAAATGGCTTTTAACCATTGGGTCAGAGGTTCGAATCCTCTAGGGCGTACCATTTCAAGAAATTGACCAAAAAGCTTCTATTTAGAAGCTTTTTTATTTTTATTTTTTAATAAATAAATAAAAATACCCTATTAAGTCATAATAGGGTATTTTCTATATATAGTAAGGATCTTACTATTAATTAGAAATATTTTTGTGATTAATTATTTATTTATCAGCTTTATTTTTCTTTTTGAATAATAGTAATGTCATTCCAATTCCAGCCACAACTGTTCCAAAGACTAGGACAGCTATTCATGTAAGAAGGTTTGTTTTACTTGCTGAATCATAAGCTTTTTGCATTTGTTCTGCTGCATCATTAGAAATTTGTCCAATTTCTTCAACTGTTTGAGCAGCATCAATTTTATCTTTAGCTTTATTTTCAATTACATCAAGTTGTTTTAAGAAATCATCTCTTGAGTCATCTTTAACTCTCTTACTTTTTTCTTTATATGTATCTTTCTTTTTATCTAGATCAGTTTTAGCTTGTGCTTTTTTAGCATTTAATTCATGATCTGCAACAGCTTTATCAACTAATTTATTTAATTCATCTTTAATCTTATTAACATCTTGGATACTTGTTGCATTTTGAATTTTATCTTTAGCTTCAGTAAGTTTTTTATTGAATGCTTCTTTTTCTTCTGGTGTTAATGTTTTTTCTGAATTCTTAAGTTTATTTTCAAGTTCGCTAATAGCATCTTTTTTAGCTTTTGCTAATTTGTCTTCTTGAGCTTTCTTATCAAATTTGCTTAAAGCACCATCAACAACTGGTTTGATATCTTTAATATCTGTTTTAGAATCAATTTCAGCTTTTGCATCAGCTAAAATTTTCTTAAGTTCTTTCAAGCCTTCTTCAGTATATTGATTTTTATTTGCATCAAGTTCTTTTTCTTTAGCATCTAATTGTGCTTTAGCTGTCTTTTTAGCTTCTGCTAAATCTTGAGCATATTTATCAGCTAAATCTTTAGCTGCTTTTTTAGCATCTTGAGCTGATTTTGTTGCATCTTCAGGCTTAGTTGCTTTTGAAATTGCTTCTTTTTTATCATTTAGAAGTTTTAGAATTTCAGCTTTTTTATCTTCTGGTAATTTAGATGTGTTTTCTTGATACTTCTTAATTTCTGTTTCAAGTTCTTTTTTAGCATCATCTTTAGCTTTAGTTAAAGCTAATTCTCCAGCTTTTTGATCAAATTCTTTAATAGCTTTTTCAACAGCTGATTTAATTTCTTCTGATTTTGTTTTGCCTTTTATTGCATCTTTAGCATCAGAAAGAATCTTTTTAAGCTGTGTAACTTGTTCTTCAGTATATTTAGATTTATCTTTTTCTAATTCTTTTTCTTTTTCATTAAGTTTTGCTTCTGCTGTTTTTTTAGCTTCTGCTATTTCTTTTTTGTATTCATCTGCTTTTGCTTTAGCATCTGTTTTAGCTTGATCTGACGCATTTTTAATTGCAGATTCATCTGTTAATTTATCAATTGCAGTTTTCTTTTCTTTTAAGAAATTAATAATTTCATCTTTTTTATCACTTGGTAAATTATCAGTGTTGTCTTGGTATTTCTTAATTTCTTCATCAAGTTCTTTGTTAGCTTTATCTTTAGCATCAGCTGTTTTCTTATCGGTAATTTCTTTAGCTTTTGCTTCCAAATCAGTTAATGCTTTATTAACAATAGGTTGAATTTGATCAATATCTGTTTGTTTGTCAATATCACTTTTTCCATTTGTTAGAATCTTTTGAAGTTCTTTATATTCTTCATCTGTATATTTGCTTTTATTTGTTTCAAGCTCTTTTTCTTTAGCATCTAATTTTTCTTTAGCAGTCTTTTTAGCTTCTGCTAAATCTTGAGCATATTTATCAGCTAAATCTTTAGCTGCTTTTTTAGCTTCATCAGAGGCCTTTTTAATTTCGGTTTCATCAGTTAAATTATTAATTGCAGTTTTCTTTTCTTTTAAGAAATTAATAATTTCAGCTTTTTTATCACTTGGTAAATTATCAGCATTAGCTTCATATTTCTGAATTTCAGCTTCTAGGTCTTTGTTAGCTTTATCTTTAGCATCAGCTGTTTTCTTATCAGTAATTTCTTTAGCTTTGGCATCCAAATCAGTTAATGCTTTATCAACAATAGGTTGAATTTGATCAATATCTGTTTGTTCTTCCACTTTTTGTTTAGCATCAGTTAGAATTTTTTCTAGTTCTTTATATTCTGTATCTGTGTATTTACCTTTATTTGTTTCAAGCTCTTTTTCTTTAGCATCTAATTTTTCTTTAGCAGTCTTTTTAGCTTCTGCTAATTTATTTGCATAATCGTCTGCTTTTGCTTTTGCTAACTTGATAGCATCATCAGCTATCTTAGCAGCAGCTTCTGGTGTAGTTGCATTTTTAATCTTAGCTTGTTCTTCTTTGAGTAGTTTTAGAATTTCAGCTTTTTTAGTTTCTGATAATTTAACTGTATTATCATCATATTTCTTAATTTCTGATTGAATTGCTTTATCAGCTTTATCTTTAGCTTCTTCTAAAGCTTTTTTTGCCTTTTCTTTATCTTCAGCTAGTTTTGCATCTAATTGTGATTTAGCATCTTCAAGTATTTTAACAATGTTTTCTATATTCTGATTTTCTTTATTATTAAGATCGTTTACAAAAGTTTCAGGACTTAGCAATCCAGCTTTTTTGTATTCTTCAATTTTTGCTTTAGCAGCTTCTACTATTTTTTCTTCAAGGCCTAAGGCTTCTAGCCCTTTTATAGCATCATTAACTTTTTTAACATCAGAATAAATATCCTTAGTATTAAAATTCATAGGATCATTTTTATTAGCAATATCTTTAATTTCATTGAATTTTTCAATTGGTAGAAGATCTTTTAATTGATCGATGTTTTCTTTAGTTTCTACAAGTTGTTGGGTTTTTTCAGCTAATTTTTTATATGCATCAACAGCAGATTCTAAATCTTTTCTATTTTTAGTAAAATGTAAAGTTGACTCAACATCATTTAAGTTTTGTTTGTTATATAATGGGGAAGTTTCTTTACTAATTAAGTTACGTGTAAGACTATCAAATTCTTTTCTAGCAGCTTTGTTATATTCAATACCTAATTCTTTCAACTTTTGATTCTTATCTTTTATTTGATTTACAGAATCCTCAAAGTTTTCTGGAGAAATATTGTTAATTAAATTTTCCCCTTCAGTAAGTTTGGAAATATAATCTGCTTTATTAAAATCAGTTACACCTCCTGTTTCAGGTATAAAATCCATTGATTTAATTGTGTCTCTTGCATATTTTATAGTTTGAGCCATATCCGTTATAGAATCAATAGAACTAGATATTTTCTTTAATTTATCTAAATCATTTTGAGAATCAGTTACAAGTTTCTTTAATTTATCTCTTTGTTCTTCATTAATTTTACCTGCTTCAAAAGCAAATTTAATTTTCTCTTCAATATCATTTTTGAATAGATCTTTTTGGAATTGCTCCATAGCTTTTTTATTTTCTTCTAGTTTTGTATCAGTGGCAATTGTTTTTATATCTACATTTTTTCCGTATATTTTTTCTTTAGATCAATCATTTTTCTCATTTGGAGTTATTGAATATTCATTTTTATATTTCATAACTTCCGCAATATATTTTTCTTTTGCTTTATCTGATAGTGTTGAATATGATGGGTCATTTTTAAAACTGTAAAATTCTTTTATTTGTTTAAGCGCTTTTTCATATACAGCATCTGCTTCTTTGCATTTTTCAACAATTTCTTTTATTTTTTTAGATGATTTTGCTTCATAAAGCTTAGCTTCTGCATCGTTTTTTATAATTAATGATATATTTTTTAATGTTTGTATATCTGAATGTGCTCTTGTTATTTCGCCACCTAATGTTGATTTTAAAACATCTTTTACTTTATCAAATTCTTTTCAATATCCACGGTTGACGCTTAAATTCATTAAATGCCCTTTGTTATATAGTCCTGTTTTTCCTAAATCTGTACTATCTCCATTTTTAGAAAAAATGAATTCAGGGTTTAAAAGTGCATGATCAGTCTTTGGAATTGTAGTGATATATTCTTTAATTTTTTCAAGTTTTTCACGGCTTGCAAAATATTTTCCTGCCTCATCAATTATTGTTTTTTGATTAGAATTTAAAGTTGAATAATTATCAGAGTTTTTATAAGTTGCTGGTGAATCAAAATATTCATTAAATTCTTTTCGAAATTCTCTAAATTTACTCATTCTGTATCTAATTCAAGATAAGTAAACAGTATCTTTATTTTGATCTTGAGCATCTTTTGATAACCCTGGTCATGCACCATACGCTTTATCTAAAGTAGTTTCACTATCATAGTTAGCTACTCTTCCGAAGTTTTCTGGTCCATCTATTTTTTCATATCCATCTAAAGTACCAATCATCATTAATAATAATCTACCAAAAGAACCTAATGTGTCTTTGGGTTTATTTTTTTCACTAATTGGTTCTAAAGGATTAAAAGTTGCATCAAGTTCCATATCTTTAAAGTTATAATCTGTTTTATAAAATTCCTTAAAGAATTCATAGTATCAACCCTTGAAGGCTTCTTTTCCATTTTTAGTATCAGATTTTTCTTGAAGGATTTTTACTATTTTTGATTGAAATTCATTGTATTTAGTTTTTAAAATTGTTTCATTAACTTCATCTGTTGATTTTGACTCAAAAATTTTAACAGCTTCAGTAGCTGCTTTTTTCATATCATTTCATTTTCCATTTTTCTTACCATAAAAGTTGTAATCACTAAATGTGGAATCATCTATAAGGTAAGGGTTACCTACAGTTAAGTTAATAAATACTTTAAAATATGTACTCATTAAGTTATACTGATCAGTAATTTCTTTTTTTAGTTCTTCAAAGTTAGCGGATGGTAGGTCAATTTTAGTTTTAAATGCTTTTATTTGATCTTCTCTTAAACCTCCAGTTTCTTTGTCAAACTTATATTTATCAAGTAATTGGTTTAATTCAGTTTTTTGTTGTTCTGCTGTGGTGCTTGCTGATAATAAGGCAGCTGGTGCACTGCATGCTAAAACAACCCCAATACCTGAGGATAATAATAGTTTCTTTTTATTCATTTCAGTCTCCTTTGTTAGTTTTATTCTACTTATATTATATATTTTTATTTTCGACTAATTCAAAGATAGGCAC
This sequence comes from Mycoplasma razini, assembly GCF_048076865.1. NCBI lineage: Bacteria > Bacillati > Mycoplasmatota > Mollicutes > Mycoplasmatales > Mycoplasmataceae > Mycoplasma > Mycoplasma razini. Next base: position 725,984 of record NZ_CP182212.1, read on the forward strand.
ATGATGTGGAACGTACCACATTTTTACTTTAAAACAAAGAAAAAGCAATTTAATAGCTTTTATTAGAATTCTATTTTTTAGGGTAAAAATTATAAAAAATTACTAAATGGAAATTATTTTGTAATTTGTTAAACATTTAGCAAATTCTTTTGTTAATACAAGCAATAGCAATATACTAGTGATCTTTTGTGTATATTCAGTAAAAAGGCTTTTATTTTTATGATCTTAAAATAAAAAATAATTTTCGATTAATAAGTATTTGTCTTTTTAAAGTTTTAAAGAATAAAAAACTCCTCACTACAAGAGTGAGAAGTTTGGTCAATTTCTTGAAATGGTGCGAACGAATGGACTCGAACCATCGACCTCACGATTATCAGTCGTGTGCTCTAACCAGCTGAGCTACGCTCGCAAATATGTATGCATATTATATCATAAAATATTTCTATGCATACAAAAATTATTAAGTTTATTAACGTTTTGAGAATTGTCTTGCACGACGTGCAGCACGTAAACCTGGTTTTTTACGTTCTTTAGCACGAGCATCTCTTGTAAGCATTCCTGCAGCTTTAAGAGCAGCACGGTAATCTACGTTAGCTTCTAATAAAGCACGAGCGATTCCTAATCTAATTGCTCCAGCTTGTCCGCTAAGTCCCCCACCAGTTACGTTTACACTAACATCAAATGTTCCAAATGTTTCTGTTAAAACAAATGGTTGGTTTGCATCTTTTAAGTAGATATCAGATGTTAAGTAATCTCTAGCATCACGGTTATTGATTGTGAATTTTCCTGTTCCTGGTGTAAGTCTTACACGAGCAACTGATGATTTTCTTCTTCCTAAACCACGGTACATTACATTGTTATTAGCCATAATTATTTAACCTCTAATCTTTCTGGATTTTGAGCTGCGTGTTTGTGATCTGGTCCAGCGTAAACAAATAAGTTTCTACGTTGTTTGTTTCCTAATTTTGTGTGTGGAAGCATACCGCTAACAGCTTTTTCAATAATAGCTGTAGGTCTTTTAACTCTTAATTTAGCAGCTGTGATAGATTTAAGTCCACCAGGGTATCCTGAGTGTGAGTAGTAAATCTTGTCTTCTTCTTTATTACCTGATAAAACAACTTTTTCAGCGTTGATAATAATTACGTTATCACCCATATCTGCATTAGGTGTAAATGTTGGTTTGTTTTTTCCTCTTAATACTGATGCTACTTGTGCAGCTAAACGACCAAGTACTTGTCCTTCAGCGTCAACAACATATCATTTTTTGTTAGCTTGTTGAGTATTTACTATTGTAGTTTGTCTCATGCTAATCCTCCTACGTTAACTATATAAATTTATTTAGGTTTCGGTTAATTTTTTTAAATTGCTTATTAATTATAACACACAAAACTTAATAAACTAATATTTTTAATTATCTATTTTTGCTTAAAAATAAGGCATTTTATATATTTTTAAATTATTTATTGTATCTTTATTTGACTTAATAAATAAATTGCAGCAGTTTCTGCTCGTAAAATCCGACTTCCTAGTGAAACCGGGGCAACTTGGTTTTCTTGTGCTAAAGTGATTTCTTCTTCACTAAATCCACCTTCAGGTCCAACTAAAAACAATACATCTTGATCAATGGGTTGAGGCAGTGAAACTGAAGTAGCTATTTTTTCATGTGCAATATATTTAGTAATTCCTGGTAATTTAATAACATCTTCAAATTTAGTTAAAGGTGCTAATTCAGGAATTTTGTTTCGAAAACTTTGCTCTGCTGCATTTTGTAAGATTGTTTTGAAACGATCATATTTACTTTCAAATTTATTAAACTTAACTAAATCATGTTGAGTATATTGAGTTAAAATCGGAATGATTTTACTTACTCCTAATTCAGTTGCTTTTTGCAAAGCTCACTCAAAGCGATCTAATTTTATGACACTTAAAGCTAAGATTACTTCATGTTTTAATTCATGATTTTGTTCTAATTTAAATTCAATTTTAGCTTGATTATTTTCAAGTATGCATTGATAGAATTCATTTTGATAAACACATATAAAGGGTTTGTCTTGAGCTCTAATTACTTTTATATGTTTAATAATTTCAGGATCTAAGTCAAATTTATCACCACTTTGTTTAGTTACAAAGAATCGATTCATACTTATTCCTCATTCATAATAGCTTCATATTCTTCAAGAGTACCTCTGAAAATAAAGCTTTTCTTAGGTGATTGAAGTTCTAAAATAACATCAGCACATTGGTTAACAAAGGCTCTGTTATATGTGGTGAAAATTGCTCCACCTTTAAAGTTTTTAACACCTTCGATAACTGAGTCAATTGATTCAGCATCTAAGTGGTCTAATGGTTGATCTAATATAATAAAGTTAGATTCAAGTAACATCATACGTGAAAACATTAATCTAGCTTTTTCACCCCCACTAGTTACTCTAACTTTTTTAAAGACTGAGTCATTATTAAATAACATACGTCCTAAAAATCCACGCATACGTGCATCATCGTTTTCACGATTTTCTTTTTCCTTATTTTCTAAAGGTCATTTTGAGATTCATTCTAAAATATTTTCATCAGTGTCAAAATATTTAGAGTTTTCATTTGGGAAGTATGAAGGAGTAATTGTTTGTCCTCATTCAACTGTTCCACTAGTTGGTTTAGTAATTCCAAGTAAACATTCTAAGAATTTTGTTTTAGCAATGTCATCTTCTCCAACAATAACCATTTTTTCTCCTGGTTTTAAAGAGAAGGATACTTTTTCAAAGACTGTTTCTCCTTTATCATTAACATAAGTTAAATCTTCTACATTTAAAATTTGTTTACCATGATCACGATTCATTTCTCAACGAACATATGGATATTTACGATTAGAAGGTTTAATTTCGTCTAATGATATTTTTTCTAAAGCTTTTTTACGTGAAGTAGCTTGACGCGATTTAGAAGCATTAGCACTAAAACGAGCAATAAATTCCTTTAACTTTTCAATTTGTGCTTCTTTCTTCAAGTTAGATTGTTTCATCATTTCACGTGCTAATTCTGAAGATTCTTTTCAGAAACTGTAATTTCCTGTATAGATTTTAGCTTCATTATAGTCAATATCAACAATGTGAGTACAGATAGCATCTAAGAAATCACTATCGTGGGATACGACAATAACAACATTTGGATAGTCAATTAAAAAGTTTTCAAGTCATCTAATACTTCTTAAGTCAAGGTGGTTAGTTGGTTCGTCCATGATTAAGATATCAGGATTTCCAAATAATGCTTTAGCTAATAAAACTTTAATTTTTTGGTTAGCTGTTAATTCACGCATTGGTACTTCTCATTTATCTTTTGGAATATGTAAATTAGCAAGTAATTCTTGCGCATCATTTTCAGCTGTTCAACCACCTAACATACCAAATTTTTCTTCTAGATCAGCTGCTCTTTCATAATCTTTATCAGTTGCATCTGGATTCATATAAATGGCATCTTTTTCTTCTTTAATTTGATATAAATCAGTATTTCCCATGATAACTACTTCAGTTACATTCATATCATCATATGCATTGTGATCTTGAGAAAGAACTGAAATACGTTTATTTTTTTCAATTACTATATTTCCACCAGAAGGCTCAACTTGTCCAGCAATGATCTTTAGAAAGGTTGATTTACCAGCTCCATTAGCCCCAATTATTCCATAAGTATTACCTTCAGTAAACTTCAAGTTAACATTTTCGAATAATTTTTTATCACTAAAAATTTTACTTAAATTTTGAACTTCAATCATTTAGTCTCCTTATATTATTAGTTGCTATATTATAATTTAATTTTTAATTTATAAAAATATTAAAAAAACCTTCTAAAGAAGGCGATTGGCATCAAAGTTAAGCACTCGATGTCGGCTCAGATAAATTATACACCATAATAATAAATAAAATAATTAAAATTCACCCAACATATGGTTAGGTGAATTGAATTTTTTTATAATCTATTTTTTAATTCTACAAAGTAATCAACATATTCTAAAGCAACATCGTGTAATGTGTAGCAGTTACATTCTTCATTTTGTCCAGCTACATTATCACATGCACATTCTTCTTTTACTTCTTCAGCAGTTTCACATGCACATTGTGCTGCAATTTCATCATGAGCAGCTGCTCTAGCAGCTTCAATTTCATTAACTCTTTTTGCAATGTTTTCTGAATCTAATTCTTTAAGTTGTTCTTGGTAAGCTAAGATAGCTGATGTTGATCTCTTTTCATCAACATGACGTTTTACTGTGTTTGCATTTGCATTAGCTTTACAGTTTCCACCACAGCATGCTCCACCAATTGGTTCCATAACATTTTCTTCTCTTGTTTCCATAGTTTCACAATTGCAATCATCTTCTTTAGCAACTTCTTCAACTACTTGAACCATTTCTTCTGTTGCTTGCATATCTTGTGCAACTTCTTCTTTTTCTTCATCACATTTACATTCAGCTTCTGTTGAGCATTTTTCTTCTACTTCAGCAGGGCATTCACAATTTTCTTCTGCTGGACATTGAGCTTCTGTTGAACATTGGCATTCAGCTTCTGAAGGACATTGACATTTTTCATCACAGTGACATTTTTTAGCAACAACGACTAATTCTTCAATAACTACAGGTTCTTTGTGTTTAATTTTTTCAATAATTACTTCTTCTGCAACTTCTTCCACAACTGGAACTTTGTTGAATTCTTCAAATTCTTCAGCTGTTAATTGTCATTGTCTTACGTGTTTACAGTTTCTAAAATTTCTAGAACATCTAAGGCATCTTTTCATATTATTCTCCGTTTCTTCTAAATCTACTTCTTCATATGTGGGTAATGAAACATATTGAATGATAAATTTTCTTGGTCTACTTGGGAATCTTCTCACAGGATATAACGCATGAGCACGAAGTACTCTGTGTTGGTTGTCCCTCGTTATTGAGTTTTCCATATATAAATTATATGTTTTTTCCTTGTTTTTTACTACAAAATTATTCTTTTTTGAATTTGAGTCATTTAACTCAGTATTTAAATTGTTGAAGTCATTTTCAACATGGTTATTTTGATAAGCTTCCTCTAAAAAACTTGGTTGATTATCATCTTGTCCAAATGGTTGATTTGCATCTTGTAATGCTTGATCCATTTTTGCAAGTTGCTCTTCTTTTTCATGTTCAATTTCTTCAAGTCTACGCTTAATTGAGTTATAAATATCAATCAATGTACGTTCTTGTTCTTCAATTGAACGATATGGATCCATTGGCATAGTTGCCAAGATTTGTTGGAAGACACTATCAGATCTCATTTCTTTAGTGATCAATGATTTCATTCCAATTCTATTTGAAAAGATTCTTAATAAAACACCATAAGCAATGTCGTCAATCATAGCATCAAAAGCTTTAGTTCCTTCTTCAGTATAAATTTGGTATGGATTCTTTTGTGAATATTGAACTAAATTAACATTTGAACGTAATTTGTCCATCTTATTAATGTGTGATTGTCATTTTTCGTCTAAAGTTTGTAAAATAGTTTCTTTGAGTAATGTTAAAATTTCGTCTTGACTTGCATTTTCAAAAGCATTTTCTTCTCATTGTTTATAAACTGTTAAAACAATATTTGCTATGTATTCAGGTAAATCACTTTCATGCACTTTAGAAATTTCGCCTAAGTCAAAATGGAATTTAATTAAACTTCCAATGTTTTCATTCAAGAAACTTACTAAGGCAGCATAGTTATATGTATTATTATGTAATCTATATTCACCTCTACGTACAATGCTGCGAGCTGCAGAAGCAATCATTCTTTGTACAATGAAGACAATATCTCTACTATATAGAATTAAATCTCTTTGAGCATAAATTAAATCACGTTGTTGTCTGATAACATCATCATAGTTAAGAACTGATTTACGAGAGTCATAGTTAAATCCTTCAATTTTCTTTTGAGCATGATTAAAAGCAAAACGTAATTGTTTATTAGTTACTTCTTTTCCTTTTGAATCTGCATAAGCTTCTTTAAAACTTTCGTAATTAGCAAATCTTTGCATTAATTGATCATCTATTGAAACATAAAACTTACTTGTACCAACATCACCTTGACGTCCAGAACGCCCTCTTAATTGGTTATCAATTCTTCTTGACTCAGCTTTATCAGTTCCAAGTACATATAAACCACCACGTGCTAAGGCCTCTGCTGAAGGTTTAATATCTGTTCCCCGACCAGCCATATTAGTTGCAATTGTAACCGAAGCAACCTCACCAGCATGAGAAATAATTTCAGCTTCTGAAGCATTTTGCTTTGCATTAAGCACAGTATGAGGAATACCACGATTGATAAGCATTTTGTGCACAATTTCTGAATCTTCAATTTGTGCGGTACCAACTAAAACAGGTTGACCCTTTTTGTATAGTTCAATAATTTTTTCAACAACAGCATTTCATTTATCTTGAGCTGTTGCAAAGATAGCATCTGGCTCATCAATTCTGGCAATTGGTTTATTAGTTGGAACTACATTTACCCGCATATTATAAATGTCAATAAATTCTTGTTCCTCTGTTTTACCTGTACCAGTCATTCCACAAAGTTTTTTAAACATTCTGAAAAAGTTTTGATAAGTAATGGTTGCGAGTGTTTTTGTTTCAGGTTCGATCTCAACCATTTCTTTAGCTTGAATAGCTTGTTGAAGTCCTTCTGAATAACTACGTCCATCCATAATACGTCCAGTGAAAGCATCAACTAACTCAATTTTTCCTTCACGGACAATGTATTCAACATCAATTCTCATGATTTTATGTGCTCTTAAAGCATTTTGCACAAGGTGTACAGTTTCTGAATTTTCAATATTGTAAAAATTAGGGGTATGATAAAACTTATTAGCTTTTTCGATACCTGCATGTGTTAAAGTTACAGCTTTAGATTCTTCATCAATTAAATAGTCGTTTTTATTTAATGTCCGTACAAATTGATCTGCTGCAAAATATGACGAAGTATCTTCAGCTTCCCCACCTGAAATAATTAAAGGAGTTTTTGCCTCATCAATTAAGATAGAATCAACCTCGTCAATTAAGCAGAATTGTAATCCACGTTGCACTTTTTCGCTTCCATCTTTAACCATGTTGTCTCTTAAATAGTCAAACCCTAATTCAGAGTGGACTGAATAAGTAATATCAGCTGCATAAGCTTGACGTTTATCAACTGGATTCATTTGTGCTTTATTAATTCCAACCGTTAAGCCTAAAAAGTTAAAAACTTCTCCCATTTCAATGGCGTCCCGTTCAGATAAGTATTCGTTAACTGTTGAAACAATTGCACCTTTTCCAAGTAAGGCATTTAAATAGACTGGTGCAATAGAAGTAATAGTTTTCCCTTCTCCTGTTTTCATTTCAGCAACTGATCCTAAATCTAAAAGCAATCCACCAAGAATTTGCACATCATATGGACGTTTACCTAAAACTCTTTTAGTTGCTTCACGAGCAACTGCAAACGCATCATTTCTGATGTCATCTAAGGTGTATCCTTGAGCCAATAAATCCTTGAAGAATTGAGTTTTTTCCTTCAATTCTTGGTCAGTAAATTTCTCAACAATAGTTTCTAATTGATTGATCTTTTTAAGTGATTTTTCTGCAATTCGCATTTCTGTAGTCTTAAGATCGAAAAATTTATTTAAATTACTCATAATGTTTAAATTATACTGACTTTTTATTTAAATAAACGGAATTATTAACTATTAAGAAGATAAAAACGTTTCTTAATATTATTTTTTAACTTTTAGCATAAACTAATGAAGAAAAAGCATCAATCTATTTAAGCAGATTGATGCTTTAACATAATTATTTTAATAATGATTCGAATTTATATTAGCTATATTTTATTTAATAAAACTTTCATCAAATACACCAATGTAAGGTAAGTTACGCAATTTTTCATCGTAATCAAGTCCAAAACCAACTAAGAATTCATCTGGTGCTAAAAATCCATAATGGTCAGCTTGAAAATCTACCTTGCGATTATAAGGTTTGTCCATTAAAGTTAGCACTTTTAAGCTATTTGGGTGTCTTTCTTTTAACATTGAACAGACTTTTTGTAGTGTAATTCCACTATCAATAATGTCTTCAACAATCAAGACATCTTTTCCTTCAATATCATTAGCTAAATCCATAATGATTTTTACACTTCCGCTGCTTGCATGTGAGCCCGCATATGTACTTACAATCATAAAATCTAGTTTATGATCAACTTCTACATTTTTGATTAATTGAGCTAAAAAAGGAATTGAACCTTTAAGTAACCCAACAATAATTAAATCATTAGAATCTTTATAAGTCTCATTAACTCAATTTGCACATTCCAAAATATGCTTTTCAATAAAAGCTTGGGTAAAAAGTACTTTTTTAACCATTGGATGTATTTTAGGTTGTTTGTTTTTATTAAATAATGGCATCATATTTTTCTTTATACTCCTCAATTAATTTAACTGCTTGAGCAAAGACCTCTTCTTCACTTAAAACATTAGTATTAATAATGGCGTATTTTATATTATATGTCTCAGCAATTTTAATAAAAGCTTCTTTATACACTTGATAAAGTTCCTTAAAATAAGCCTTATTTGCTTCATAGTTATCAATTTCAACTTTTCTACCACGAGCAAAAAGTCTTTTTTCAAAATTTTCATATGAAACATCTAGAAAAATAGCAAATTCTGGTAACTCATTTTGGCTGACTAAAACCTTAAATAAAGCATCATAAGCCTTCATTGCTTTAGGTGATAAATTTTTAAGGTTAACTAAAGCAAAAACATAGTGTTCAGCACTAAAACGATCCAAAAATAATAAGTCTTTTTTTGGATCCATATTTAGTTGATTAAATTTAGCAATAGCTTTATCAACATTAGCTAAATGATTTTCTACTACATAGGCTTGAAATGATAAATCTAAATTAGGTCTTTTTTCGTAAAATCAGTTTAGCATAGTAGTAAAAACTTCATCATTTTCTGAGTATTCTTCTAATAAGATAGAGTTTTTATAGTGTTCTAATAGTTTAGAAGTTAATGTGCTTTTTCCACTACTAATCATTCCAGAAATTCCAATAATCATACGCTTCTCCTTGCAGTCACAGTTATTAATATTTGTTTTATTATAAAGTAAATTCTAAGCTGTGATTTAAAAAAATCAAAATACTTATTTAGTATTTTGACTCCTTTCATAATTCTTGACAAGTTTTATTTTTAATTCACTTTAAAAATGGATATAAAGCAATTGAAACTACTTCTAAAACTCCTCATTCTACAAGCATATTAATTCAAATTAGTCCAAATCAAACTCTAGCATCCCCAATATTTAAATCTTTAAACTGAATTGTGATTAAAAGTGCAATTGAAACTAGCATTGTATTAAGCATAAATATACAAAATGCATAAATAGCTAATGAAACAATATTAAAGTTTCACAACTTGAATAATAAGTAATATAGTCCACATAGTATTATTCCCAAAAGTAACCTAGGAAAAAAGGATATGTAAACCAAATTAAAGATTGGAAATTGTAAAATAATTGATCCAATAAAAGATCACAAGCCAAAATTAAATGATGTTCACAAAATTCCTAGATATCCTAAATGAATGGATGCAATCAAAATAATAATTGGAATAGTGGTAATTGAAACTATTCCAATTGTAATGTATCCTGTGTATGGGACGAATGTAAAAACAATAGTTATAGCTAAATAAAGAGCTAAGTAAACAATTGTTTTGATATCTCATATATTGCTTTTGTTATGTTTCATAGGAAGTATTATATGATAAAAGTGTAATATTTAAAAATATATTTTTACTCCTATACAGAAGTTATAAAAGTTATGAAATTTTATAAAAAAGTTAAATTTTTCCTACTTTTAAATTCTTTATTAGATTTTTTATTTTTTAAGCTAAATACACTATTTTGAAAGGAGCAAAATAAAAAAATTTAGCTATACGCTAAATTCTACATTTTCAATTTTAACATTATATTTTGTTGCTGTATCAACTTCAACAATAGCACCAACTTCTTGACCTAGCATTGCTACTGCAAGAGGACTTTTGTTTGAAATTTTTCCATCAAATGGATCTGCATCGTGCACACCCATGATTGTAACTTTTTTTCTTTCTCCTGTTGCTACAACTGTGAATTCTACTGTTGAACCAATTGTTACAACTTCTTGACTTTGAGATTTTTCATTACCTTCAATTAAAATGGCATTATCAAGAATTTGTTCTAATTCTGAAATACGTCCTTCAATAGCACCTTGTTTATCTCTAGCTGCATCATATTCAGCGTTTTCTGATAAGTCACCTTGCGCTCTAGCTTCTTTTAAGGCTGCTTGGACAGCTGGTCTTTCAACATTAATTAAATGTTCATATTCTTTTTTATATTTATCTAATGTTTCTTGTGATAAATATACTTTACCTTGTTGTTCTGTGTTTTGCATAACAATCCTCTTTCTAATTTACTATATTTTACCTTATTATTTTTTAACAATAAATAGATATTTTGAACTTATGTATGAGACTTCATAAGGCATATCAGTCATTTTAAGATAGCTTATCATACGTTTAACTTCACTTTTAGGATTAGCGAATGAAACTAATATCATTCCTTTATGTAGTTTTTTATTAAATTTATCAAAAATATCATTAATGTCACCTTTAGCATTCATAATTACTAAGCAATCAATTTCTTCACCATTATATAAATTAATTGGATTAGGAAAATGATCTGGGAATTTTAATCTAAGGTCTTCTAAATTGTCATATTGAACTTCTTTATCATAAACATAGGTGTTTGCTTTTACTTTTCCAGCAATTGCAGCAACTGGAAATAAATCTTTTTGATTTATGATAACAATATTCTTATATTCATTACGATAAATGGTATTAATAATTCCTTCAATATCTAAATCATTTGAGCTTGATTTTAAGTAGTCTTTTAATTCATATGGTAATTCACCAATATTATTTCTCAAAGCTTGAATTTGAATCATAGCTTCTTCTTGAGTTTTCTTTAACATTTTATTTCTCATTTTACGAGCTAATACTTGCATTGTAATATAGACAGCTAATCCAAGTACTGCAAGTATAACTGCCGAGATAGCTAAAGCCATTCTTGCTTCTGATGTCATTATTTACCTCACTTATTTTGATAATAATCTAAATAGTCTTGCAAAATAATTAATGCAGCTAATTGATCTTTTTTCGCTTTACGCTTTTGTTGTGTTAATCCAGCAGCCATCATCGCTTCATTTGCACGCTTTGTTGAATATTGTTCATTAACAAATAAAACAGGTAACTTAAAACGTTGTATTAGTTTTTCTTTAAATTCTTCAACCATGTAGGTGCGTTCGCTTTTATCACCACTGATTTTTAATGGATAGCCTAATACAATGCCATCAATTTTGTTTTTATATTGGTTTAGATAAAATTCAACCCTGTTTAATGCTGCCTCAAAGTCATTTTCAGCAAACATGAAGTTTTCAAGGCCACTTGCAATAATTTCACTTTCATCTGTTATTGCAAAGCCACAACTTTTAGTTCCTAAATCTAGTCCTAATTTTCTCATACTAATTCTTCTTGCATGTAGCTTAATAAATCATCAGTGTTAGCAACTTTACCCATTGATAAAATTGCATTACCTCCACCACGACCATTAAGTTTTTTGAATAATTGTTGAGCAATTGAATTTGAGTTGTATTTCTTTGAAGCAACTACTAGCATTGGATTATTTTCACTTGATGTAAGAATGATTAAAATATCTTGATATTTTTCTCTTAAGGTGGAAGCAACTGTTTTAATATTTGCTTTATCCACATCTTGATTTAAGTATACTTTATGTCCATTAATATCTAAAAGTTCAATATTGTCATAATCAAATTCAAAACTGTTTGCAAGTTCTTTTTGAATTTTCTTATTATCTTCTTTTAAAGTTTCTAATGTAGCTTGTAAATAATCAATTGCAGCTTCTTTATCTTCTGGAATGTTTAATTCATATGTGTAATCTTTGTTTAACTTAACATTCTTTTCAAGCATCTTTTCAACTTCAGCAATACCTTTATTAACTTCTTCTTCTAAGTATTCATTAACTAAAGCATTAGAAGAAATAGCTCTAATTCTGTATACTCCTGCTGCTTTTTTATCAACATTAGTGATCTTAAAGTTTTCAAGTTTAGCTGTATTTGAAAGGTGTGTTCCACCACAAAGGTCTGCTGTAATACCATCAAATTTTACAATACGTACATTTTGTGGATTCATGTATTCAGATTCCTCAAGGGTCATAATTGCACCTAATTCTTTGGCTTGTTCAGTTGTCATTTGCAAGTAATCACGTTTTGCATCTTGAGCAATATAACTACGTACAAGGCGTTCAACAGCTTTAATTTGCTCATCAGTTGGTCTACTGTCAGCTGGTAAATCAAATGTTAAACGTTCTTCGTTATTGTCTGAACCAAGTTGTTTAATTTGATTTCCAAGAACATTTCTTAAAGCACAGAACATTAAGTGAGTTCCTGAGTGGTTTCTTTCAAGACCTAAACGAATAGTTTCATCAACAAAGCATTCAACAGGTAAGCCTTTAGAAATTTTTCCCTCAACTTTATGAATATGGTTACCAAATTTATCTTTGAATACATCTAGAATTAAGATTTTTTCATTTCCTTGTTGCATGTATCCACGATCATGTTTTTGACCACCACTTGTTGCATAAAATGGTGTTTCTTTAAGTACAACATAAGCAATTCCGTTTGCACTTGTTACTTCTTTTTCTGTGTCTAATAAGTATAAAATTTCACTTACATTATGTGTTGTACTGTAACCAACAAAGTTATCTACTTTAGATTTTAATATAGTTAAAGAGTTAATAACTTTATCCATACCAGATAATTTGGCATTTCTTGAAGCATCAGCATGTTCTTTTTTAGCTTTTTCATAGCCATCATAATCAATCTTAATATTTTTTTGTTCAAGAATTTCAGCTGTTAATTCAACTGGGAATCCATAAGTTTCAAATAATTTGAAAGCAACATCACCAGGGAAAATAACAATATCGTCATTTAGGTAATTATTTAATAAGTTTTTACCATTTTCAATGGTACGTGAGAATGTTAATTCCTCATCTTTAATAATTTGTTTAATAGGTTCTACTTCATATTCAAAAGGTAAACTAGCTTTAACAACATCAACTAATTTATATAAAAATGGTTCATAAATTTTTAATTGCATTGCTTTATAAACACTTCTACGAATTAGTCTTCTTAAAATATACCCTCTACCAACATTAGATGGTTTTGCTCCATCAGCAATAGCATTTGTTACTGTACGCATATGATCAGCAATAACTTTAAAACATGAATTGATAAACATTTGTTCAGGTTCTTTTGTAAAGTAATTGTTAATGTCATAACTAAATTCAGTAAACTTTTCAATTTCATGAATAATAGGTAGGAATAAGTCTGTATCAAAGTTAGTTGGAGCGTCTTGCATAATTGAAACAATTCTTTCTAATCCTGCTCCGGTATCAATATTTTTTTGTTTTAATTCTGTATATTCGCCTTCACCATTAGAGTTATATGTTGAAAATACAATGTTTCAAATTTCAATGTAACGATCATTTTCTAAATCTTCTTTTAATAATTCAATTCCCCGAGCATCGTATTTTTCTCCACGATCATAGAAAATTTCTGTGTTAGGTCCACAAGGTCCTGATCCAACTTCTCAAAAGTTAGTGTCTTTGCTTCCAGGTATCATGTGATCTTCAGCAAATCCATGTGACATTCATTCGTTTTTAGTTTCTAAATCTTCATAGTAATATGTGAAGTAAAGTTTTTCTTTATCTAACTTAAGCACATCAAGTAAAAATTCACTTGCAAAGGCAATTGCTTCTTTCTTAAAATAATCCCCAATTGAAAAGTTACCAAGCATTTCAAAGAATGTATGGTGACGTGCTGTAATTCCTACATTTTCAATATCGTTTGTTCTAATAGCTTTTTGAGAGTTTGTTAGTCTCTTTGCAGGAGCTACTTTTTTACCAGCAAAATAATCTTTTAAAGTAGCAACCCCACTGTTAATTCATAAAAGTGAAGGGTCATTATGTGGCACCAAACTTTTTGAAGGTACAATAAAGTGACCTTTTGATTCAAAAAATGATAATCACTTTTCTCTAATTTCTTTTGAATTCATAAAAACCTCTTTTTTAAATGTAATCTTTCTTTATATTATCCATATATATTTCATCAATAATGGCTCCACCAATACATTTGTCACCATCATATAATACAACTTGTTGCCCAGGAGTTACTGCTGAAGCAGTTTCAGGATAGAACACTTTTATTTTGTGATCACTTAAAAACTCTACTGAAACTTTGATGTCTTTTTGTCTATATCTAAATTTAGCAGATAAGTTTTCAGGATTAAAATCTGTGTTATTTAATGTCAAGTTAGTTGCTAGTAAGCTGTTTGAAATTAAATATTCAGGTCTAGAGTTAGGAGCAACATATAAAATATTTTGTCTTACATCATGCCCACAAACATAATAAGGCTCACTCATTCCGCCTAGATTAAGTCCTTTTCTTTGACCAATTGTGTAATAGAAGCATCCCATATGTCTTCCAAGTTTTTTGCCAGTAGTGATATCAATAATATCACCTTCTTGTGCAGGAATATAGTTTTGTAAAAACTGTCCAAAATTTCTTTCACCAATAAAGCAAATTCCTGTGGAATCCTTTTTAGTTGCAGTAACTAAATTAAGACGTTTAGCAATTTCCCTAATTTCAGGTTTAGTCAATTTAGCAAGTGGCATAATTACTTTTTCAAGTTGTTCATGTGTTAGTTGTGCTAAGAAATATGTTTGATCTTTATCTTGGTCAGCAGCACGATATAAATGTCCATTTTGTACATTAGCATAATGACCCATTGCAATATAATCAGCTTTTAATTCATTAAATGCATATTTAGCAAAGGCATTAAATTTAATGTACTTGTTACATAAAATGTCCGGATTAGGTGTACGACCTTTTTTGTATTCTTCAATAAAGTTTTCAAATACATTATCTCAGTATTCTTTAACAAAGTCTGCACGGAACAGAGGAATATCTAATGCTTTAGCTACTTCTTGGGCATCTTGATAATCTTTTTCTTGTGGGCAGACATCTTGCGAAATATCAGCATTACCTAAAATATCATTATTAACAATACTGTCTCAGTTACGCATAAATAGTCCAACTACATCATAACCTTGTTGTTTTAAAATGTAGGCAGCAACTGATGAATCAACTCCTCCTGACATTCCAATAACTACTCTTTTTGTCATAAATATTCCTCCTTAATGTATTGTTATTAAATTTATAAATAAATTTTATAACAATATCACATTTTGCACAACTATATCAGTGCAAAACTCAATTTTTTTCATTCCTTATTCATAGGCATAAAAATATATCACACATACTTAAGGTGTGATATAAATTAGATTTTAGAAAATTAATTGTCTAGTTTGATTTTCATAATTTCAATTTTATTTCGAACTAAATCATCTTCAAATTCAAAGATTCTACTTAGCTCAGTTTCTAATTTGCTTGCTTCTTCAACACTTGGTTTTGTAACTGGTTCTTTTGGCGCAAATAATTCACATGTTTCATTAGCTTGAATAATTGAAATATTATATGTACCAATTTTCTTTGCTATATCAATAATTTCATTTTTGTCATATGTTAATAATGGACGTAAAATTTGTCTTTGACAAGCTGCACCAATGGTACTTAATGATTCTAAAGTTTGTGATGCTACTTGTCCTAAATTGTCACCATTAGAAATTGCCATTTGCCCATATTTATCACAAATTTGATCAGCAATTCTATAAAAACTTCTACGCATTAAAGTGATTTTGTATGATTCACGTGAAACAAATGAAATGTAATTCATTAAGTTAGCATAATTTGCTATTAATAAATTAGAAGTTACTTGATATTGGTTTAAGACTTTAACTAAATTAGCAATTTTTTCAATTGTTCTTTCATCAGTTTGTGGTGGTGTTATAAAAGTTAAAAAGTCTACTTTAATCCCACGTTTCATCATTTTAAAAGCTGCAATTGGTGAATCAAATCCTCCAGAAATCAAGTGCAATACTTTTCCAGATACACCAACAGGTAAGCCACCTAATCCATCATAATATTCTGAAAACATATAAGTTCTACCATTTCTAACTTCAACATAAAAAGTTTGGTCAGGATTGTGCACATCAACTTTTAAATTAGTGTTTTTTAAGATTTCTCCACCTAAAATGTGGTTAATTTGGTCTGAAGAATATTGGAATTGTTTATAGTTTCTTCTTGCTGCAATTTTAAAAGTTTTAGTATCTGGTTTAACTAATTTTAAAGCAGTAGTCTTAAATACTTCAATATCATTATCCACCACTGCTACAGGAGAAAATGAACTAATACCAAAGACATAGTTTAATTTTTCCATATTGTGTTCAGAATATGATAGATACATTCTATCAAATTCGACTTGAGGTGCTTCACCAACAATATGTTTAATATTATTAGCAAGTGTGTTAATAAATGTTTTACGATTTTTCTTCTTTAGGACTAATTCCCCATATCTAATCAAAATTTTAGCGTACATATTTCTCCTTAATTAAGAATCTTTTAATTGTTTGATAAGATTCTTGATAGTTATTATTTTGCTCGATTTGAATTCGAGTTTGATTAATTAATTCTTTATAAGCATTAATTTTTTCTCCATCAATTAAAAAACGATGGTTGCTTGCAACTTCACGGCAGATTGCATCATACATTTCATGATACTTTTCATTAATTGCTATTTTGCGAACTAAACTTGCTAGTTGATGAATAAAATCATTTCAAATTAATTCATGTTTTGTTCAACTTTTATATTTTTTAATATTACTTTCAAATTGTTCTTTCAAGATTTTTTTAATCTCAAGCGTTTCAGAATCATTAATTAAATGATCATTTTCAATGACTTGAAAATAGGTTTCAACAGCTTTGGCAAGGTCTTGATTTCTTTGTAATTTCATGGCTGAAACATGATAATTTTCTAAATTATAATTTAAATAAGCATCATCAAAAGTTTTAACTGTTTCTAAAAAACTTTTGATTGCTTTTAAGATATCAGTTAGGCTAGTTGCATTTTTAATTGCAATAACTTTTGAATCCAAATGTGAATAGGCTTTATTTAATTTATTTGTTTCCTTGCTCACTTTTTGAAAAATTAATTTACGGGTATTGAATAATTCTGACAAATCTTTTTGAACTAAATTTAAAAATGCTTTGATATTAAGATTTAAAAGTGTTCCATTATAAACTTTTCAATATGCATCATAAATTTTTTCAATATTATTAGCTAACTTAATTGAATCAAATTCAAATCAACTGTTCTTAAGCTTCTCTAAATGTTTATACAAGCTTTTATATTCTTCAATAATTTTAGTATTAGTTTCTTTTTTGATTGCATTTGTTAGCTCATTAGGCAATGCATTAAATAAATAATATTCAATTTTTCTAGCTCCAATAATTAAGTTGTTAAGATCATTTAAGCGTTCTTTTAAATCATCAATTTTAGTATCAGCTTGAGAGAATTGACCTTTGTATTTTGAGTTATCTAATTCATTTAAACGCTTAGCCATTTTTTGAACTTTTTCAGTTAAAATAGGGTTTAAATTTTGAGTAATTACTTTATTTTTATTCAAAACATCTTTGTAGTGTTCAACTATTTCTAAGTAATTTGTAAAGACATCATCAATTAATTTTCAATCAATATAAAATTCGCTAGAAATTTTATGAAATTGATCGCATTTTTCTTTATATTTAGCTATTAAACGTCTGAGAACTTTCCGTTCTTTTGCTACTTTGAAAAATTTCTTATCATCAATTAGACCACTTAAATTTGCAAGATGTTGTAAGATAGTATCTTTATGTTGGCAAATATCTTGATTAATAACTTTTAAATTATCACATATTGGCTCAAACTTCTTATCATTAGCAGATAAGATAGCACATTTTTGGATAGTGTTTTTATTTTCAGTGTTATTACGTTGTAAATTAATCCGCAAATCTGCGATATATGAGGAACTCTTCTTGAAATAAATATTTCTAATTAGAATAATTGAAAGGATCAGTATTAATAATACTGCGATCACAACAAACACAATAAAGAATGCTAAAACTGTTGTATTATGTTTTTCCATGTTCCTTCCTTTATTTTTAATTATTAATAATTAAAGTTTATCAAAGTTTTACTTTTATCTTTTTAAATAAAGAAAAAACTCCAAAGTGGAGTTTATGGTCACAAAAGTGATATGGAGCGAGTGAAGGGAATCGAACCCTCATAGTCAGCTTGGAAGGCTGAAGTTCTGCCATTAAACTACACTCGCAATTTGTTATTTGCGTTAATATTATAGCACGAATAACAATCTTTGGAAATAAATTTTTTATTTTTTTACACAAAGCAAGTCATTGGCGCGCCCGGCAGGAGTCGAACCCGCAACCTTTAGGGCCGTAACCTAACACTCTGTCCAGTTGAGCTACGGGCGCATTAATGGAGGCACCAACGGGATTCGAACCCGTAATCAAAGTTTTGCAGACTCATGCCTTGGCCATTTGGCTATGGTGCCTTGTGCTTTATTATTATATTACAAATTGTATTTTTGGGAAAATTTTTTTTGATTTTTTTATATTTAAAATCCAGGCTGTTAATTATTTAATAATAGTTAAAAAATAAAATAAAAAAAGCAAGAGTTAACTTGCTTATATTATTTATCAAATTGTGAAGTATATAAATTGTAATAGAATCCTTGTTTTTCAAGTAAACTTTCGTGAGTTCCTTTTTCAATGATCAATCCATTATCCACAACAATAATGACGTCGGCATTTTTAATTGTGCTAAGTCTATGTGCAATAACAAAAGTTGTTTTATCTTCCATTAATTTTAACATTGCTTGTTGTACTATTTGCTCAGTACTTGAATCAATATTAGAAGTAGCTTCATCAAGAATTAATAAACTTTTATTGCTTAAAATAGCTCTTGTAAGAGAAATAAGTTGTTTTTGACCTTGAGAAAGGTTAGCTCCATTATTTTCAATTAATGTATCATATCCATTTGCCATGTTCATAATAAAGTGGTGTGCATGAGTTAATTTTGCAGCTTGTTCTATTTCTTCCATTGTTGCATTTGGATTAGTCATTTTTAAGTTATCTAGAATTGATTCATTAAATAAGAATGAGTCTTGTAAAACAATAGTCATGTTTTCTCTTAGACTAACTGTATCAATATTACGTAATTCATTACCATCAATTTTAATTGATCCTCGTGCATAGTCGTAATATTTTGATAGTAAACTAATAATAGTAGTTTTACCAGCTCCGGTTGGACCAACAATCGCAACTGTTTGGCCTGGTTTGATTGAAAAGCTAGCAGCTTTTAATTGGTATTCTAAAGCATCTGGATTGTATTTAAAGTAAACATCTTCAAAATCAATTTGTCCTATAATTTTGTCTACTTTAATAGTTTCGTGTTCTCTGCTTGGAACTTTTACTTGTAACAAGTTAAAAATACGTGATGTAGATGCTACTCCGACTTGTGCATTAAAGGTACTTGATAAAATACTTTGGAAAGGACCCATAAAGTTTCAGTTTAATGATACATATAGCACAATTAAACCAGCAGTAGGTGATCCATCAGCATTAACCATAAATCCAAATGCACTTCAAACATTGACACCTTTTAAGTAAAAGACAGCTGCAATAGCAGAAATAGCTAAGATAATTAAGTTTGAAATTAATCCATATCAAGTATCAAATGATTTAGCAATAATATCACCCTTGTAAGCTGAATTACGGATGTTTTTTGTAATGATTTCAAGTTCACTATAAATGTAAGCTTGATGATCAAAAGAGTTAGTTACTTTAGTATTTACAAGCATTTCTTCAACAAAGGCATTTAAGCGTCCGAAAGCATTTTGCACACTAATAAAGTAAGGTTGAGATTTTTTAATTAATAAGAAAACAAAAGCAAATAAGATTAATGAAACTGGGATAACAATTAATGTTAATAGTTCAGAAGCTAGTGACATAACAACTATTGAAATTAAGATGTTAAATGTACTTGTGGCAGCTTGCACCATCATTTGGAATAATGAGTTAGCCACGTTATTAATATCAACTACTAAAGTTGAAATTAAGTTACCAGTCTTATTTTTATCATAAAAGCTAATTGGTGAACGGAATAATTTAGTCATTAATTCACCACGTAATCTAGCTCCTGCTTCAAAACATAATTTAATATAGACTCTTTGTTCAAGGTAACGGAAGGTACCATATAAGATAAATGATAGTCCCAGACCTGCTAATGCTAGACCAAAATATAAGGTATTAAAGTCTTGAATATTTCCAATAGCTTTTTCTCCAAGATATGGAGCAAAGAATAATTGAATAATTATCCCTATCATAAAGCTACCTACAATGTAACATACAGAATTAATAAAACTGAATATTAAAGCAATTGCTAGGCGCTTTTTATCTTTAGTTATATAAGAAAGCAGAGTTTTAAAGGTTTGAAATGCTCTAACATCAGATTTTAGCTTTTTATTTTTGCTAAGTTCTTTGCTTATTTGACGTCCGTCATACATATTATCCATAAGTTACTCTCCTTTCTATTGTTCTAATTGGTTAGTATTGATATCTTTGTATCATTGACAGCTTGCTAATAACTCTTTATGAGTTCCTTGAGCAATAATTTTACCTCTGTCCATGACCAAAATTTTATCAGCATGTTTAATTGAATTAATTTTTTGAGAAATAATAACAGTTGTACAATCGTAATCTTCTTTAATGTTTTTGATTAAAGCTTTAGTTGTAATGTTATCAAGGGCAGATGTTGAGTCATCTAAAATTAAGATTTTAGGATCGATAATTAAACTACGCGCAATTGATAAACGTTGTTTTTGTCCACCTGAAAGGTTTTTCCCACGTTGCACAACTGGATGTTGTAGTCTGTCTTCAAATGTCATGATAAAGTTATTAGCACATGAAGCTTTTAAGGCTTTTTCAATTTCTGCTTGTGTGGCGTTTTCTTTTCCGAAAGTTAAGTTAGAAAGAATAGTTCCTGAATATAATAAAGCTTCTTGGTATACTATTCCTACATTTTGGTGTAAATTAGTTGTATTAATATCTCTAACTTCTTTACCATTAATTAAGATATTACCTTCATTGTATTTCATATTATTAACAATTAAGTTAGCTATGGTACTTTTTCCTGAACCTGTAGGTCCAATAATTCCAAGCGTTTGTCCACCTGCTACCTTAAAGTTAATGTCTGATAAAGCATAATCTTCAGAAGTTTCAAAATATTTAAAGTTAACATTTTTAAATTCAATTGAATAATCTGCTACATTATTTTGTTCACTAATAATAAGACCATTAGAAACATGTAAATCATCATATTCTTTATCTAAAACTTGCACAATTCTACCGGCTGAAATTTTAGCTTTGAAAAATGAACCTAAAAATTGTGAGAAGAGAATAATACCTTGTGCAATTAAGACTTCGTACTCAATAAACACATTAAGTTTAGCAATTAATTGTGCTCCGTTTTCACTTCTTAAACTATCACTAGCTGCTAATGCATCTAATTGTACTTTCCCAATAGCATAAATAATAACAACAATAGTATTGATAATAACAAAGAATGCAGGCATTCCTATTGCAAAATATTTAAAGCTTGCTCTTTCAGTTTTTAATCAAGCTGAATTAGCCTTACTAAATTTATTATATTGATTCATTTGTAAGTTGTTTGCCTTAATAAATCTTGCACCATTGATTGATTCGTCAACTTCTTTAGTAATTCAATCTAAATTCTTTCTACTCTTTTTAATCAATGGATTGGTTTTAATAAACATAAAAGCAATCACAAAGATTAAAAGAGGAATAACAGCAATAATTGATCATGTCAAGTTAACATCTGTCATAAAAGCAAATACTAGCCCGACAATAATATATAGTGGTGCCTTAATTAATGAAATTGAAGCACCAATTAAGAAATCTCAAAAGACAGCAACATCATCATTAATTCTAGTGATTAAACTTTCATTAGTTAATTGTGCTATGTCTTTTAGACTTAATTTTTGATATTTTTTAAATAGTGTGTTTCTATAAAAGTTAGAAGCTTTTTCACCGGCTCAAATTATGATCAGTACATATCCAAATGATGTACTTGCTGCCAAGACTAAAACAATAATAAATGTTATTAACAAGGTATTAAATACTTGTTGTCAGTCTTTTGATGAATACACAACATAATTAAAAATCTCTAACTGAATGTCTTTAGTTGGATCATTATGTGGTTGAATCACTAATGGCAAGAATTGAGAAAGCAAAATAGGTAACATCATTGTTAACGCAACATTGATAATAACGATTAAAATCCCAATACCAAATTGTGCTTTTATTTTGCTAGGCAAAATCTTAAACATTTTTCACATCTCTACCCCCTTTTACATAATCTATATTTTGTTTTGATATTATAACATTTTTATAAAAAATGTTATTGAGAGTAAGCCCTAAAAAGCAAAGCGAAAGTAATAATTTTTGAAAATTTACCCAAAAAAGGGTATAAAAAAATGGCGATCACGAGAGGATTCGAACCTCCGACCACAAGCTTAGAAGGCTCGTGCTCTATCCAGCTGAGCTACGCGACCACGCTAAATATATTTTACACACTTTTTAAAAAAGTTGCAGTATTTATTTTTTTATTTTTTCGAATAAAAAACCCAGCCCGAAGGCTGAGATTTATCTTAATTCTAAGTATGTTTAAATCCACCAGATTTTTCATCTAATGAAACTGAAGGTTTATGAGTTTTAAGTTCTTCAATAGCTTTTTTGATATCTTCAATTAAAATTGAAGCCATATCTCTTCCAAATCCTTGACGAACTAGTGCTCTTTGCACTACTACATTTTGTGCATTAGCTGGCATAGAATATGCAGGAACTTGTCATCCTCTAACTCTAAGTTTTTCTGCTAAATCATAAAGATTAAATCCAAGGTCAACGTCTTTTTTAAATCTTCATGTAGTTGCAGGTATTCCGTGTTTTGGATCCCCGTCATTAATTAAATCAAAATATCCCATTTTTTCAATTTCACTTGCGATATATTGTGCTGTGTCGTAGCAATTTTGGTGAATTTTTCTATATCCTTCTTTTCCTAATCTAAGGAATAAGTAGTATTGAGAAATTATTTGTCCTGCAGGTCTTGAGAAGTTAATTTGGAATACTGGCATATCTCCACCTAAATAGTTAACATGGAAAACTAATTTTTCAGGTAAGAATTTCTTGTCTCTTCAAACAACTCATCCAGCTCCTAAAGGTGCTAGTCCAAATTTATGTCCTGAAGATGAAATTGATTTAACACGTGGAACTCTAAAGTCTCATTCTATTTCAGGAGCAACAAATGGGGCTAAAAATCCACCACTAGCTGCATCAATATGCATATCTACATTTAATCCTGTATCTTTTTCAAGTTTATCTAGAGCTTTTGAAAGTTTAAAAATAGGTTCATAAGCTCCTGTGAATGTTAAACCAAAAGTTGAAACAACACCAATAGTATTTTCATCTATATATTTAAGCATGCTGTCTGCATCCATGTAGAAGCGATCTTCTTCCATTGGGACTTGTCTAATTTCAATATCTCAATAACGACAGAATTTTTCTCAAACAACTTGGACTGGACCACAAACTAAGTTTGGTTTATCAATTGGTTTTCCAGCAGCTTTACGTTTTTCTTTTCAACGTTCAAGTAAAGCCATTCCTCCAAGCATGCAAGCTTCAGAAGAACCAATACCTGAAGTTCCAATTGGTTCTTCGTCTTTTGAAGCATTCCATAAGTTCGCAATAATTGATACACAACGTTGTTCAATTTCTGCTGTTTGTGGGTATTCATCTTTATCAATTAAGTTTTTGTTAATAGATAAATCCATTAATTCATGAACTTGTTTTTCTTCATAAGTTTGACAAAATGTTGCTAAATTTTGTCTTGCATTACCATCTAAAAATAATTCATCTTTAACAACTTCTAGTACAACATCTGGGTCAGATTCATTTTCTGGCATTTTGTATTTAGGTAATTCAATATCAGCAAGTCTTGAACCAAAAATACTATCATTGTTATCTAGTTTTACTTTGTGTAGTGGCATTTGTACCTCCTTTATTTTTCATTTAAATATAAGTTAAATTTCATTTTGTTACAAAAATCTTTAATAATCTTAAATCCTCTCACACTGTTACCATAAACATCAAGTGGAGGACTAAAAACTGCAATTCCTAATTTTCCTGGTACTACTGCAATTAATCCACCTCCAACTCCACTTTTACCCGGTAGCCCAACTAAATAGGCAAAATCACCAGATTTATCGTAAAGTCCTTCCATAGTCATTTCAGCTAAAATATGTGGAATATTTTTTGATGAAATAACATGTTGGTTAGTAATTGGATTAATTCCGTTATTAGCAAGTGTCCCCGCTAAAGTAGCTAGGTCCTTACTTGTTACCAATGTTGAACATTGTTGTGTGTATACTTCACAAGCTTCCATTGGATCACAATACATTTGTCCAGCTGAATAAAGCAACCAAGCAATAGCACGATTATGAAAATTAGTTGTTTGTTCAGATGTGTTTACTTCTTGAGAAAGAGTTACATCATCTGACATCATTTTTTGTTGAAAAGCTAAAATTTTATTTCATCTTTCATTTTTATCATTAGCTTTAATTAAACTTGTTGTAGCCATCGCACCAGCATTTACTAATGGTGATAATGGTTTGTCTTTATGTAATTCTAAAGCAATTACTGAATTAAATGGTAAACCAGTTGGGCTGGTACCAATCTTCTCTCTAACTGTTTGTCCATCAGTTTCTTCTAAAGCAAGTGCTAAGGTGCAAACTTTAGAAATTGATTCAATAGCAAATGGATAAGAATCGTCTCCATAACTAAATACATCACCATCTACAGTTACTACTGTAGCACCACATAATTTCGAAGGTACATTCGCTAAGAATGGAATATAGCTTGCATTTTTGCCTTCTTGGTGATCTTTATATTTAAGATAAGATTCTTTTAATGTTTGCTCAATTAGTTTTTTATCAATCATATAAACTCTTTATTTTGCTGTATCTGTATTATTATTAGATACTTCAGGAGCACTTACAGCAGTAGGATTATTTTTATCACTATCTTTTAGGTCTAAAACTTTTACTACTGAATCATGTGCTTTAGAAATTGTTTTTAAAGTTTTGTCGTTTTCTTTTTCAATTTTATTTAAGATTTTACTTTCAGCCATTTCGTAAGCTAGACTTTCTTTACCAATTTTGGCTAAGAGTAATTCTTCACGTTTGCTAATATATGTTTCTAATTCTTTAATTTTTCTTTGTACATCTGTCTCAAAGGCTTGGAAATCACCTTTTACTTTATTGTCAAAATATGTTTTGGCTAATTCACTGCTTCCTGAATTTGAATGATTAATAATACCTGGATGTGTTCCTTCAAGTTCTCATGTGAAAGGAGCAAAATCAGAATTTTCATCAACTCAGTGTGGTTTTCTTAAAGCATAAATAATAAATGGAATTACACAGAATACAATTGAAACCACAAGTAATATAGCAACATATGCTATTGGGCTACCAACTGAAATTTGGCTTGGTGGTGCAAAACTTACAATAAATGCTAGTAATGAGCCAATAAGACCAAGTCCAGCAACTATTCACATACCAATGTTTTTAGGGCCTGGTATCTTATAAGGTCTAGGTCGATTTGGTTGTGAATAACGTAAATAAATGGCTGCTGAAAACATTAAGATATACATAATTAAGTATAAGATAACAGTTAATTGACTTAAAATTTGGTAAGCAGCTTGTACTGATGGTAGTACCACAAATAATACAGATAATACAGTTACAATAAGTCCTTGAATTAATAATAAATGAGTTGGAATACCTTTTTTATTTGTTTTTTGGAATCATCTTGGTAAGTAACCAGCTTTACCAACTACTAACATACCAGCACTTGGTCCAGATACTCATGTAACAATTCCAGCAAGTACTCCAATAGCTAACATCGCAGCTAATATTGGTGCCATTCAAGGGACACCAGCTCACGTGAAGGCTTTAATATAAGTAACTAATAGTCCTTGAGTAAGGTTGATATCATCCTTAGGTAAAAGGAATGAAATTGCAAGAGTACCAAGAACAAAAATTAAAACAGTTACCAATGAAGAAATTAAGATAGCTATTGGATAATTTCTTTTTGGATTATTAATTTCAGTTACGTGGATAGCATTCATCTCCATACCAGCATAAAATAGGAAAACGCTAGCAGCAAGCACTAAAGAGTCAAATCCTTTGAATGCAGGTATAAGATCTGAAGGATTCATAGTTGTTTGAGATGGGTTTCCTGCAATGATGTAAGCAAACCCAAATCCGATCAAAATAACAACAGGGATAATTGTTCCAATTATTCCGCCTCATTTTGCAACTCTAGCAAAAGCTTTTGTTCCAAATGAAGAAAGAATTGTAGCTAATCAATAAATAACAAGAACAATTATTAAAACAAATACTTTATTATTTGCAATATCCTTGGCTATTTGCGTGTCCGGGGCCAAATAAGCCAATGATACAGCACCAAAAGTAAGAGCAGTTGGGAATCATATTGTTACCTCTGCTCATAATAAGAACATGGATAAGAAAGCAAGTTTTGGTCCAAATGCTTCTCCAACCCATCTAAATACTCCACCTTTTTCTGTATAAGTGGAAGCTAGTTCTGCAGCCACAAGTGCCACAGGTATTAAGAAGAAAATAGCAGCAAAAATATAGTAGAAAATTGATCCAAGACCATATTCTGCTTCTGCTGGTAAACCTCTAAGACTTACTACAGCAACTATATTCATTAACACTAAGCTTAATAAACTTAAAGCTTTAGTTGATTTTTGTTTAGGTTTCCCACCAGCAACTGGTTGGGAATCTGCAGAATTTTTTGACTTAAATTTAAACAAGTGTTCCTCCTTTAGATAATATTATGACAGCTATCTTTGCCATATAAATATTATAAACTTTTTCAAGTCAAGCTAGATGGTATGAAAAAATGTGGATAAGCCCACATTTTAGATATATTTTAATTTTTTTTGTAATCTGAAATTAATTTCAAATCAATTTCTTTTTGTTGTTTCATTTTAGTTTCTCTTTGCTCAACAATCATTTTTTCGATTTCAAGTCCAATTAAAGGATAATCAACAAAAATTTTGCTCTTGTATACATTCAAGTTGTCATAAATCGATTGATATCCGATATCAGTTAATCTAAAAGTATTATTAGCAAGTGCTATAAGTGAGATAAATGAGTCATGGGTTGAACAAACGATATTTGAGAAATGGTGTTTTTGTGCAAAACGGACAAGATCCTTAACTTCACTTTCTTGTTTTCTTGTACTGATTTCATATTTTGAATGACTAATACCAAGTTTGGCACAAGCTTGTAAGAATCCTTCATATCTCTTGTCTTTTTGACGACTTAAAAGTTTTTTGTCTTCTAAGAATAAAATCTTATTGTCTTCTTTTGGTAGTTGATTGTATAAGTCGACTGTGACATCATAAAATCCTTGCACTTCATTAGGTGCAATTCAACTTAATCCATCAATTTGGTATCCATAAACGACAATAGCAATTCCATCAATTGATTTTAAATAACTAAATAAAACTTCATCATATTCTGGTACGAAAATTACTAATGATGTAGGTCTTCATGACAAAATGTATTTAATTGTATCTATGTATTCTTGTGTTGAAGGGTTTGTATAAGTTGTAATAACCCTCTTATTACTTTTTGAACATGCTGCAATAATCCCATTTATAATGTGTTGATAAATGTTACTTCCAAAGATAGGAGCAATAACAAAAATAGAATTATCTTTACCCCTAATCATTCTAGCTCCATGATTAGGAACATATTCATATTCTTTAACTACAGATGCAATTTTACGTTTTGTTTTGCCTGAAACATAGCCACCATTGTAATATCTACTGATAGTTGAAATTGACACATTAGCTATTGAAGATATGTCTTTGTAAGAAATTTGTTTATTTTTTTTAGCTTCACTCATATTTGTATTATAGCATTTTGTGGAAATTTTGTTCCACATCAGCACTTTTTTACAATTATTAACGTTTTTAAAAGTTAAATAAAAAATCACACTACTGTGCATTATTTGTAGTGTGAAATAAAATATTTTTAAATTATACTAATTCTTCAAATACATCGTCACCTGTTTCAGTAATGATGTCAGCACCGAAGTTTCTTGCTACGATGTTTCCAAGTGTTCCTAAACCTGTAAAGTTAGGTAATACTCTAGGTGATTTGAATGATTTTGAATAAATTGTAGCTGGTAAGAATTCTCTTGTGTGGTTGAATCCTGGATATAATGGGTCATTTCCGTGATCACTTGTCATAATTAATAAGTCATCTTCACG
This sequence comes from Mycoplasma razini, assembly GCF_048076865.1. Taxonomy (NCBI): domain Bacteria; kingdom Bacillati; phylum Mycoplasmatota; class Mollicutes; order Mycoplasmatales; family Mycoplasmataceae; genus Mycoplasma; species Mycoplasma razini. The sequence continues at coordinate 754,508 of NZ_CP182212.1, forward strand.
CATTGCGTTGATTAATTTTCCAAGTTTAACGTCTAAGTCAGAAATGTTTTGTGCATATCCGTGAACATCTCTTCTGTGTCCGTAGTGTGAGTCGAATTGAACTAAGTTTGTGAAGATAAATTGGTTTTCACCATCTTGTTCAGCTAATTCAATTGTAATGTCAAGTCCTTTAGCATCTGAACCACTTGGGTAGTGTTTTGTAATTCCTTGACCTACGAAAATGTCATTAATTTTTCCAACTGAAATAACTTCAACACCTTTTGCTTGTAATTCGTTTAAAATCATTTCTCTTGGTTTGTTTGCATAGTCATGACGATTGAATGTTCTTGTGTATTCTCCGTTATCACCAACGAATGGACGAGCAATAATTCTTCCTACGTTTCATTCTGGACGTGATGAACAAATTTCACGAGCAGCTTTTGCATATCTGTATAAGTTTTCTAATCCAACTCATTCTTCGTGAGCAGCAATTTGTAAAACAGAGTCCATTGATGTATAAACAATGATTCCACCATTTTCTTTTTGTTCTTGTGCATATTCAGAAATCATTTCTGTTCCTGAACCTGATTTATTAGCAAGGATTTTTCTACCATCGAATGCTTTTGATAATTCATCAACTAAGTCTTGTGGGAATCCTGTTTCTGTAAATGTAGGGAAAGGTACTAATGTTTTAATTCCCATCATTTCTCAGTGTCCTGCTAATGTATCTTTAGCATTTGACACTTCTTGAACTTTAGCCATGTAAGCCATTGGTTGTTTAACATGGTAATTTCCATTTAAATTAGTAATGTTACCAATTCCAAGTTTTTTTCATGTATCGATTTTGAATTCTTCTACCATTGAAGCAGATCTAATTGTGTTTGCACCATCGTCACCAAAACGTTTTTGGTCTTTATCTGGTCCGATTCCTAGACCATCTGTAACGATCATAAACACACGTCTAAATTTAGCCATATTTTCTCCTTTATAAGTGGACGTTATTTCAATTAATAACATCGATATTATTTTAAAACTTTTTTTATTATTCTATAACTAATATTAAGGAAAAAAATTCCTAAAAATGAGAAATATATTCCACATTTTGCTTTATTTGTTTTAGATACTTATTATTTAGGAATAACCTAAATAAAATTAACCTATAAACTTAGAAATAAAAAAATAATTAAGTAACTTAATTTGCATATATAATAGTTATAAAAAATGTATATAAGTAGTTTATCTTTAGTTTAAATTAACTTTTTATATAAAAACAACAAAAGGGGTGAAAAAATGAGAAAGAGAAATTTAATAAAAAATATCACAATATTAGCTAGTGCTTCTTCTTTAGCTCTGCTAGCAGCAAGTTGTACAGATCAAAGCGCACCTGTCCAAGATAAAGACAATGCATATCAAATTCAACTAAAATTAGATAAAGAACAAATTCAATTAGAATTGAATTCTTCAGCTAGTTTTATTAGCAATAATTTAGTAAGTGGTGTTAAACTAAATGATTTAATTAATCAAATTGACCAATATCTAAGTTTAAAAAATATTACAAAAGCTCAATATGATGACTTAAGTTCAAAAATCGCAAATGAATTGCAAATATTTAAAAAACAAGTCACAACTGCTCAAGACAATTTAGTTAGCTCAATTAAAAATTTAGTTGCTAAATTAAGTGTGCTAAATTCTGAACACACAGGAATTGAATTATTAAACCAAATTCGGGTTGCAACCCAAAAAGCTACATCAGATTTAGAATTAAAAAATGTTGATCAATTATTGCAAGATCAAAAAACATTACAAGATTTATTAGCTCAGGTAGCTAGAGAAACAAGTTCTGCTGCTCATAATGAAATAAATACATTAATAAGTCAAATTGATGATGCTCTTGCAAATAAGAGAATTTATTTAAGCAATTCACTAGTTAATGCAAATGCTTTAAATGAACTTAAAGATGAATTATTACAACTTAATCATCAAGCTGATATTTCAACGCAAGAAGTAGCTGATTCAACTTCTAAAGTACAATTAGCAATTCAAGCATTTAACAAAGAAGCAGAGGTTGCATTAAACAAGCTTGTTGAGAAAGTAACTGCTTTAAAAACTACTCTTGCTTCAGTTAATACATTAAACATGCAAGAAGCATTAAAGCAAGAAATATCTCAAGCTATTTTGAAAGCTGTTAAAGATATTGAGACAAAAAATCTTGAACAATTATTACTTGACCAAAGCAAAATAACTAATTTATTATCAATAATTCAAGATCAAAATTTAAAAGCTTTAAAAAATCAATATCAAACATTATTATTGAGTTTACAAAGTGTTCTAACTCAAAATAACTTTTATGTAAAAAATGACTTAGTTAATGCCAGTGACCTAAATAATTTAATAGCTACATTGAATCAAAATATCTTATCTAATAATATTTCTGAGCAACAATACCAAGAATTAGCAAATTCAGCTAATGAGTTAAAAGAAAAATTCTTACAAGCATGTCACACTGCCTTAAGTAACACAATAACTTCTTTAAAAAATAAAATAAATTTATTTACCGAAGAAATATTGTCAAATGTTTCAAAAGAGACAAAAGAAGAAATAAAATCCACAATTACTAAGTCACAAAACGATATAACAAATAATAACTTAGCAAACATACTTAGTGATATTACAAAATTAAGTGATTTATATGATCGCGCTATTTCTGAAGGTGATTCAAGCAAGGCTCAAATCAATAAATTAAAACAAAGAATAGAAGCTTTAAATTCTAAAGTAGCTAATTTTAAAGTCAAATATGGAAATTATCCTGAATTATTAGGATTAATTCAATCTAATGTAAAACTAGATTATGATCTTTCTGCTCAAAATGTATCTGCAATATCTACTGAATTACAAAAAGCTGAAAATAATTTTGCAGCAATTACACTAGAAGCCAATGCAATTAATTATGATGCTGAATTTAAAACCTGATTAGCAACTCACACAGGCTTAAATCAACAACTTACAAGTCTTGCTCAAAGCATTATAAGTTCTTTTGAAAATAATTTTAAACAAGGAAAAATCTTATCTGAATCTCAAATAAATGATATCAAGCAAGCCTTTGATTTAAATGTTGCTGAATTTAAAAAACAATATCAACAAACAGTGGGTAATTCATATGAGACTGCATACAATGATGTTAATAATCTTATTAAACGTCTACTTGCATTGCCTTCAACTCACAATCAAGCAACTACATATCAATCTAAATTATTAATCACACCAGAAACTTTCGCTTCATTATCAGAGTCACAAAAAGCTCAAGCATTTCAATCTGTGCAAAATTTATCCACTGAAATATTGTCTCAGTATCCGGCTAATGTTATTCAACTTAAGGAACAAGGACAAAATGCAATTAACCTAATTTTAAATCCTAAAGCTACAGCAGGTGATAAAGGATATGATTTAAATGTAAATAGTGCTTCTATTAATTCAAAAAACTTTGATCTTTACTTACTGCAAACTAACAAAAATAATGAAATTACAATTTCATCAAAAGAATTTCAATTAAATCCAGATAATTTTGATCTATTACAAGTTAAATATAATTTAGTATCCCAAAACACTTCTACTTATATCTTAAAAAATGTTGAATTTCCAACTAAGCTAACAGCTAAAATTAACAGTATCAATTACAGCAATATTGAAGATTTATACAACATTAATTACAATGCTATTAACAGTCAATACCAAGATGATTTCACAACTCATTTAAATGAAAACTTTTTAGCTCAAATTACCCCTAAAGAAGCAAAAATTGAACAATACTTTACTTACCAATTAGTACCAAACTCAGTTCAATTTACTAATAATAAATTTACTTTGCAAGTAACTATTAAATATAAGCAACAAACTATTAAAACTCTTACTTTAACAAGTAAACAATCACCAAGTTTCCAAAATCCATTGAACCGTAAAGTTCGCGTTTCTATTCAAAACTCATTATCAAATAACCCTTACTTTAAAAATAATCAACCTAATAATTTATTATATGCAATCGCACAACTCTTTATTAGAGCTCTTTATAGACAAGATCCAAACTCAACCACAGGATTTAATGCAAATGATTGAACATATGTAGAAAACCTAATGTCTACACAAAATCTCCCAAGCAGATATAGTGGTGTTAATAATCCTCAAAAAATGCAATTACTTCAAAATGCATTGCATAATGCTGTTAACTTATCTCTTGAAGGATATAACAATTGAGAATTAATTAACTATTCACAAAGCAATATCTTTGTTTATAATGATCGTATGCATGCAGCAACATTCAAGGTTAAATTTACAGGTCCAAATAAAGAACCATTTATTTATGACTTAAAAATACAAACTGCAAATGGAGCTAAAAATTACCAAGATAATTTAGAAATCTTCCAATTATCTGACTACTTAAAGAAAACAAACGAAATTTTATCCAAAGCTACTATTAAGGATCCAAAAGTTACACACTCTAACTTTTATGCCGGGGAAGGTGTTGCTAAATTAAACGAACTTTACACCTTACCTACATTTGGAAAATATAAAATAATTTTTGATGTTAGTGATCCTAAAAATTACAAAGTGGATAATGTAGCAGGAAGTGCAAATATTCGTTTTGCAGTAACCTTAAATGGACAAGTTGTCAACAATAATTTACTTAAATCACCTGAATTTAAGTTAAATTTCTTTAGACCATTACGTTATACAGATATCAAACCTAAAAATAATAAAGCATGATTTACTGCAGAGGACTTTGCATCTGTTGGTTCAAATCAACAAGTGAAAGATAAAATTGCGTTAATTAATTCACATAATTTTGAATATCAAACCCTTTTTGGTAAAAGAGTTTTTGATGCCAACACATTAATGGAAGAACAAGCTTTTGACAAATTAAATTATTTATTTAAATTTAAGGGTGAAAAAGCAGCCGAAAACAACAATGGTAAATTTGACAATAATGGCTATGACCAAGTGGATAAAGGTCCAAGTGCTCCAACTCAACCAAATACTAATAATATTGCAAATCCAAGTGACCAAGCCCATACAGTTGACCCTAACTCATTACTTGGCAGCTATTTTGTTTACTATTATGATGTAAAGGCATCATATAACCAAAGACATAGAGTTTCAAGCATGACTTTTAAGGTTGGATTTATTAATAAGTGAAATTGAAATGATCGTTATACAACTGGTGAAATTACTTTAAGAAATCTAAAAAATGATTTTGCTGATGAATTTTACCCTGAAATTATGCTAAATAAAATTTCAAATGATAATTTATCATTTTCTAGTATAGCAGGCATATTGCCTTCTGAATTTGCTCAAAATGTCAAAAATAAGACTTCATCATTATGATCATTAAATGTACGTGTGCCATCTTATAAAGGATACTCATTATATCCTCAAAACTTTAGTATTGCAGATGTACAAATGGTTGATGATAAAAATGGTCGTGCAATGATTCGTATCGCTTATCAACAAAGACCAGAAGTAGGGGGCAGAAAATATATAGGTGATGTTTGATATGAAGTTTCAGGATTTAGAGCAAATCCAAATGCAACAGATGTTTCATATAGCGATGATGAACTTTTAAAACTACCATTTAACCAAAAAATGAAAAAAATTGTGCGTTCTAATGGCGATGTTTTAAGAGTCAGAGGTAATGAAATTACTGCTAGAGATAACTACTGATTACTTAATAAAACTACTGGTAAAATCGAATACACTTTACCAAATAAATACTTTAAACCAATTCTTGATCAAGATAATAAACAAGCAAAAGTTAAAATTCATTTAGACGCTAATATTAAGTTCTTAGACTCATTAAGTTATGCAAGAGTTTATGGATTTACAGATGGAAGACCTGGCGGAATTTGACTTTCATTTAATTACAATGATTTAAAAACAAAAGGCAAAGCAGTAATTAAACAAACTACTGATCCTGTTCGTCCAAATGGCAATGGAACACCATTATCAATCGCCTATACAATGACAGTGACATTACAAGAAGATGGGATGCACTTTGAATTTGGACTAGATAATCCAAATTACAAGATTGTTCAAAACAATCCAGTAGCTTCCTTATATCAACCTCCATTCTTCTTTGTTCCTAATCATTTACAAAATAAATTTGATGCAAATGAAGCTTTCTTCTTTGATTATTTCGCAGGTAACATTACTTATGAATATATCAATAATGTTGCTAATGAAGATTTTGGAAATGCAAATTCAACTAATGTAATTAGCTACAAAAATATGGATTATACACAAGAAAACATGCCTATTGTTTTATCAAACAAAGATTCATTTAGCGATCCATTTAAATATAACCCTAACCAAATGTTAAGTTATAAACTACAAGATGGATATAAATTTAATAATGAATATCTAAATCGTTCTTATGTTGCTACTTCTCCTGTGGCTAAGGACTTAATGTCAAGATCATTTGCAATGAACTATGGTAGTGCAATGATGGTAGCAAAAGTAAATTCAGATCCAAATGATGGTAGATTTTACATTTTAACCAACCACCACGTTATTAATAATGATAAAAACAACCTAACCCCTGAAAAGAGCACATTAAATGCTGGAACTACTCCAACCATTGCTGGATTAGATTTTGGCAACAATGTTAATGCAGGATTTAGTTACTGAGATGGATTATATACACAAGGTACTAAAGCTCAAGTTGTTTGATCAGGTATAAATCAAATAGGACTATCTTCAAACTTTGATCCTAGAACTCAAGTCTTTAAAACAGGTATACTTGAAACAAATAGATTTTTAGATGTTTCTTTAATTATTTTTGATATTAACCCTATGATTAAAAACTTAAAAGCTGATGGTAAATATCAAACAGCAGCATGATATCAAAATTGATTTAACCTCAAAAACCTTAACTACTTACCATTTCTAAATAATGAATCTCCAAATAGAAATAAAAATGTGCAACATGGATTATTTAATGGTTTCCCATATGGAAAACAATCAACTTATATTATTCACCGTGATGAACGTGGCTATGAGGTAGATAGTTTCAGAAAACAAACCCCTTATGAACCTACTTACTATAATGCTGGTAACTCAGGAACAGGTGTTATGAATAATAATGGTGAATATGTAACTACAATCAACTCTGGTGGACCATTATGACTATTAGTTGGTAAAAATGGTGCATATAATACTGGTAAAGAATCATTTAACTTCTACGGAGTAAATGAAGAAGGAACTAATCCATTAGATCAATTAAATTACCATTCAATGGCACGGAACATTATGCGTATGAATGCATTTGATCCAGACCTTTATGATATTCCATGATTCTTTAAAAAATGAACTAAATAAAAATACAAAAACACCCTATTTCAGGGTGTTGTTTTTATATAAAAATCTATCCCATAGATTGGGATAGATTGTAATTATAATTTTCCAGCTTTTATTTCTTCTTTAATTGTTTCACTTGCATCCACAAGTAAAGCTTGGTTTCTAGCATCTCATTGAGTATGTCCAGCACCATCTACTAAATGTAAATCAACATTTGTAAGTTTTTGTGAAACTAATCAAGCTCCAATTGGGCGAGTATCAATATCTTGACGTCCATGTACAATAATTGTACGAATATCTTTAAATTTATCAATGTTATCTAAAATGTAATTATCATTTGGGAAAAATGAATTATGCATAAAATAGTGTGATTCTAATAAAGCTATTTGATAGTCATGTTTATAATTTGGTTTTAATTTAGCTTTATTAATTGATACAACTTCGGATTCTCAATTAGCAAATAAATCAGCTGCTTGTTTACGTTTATTTTCATCTTTGCCTATAAGCAAGTTGTAATATTTTTCTAAAATACTATTTCCTTTTTCATTTTGCACAAAAGCTTTATATTTTGCAAAATAATCTGGATAAAAGACATCTGCACCTTTTTCATATAAGAAATCAATGTCTTCTTGTCTAGCTAAAAAGACTCCACGTAAAATTAAAGCTTTAATATTGTTAGCATATTTAATTGCATAGCACATAGCAAGTGTGCTACCTCATGATCCACCCAATATTACAACTTTACCTAAATTAAGATGCTTACGTAATTTTTCCACATCTTCTACAAGTTGATCAGTAGTATTATTTTTTAATTCACAGTATGGCAATGACTTTCCAGCACCACGTTGGTCAAATAAAACAATTTTGTAAAATTCAGGATCAAAGAATCTTCTACATTTAGCAGATGTGCTTCCTCCTGGACCACCATGGAAGAAGAATACAGCTTGCCCATTAGGATTTCCACTTACTTCATAATAAAGTTTGTGGATATTGTCTACTTGTAAGTATCCTGATTCATAAGGTTCAATATTAGAATATAGTTTCATTGTTTTCTTCTTGTCTTGAGAATACGTAGTGACCTTTTTCAGTAACTAAAACATCATCTTCAATTCTAGCTCCACCTAGACCTTCAATATAAATTCCAGGTTCAACTGTTAAAATCATTCCAGGTTCCAAAATTCATTCTGACATTGGTGAAATTGATGGTCATTCATGCACATCAATTCCTAATCCATGACCTGTTGAGTGAACAAAGTATTCACCGTATCCTTTAGCTTTAATGTATTCACGACAAACTTTATCAACATCGCTTGCTTTCATTCCAGGTTTAACACTTGCTCTACCTGCAGCAGCTGCTTCTTTAACAATATTTAAGATTTCAAGTGCTTTAGGATCTTTAACTTTATCTTCACCACCTAAAATTCATGTTCTTGTTATATCAGCTGTATATCCCTTGTATCTAGCACCAAAGTCAACTTTTAATAAACAACCTTCTTCTAATTTTTTATCTGTTGTGTGGTGGTGAGGTTCAGCTGATGATGATGCAGTTGCGATAATTTCATCAAACCCTTCTTTGTCTCCACCATGTTTTTTAAGTAAGAAGTTTAAGTAAGCTCCAGCTTCTTTTTCTGTAACTCCAGGTTTTACTCATGATTTGAATTCTTCTAAAGCAGAAAGTGATATATCGATTACTTCTTGCATTATTTTTAATTCATCTTTTGATTTAAGAACTCTTAATGCTTGAGCATCAACTCATTTAATTTCTTCTGGATTTACCATTCTTACAATACGATCTTGAACTTCTTTAGTTAAATAATTTTTTTCTAAAGCGATCTTCTTGTAATTTCTCTTTTTAAATCATTCTGCTAATGAATTTCCTTTAATTAAAACTACATCAACATTTTTAGCATTGTTTCTGCAGTATTCAATATATCTTCCATCAACAAATAATGTAGCTTTATCTTTTTCAATTGCAATAAATCCATCTGTAGTTTGAACACCAGCATATCATAATCTTGTTTGAGGAGCTTCTGAAATTAAAACTTCTACTCCTGTTTGTTCAAACATTTCATTTAATTTTTTCTTATTCATAAAAAATCTCCTTAATTTATTAATTTATATATTATGTGTCTAAATTATATTACTAAGTGGTAAATTCGTTTACATAATAAAAAAATTCAGCATTAGCTGAATTGGAAATTTGAAAAGAATTATTATTTCTTTTCTTTGTGGTTTGTGTGAGCATTACATTTTGAACAGTATTTTGAAAGTTCAACTTTTTCTGGATGGTTTTTCTTATTTTTCTTAGAAATATAGTTTTCCATTTTACATTCTGTGCACACTAATGTATAACCTTCTCTTGCCATATTTTGCTCCTTTTCTATTTTTTAATTGATATCAATAAAATTCTTTACAATTATAGCAAAAAAACTGAATTTTTTTATTATTTTCAAATGTTAAGGTAGTTTTTTACTATAAATAAAAATCCTTAAGATATTATTATAATAAATTACAGAGGATTTTGTCAAATTTAAGTGCTTTTTTAGGAAAATTTCTAATTTAGTCTGTGAAATTTAAAAAAATTTTTTAGCTAATAGTAAAAATTAAAACAAAGAGCAAAATAAAAATCATATTTCTAATTCTAAAAAATAGGCGCATTTGCAAATATCGTGCATAAAAAATTATTTGGATAAATTTTCTAGTTTGACAAATAAATATTTAAAGTTTTTTCAATACAATTATTTATAGAATAACACACAACAGTAATGTTCGCACCTGAAAGCGATCATTCTTAAATAAACAAAAGGACGAAGAAAAAAATATGAAAAACTTTAAAACTATTATTTTTTCACTAGGATTAACTAGCGTAGCAGCACTTCCAATGGTAGCTGCGCAATGTCAACCAGAAGAAAAACCAGTTGACAAAGTAGATGCTTCAGCAACTGTTAAAGCACCTATTATTGAAGCTTACAAAGCTGTGAGAGAGTCATTAACATCTGACACTCACAAAGCAGCTTTAGACGCTCACGTAAATAAAGAAGCAGAAAATTTAGCTATTCAAAGCTTAGCAGTATTAAAAGCTGTAGAAGATGTTTTACCTGCTAAACACAACAAAAAAGTTGCAGAACTATACAACTTAGTAGCTAATAAACTTAATAGAGCTCTTGTTGATGTCTTAACAACTTCACTAGCTACAACAGCTACAGGTACAGGACTTGAAAGAGTTAAAAATGCATTAAATGCAGAAAAAATGACACAAATTAAGGATGATCTAGCAGATACCTTAATTAATAAAGCTGATGAAATTTCTGATGTTGCAAAAGCAATTTTTGAATCATTAAAAACAAATGAAACTACAAAAAACATTACAACATTAGATAAATTTGTTAATGGAATGACAACATTCTTTAATACTGAAATTAAAGAAGTTGCTAATAAAGTAAAAGCAATGAAAATTGAAGGAAATGCAAGCATGGCAGTTTTAGAACAATTCAAAGCTTTAATGCCAGAATTAAAAACAAAAGCTGCTGCTAAAGCCAAAGAATTACTACCAGTTGAAACTGAATACAACGCAGTTAAAGCAGTTTTAAAATTAAAATATGAAGCATTAGAAGCTGCAGTTAAATCAAACGTTGAATTATTAGTTTCGACTTCTAAAGAACTTGCAACACTAATTGATACATTAACAGCATCAAGCAATTCAAAAACAAGTGCCAAATAATTGGTATAAATAAAAAGAAAGGAAAAGTTAATGTAACCTTATTTACATTAACTTTTTTATTATGAAAAAGAAAACAAGCAAAATTATCTTATCATTATTGCCAGTATGCTCATTAACAGCACTTGCAGTTTCGTGTAATGACACAGCAAGAACTTATGCTAATTCGCAAAATGTGCAAATAGAAAAGACAGATCTTAAGTCACAATTAGATTCTGAAGTAAATAACTATAAAGTAGCCTTAAAAGATCAAGGATTATTAGCAAAATTACCATCAGAAATTACTTTTAATGATCTGACACCTACAATTAAAGAAAGAAAACCACATTTTATTTTCCAATTCGCTGATAAATTAGTTCCTAATCAAACAACTGGAACTTTACAAGTCAAATATTATGTTAGAGCTTTAGATACTGAAAATCAAAAATGAGTTTATTCTGAAATTAAAAGCATTGAAATCTCAGGCTTTAAAAATGATAATAATTTAACTGATGAAGCCTTAGCCACAGTTGAATTAGTAGTTAAACCTTTTGATTACAAAACTAGCTTACCTAGTCAAGCTCTCAAAAAAGATTTTGTTACATTAACTAAATTTAATAAAGACTTATATGAGGCAACATTTGAATTAGTACCTGGTGATGACAAGGGTGAATTATACATATACTACAAATTACAAAACAAAACAACTAAATATATCACATCAAAGAAATCACACGTTATAAAAGGGTTTAAAACTACCTTACAAGCTAATAAGGAACAAGCACAAAATCAACTTAATGCTGATTTAAGTTCTATTGCTCTACTTGCTGTTGATAAAACAATTGATAAAAGCGAAACTAAAGCAAGCCAAATAGAAAATGAAAAGATTGTATTTACAGGGTTGCAAAATGCTAAAGGGATCGTAATTAGTAAACAACATAATGATCAAGATGGTACTTTAAAAGTAACATTTAAATTAAACTCATTAACTTATCCAGAATTATTTTCTGCTGAAAAAACAATTACAATTTCAGGATTTTTAACCAATGGGCAAGTTATAAATAAAATGGACAATGCATTTAGAAAACAACTTCATGCTCAAATTGTTGCCAACCCAATTACCTTTAAATACAAAAATAATGAAGACCATACTCATATATTACCATCATCAACAATGGATGCAGATTATACAGTTGTAAATTCTCAAGAAGTTTTAAATGTAAAAATTAAATCTGTAAATAAAAATGATGTTGATGGAACAGCTTCAATTGTTTATACAGTTTCAAAAACAAATCCAAAAACAAACAACATTGTAGAAACAAACGAAGAACAAGTTGCAAAAATTACAGGATTTTACACTCAAAAACAACAAGAAATTGATACCGAAAAAGGTCGCTTAGCATCTGAAATTGAAAAATTCAATTTACTATTATTAGAAACAGTAAATAAGCAAACAACAAAAGCAAGCACTATCTCTAAAACTGATTTTAATTTAGATGCTTTACCTGCTGATACAAATATTAGCTTAATTTTTACACCAAATGATGAAACTGGAAAATTAAATGTTTCATTTAAATTAATAACTACTAAATCAGGAATTGGAGAATTGGAATCATCAGCTAAATCCTTAGAAATCGATGGTTTCTTAACAAACGAACAAGAAAAAGTTAATAACTTAGCTACAAGCTTTAGCATAGATACATCAAACATTTCATTAGATGCTAGTGTTTATGATGATTCAACATTTAAAAAGACTTATTTATCAAAAAATGAGAAAGAGCCAATTCAAATCACAGATAAAATTAAGTCATTAATTGTTAAACAAATATCAGGAGTTGCTATTGAGATCAAAAGTTTCAGTTATGATATTGATCTTGAAAAAGATATCTTTAAATTCAAATTTGGAATTCAATTAAAAAGTACCGTGAATGAATCAGCAGTTTCAAAAGTTGTAAATGTTGAAATTGATATGATTCCAATAATTGCCAATAGATTCCTTCCAAAATATATCAATGATAATATATCTAGCATTCGAAAAACAACTTATGGAAATAGTTTAGCTGAAAAAATAAAACCAAGCATGATTACTCAAGACCCATCTCTTTTATTTGAAATATCATATAAATTTTTCAGTACAAAAAGAGCAAGTAATACAATTACTATAAAATCATTTGATGATGAAACAGGAAGTGTTGTAATTGCTGTTACAGCAAAAATTGGATCATATTCTCATTCAAAAGACTTTGAAGTTACTGGTTTCTTAAATAATCAAAAATATACTGAACGTGTAAAAGAAGCAGACAAAATTAGAGAAGAATTGAATCAATTTATAAAAACAATTGATTGAAAATCAAATCCAGATATTTCTGCTAAACTTGACAATAAAATGGAACACGAAATAACAGTAGAATTACTAAATTCAATAGTATTCAAGAAAAAAGAAGCACAAATTAGTATTGTTCCTCAATCAATGAATACCTCAAAAGAAACGCATTCATTTACAGTTCAATATAAGCTAAAAAGTACCAAGAAAAACTTTGAAGAAGTTATATCTTCAGATATAGCTACAGGAAGTTATGATAAACTATTTGACTCAAGTATATTTGATAGTATAAAAGCTACTAATAAACAAGAATTAGTGAAAGAAGTAAAAGAAGCTCAATCAACTTATAACATTGCATTAACCAAAACTACAAAAATTCCTGAAAATAAAAAACAACTATTTAATTCAATAAAAGAACAACTATTTACAGAAATTCAAGACAAAATGAGTATAGCTTCAACTATTGCAGCAAAAGATTTCTTTAACTCACTATTAACAGAAAAAGATCACTTAAAAAATATATTTAAAACGTTAGATAAATTATTATATATACAAAACAACTTAAATATCATTTCAGATATGTATGGTGGAATTTATACAACTCCTACTGCAAGTCTTTCATTTGCTGTTAAGTTCTTTGGTGGTACAGTTGTAACTGCTGCAAAAATGATTCATGGTTATTATTTACAACCATTATTCGATAATATTTTTAATTATTTAAAAACAAATCACAAAGTATTTACAAATCCAATTAACCAATATGTTAATAAATCTATTGATCAACATACTTTTACTACAGATGTTAATAAGGAACAATTAAAAACAGCAGTAAATGAATTGATATTAAATGTATTTAATAATTATTCAGATTTCTATCTATCAAGAGATTGACATTACATGGTAGATGGAAAAGAAGATAAAGAAAGCGAAAGATATAAAAAGACAAAAGAAACATGGCCTACTTTAAAACCTGGTCGTACATGATTAGTATCAAAATGAGCTGATATTTGAAGTAGTGATCGCCATGTTGAAAGTGCTGATAAGTTAGTTGAAAAATTATTACAAACTTATAAATTATCTGGTCAAGAAGCAGAATTCATTAAAAATTTAATCCATAAATCAACAGAACCAATTTTTAAAATTGGAATTAATTATGCAAATGTAATGTATAACGACTTATTATCTATTGCATATAAAATCTCAGGTAACGGAGAATAATAATAAGCCTACACCACAGTAAAAAACTGTGGTGTTTTTATAAAATTTACAAAAAATACCTGATATAAATTCAGATATTTTAGCTGATAGTTGGGTGATATAAAGCAGTATTTATACTACTTTTAATCAATACTAAAACGAATACGACTTTGAGTAATAAAGTTATCAATAATATTTAATGTTAAAAAGCTAATGTTTTTATTTTCTCCATTAGCAATTGGTAAAAAAATTTTATCAAAATCCCCTTCTTCTCAGAAATGGGGTATTTCTCACATACCTTGTTCTTTTAATTTTTGAACCATTGCTGGTGAGTAATTTTCTTTATTGTAAGATGATTTAAATGAAAACCCTGTAGTAAAATTATTTAATTCATCTTGGCTAACTCCATATTCTTTATTTTTTAATAGTTCAACATATAATTTAGCCATGTTTTGAATTTTAGCAACATCAACATGACCACCAGGTTGAAAGTTTTTAATCATGATGTATAAAGGTTTGCTAATATTGTCATCAATGTAGTTTCTAAATTCAGAATATTCTTTAAATTCTGGGATAGTAATTTCTTTACTTTCTGGATTTGTTTTTTTGTCACTTGCTTTTTTATCATCTGTGTTTTCATTTACGCAAGACATTGCTGCTAATGGTAAAATACTTGTTGTAGCAATGCTTCCTAAAGCAATAAATAATTTAGTTAGTTTATTCATGTTTTCTCCTATTATTATATGCGTCCATTAATATTATAATACTCTTGTTTAAACTACTATCATCAGAATATACAACTAATATTTCTGCCAGACAATAAATAACAGTATTTGAAAAATATTTATAAAAAATTACTGAATTTTATAAACATTCATGTATAAATCTCAGGTAAATAAAAATAATAATAAACCTACACCATAGTGAAAAACTGTGGTGTTTTTATATAAAAAACTGGACTTAACCAGTTATTTATTAAGCAACATTGCGATTTCTTCTTTGTAAATAGGTCCAGTTTCTGGAATTGGAGTTTCAAGGATTATTGGAATATTATCAAAATCAGGATCAAATACAAATTTTTGTAATGTTTCAAAACCAATAGTTCCTTGACCTATATTTGCATGTCTGTCCTTATGTGATGCAACTTCGTTTTTTGAATCATTTAAGTGAATAACTTTTATATGTTTTAAAAGGTCTCAATCTCTTAATTCTTGTTTAAAAGCTTCATATTCTTGAATATCATAACCTGCATCCCAAATATGACAAGTATCTAAACATACTTGTAATCTTTCATGATCTACTCATTTTAAGACATGTGCAATTTGTTCAAAATTAATTCCTACTTCACTTCCTTTACCTGACATAGTTTCAATACAGATTACTACATCTTTTGTACGTGATAGAATTTCTTTTAATGAATCCACTAATGTATCTAGGGCCTCTTCTACAGGATGTCCAACACTAGCTCCTGGGTGTAATACTAAATATTTAAATCCAGCATAATTCATTCTTTCAATTTCTTGGACTAAGAAATCTATTGCAAATGCACTTTTTTCTGGATTAGAAGGGTTAACAATGTAAGGAGCATGTACTACTACATTTTCCTTAGCAATTTTATCTTGATATTTTTCTTCATATTCCTTAAGGTTATATTTTTCAGTTTCTACTCTACGTACATTTTGTGGAGCCCCTAAATAAATCATCATTGTATTAGCACCATTTGCAATTGATGTTTCACATGATTCAACTAAATAATTTGGTGCCTTAAAAGGCACATGTGAACCTAAAAGTATCATATTTATCTCCTTTATTTTTTATCTTCTTGTTCAATGTTATTTGCAACTGAATTTGAGTTTGATATATCTTCAGTTTTTGCTACTTCGGAATTATTGTTAGTTTTTGTTTTCATTTTCTTAATAGGTTTAATAATGATTTCTTTTGCACTAGCTTCAGCTAAAGCTTCTTTGACCTCTTCTTTAATTTCACCTATTTTTTCTTTTGCTTTTATATGTGTAGTTTCAGTATTGTTTTTAAAGTGCTTTTGCATTTCATTTAAAAATGACCCAGCAATAAGCCCTGAAGGGATTGCAATAATTGCAATTGAAACTAATGAAATAAATGTCACAATTCCTTTGGTTACAGGAGCATGTGGCACAAAATCTCCATATCCTATTGTTGTTAATGTAATTGTTGTGAAGTAAATAGCATTTCAGAAGTTAATTGCATATCCATTCCCTAATGCAGCAATATTTGATTGAATATTTGCAACAGTTAGATCATTTGTGCTTTTTAATTCTGTGAAATATTTATAAAGCGCTAAATTTAACTCATCACCAGTTTTATTAGCTAATTCTGCTAAATTACGATTTTGTTGATATCAATTATATATTTCTGAATCCTTTAGTGTTCTTTGAGTTGCAATGTATTCAATTTTTTGACTACGTAAATAAGTAGCTTCATTGTTTCAGATAATTAAAGCAAAGAGCACAATCATAATTATAATTAAAATAAAGACATATGTAAGCACTCTTCTTTGTTGATTAAACACTTCAGCAATAATGTGAAATGGTGCAAATAAAGTTAAAACAAAGAAGAAACGGATCATTTTAAAAATGGTTAAAGATTTAATGTCACTAAAGAATTTAGCAGCACCACTATCTTTGTAATTTCCTTGTTGGTTCGTAGGTAACATATATTCAACTGCATTAAATGAAGCTAAAATACAAAATAGAATAATAATACCTGTAAATGAAAAGACATATTTATAACAGGCTCTTCAGATTGGCATTTTAGTATCAGCATAATGGATGCGATAAGTTACCATGTGTAAAATGTAATCTATTATAAAAACAAAGAATGTGATAATTTGCATTGTAGCAAGGAAGTTTCCTCATGCATTAATGTTTTCAGTTGGCACTTGAATTAATGATAAGAAAGAAACAAAACATGCAAAAGAAATGATTCCTGCATATAAATAAGTAATTAATCGAATTTTTTTCTTTTCTTTCGCTAATGAGCTTGGAATAGTTGAATTAGATCAAGTCATTAATGAAATAATTTTTAAAATAGTATTTTTATTTTCTAAATTAAGCTTAATTGTTTCCATATATATATTTTATAAAAGTTTTAACTTTTATAAAATTCCTTGCCTGACTTTATTTAAATGGCAAAATAATGTTTTAAATCTAGCACCTTGGGCTAAAAGTTAATAAAAAATGCATCAATAATTGATGCATAATATTATTCTTAAGCAAGTGGTTCTCAAAGTTCAAGGTAAACTTTTGGATTTGTTTCTTTTAATAAAGCTTGATCAACGTATTTGCGATCCACGATTACTGAGAAATTATATTCATCAAATCATGAATCAGACATTGAGTAAACACCTTTATTTCCAGATTTTTCACCTCAAGAGTTTTCCACTTTTCAAGCAACTGGTTTACCTTCGTTAGTTTTAACTCCAACAAAAGCCATTGCATGGTTTAATGAAGAATTAAATAAATCAACTCTAGCTGCTTTGTTTAGATTATTTACTGGTGTAAATAATTCATCATATAAGTATAATTCTGGGTCTAAAACACCTGATTTATTATCAATAAATGGATCAATATCACATCCAAATCAAACTGGCACATTATCTTTTAATGATGCAATAACAGCTTCTTTAATTACATTTAATGGTGCATTAATCATTGAAACTTCACTATCTTGATAAATTGAATTTTGGTATTTAAGAACATATTTTGTTCCTGTTGGATATAAATCACGTGGATCGTGAATTAAGTCAACTTTATTATCAAAATCACTTCCAACAAATTTATCAAAAAATTCTTTTGGTGTAACGTTTTGAACTTTTTGGTATTTATCATCTTTGTCTTTATATTCATATGTGAAAACTTTAGGTGGACGTCCTAAACATTTTGCCACTATGTCATAGACCTCAAATAAAACTTCTTCTCTATATTGGTGCATAGCTTCTAAGCTTTTGCCTTGTTTGTGCATTTGTTTTAGCACATTGTATCCTTGTTTTAGATGTAAGTCAATTTGTTGATTCATTTCATTAGTATTTCCTGATAATGCTGTTTCAGGCATGATGCTTTTTGGAACAGCTCCATATTTTCTTAATAATGAAGCAAATCATTCTCAGTAACCACCATCAGTAGCAGTTGAACGTGAAATTAAATGATAAATTAATCTATCATTTGTGTCTTTGTCAATATTTTCGATTGCTAAATTAAGAAAGGTATTTGCTTTTTCTAGCTTGTCATAAAAAGCAAAGTAATTTTGTGAAAATTCAAATGATTTAACATTTAAATTTTTCATAGCTGCTACTCTAGCCATATTTAATGAAGCAAAAATTCAACATCTACCACTAGAATTTTGAGATGTTATATCTCCAAGTGTTGTTTCAATATCGAAAACAAAGTCATGTTTGATTAAAACTTCATGGTTAATGCAAGTGTTTTTAATGCCATTTTTGATTACAGCATTTTGAATTAATTTATTATTTTCTTTTGCATCAAACTTTTGAGCAAATTTATTTAATGTTTCTAATTTTAATTCCATTTCATTCTCCTTTAAGTCTTATATATGATACAGTTTTTTCATTATTTCAAGGTAATATTATGCTTTTTTTGTTGTAAACAAATATGATAAAATAAATGTATGAATATTACTAGAAAACAAAGACATGCAGAAGCCTTTGAAAGTCAAAGCGTAGCTTCTAGTGCACAATTTTATGCAGTAATGCTTTCAACCTTTTTAGTTGGGCTTATTGCTATGCTTTCTATAGCTGCAGCTTTTAGTGTTTGATTTGGTACCGAATCATTTCAAAGAATAGCACTCAATAACTTTACAGCTATGACTGTGACTTTTATAGTGCTTTTTGTATTAACCTTTATCATAACGATGTTTATAAGTGCGATAAAGAATAATGTTATTAAGTTGTTACTATTCCCAATAATTATTCTGTTTTATGGAATAGTAATCGGAATTGCCTTTTATATCTATTTTATGGTTAGATACAATATAACCGAAATTACATGAAACCTAATTCCACAAATGATTGGGGTTATGCTAATTCCAGCAGGTGTAATGATTGTGGCTGCCATATTAGGACTATTTAATTTAATTAACATTAGAGCATTAGGAATCTTTTCATCATTTTTATTTGTGGCCTTTATAATTACTTTCTTAGTATCATTCTTTGTCTTTAGGGCAGATTGATATGTAATTGTAATTGGTACAGCATTAATCTCAATTAACATGATTATTCAATGATGACAAATTCGTAGAACAGCTGATATGGCTCAATACATGGATGGCAAAGAAATGTGATCACAAGCCATTATATCAGGTGTGATGCTATTTATTTCATATGCACAATTATTATGATATGTAATTACCTTAATGACTGGAAATTCAGGTAGAAAATAAAAAAGTTTATAAAAAAGCTGACATCCTTGTCAGCTTTTTTTATATAACTTTCAGTTAATCTAAATTAAAGTTCTTTTCCATTTACACGGTTACGTTGTAAGTCAATTTCAATAATTTCAGCTTTTAATATCATACCTGGATAATATTGATCAAAAATAGTATTTCCAGCTTCTAGTTTTAAATTACTTACGTGAATAAATAAGCTTTGCTTAATTCCAATGTACATAAAGACACCAAAATCAGTTATATTTTCAACTGTCCCTGAGACAATTGAGCCCACTTTTAAGTCTTCTACATTTGTAATACTGTCTTTTAAAATAAACCCTTGTTTATCATCTAAGATTTTTTTAGTTGGAGTAGCTAAGGCTTGCAATATTAATTCAATTGAATACTTATCTGAATTATATTGTGTAACTAATTTATCTATTTCCAAGGCTGAAACATCAATTCCTTGATCACTTGGTTTTAAATTATAATCATTAATAATATTTAATGCAAGTGCATAAGATTCAGGGTGGATAATTGTTTTATCTAAGAAATTATCTGAAGTAAAAATTCTTAAGAAACCAATACATTGTTCAAATGTTTTTTCACCAATTCCTTTGATGTTTTTAAGTTCAAATCTAGAATTAAAGCTTTTATCAGCTTTATTATTACGATATTCAATAATGTTTTCAGCATTCTTAGGACTAAGACCTGCAATAAAAGTTAAAATATGTTTAGTAGCTGTGTTTAAATCAACTCCAACTTCATTTACTACTTTTTGTACTTTGAAGTCTAAATAATGCTCTAATTCTTTTTGATTTACATCATGTTGATATTGACCAACTCCAATTGATTTAGGATCAATTTTAACTAATTCATTTAATGGGTCTAAGAATTTACGCCCTATATTAATAGCACTACGTTCTTCAACATGTAAATTAGGAAATTCCTCGATAGCTAATTTTGAAGCAGAATATACGCTGGCACCAACTTCGGATACAATAGCATATTTGATATTGAGACCATTTTTCTGAATTAAGTTTGCTATAAATGCTTCTGTTTCACGAGAAGCTGTTCCGTTTCCAATAACTACTATGTCAATTCCGTGTTTCTTTATCATGTCTAAAGTAATTTTATTAGCTTCAGCAATACGTTCTTGTGGTTTATTTGGGAATATCTTATTAATCTCTAAAACATCACCATTTTCATTTAAGGCAGCTAATTTACATCCATTAACAAAAGCTGGATCAATTGCTAAAATACTGTGACCAGAGATTGCTGGTGCAAGTAATAATTTTTCAACTGAGTTAGCAAATATTTGAATACTTGAAGCTTCAGCTTTTGAAAATAAATCAGAAAAGATTTCTCTTTCAACACTAGGCAGAATCAAACGTTTTAAGCTGTCTTTTACTGCTTCAATAATATTGTTTTTATTATTTCTTGTTTTATCAATTTTCTTTAGAATAATAGTTTCTAAAAATCCTTCATTATAGGTGAAACTAAGTTTTAAAATTCCAAGTTTTTCACCACGGTTAATTGCAAGTATATTGTGATTTTTGACATATTTTATTGGAATTGAGTATTCATAATAGTTTTTAAATTTCAATCCTTCGTCTTCTACTTTAGGATTTTGTTTTGTCACTAATGAACCAAATTTCATAATGTCAGACTTGATTTTTTCTCTGATTTCGAAATCTTGTGAAATTCATTGTGCAATAATGTAATTAGCTTGCTCCAAGGCAAATTCAACTGTTTCAACTTCATCAGTTAAATATTTTTTAGCTTCGATCTTAGGATCAAAATTAGGTGATTTATTTTCAAAAATTCTTTTAGCTAAAGGTTCTAAACCTAAAGCAATTGCTTTTGAAGCTTTTGTGACTTTTCCGACTTTAAATGGCTCATAAAGTGCTTCAAGATCGCTTTTTACAGTTGTAGAAAGTATCTTAGCTTTTAATTCCTCAGTAAGTAAGTCTTTTTCTTGCAAAATCTTGATAATTGCTTGTTGTCTATCAAGTAATTCATTTTTGTATTTAAATAATGCTTCAATACGATAAATTTGTTCTTCATCAAGCCCGCCAGTTTTGTCTTTTCTATAACGTGAAATGAATGGAACTGTAGCCCCTTCAGCAAGCATTTCTAAAACAATTTCTACTTGATTTGTTTTTATATTTAATTCTTCTGCAACAAGTTTGATTGCTTGTGTATCCATATATCCTCCAATATTGTTAATAAAAGCCCATAATGGGCTTTTAACATCTTAATTTAATTATATCAAGTTACTATTTAGTAGGTTGTAAATTTTTATGTGTAGGTTTTAATTCATTTTTAACTCAAATGTTGTACATAATTTTTCCATATTTAACATTAACAAAGACAGTTAATATTAAGGAAGTTGTAAACAATATTAAACCTATAACAATTAATGTGATACGAATTGCATCAAATCTTGCTTCGTTAAAGTAGAATAAAGCAAAGTGAATTGTTCCTGAAGCAGAAATAGAAGCAGGGAAGGTTAATGAAGTTCAAGATAAATTATATTTTCATAGTTTTAATGACTTAATTAAGATTGAGTAGTAAAGAGCTACACTGACAGCACCATAACAAAATAGAATAATTGTTACAATTTGGAAAAATGCATCATTATTAAATAATGTCATAGTTAGGTGATCTGAATCACCCATAATTTTAGGTATCACTGTTAAGTCGCCACGATTTGGACTAAATGAAACCAAGAAACCACTAGCAAGCATATTTGCAGGTGAAGCGAAAATTGCCATAGATGGAATATCAGATTCACGACTGTGTGGTTTAAATAAGAATTTGTAGAATACAAATGGATACATAATTAAAAACATTCCAAAGGCCACAAATCAAATAATTTGTCAGTAATATAATGGGATTAAATCACCTAAATCATTTGCATATGCTGTTGAAAGTCCAAGCCCAATTAAAGGAACGAATCAAGAAGCAAATGCTTCACCACGCATAACTTCTTTTTTAATTAAAACAATTTTAATAAATAAGATCATGTAACAAATTTGACATAATGTTGTAGTAAATACTAAAATGTTTGGCCCTATTAGCAAGATATATCTGGTTTTAGCATCCGGAACAAAGTTAGCATAAATTCATCCGAAAGAGTTACCTAGAATACAAAGACTTAAGAAAAGAACCCCAACCATTCCAGCAACGTGTGGAATTTTAATTTCTTCTCAAATTTGTTTTTTATTCATAATATATCTTAAACAAGTTAAAGAAATATAGAATATACAAATACTTATACAAAGAATTTGTAAGGCAAGTTGTATGTATCTAATATTGTAATAATCAAGTTTTAATTGTCTATAGAGTAAATCAAGTAAAAAAGTACCTGTATTAGCAATCCCCATTGTCCCGACTGCTACTCCATTAACACCTAAAGGAGTTGCTGAAATCTTCTCTTTTATGCTTGTATTTATAGCTGATATTTTATCTTTTATATTTGACTTCATAACAGAAGCATTATACACCTTATAAATTTTCATATCTTACAAAGATAAAAAATTTTTTACCACTTAAAATAAGATAAAAAAAATCAGAGCAGTGCTCTGAATAAAAATTATTTTTTCTGTGTTGGATCAATCATTGATTGACTTCTAAAGTTCTTGAATTTAATAATGTGAACTACTAATGGGTTAACTACAGTTTTTGTTAATCCTTGCACAAATAAATAGAATACAGGTGCAAATAAATCACCTAAAACCATTGCTATTGTTGCGTTAACAGTTGAGTTTCAAACTGTTTTTGTTAACAAGTCTTTTTCTGTAATTTCAATCCCTGAAGCCCCTAAGTCCATGTTAGGTCATTTTGTTTTGTCAAATAATCCATTTCCGTCAATTAATGGGTTAACAGAAGGAGTTGTAAATAATGCATCACTTCCACGTCCTTCAAAGAATAAGGCTGGAATTTGTTGTGCCATTCCACGAGCTGGGTTAATTGCAGCTGTCCCTCCTAAAAGTCCCATTCAAACAGATAGTGAAATAATAAACATAATGTATAAATCACGATATTTGTTATTAATGTTTGGTGAGAAGATTGGGAATAATAAGATTGAAGTCATAACTAACTCAATAAAGAAGATTCAAGTTGATCCTGCTGCAATTAATTGGTTTACACTTGTTAACTTAGAATAGTCAACAAATGATTTTTGAGCAGCAGTAATTGCTCCAATCGGTGCATTTGAAATTAATCCATCTTTAGCTGATAATGAACCTCATCAGTAAATTAATGAACCAGCAGCAAAAGCTCCTAAAGTTTGACAAAAGATTTTGTATGTAGTATATCATCCATCATTTGTTCCATTTAAGTATCTATATAACGAAACTGATGGGTTTAAATCACAGCTTCAACGTAGAAAGACAAATAAACAAAATCCAACTACGATAAATCCTGCGTAAAATCCAACGATGATTGGGTGTAACAAGTATGATTCTGCAACCGCACCTGAAGAGGTGTAAATTGAAAGACCTGCAAGTCCTAAGGAAATAAGAATTGTTCCTATAAATTCTGATATACCATGTACCATTCAGGTTTTAAAATCACATGGTTTTTGTGCTTCCATTCTTTTAGATGGTTTTAATTTAAAGAAACTAAAGAGGTCTTTAAAAAATTCAATTACTTTTTGTTTTTTAGTTAAACTAGTCTGGGTATTTAAATAATCATCTTGTATGGTTACTTTATTATCCATTTTGTATTTTTCCATTCTCTAACACTCTTAGTGCTTTAGAGAAATCTCCTTTTTCTGCATTGTCAGCATTTTCAAGTGTTGCCAAGGCAATTTGGCTTAATGCTAAGTCTGTTAAGTAAGCTTGGTGAGAAGTAATTAAAACATTATCCATTTCGATTAATTCTTTTCAT
Source organism: Mycoplasma razini (assembly GCF_048076865.1). Classification (NCBI taxonomy): domain Bacteria; kingdom Bacillati; phylum Mycoplasmatota; class Mollicutes; order Mycoplasmatales; family Mycoplasmataceae; genus Mycoplasma; species Mycoplasma razini. The sequence continues at coordinate 779,362 of NZ_CP182212.1, forward strand.
TCTGGATCCATAGCTTTTAATTCAGTTATACGTGCTGAAACGTCTTCGTAAAATCTACCTTCTTCTCTTTCAAGAACGTCAGTAGCAAATCCACGAACTTTTCCTGATTTAAGACCATTAATCATTGCTTTTAAATCAACAATTTCACCTCTAGCTGTATTTACTACAATCACACCATCTTTCATAGTGCTAATAGCTGCTTCATCAATTAAGTATCTTGTTGATGGTAGTAAAGGACAGTGAATTGAAATGAAATCACTTTGTTGTAGTAATTCAGTTAATGAAACGAATTCAAAACCAAATTGTTCAGCAAGTTGTGGGAAATTATCTCTAGCAAAGGCATCAAATACTAAAACTCTAGCACCTGTTGCTTTTGCTATTCTGATAAATGTTTGACCAATTTTCCCTGATCCGATAACCCCAATTGTTGAGTTACCAATACATTTACCATCTAATCCATTTAGTGAGAAGTTGTATTTTTGAACTCTTGAGTTAGCAATTAGTAAATTTCTGTTTAATGCAGACATTCCTGCAAAAGCAAATTCACCAATACTTTCTGCTGAATAGTTAAAAATTCTAAATACTTCAATTCCTAATTCATTAGCTTTAGCAACATCGATTTTGTTGTATCCCATTGATCTTTGGAATCAGTATTTAACTCCCATTTTTGCTAATACTTCTAAGATAACTTTATCTCCGTATGTATTAACAAATCCACAAACAGCGTCATAGCCTTGAGCTAATTTCACTGTATCAAGGTTAAGGTTTTCTTTAAAGAATGTAATTTCATGTCTTCCATTGTTGTATTTGTCGAATGACTTTACATCATAGTCTTTAGAATCAAAGAAAGCTATTTTCATATTTTCTCCTACTATAATATTAAATAAGTTTATTTTGTGTATATTATAATATTTTAGAATAAAATAGAAAACATTTAAGACAACTATATATAAGGCTTAAAAGTTTTAAAACATGCATTTTTTCCACTTTTTGTTCATTTACCTAAAAAAATAATTTATATAGTGGAGGTAAATATGAATGACTTATTATTTTATGCATCAAATAAGCACAAAGGAGATTCCTACTTAATCTTCCGTGAAGTAAAGAACTTTAAGCAATTAAGTCGCAAGCAATTGTTAGAATGAAAACAGCTTTATGCAGACAGTGGAGTTCAATATTACACCATCTTAGATGAAAACTATCCAAGTGATTTTAACATCTTGCGTTATCCACCATATGTTTTATATTTTAAAGGGAATGATAAATTATTAACTTATAAACATCGACTTTATTTAGTTGATGAAATTAAAAATCAAATAACAGATTCCTACTTAGATCAAAATATTAAAACACTTGTTAATAACTGTGTACTAGTAACAAATGATTATGAATCTGAAAAAGAAATTATTCAGCTATTTCGTGAAAATAACGGGAAAGTTATCCACATTTTAAAAGAAGGGCTTGATAAAATTAGTTATGCACAAGCTAACTTAAATAATGAATTGTTTATTACACAATATCCACTAGGTGTTCATCCAAAAAGACATTATTTTAAAGAAGCTAATATTATTGCATCTATTTTATCCACACAATTAGTAGCTTTTTCTTTATTAGAAAATTCTAAAGCCTTTAATCTTATAAATTATTTTAATGATGTTGGAAAAGAAATTAATTGTTTTCCTAGCACACAAGCAAATGATGGTAATGATATTTTAATTAAAAGTGGTGCAAACTATATTACTAAAATTTCAGAATGCATATAAAGAAAAAATGTGCCCATAAGGAGCACATTTTATAATATATTAATTTTGTTTTTCAGGGTATACTGAAACATACTTTCTGTTTCTTCTGCTTTCGTATTTTACATAACCATCGATTTTTGTAAATAAAGTATCGTCTCCACCACGACCAACATTTTGTCCAGGGAAGATTTTTGTTCCTCTTTGACGATAAATGATTGATCCTGCTGTTGCGAATTGTCCATCACCTAACTTAGCACCTAGACGTTTTGAGTGTGAATCACGCCCGTTACGAGTAGATCCACCGGCTTTCGTATGTGCCATAGTCTAATTAACCTGCAATTCCTGTGATTTTAACACGTGTATATGGTTGACGATGTCCAAGTTTTCTCTTGTGAGTAGATTTCGCATTGTGACGATAAACAACGATTTTTTTCGCTTTACCTTGTTTTTCGATAGTTCCTGTTACGACAGCACCTTCTAAGTATGGTCTACCAATTTTGTCATCAACAAGTAAAACTTTGTCAAATTTTACTTCTGAGTTTTCTTCACCTTCGATTTTTTCGATGAAGATTGTTTGACCTTCTTTAACTAAAAGTTGTTTCCCACCTGTTTCGATAATTGCTAACATGCAATACCTCCAAAATAGTGGCTCGTCTTTAAGGTGGCATATGCACTTAATAACCTTTTCAGTACGGTTACTTGAAGTAACATGCATATTATACCCTCTTTAATAAAAATAAAAAGTTAAAATAAAATGTAATTTTCTAAGATTTTTGGAGAATTTTTTTCATCATTATCTCATTTATATTCTGCATCTTTTGTTTTATAAGACCCTGAGGTAGACTTAAAAGATTTAAACAGGCTGACAAATTGTGAAACAACACCAATAACTGAAGCAGTAACTGATAAAATAGCAGTAATACCAATACCAGGAGTTACGTTACTAAGTTGATTAGTTTCAATTTTTTCTAACTCATTTAATTTCATACAAACCTCCTTTCATTATATAAATAATTTCTTTAATAAAGTGGACAAAAAAAGAACAATAGAAACTATTGTTCTACGAATTCTGTATTGAATGATCCATTAACACTACGTACTGAAAGCGTTGAAATTCAAATGTTTGGATCAACCAGTTTTAAATCATTAATAATATTTTTAGTTTCAAGTAATAAAGCTACAGTTTCAATTTTGTATGAGTATTTTCCTGTGTAACCTGATTTAAATCTAACTAGTCTATAACTGTGTCAGTAATTAATTAGTTTAAAGTAGGCAATTACTTTTTCAGGTTCGCTTGAAATAATAGTTAATTTAACTTTCTTGTATTTTGGATATAAAAGACTTACTACAAAGTTTGTTACAAGTAAGTAAGCAAAGGTTGATAATTCTCTCATTCCAAAGATTTCACCATTCACATTAGGTCTTACAAACCCATAAATAATTAAGAAGGCACAAGCTGTAAAGAAAGCAACAGTTGCTAGAATTCCACCAACGCTCTTTTTGTATTTAGTTGAGAAGAAGTAAGCAATAATATCTGTTCCACCTGTTGATCCACCCGCTTTTCATGAAAGAGCAATTCCAACCCCAATGAAAGCTGCTCCAATGCATCCATAAAGAAGAATTGGTCAAGTTTCGCCATTAGCATATCATACAAGTTGGTTAGTTTGTTCAAGTGTTAAAGAATTAATTACATTCATTGGAATATCAGAACTCAATGGCACATTATTTTCTAAATAATCAAAGACTTTATTTAGTGGAACTTGTAATCATTCAGAACTTGGAAGCGTATCAGTTGCTTCAATCACTCTTAATTCTTTTAAATCATTGTTGTATATTAATTTATAGTCATTAAAATCATTATGTACAAAATTAATTTTTTCAAATAAGAACACATGTACATCATGTTGTGTGAAAATAAAGTTAGTGACCTGTAAAAAGAGCATGAAAACTAGTGTATAAATTAAGAAACTGCGTTTTACTTTCTTTCAAAAGATTAAAAATAAAGGTAAGTTGCAAGCAAAATAAATCAATGCAAAGTATGAACGTAACACTGGGAATAAATATTGCAAGATCGTCGGTATCCCTGTAATTCCAGAAGGGATAGTATCTGATTTGGCTAAGAAAATATGAATTCCAAAGTTAAATACAAAGGCAGCTAAAAAAAGTAAAACAAATTTAAATCAATTTCTTTTTACTGATTCTTTAAAGCTTAATTTCTTAGTATTCTTGGTGTTGTTTAATAAATATTTACCCATTTTGTATTTTAAGTATTCTTCTTCACAGATAACTTTTTCAGTATTAATTAGTGAGTTAGAATCATGTCCAACGGGATAAAAATTATTATTTACTTTTTTGTTTACCATTTCTTTTCAAATTTTTCTGCGTACCTTGTCATTTGAAGTAGGATACTTAAATTTGTGTTTGGTCTCATTTGAATTAGTTTGCTTCATCATTGCTTAATTTTACAACATTTTGAAAAGAAAAATCATAGTTTTTATAACTATGATTCAGTATTAGTTGTTTTTTCTTTCTTTTCTTTAATAATTTCTGTAATAGTTGTTACAACTATTGTACACATAATTAAAATTACTCCAAGGAAGACAGTTAGATCAGCAAAATTGAATGTTCCTCTGTCTAATCAAGGTAAGAAGAATTCGTCTTTGACATAGCCACTAAAAGCAACTCTATCAGTCGCATTGCCTAAATCACCAGCAAGCAAGATTCCAAAGAAGGCACAGTATAATAAAGTTCTTTTTGATGGGTATAAAGGTACTAGTAAGATAAATATCGCAATAATAAAGCTAACAGTTTGAATAAAGCTTATATTATTTGTAGTTAAGAAAGTAACACCTTTATGTCAAATACTTCTAATTCCAAAGATTCCACCATAGACTGTTCAATGGTCTTTACTTGGAAAAATATACTCAGGATTAATGTTGTTTAGTGCGCCATCATTTATATGTCAAGTATTTTTCCCAGCAGCTTCCATTGCATTTACATCTACGTGATAGAATAATAAGGTTTTAGTAACTTGATCAATTGCAAAAAAGATAAAGAAGGCTGATAACAAAATTGCATAACCTGCAATAATCTTTTTTCAATTACTTTTGAAGTATTTTTGATAATTTGTTCAATGTGATTGTAATTTACTCATAGTATTATTCTACTATTTTAGAAATTATTTCAAAACAAAGAGGACATAAGTCGTCATGCATTTCTTCAGCTGTGAAGTGATTTCAACATCTAGCACATTTAACCGAATTAAATGTTTCAAGTTTCAATTCACTTCCAGGCACTATTTTTCCAACCATTAATAAGGTTTTTAAATCAAGTGAATTAATGAATTCTGATTGTTGAGGTAAGATTAAGGCTACTTCATTTGACCGCTTAATTAAACCATTTTTAGTTGCTTCATCAATTAAGACATTAACTTTGCTACGTAAGTCGAAGAATTCATTAAATTGCTCTAAAACTTTTTGATCTACACTAAAGTTTTTATCATATCCTTCAAACATGATTGATTCATGTTTTTGAACTTTATTAAAGTGTGAATATGCTTCTTCAATTGTAGTTGGTAAAATAGGTGCTAAAGCCATTAATAAGAAATCTAAAATTTCATATAAGTTAGCAAGAACCATAAGTCTTTCAGCATCATTAAATTCTCTAATGTATAAGATGTCTTTAGTTACTGAAAGATAAAAAGAGGATAAGTCAACAATGTAATTATTGATTAATTTAATTACGTTAATAAATTTGTATTCATCATATGCAGCAAATACATCAGCTTTTAATTTATTTAATTGTTCTTTAATGTATAGATGAATTCCTGTTCTAGCTGTATTTGCTTGGTATGAGTAACCATCTAAGTTACCTAAAATAAATTTTATTGTATTACGTATTTTACGGTAGATTTCAGTATTTTGGTCTAAGATCTCATTTGAAATTGAAACATCGTTTGTATATTCACTATTTGCTACTCAAAGACGTAAAATATCAGCACCACGTTTTTGAATTACATCAACTGGGGCAACTATATTTCCTTTTGATTTAGACATCTTTTCACCCTTACCATCAAGCACAAATCCATGTGAGATTAAATTACGGTATGGCGTTACTCCTTTATAAGCTACAGAAGTAATAATTGAAGAGTTAAATCAACCTCTGTATTGATCGATTCCTTCTAAGTAAAGATCATAAGGTGAAGCAACATTAGGAGCAATATTTGCAGCTACTGATGAAACTCCAGAGTCAAATCAAACATCCATGATATCCATTTCACGAGTAAAGTTTTGACCTTGATATTTAGGTAATAATAAAGCTTCTGTGTCTCATTCTCATCAAATGTCACTACCGTGTTGTTTTACTAGGTTTATAATGTGGTCAAATTGTTCTTTATCAACAATTGCTTCACCATTAGCATCGTAAAAGATAATTAATGGTAATCCTCATGTTCTTTGACGCGAAATAGTTCAATCATGTCTATTTTCAATCATTTGGAATAGTCTGCGTTTTGCTCATTCTGGATAAGTGTTAACTCCAGTGTCAATTTGTTCTAAGATTTGGTTTCTAATTTTATCAATTGAAACGAATCATTGAGGTGTCCCTCTAAAAATAATTGGTTGGTGTGTTCTTCAATCATGTGGATATGAGTGTTTTACTCATTGGAAGTGAACTAAATCATCACCTAAAAACTCTGAAATTTCCTTATTAGCATCAGCATAAAATTTACCATCAAATTGTGTATTAGTATTTTCAATGTATCCTTTATCTGACACGTGCATAATGTTTTCAAGATTGTTTTTTAATCCGATCATGAAATCATCTTCCCCAAACATTGGAGCAATATGAACAATACCTGTACCAGATTCATTTGTAACATGGTGTCCAATGACAGCTGGTGCTAATTTATGTAAAATAGGAGTTAAATAAAAGACTTCTTTATTTTCAATTTCTTGACCATAAAATGAGTCAACAATTTCGCTTTCTCAATTAATTTTATCAACAAAGTCTTGATATAAGTCTTTAGCCATTACATATCTTCTTCCATCATGTTTAAATACAACGTATTCAATATCTCTACCTAAAGCTACTCCAGCATTTGCAATTAATGTTCAAGGTGTAGTAGTTCAAACAATAAAGCTATCTCCAGCTTGTACTTTTGCAAAGTCAGATTGCTTAACATGCATTTTGACATAAATAGAAGGGCTTTTAACATCTTGATATTCAACTTCAGCTTCAGCTAGTGCACTTTGTGAAGATGGTGATCAGTAAATTGGTTTTAATCCTTTATAAACTAAACCATCAAGCATCATTTTAGCAAACACTTCTAGTTGTTTTGCTTCATATTCTGGTGCAAGTGTAACATATATTTTTTCAAAGTCAGCAAACATTTGAAGTTGAACAAATTGAGCCTTTTGTCTTTCAACTTGACTTAAAGCGTAAGCATGCGCTTTTTTACGTAATGTAACTGGATCTAATTCATCTTTTGAGACATTCATTTCTTGAAGCATTTTGTGTTCAATAGGTAATCCATGTGTATCTCAACCAGGAACATATGGTGAATAGTATCCACTTAAGGTTTTGTATCTAACAATAAAGTCTTTAAGAATTTTGTTTAAAGCATGACCTACGTGAATATCGCCATTAGCGTAAGGAGGACCATCATGTAAAATAAAATGAGGATCATTTTTATGTAATTCAAGTACTTTTTTATAAACTTGGTTTTTTAACATTTGTTCTCTGAATAGAGGTTCTTTTGTAGTAAGATTAGCTCTCATTTCAAATGCTGTATTAGGCATATTGAGTGTTTTTTTGTAATCCATTGTTATTATCCTTTCATTATGAAAATTTTATTAAAAATAAAATAAAATTCCTCTATTTTATTAACATTTTTTTGCTAACAAAATAGAGGAATTTTTGGTGGCCTCGGCAGGAATCGAACCAGCGACACACAGAGCTTCAATCTGTTGCTCTACCAACTGAGCTACAAGGCCAAAATGGCGGTCCAGACGGGAATTGAACCCGCGATCTCCTCCGTGACAGGGAGGCGTATTAAACCACTTTACCACTGGACCATGGTTGCAGAGGAAAGAATTGAACTTTCGACCTTCGGGTTATGAGCCCGACGAGCTTCCACTGCTCCACTCTGCTATAACTTTATACTATTTAAGTTGGCGGGTGATGAGGGATTCGAACCCCCGCGGGCCGTGAAGCCCCTGCTAGTTTTCAAGACTAGTCCCTTCAGCCAGACTTGGGTAATCACCCTTGGTGGACCCAACAGGACTCGAACCTGTAACCGACCGGTTATGAGCCGGTTGCTCTAACCATTGAGCTATAGGTCCGACTGTTAGTCAGTTTTAAATAGTATAAAAATGGTAGCACCGATGAGATTCGAACTCATGACCTTCCGGGTATGAACCGGATGCTCTAACCAACTGAGCTACAGTGCCATAAATGGTGGAGAGTATGGGATTCGAACCCACCACCTCCTGCGTGCAAGGCAGGCGCTCTAGCCAAATGAGCTAACCCCCCATAAATGGTGAAGAAGACAGGATTTGAACCTGCGACCACTACAGCCCAAATGTAGTGCTCTACCAAACTGAGCTACTTCTCCAAGAACTGCGTTTATATTATACTATAACTTTTTTTAGTTCCAAAAAATTTTTTTATGTTCTTTGGAAACTGAATAGTAATTAAATAATTCATTAAAATGTCTGAATACATTAACTTTTAAACCTATCAATTTATTAGTAATGGTCAGCTAAATGTATTACTACACTTACACTTCCATCCTATCAACCTCGTAGTCTACAAGGAATTTCAAGGGAATACTTATCTCTGAGGAGGCTTCCCACTTAGATGCTTTCAGCGGTTATCCCTTCCGTACTTAGCTACCCAGCTATGCTCCTGGCGGAACAACTGGAACACCAGCGGTACGTCCACTCCGGTCCTCTCGTACTAAGAGCAGCTCTCATCAATATTCCAACGCCCACATCAGATAGGGACCGAACTGTCTCACGACGTTCTGAACCCAGCTCGCGTACCGCTTTAATTGGCGAACAGCCAAACCCTTGGAACCGACTCCAGCTCCAGGATGCGATGAGCCGACATCGAGGTGCCAAACCTTGCCGTCGATGCGATCTCTTGGGCAAGATAAGCCTGTTATCCCCAGGGTAACTTTTATCCGTTGAGCGACTGCCGTTCCATGACGTACAGCCGGATCACTAAGTCCTGCTTTCGCACCTGCTCGACTTGTAGGTCTCGCAGTCAAGCACACTTCTACCTTTGCGCTCTGCATACGGTTTCTGACCGTATTGAGTGTACCTTTGAACGCCTCCGTTACCTTTTAGGAGGCGACCGCCCCAGTCAAACTACCCACCACGCACTGTCTCCCCACCGGATTACGGTGGCAGGTTAGAAACTCAACATACCAAGGGTGGTATTTCAAGGTCGACTAATCTAGAACTGGCGTCCTAGCCTCATTGTCTCCCACCTATCCTACACATGTTAGGCCAAGTTTCAATACGAAGTTGTAGTAAAGCTCCATGGGGTCTTTTCGTCTTGATGCGGGTACCCAGCGTTTTCACTGGGACCATAATTTCACCGAGTCCAATGTTGAGACAGTTGAGAGATCATTGCGCCTTTCGTGCAGGTCAGTATTTAGCCGACAAGGAATTTCGCTACCTTAGGACCGTTATAGTTACGGCCGCCGTTCACCCGGGCTTCACTTCAATGCTTCGCGTAAGCTAACAAATCCGCTTAACCTTCGGGCACTGGGCAGGCTTCACCCCTATACTTCATCTTACGATTTAGCAGAGAGCTGTGTTTTTGATAAACAGTTGCCCCTCACAATTTACTGTGGCCAACCGAAGTTGGCACCCCTTCTCGCGAACTTACGGGGTTAATTTGCAGAGTTCCTTAACATTGGTTTTCTCGCTCGCCTTAGAATACTCATCTTGGGAACGTGTGTCCGTTCTCGGTACAGGCACCTTTTGTTTTATAACGCTTAGAAGCTTTTCTTGGAAGTATGAAATCACACAATTTGCCACAAGTGGCTCTACATAATGACTCCCGGTTGTAGAATACGCATTTAACTATATTCACCAGTTATCACTTATCCCTAAATCCGATAATAGGTAGTGCTATCCTTCTTCGTCACTCCATCACTTACGCAGGTGGTACAGGAATATTAACCTGTTGTCCATCGGATACGCTTTTCAGCCTCTCCTTAGGTCCTGACTAACCCTGGGTGGACGAACCTTCCCCAGGAAACCTTTCCCAATAGGCGTTGAGGATTCTCACCTCAAATCGTTACTCATACCGGCATTCTCACTTCTTAACGCTCCACCAGTCCTCACGGTCTGACTTCGCCGCATTAAGAACGCTCCTCTAACGTACTAAATGTACCCGTGGCTTCGGTATCGTGTTTTACTCCCGTTACATTATTGGCGCAAGATCTCTTGACTAGTGAGCTATTACGCACTCTTTAAAGGATGGCTGCTTCTAAGCCAACCTCCTAGTTGTTTATGAAATCTCACAACCTTTCTGACTTAACACGATTTTGGGACCTTAGCCGACGATCTGGGTTGTTGCCCTCGCGAGCCGGGACGTTAGCACCCCGGTTCCGACTGCATGATAATACACAATGATATTCGGAGTTTGATTATAGTCAGTACCACTAGACGTGGCCATTCCATATTCAGTGCTCTACCATCAAAGTTTAACATCACACGCTAGCCCTAAAGCTATTTCGAGGAGAACCAGCTATCTCCAAGTTCGATTGGAATTTCTCCGCTATTCACAAGTCATCCGGGCACTTTTCAGCGTACTACGGTTCGGCCCTCCACTTGGGATTAACCAAGCTTCAGCCTGCTCATGAATAGATCACATGGTTTCGGGTATATGTCAACATACTAGTCGCCCTATTAAGACTCGATTTCTCTGCGGCTCCGCTTTTTCTGCTTAACCTCGCATGTTAACATAACTCGCCGGTCCATACTGCAAGATGTACGCCATCACCCATTAACGGGCTCTGACTAATTGTAAGTAAGTGGTTTCAGATTCTATTTCACTCCCCTCCCGGGGTTCTTTTCACCTTTCCCTCACGGTACTAGTTCACTATCGGTGTCTGATTAGTATTTAGCCTTACCGGATGGTCCCGGCAGATTCAGACAGGGTTTCACGTGCCCCGCCCTACTCAGGATACTATCAAAAGTCCTTGCCATTTCACATACGGGAGTATCACCCTCTGTGCTTAGTTTTCCCAAACTATTCTGCTATAACAAAGATTTGTAACTTTATGTAGATAGTCCTACAACCCCAGTTTAAAAACTGGTTTGGGCTCTTTCACGTTCGCTCGCCGCTACTGATGAAATCATTTTTATTTTCTCTTCCTGTTGCTACTAAGATGTTTCAGTTCACAACGTGTCTCGCAAATGGAACTATTTTATTCATTCCATAGCAACTAGACATTACTCTAGTTAGGTTTCCCCATTCGGAAATCCCCGTTTCGTTGCTTATATCCAGCTCCACGAGGCTTATCGCAGGTAATCACGTCCTTCATCGACTTTCAGACCCAAGGCATCCACCACAAACTCTTACTTATTTAAAAGTTGTAACAATATTTTCCTATTGTTGTTGATGTATTCAAAGACATTTTAACGAATTATTATTTCTAATAATTTCTCGGTATCACAAAACAAATTGACTAATTAATTTATTTTTTGATGTCGTTGTTATATTAATATCTTTACTATTCAGTTTTCAAAGAACATAGAGAGAAAGTTCTCTCAAAACTAGATATATCCCATGACAAAATTATTTGTTTTATAAAAAGGTAATTAAAGTAACAATAAATTGTTATTATGTGTACTCCGTAGAAAGGAGGTAATCCATCCCCACGTTCTCGTAGGGATACCTTGTTACGACTTCACCCCAGTCACCAGTCCTGCCTTAGGCAGTTGTCTCCGTAGTTGACTAAACCGACTTCGGGCATTACCAGCTCCCATGGTGTGACGGGCGGTGTGTACAAGACCCGAGAACGTATTCACCGTAGCGTAGCTGATCTACGATTACTAGCGATTCCGACTTCATGTAGTCGAGTTGCAGACTACAATCCGAACTGAGAAAGGTTTTTGAGATTTGCTCCATGTCGCCATATTGCTTCTCTTTGTACCTTCCATTGTAGCACGTGTGTTGCCCCACTCGTAAGAGGCATGATGATTTGACGTCGTCCCCACCTTCCTCCCAGTTACCCGGGCAGTCTCCTTAGGATATTTAACTAAGGATAAGGGTTGCGCTCGTTGCAGGACTTAACCGAACATCTCACGACACGAGCTGACGACAACCATGCACCATCTGTCATTCTGTTAACCTCCACTATATCTCTATAGCTTTGCAGAAGATGTCAAGAGTGGGTAAGGTTCTACGCGTATCTTCAAATTAAACCACATGCTCCACCGCTTGTGCGGATCCCCGTCAATTCCTTTAAGTTTCACTCTTGCGAGCATACTACTCAGGCGGATGATTTAATGCGTTAGCTGCGCCGATGGTTCCCATCAGCTAATCATCATCGTTTACGGCGTGGACTACCAGGGTATCTAATCCTGTTTGCTCCCACGCTTTCGTCTCTCAGTGTCAATATGTGCCCAGTTAACTGCCTTCGCCAAGTTGATGTTCTTCCTTATATCTACGCATTTCACCGCTTCACAAGGAATTCCGTTAACCTCTACACAATTCTAGTTAGCCAGTATCCAACGCGATTTGGGGTTGAGCCCCAAGTTTTGACGCCAGACTTAACTAACAACCTACAGACGCTTTACGCCCAATAATTCCGGATAACGCTTGCAACCTATGTATTACCGCGGCTGCTGGCACATAGTTAGCCGTTGCTTTCTGATTTAGTACTGTCAAGATAATAGCATTTCCTCTATTATTTTTCATCCTAAATAACAGCAGTTTACAACCCGAAGGCCTTCATCCTGCACGCTGTGTCGCTCCATCAGGCTTTCGCCCATTGTGGAAAATTCCCTACTGCTGCCTCCCGTAGGAGTCTGGGCCGTATCTCAGTCCCAGTGTGACGGATCAGTCTCTCAACCCCGTTAAACATCATAGCCTTGGTAAGCCATTACCTTACCAACTAGCTAATGTTCCGCACCCCGATCTTCTAGTGGAGCTTTAAAGGCTCCTTTTATATAAAAAACATGCGTTTCTTATAAGTATCCGGTATTAGCGCTAATTTCTCAGCGTTATCCCAATCTAGAAGGTACGTTAAGTACGTGTTACTCACCCATTCGCCGCTAAGTTCCGAAGAACTCCGCTCGACATGCATGTATTAGGCACACAGCCAGCGTTCATCCTGAGCCAGGATCAAACTCTCGAAAAAATTGACTGTCATGTACATTGTATATATCTAGTTTTCAAAGAACTTTATTTGCTTTTCATTTAACAAGCGATATTATTATATAACAGATTTTTGAAATGCAAAATAAAAAAATACCTTTTTTGGTATTTTTTTATTATCGTTCGAACGAATGATTTTTTTATTATATCATTCCTTTGTTTTTTAAAGTCTTTAGTGTTTTAGCACTAACTTTAAGAGTCATCTTTTGACCATCAATCATTACTCTTACTTTTTGTAAGTTAGGATTAAATTTTCTCTTTGATGCGTTTAAAGCGTGAGAACGTTTGTTTCCTGATTGAGGTCCTTTTCCTGTTAGAACATCTCTTCTTGACATAAATAATCCTTTCTTTAGTTAGCTAATTAAAATCGATTATCGAGATTATTATAAATTAAATTGCATTTATTATAACAAAAAATTCTTTTTTATAAAACTTGTTCGAAAAAATCATCTTCATTTGAGAAATCTACATTATTATCAATTCAATCTTTTCTGAATTCTGCATTTTCTCCCATAAGTACACTAACTCTTCTTTCGGCTAATGAAGCATCTTCAATTGTAGCTTGAATTAAAGTTCTTGTCTTAGGATCCATTGTAGTTTCTCATAATTGATCAGCATTCATTTCGCCAAGACCTTTATATCTTTGCAATTCATAAGCTTCTTTAATAGTTTCTAAAATATCCTTTAGTTGTTCTTCGTCTCAAGCATACTGAATTTTCTTAGAATTTTTTCCGCTTACCTTATATAAAGGGGGAAGTGCAATATAAACACGTCCTTTTTCAATTAATTGTTTCATAAAACGATAGAAGAAAGTTAATAGTAAAACTTGAATATGAGCCCCGTCTGTATCAGCATCTGTCATAATAATAATCTTATTATATTGTGCTTTTTCTAGATCAAAGTCTTTTCCAAAACCAGCCCCTATAGTATTAATGATTGTACTAATTTCAATATTTTTAAGCACTTCACTAATTTTTTTCTTTTCAGAGTTAATTACTTTTCCTCTAAGTGGCAAGATAGCTTGGAACTTTCTATCACGTCCACTTTTAGCACTACCACCAGCTGAATCCCCTTCAACTAAAAATAATTCTTTTTCATCAGAGTTTTTTGAAGTAGCAGGTGTTAATTTATCACTTAAGATTAATTTTTCATTGGCTATCTTTTTAGTTTTTCGACTTTCTTCTCTTAGCTTTCTTTCTTCCATGCGAAGTTCATAAGCTCGTTTTACTTTGTCTAAAACATCTTTTGCAGCTGTTTTATTTTCATTAATTCAAATTTCTAAATATTTAGAAACAACTTCTTCAACTACGTTTTTAGCCTCAGGAGTCCCTAATTTATCTTTAGTTTGCCCCACAAACTCAAGTAAATTTTCGGGAATCTTCAATGAAATAATACATGAGAGTCCTTCTCTTATATCATCACCATCAAATAACTTACCATTTTTTACAATTCCTTCACGGATAGCAAATTCATTAAAGGTTTTAGTAAAAGCTGACTTAAGCCCCATTTCATGTGTTCCACCATCACGCGTTTTAACATTATTTACGAAACTTAAAATAATTTCATTATAAGAGTCAGTTCATTGGAAAGCAAAATCTACTTCAATATCCTTTTTACTATCTTTATATGAAACTGGAGCAGTAATACTGATCTTTGAATCATTTATAAAATTTAAAAATGATTCAAGTCCTTTTGAATATTCATAAATTTCTTTTTTATTATTTTTACGATCATCTAATGTGATTTTTAAATTAGAAATTAGAAATGAGCTTTCTTTCAATCTTTCTGAGATTTTATCAAAGCTTAATTTAGCACGTTTGAAAAATGCATAGTCTGGTCAAAAGCGAATTGCAGTTCAATTGCTCTTACTTGTACCAATTTCGTGTGTATGAACTAAAATAGTATCTTGCTGAAATACAGTTTCATAAACTTTTTTATCCCTTGATACTGTAGCAACTAATTTAGTTGATAAGGCATTAACTACTGAAGATCCCACACCATGTAGTCCTCCAGAAGTTTTATAAGCACCTGAATTAAATTTTCCACCAGCATGTAGCTCAGTAAAAATTAATTCAACTGCTGTACGATTTTGCCCCTTCATTTTATCAACTGGAATTCCACGTCCATTATCAATAACTTCTACAGAATCATCTTCATGTAAAATAACATCAATATTTGTAGCATATCCAGCTAGCGCTTCATCAATTGCGTTATCAACAATTTCTCAAACTAGATGGTGCAAACCATGTACATCAGTTCCGCCGATATACATTCCTGGTCTTTTTCTAACAGCTTCTAGTCCTTTCAATTGTTGAATACTACTTGCATTATATTCTTGTGTTTTACTCATAAATTTAATTATAAAGCTTTTTTCTCTTATTTCTTATATCATTTTTACTCTTATTGTGGAACAATTTTCAAATTCTTAGCACTACCCAATAGTTATATTTGTGAAAAATTGAAAAATTTTCCACAAATTCATTTTTTAAAGAAAATAATGCAACATTAAGATATATAAAATAAATATTTTTTTAATATGAATAGAGGAAAAAATGAAATTCAAAAATTTGATATTAGGTGCTATAACTACACAAGCATTATTAATTGCATCTATTACCACTGCTTGTAATGATAAAAATAACCAAAATCAAAGTAATAAAATAAATGCTGATTTAAGTGCAATTTCTGGATTAAATGTAATAATACCTGATAAAGTATCAAATTTATATGACTTGGATACTTTATCAGCAGTTGTAAAACATCTTAATGCACAAAAAGAAGTTAAAGCTGACGAACTAAACAGTTTAAAAGCTTTAATTACTGATATGACAATTAACAATGATGACATATCTACCTTTACAGAAAACGAAAAGATCAAAGCTTGAAGCAACATCAATACTATTAATAACTTTTTAGAATATTGATTGTATAACATTAATTCTTCCTTAATTAAGGCTGTATCTGCACAAACTCCGGTGATATATGATGATATAAATGCTTTTGGAACAAGCTTTAAATTTGATTCTAGAATTAGTGTTCCTAGAATTTATTTGAGTGAGTTAATTACTAAAAACAAAATTGATCCATATTATTACAATACAACTGATGAATTCAGTTTAGTTGATAAAACAAAACATGATATTGGTATTAATAAAGAAAGTGAAAAAGTTATTACAGATTTAAAATTAGATGAAGAAAAACTTAGTCAATATCAAACTTTAAGTGTGATAAATCGCTTCCCTGCATATAACTTAAATTGATTTAAAACTATCCCAATTAATGCATTATTTGCTAAAATATCTTCAAAATTAGAATATAAGCCATATTGAACAGCTGAAAATAATTACTATACTTCTAAATTTGACAATACAGCTATTAATATCCCTAATTGATACTATGACATTAAAATTAAAGATAATGATCTTTTAACTGATTTATTACAAAATAAGGCAGATTATTTATCACCATTATCATACAATGTTGCAGCTAAGAAAAATATTAATCCTGTTGCTAATATTTCATATCAAGAAGTTACTCCATCAAAATCAGCCAAATTTAATCTTGATAAATTCCTTACCACTTCATCAAGATATAACATTATGAAGAAATATGATCCAAATTTAAAGGTGAAATACTATAAGATTGATATGCAATTAAATGTATCTCAAAAAGGTAATATTCCTTCCGTAGTAATTTATCCCGGACATGAAAATCAAGTCTTTATCAATTATGAACCATCAAATTTTAAAAAAACAGGTCCAAATTTTGCAACTAAAACACTATTAAGTTATCAACAATTTAAAGAAAATTATCAAAATGTATTTCAAGCTCAAGCAACTCGTATTCTTGCACAAAATTCAAATACCAAATTTGTTGACTATTTAAAAGTATTAAATGATGAGATCAACACCATTTATCAAGCAGATGAACCAGTAAAAGAATCTTCTAATACTATGTCATTTATTATACCTATTATTGATACAGGAAAGCCTTTAGAAGTTTATGTTAATACACAAAATACTGGAATTACAGGAAATGATATCCTTGCAATATCTAAGAAATATGATGAACTTACTAAAGATAATAAAAACGATAAAACATTATATACAGAATTTATCTCTAAAAGTTTTACCACTCAACAAATTGGTGCAAATAAATACTTTATTACAGATTATTTAAATAATAGTTTATTAGAATCCTTACATATTTCTAAAAACGATAATAAAGATAAAATAGAGTCTGAAATCAGTCTTGATAAATAAGTTAAAAGCTACCTCATGGTAGCTTTTTTAATAATAAAAAGGCTGGCTAAAGCCAACCTAAATTATTGAATGAATGATAATTAATCTTCATCTTTATCTTGAATGTTTCTACGTTTGATGATTTCATCAGCGATTGATTTAGGACATTTTTCGTAGTGGTCGAATTGCATTTGGTATGTTCCACGACCACTTGTCATAGATCTAAGTTCTGTTGAGTATCCAAACATTTCTGAAAGTGGAACCATAGCTTTAACAATAACAGCTCCATCATTTCTTTGTTCTTGATCATTAACAAGTCCTCTACGACGTGATAAGTCACCAATTACATCCCCCATGTGGTCTGCAGGAACAACTACTGCAACATCCATGATAGGTTCAAGTAATACTGTACCAATTTTATCTTTAGCTTTTGTAAGTGCTTTAGAAGCAGCAATTTTGTAAGCCATTTCAGAAGAGTCAACATCGTGGTATGATCCATCAAATAATGTAGCTTTAATATCAATCATTGGGTAACCTGCTAAAATACCAGCAGCCATTTTTTCTTCAAGTCCTTTTTGAATTGATTTAATGTATTCTTTAGGAATTTTACCACCAACGATTTTGTCAACGAATTCAAATCCACCATCTGGGTTTGGTTCAAATTTAATTCATACGTGTCCGTATTGTCCTTTACCACCAGATTGTTTGATGTGTTTTCCTTCAACTTCAGCTGGGATTGTGATTGTTTCACGGTATGAAACTTGAGGTGCTCCAACTTTAGCTTTAACACCGAATTCACGTTTTAGACGATCAACAATGATGTCAAGGTGTAATTCACCCATACCAGCAATAATTGTTTGTCCTGTTTCTTCATCTGTGTATGTTCTAAATGTAGGGTCTTCAGCAGCTAATTTTTGAAGTCCTAATGAAAGTTTTTCTGTAGCAGCTTTTGATTCTGGTTCAAGAGCTTGTGAAATAACTGGTTCTGGGAAAACCATTTTTTCTAGAACGATTTTTGGTGATTTTTCGTCAATTAAAGTATCACCTGTTGTTGTGTATTTAAGACCAACAGCAGCAGCGATATCTCCTGCACGACATTCATCGATTTCAACACGGTTGTTTGCGTGCATTTGTAAGATACGTCCAATACGTTCTTTTTGTTCTTTAGTTGAGTTGTATACGTAGCTTCCTTTTTCTAGAACTCCACGGTAAACTCTGAAGAATGTTAATGATCCAACATATGGGTCAGTCATAACTTTGAATGCTAAACCAGCAAAGTATCCATCATCTGTAGCTTCAACGTGAACTGTGTGTTCTCCATCGTAAGCTGGGATAGCTGGAACATCAAGTGGTGATGGTAAGTAATCAACAACAGCGTCGATCATTCTCTTAACACCTTTGTTTTTGAATGATGTACCACATACTACTGGGAAGAATTCTGATGTTAATGTAGCTTTTCTAATTGCTTTCTTGAATTCTTCAACTGTTACGTCTCCACCTTCTAAAACAACCATCATCATGTCTTCGTCAAAGTTAGCAACTGCTTCTAATAATTCTTGACGTTTTTCTTTAACGATGTCAACTAAGTGAGCTGGAATTTCTGTTGGGAATTCTTCTTCTTGAGCTTCCCCATTGTATTTAATAGCTTCTAAAGTAACTAAGTCAATAATTCCTTCGAAGTCTGATTCTGCACCAATAGGTCATTGGATAGCAACTGCATTTCCACCTAAACGATGTTTAACTGAAGCAACTGAAGCAGCGAAATCTGCACCAGCTTTATCCATTTTGTTAACGTAAACGATACGTGGAACTTTGTAGTTTGTAGCTTGTCTTCAAACTGTTTCTGTTTGTGGTTCAACACCTGATTGGGCATCAAGTACAGCTACAGCACCATCTAATACACGAAGTGAACGTTCAACTTCAACTGTGAAGTCAACGTGACCTGGAGTATCGATAATGTTAATTCTTTTTCCTTTTCAGAAAGCTGTTGTAGCAGCTGATGTAATTGTAATTCCACGTTCTTGTTCTTGAGCCATTCAGTCCATTTGTGAAGCACCATCGTGTGTTTCACCAATTTTGTGAATTTTTCCTGTGTGGAATAAAATTCTTTCTGTAGTTGTTGTTTTACCTGCATCAATGTGGGCCATAATACCGATGTTACGGTAATCTTTTAATTCATATTCTCTAGCCATATATTCCTATAAAACTATCATCTGAAATGAGCGAAAGCACGGTTAGCTTCTGCCATTTTATGTGTGTCTTCACGTTTCTTGATAGCTCCACCTGTTTTGTTTGATGCGTCAATGATTTCGTTAGCTAAACGAACATCCATTGTTTTTTCGTTTCTTAATCTAGAGTATTGCACTAATCATCTAAGTGCTAATGTTTGTTTTCTACGTGGAGAAACTTCTGTAGGAACTTGGTAGTTTGTTCCACCAATTCTTCTTGTTCTAATTTCTAATTGTGGAGTAATGTTTTCCACAGCTTCTAAGAAAACTTCCATTGGTTCTCTATTTGTTTTTTCTTTAATAATGTTAAATGCTGAATATAAAATATCTTGAGCAATTGATTTCTTTCCGTCAAGCATAATTTGGTTAATTAATTTTGTAACGATTACAGAATTAAAAACTGGATCTGCAAGTACTTCACGGATAGGTGCACTTTTCTTTCTTGACATAATTGTCCTCCTAATTTTTTAATGTGTGTTTATGTTATTAATTCAATAAAATTATGCTTTTATTATTTAGCTTTTTTAGCTCCGTATAAACTACGTCCTTGGTTACGTTTTGCTACACCAGCAGCATCTTGTGTTCCACGAACGATGTGGTATCTAACCCCAGGTAAGTCTTTAACACGACCTCCACGGATTAAAACAACAGAGTGTTCTTGTAAGTTGTGCCCTTCACCAGGGATGTAAGCTGTAACTTCCATTCCGTTTGATAACTTAACACGAGCGTATTTACGTAAAGCTGAGTTAGGTTTTTTAGGTGTCATTGTTGCAACACGAGTACATACACCACGTTTAAATGGTGAAGCCATTTTTTTAGCTTTTTTGATTAATGAGTTGTAGCTTAAGCTTAATGCAGGAGCATTTTGCTTTCTTGTTTTTGAGCTACGACCATTTGTAACTAATTGATTAGTTGTTGGCATTTTTGCTTCCTTTCGTTTATTTTTGTTTGTAATAAAAATAAGATTAATTCTAATAAAAATTTTAGGCTATCTAAAATAGCAAAACTATTATATAACAACTTAGCCGAGTGTGTCAAACTTTTTTATTTTTTTTATTCCTATTTTTAGGGATACTTTGTGAAAGTATATTTTACTTTTCTAAAATTATTTAGGTTAGATTGACATATTTTTAATTTTATTTATAAACGCCGATAATTAAAGTAACATTTATTTTATAAGATATTGGTTAAGACATTAAAAAGGAGAAATTATGTCAAGAATTAGGAACATTTTTTCTCTATTGAATGCCTATATGAATTCAATTTTTAATAAGTTTCTTTTTGTGTATGGATTCAACTAGCTTAATTTTATATTTAACCAATCATCAATCAGCTTTTAAATATTTAACAATGTTATTTTCTATTTTATTAGGGTTCTTACATTATAAATTGAGTAATTTATCGCAAAAAAAATTTGAATATTAATGACAGTGTTCATGATAATTTATTTTAAAAACACAATATCTCGATGATTTTTAGAAATCAGTTTAAATAGGGTGCTTGATGTTGACTTATCTTGAAAAATTGAACAGTATTTTACCTCAATAGATAGTTTGAAAGAATATTTGTAAACTATTAAAAGTACAGAGTTTAAGAAATTTTTTCAAAAATAATTTAGTATTTACTTTATTTAAGCATTAGAACCACATCATTTTCTAAAAACTTTTACCTATTTAGACACCATTACAAGTGCTAATTTCTAATCTATATTTCATCATGTCACATTAATTATTCATAGTGCCTATAATTCTATTCTAACCTTCCTAAAAGGTTTTTTCTTTGTCTTTATAAGGGCAAAGAAAAAATGGAAGCAAATGTTCCATTCTTTGATTTATATTATTTTTTAGGATCAATATTAGTTTTTAATACTGATAAGAAGGCTTCTTGTGGTACTTCAATTGACCCAAGTTTTTTCATACGTTTTTTACCTTCTTTTTGTTTCTTAAGAAGTTTTTGACGACGAGTTACATCACCACCATATAGTTTGGCAGTAACATCTTTACGGTAAGCTTTAATTGTTTCTCTAGCAATGATCTTCCCACCAATTGTGGCTTGGACAGGGACTTCAAAGTTTTGTCTAGGGATAGCATCCTTAAGTTTTTGACATAGTTCTCTTGCTGCTTCATAAGCTTTTTCACGGTGTGTAATAATTGAGAAAGCATCCACTTTATCTCCATTTAATAAAATGTCTACTTTAACTAAATCTGATTCGCGATATCCAATTCATTCATATTCAAATGAGGCATATCCTTTAGTAGTACTCTTTAATCTGTCAAAGAAATCAAAAATTGTTTCAGCTAGTGGAAGCTCATAAACAACTTTTGAACGTCTTGAATCAACTGTTTCTAATGCTTTATAAATCCCACGTTTATTTTGACATAATTCCATTACATTTCCAATATATTCATTAGGCACAAAAATACTTGCTTCCACATAAGGTTCTTCTATTTTTTCAATGAATGTTCGATCTGGGAATAATGTAGGGTTAGAAATCATTTCGACTTCACCTTTTGTAGTAGTTACTTTATATTCTACAGAAGGAGAGGTAGCTATAATTCCTACTTTATATTCACGATCTAAACGTTCTTGTAAGATCTCCATGTGTAACATACCTAAGAATCCGACTCTAAACCCAAATCCTAAAGCTTTTGAAGTTTCTTGCTCTCAAGTAATTGAAGAGTCACTTAAAGAAATTTTTTCAAGTGATTCTTTTAAGTCCATGTAATCTCTAGTATCAATTGGATAAAATCCAGTAAAGACTACTGGCTTCATCTTTTTATACCCTGGTAGAGCTTTATCTGTAGGGTTTTCAGCTAGAGTAATAGTATCACCAACGTGCACTTCTTTAGCATCTCTAATTGCTGCTGAAACTCATCCAACTTCACCTGCTACTAATTCATCCTTCTTAGTTTCATAAGGGTTTCTTACCCCTAAATCAATTACGTGGTAGGCTTGCTCTTCAGCTGGACGAGACATAAAGATAAATCTATCACCTGTTTTAAGTTTTCCTTCAAAGACACGGATTAGCATAACAACTCCACGATATGGATCAAAATAGCTATCAAAAATTAAGGCTTTTAAAGGCTTATTATCATCAGCATCTTTTGGAGCAGGAATATATTTAACTATTGCATCTAATAACTCAGGAACACCTTGTCCGGTTTTAGCTGAAACTAAAATTGCATTATCAGTTGAAATTCCGATTACATTTTCAATTTCTTCTTTTACTTCTTCTACATTAGCACTTGGCAAATCAATCTTATTTATTACAGGTAAGATTTCAAGATCATTTTCAAGTGCTAAGTAAACATTAGCTAATGTTTGTGCTTCAATACCTTGAGTAGCATCCACTAATAGTAAAGCACCTTCAGACGCAGCCAAAGAACGTGATACTTCATAGTTAAAGTCCACGTGTCCCGGAGTATCAATTAAATGGAAAATATAATCTTTATATTTTATTTGCACAGCATTCAATTTAATGGTAATTCCACGTTCTTGTTCTAGATCCATTGAGTCTAAAAACTGAGCTTTTAGATCTCTGTTCGCTACAGTATTAGTGTATTCAAGGATCCTATCTGCAAGTGTACTTTTACCATGATCAATATGTGCAATTATTGAGAAGTTTCTAATCTTGTCTTTGTTCATGTTATATATTTTATATTTTTTCTTTTAATTTTTTAGTAAATTTCCAAATTGGTGTATAATAATGTCAGTGCTTGAGAAATCAAGAATGAGATATCTATAAGGTATCGCTGCTTGCGTTAAATATACACGCCTTTCATTTAATAATTAACTCGTCACGGCGAGTTTTCTTTTTTTCTTTTTGCCTGTGATCTAGGTAAAAAGAAAAACAAAGCTAATGCTTTGCTTTTTTTATTATCTTCTTTTCATTGTAGGGAATAATAGAACATCTCTAATTGAATCTTTTTCAGCAAGTAACATTGTTAAACGATCAATTCCAATTCCACAACCACCTGTAGGAGGCATTCCATATTCTAATGCTTCCACAAAGTCTCAATCGATATCACTAGCTTCGTCATTTCCATTATTCTTTTCTTCAAGTTGTTCTTGGAAACGTTGTAATTGATCAATTGGGTCTGAAAGCTCTGTATACATGTTGGCATATTCTTTAGTATTGATGAATAATTCAGCACGTTCTGTGAATCTAGGATCACTTCCTTTAGCTGTTAATGGAGATATTTCAATTGGGTGTCCATACACGAATGTAGGTTGAATTAAAGTTTTTTCAATTAATTCTTCAAATAGTTCATTAATAATGTGACCTAATTGGTGGAATTTTTGTACTTTAACACCATATTTATTTGCTACTTCTTTAGCTTGCTCAAAGTTAATTTCTCTAAAGTTTACTCCAGTTGCTTGTGAAACTGCTTCAACCATGTCTACTCTTGCAAATGGTTTTGTTAAGTTAATTTCAACACCTTTGTTTACTACTGTTTCTTTACCTAATTTTTGAGCTAGTCTCTTGAATAATTTTTCAGTATGTTGCATCATACCTTCTAGGTTTGAATAAGCTTCATAAAACTCGATTGAAGTAAATTCAGGGTTATGAGTTGTATCTATACCTTCATTTCTGAAAATACGTCCAATTTCATAAACTTTATCAACTCCTCCCACAAGTAATTTTTTAAGAGGAATTTCAGTTGCAATTCTAAGTACAAATTCTTGATCTAGTGCATTGTGGTGTGTTGTAAAAGGTCTAGCTGAAGCTCCTGATAAATAATCATGTAAGAAAGGAGTTTCAACTTCCATATAACCTTGTTCATCAAAATATCTACGGATTTCACTAATAATTTTTGTTCTAGTTCAAAATGTTGCCATTGATTCATCATTTACAATTAAATCAACATATCTGTGACGATATCTTTCTTCAACATCAGCAAGTCCATGGTATTTGTCAGGAAGTGGTTTAAGAGATTTAGTTAATAGTTTAATGTTTTCTGCTTTAACTGTAACTTGACCTGTATGTGTTTTCATTACACTACCTTCAACATAAATAATGTCACCTAAGTCAAATGAAGCAACTAATTTAGCTAATTCTTCACTGTGTTCTTTTTTGTTAAAGTAAACTTGCATTTTTCCATGGTAGTCTTTTAATAAAATAAAAGGTCCTCTCATAGTTAAGATTCTTCCTGTAATCGCTACTGGAATAGCTTGTTGATCTAATTCTTCTTTTGTTAAAGCATTGTATTTAGCTTCAATATCATCTGAATATGATAGTTCTTTTAATCCATCTGCTTTTGCAAATGCCTCAATATTATTTTCTTTATAAAAATCTAATTTATTACGTCTAATTTGTTCTTGTTCAGTATATTTTTCCATAAAATATCTCCTAAAATAAAATAGTATTTATAGTATACATTAATTTTATTTTATAATATATTAAATATAGAATATTTAAAAGGAGTTATATTTATGATTAAAAGTACACGCAGTTACATCGTAAACTTATTACTTTCTCTCTTCCTTGGAGAATTTGGAATTGATCGTTTATACGGAGGGCGTATTGGATTATTCCTACTTAAACTCTTAACAGGTGGTGGCTTCTTGATTTGATGAATTATCGATTTAATTTTAGCTATTGCCGGAAGACAAAAAGATAATCAAGGTCTATATATCAAACCTTAAAGACTCAATCCTGGATATATCAAAGATATCTCCAGGATTTTCTTTTTTTACTTTTAATCCTATACACAAGAATAAAACAAAAAGCCAGTCCCCTGGCTTTGTTCTTATTCTGTTCAATTCAATTCTTTTGGATGAATTGTTTTATTATTGGTTTTAATTTTAGAAATTCTACCTTTTTTAACATAGAAAATTCTATCAGCAATTGGTTCAACTAATGGGTTGTGAGTTACCATAACTATAGTTGTTCCATATTTTTTATTAATATCATATAAATATGAAAGTACGATTTCTGTAGTTGCTTCATCAAGCGCTCCAGTAGGCTCATCGGCAAAGATAATTTCTGCATTTTTAGCTAAAGCTCTTAAAATAGAAATCCGTTGTTGTTGCCCTCCTGACATTTGTGAAGGGAACTTATTTTTAATATCAACAATGTCAAATTCTTCAAATAATTGATCAATATCAAGCTTTTTATCTTTATCAGTTTGTAAGAAAGCACCTGTTTCAACATTATCATAACCATTAAGGTTTTGCAGCAAGTTATAGTTTTGGAAAATGAAACTAACATGTTTTCTTCTGAATAAAGTTAATTGAGTATCACTCATATATGGTAAGTTATCATCACAAACAATAACATCACCACGAGAAGGACGATCAAGTCCTGAAATTAGGTTTAGAAGTGTTGATTTACCACCTCCTGATTTACCAAAAATCATGACAAATTCACCTTTTTTAATGCTTAATGAAATATTCTTAAGCACACGAGTAACACTATTTCCTGCTAGATAGTATTTTGATACATCACGTACATCAATGATATTACCATCAAAGTTTTTTAAATCTTTATGGTCATCTTTAGGTCTTTTTTTGTTAGAAGCTTTTCTTAGCTTTTTCGCAATTGATCTATCAACAGTAATTTTATTAGCACCACCATCAGCATCTAAAACATCAAAAACATTTTTAACAGTAATCTTAACATCAGAAGTTTTTTTAGTTAAAACAACTTCTTCAATTTGTGTTTCAATGGTGTTTTCTTGAGTTGTATTGTTTGTTGAGGTAGGTAATTGTTTGTTTTGTTCTTCTTGAGGTAAGTTCATTATTTTCCTTTCAATAAATCAATCGCTTTGATTTTGTTAAGTGCGATTCAAGCTAATGAAGCTGTTGCAATGAATACAAATAGGATAACTCCAATTGTTAAGAATGCATTAGCTGGTGTAATTGCAAGTGGAATAGCGATTTTAGCTGCATTAGTTAAGAATGAACTAAAGACAGATATTAATCCATATGCAATTGGTAATGAGATTAAAATTGAAGTTACGATAAATGGTATATAGATACCAAAGAATATCTTAAGTTTTTCTTTTTCATTGTATCCAAGCACTGCTCAAATAGCAATATTCTTTTCATTTTCATTAATTAAGATAGTTGAAATAATAATTAGAATTACGATAGAAACTATAAAGGTTAGAATTGAGATAATTGTTACAACTATTTGCACTGTTTTGGCAATTGTCATTGTATAGTTAACTTCAATATCTTTAGAATCAATTGAAGCTGCACTTGGCACATAAAGCTTATCTTCAAAAATACGAGCGAATTTTTGAATGTATTTAGTTGCATCTGCTTTAGCAGTGATATAGCTGTCTCTTAATGCATTAACATCTTCACTTCCACTATATGTAGGGTTGAAGAATTTAGCAATTTGCACATCACTATATCCGATATTACGCATTGCTCCATTAACTTTTGAGTTTTCAACTGTTGTAGTTGATCCAAATAATCCATCAAATAATTCACCAATTGATTTACTTGTTAATCTTTCAGTGTCAAATGAATCAATACTTGCTCAGTAACCACTAATTGAGTATAGTGAAGCTGAGTTAAGAATTTGCATTGGTAATGGGTTATTTGATAAGACCCCATTAAATGCAGCTCCATTATTATATGCTGGATTAAATGTAATCATATTTAACCCTACAATTTCATCTGCAGCTGCCTTAGGAATAATAAATTCATTATTAATATATGAAGGGTTAATTCCAGCAACTACAAATTTATAAGTCTTGTTTCTAAGTTCAGAAGTATTTTTTGAACCTATTTCTTTATTGATCTTGTTTTGGTAACGATCAACTGTATTATTAGCTTTAATTTCAATTGTTTGACCAATTCCTAATCCATATGATTGAGCTACCACTTCATTAATAATTAAAGGTATTCTATCTTCTGTTGGATTTTGGTTGTATTGATCATTAATCTTCTTAAGCAAGTCTTCACCATTAGTTCCAATGATTTTAACTTCTTTAGATTCAGGTGAGTAACCATATAATCTAATATTTTGATTATTAGATTTTTCTTTGATTTCTTTGTTCTTAATAGCTAAGATATTAGCATCTACATAAGTATAAATCTCATCATAAATTGGGTTGAAGTATAATCCACCAAATGAAATGAAGAAGTCATTAATTGTTTCTGCTTTAGGATCTTTTGCAATTGCTTCATCATTACTTTGGGCAATAGCTTTATATCCTTGTACTAAGAATTCTCTATATGGATCTCTATAATTTGTAGTATTGATTGCCTTCATGTCGTAACCAGTACGTGAATTATTTAGCACCATGTAGTAGAATTTACCATTCATTATGTTTTCTTTATCTGGGAAGTATTCAAAGAAACCTTGTAGCCCTGTGATAGAAGTCTTATTAGTATCAACATCACCATATTTATCATAGACAATGCCAGCTTGAGTTTTTTCTAAAGCTTTACCAATTTTATCTCTAACTTTGAGGATACGAGATTTTTGAGAGTCAGGTAATGAGTTATATACTGAAGTTCATGGGTCTACACCAACTACAGAGTCAATAATAATATTAACTGAGAATTGTGAAATTACGTGTCCATCAAACTCATTTGGATTTCCATTTTTACCTAGGATATTAACTGCTTGGGATTTACCTGGTTTAAAGTAATCTGATTGATATTGGTCTAATTCTGAAATATTACCAATTGGCACATATAAGTTATTTTCTAGTTCACTAGATTGATATGGATTAATTGGTCCACCTTCTAATGTTGGTGAATATAAGTCAAATCTATAGTTGTAATTTCTATTTTGGTAAGTCTTATTAATTGATTCTTCAAAGACACCAAAAGTAGCAAATCCAAATAGTGTTGTTAATGAGGTTAACACTATACTAATACCAAATGAAGACAGTTTTCAAAAGCTATTAAATACCAATGAAGCTGAGAATTTACCTTTAACATTTCTTTTCTTAAAGGCTTGTGAGTATTTCTTATAGAATTCCCCAGTAGCAACTTCCACAATACCACTCATTAAGTCAATTGATTTAAATCTTAATGAACGCAATGAAACGATAATTATTAATAGCGACATAGCTAGCAATGGTACCACTATGTTAACTAATAATGAAATTCATGAAAATGTCAAGGTCTCGATCGGAACAGTTCAGTAGTTATCTAATATCTTAATACCAACACCTTGCAGCAAGAATCCCGTAATGTATCCTAAAATATCCCCTATAAAGATAGTGAAGAAAGCAAACACAGTCATTGAAATTGAAATTTCTAATGGTGTGTAACCTTGAGCTACTAAAATACCTATAACTTTGTTCTTATTTGAGATGTAACGTTTAATAATAAAGATAATTGAGATAGCAACTAATGTAACTAGAATTGAAAGTAGTACTTTAGCTGAATAATCAACTGAACGTACGATTCCTTTCATTGCTGTAATTCTAATACTTCTTTCTGGGTTCAGCATATCTAATTCATCATCTAAAAATACCCGTTGGAAGTCATCTTTATTAATTGTTTCAGCTTTAATAATCTTGTCTAATTCTTCTTTTAAAGCAACATTGCTTTTTGGGGTTACATTTTTAACAAGTAAGTATTCTTTAACAACATTTCCTCTGTAAGCTTGCTTAATTCTGTCAAATCCTTGAGAGTTAACATATACAACAGCTTGTGATTTAGGGTTCAATTGTAAGTTGTTTTCATCTAAAACTGGATAAATATTGTCATATGTTAAATCATCACCAATAATAATATATTCAGAACCATTAACACTAATTTTATATTCTTCAGGTAGAGTTGCAACTAGTGCAAGCATTTGGTTTGGATCTTTAGGTAATTTTCCAGTAAAGATTTTTTTATTATTTCTTTGTAATCAAGCATAGTTAACTTTAGCAATATATGAACCAACTTGGTCATATTTTAAAATGTTAGTTAACTTATTAACCCCTGTAATAGTGTCAAAAATCTTAATTAATACATCCATTAAGTTAACTTCAAATGGATTATATTTGACACTAGTATCATTTTTAGTCTTATCAAGTCAGTTATATAAAATGTCATTGTCAATTGCTAAAGAAACATCTTTATCACGCTCAAAGACTGGGTTAGAAACGCTCTTTTTAACTGAAGCTTCAATTAATTGATAAATATATTCAGGATTTTGTGCAATTAAGCTTTCGTAGTTAACAATCTTATTTGACACTAGGTAAGCAATATTTGCATTATTTTTAGCTAAATCACCAACTTCATTTGTATCTGTAAGATATCAAACAATAAATTCAGGGTGATTCATTACTAAAATATTAGAGAAAATAAAGTCTGGAATTCCAAGTGCAATTAATGAAGGCATCTTATTGTAATTATTATCAATTAAGAAGGCAATGTAATTGTAGTTAGCTTGAATATCTTTATTTGCTAATACTGAATTGATTAAAGCATAAATTGCATTGGCATCTGCATTGTCATATTTATAGTTTGTATAATGCCTATCGTCCTCCGCAATAGTTGGAGCATCACCAGTTGGTGCTAAAGTGACTTTATTGTATAAGTGTGATGAACCAATATAAGCAAATGATTTTGTTATGTTGATTTCATTTTGCTTAATAAATTCACTAAATTTTGTATTTTGAGCTACAAATTGAGCTAAAAGTGGATTTGTATAGTTGCCATTTTGATCAGTAGCAAAGAAATGATTTTTCATTTCAAAGATATTTGCCATTGAACGAGTAATTCCAAATCCGGTTGTTTCATAACCAATAATGTTATTTGCAGATGGTTGGAATAATTCAAAGCTATTAAAGTCATCTAATACTGCTTTATTATTAGCTAAATCAAGCAAGTTATTAGCAAATGCAATCTTTTCATCAAATGTATATTGAGGTGTTAATTCTGAGCTAAAAATTGATAATCAGAATTTATATAATAAGTATCCATTGCCCATCGCAGAGAAATCATCACTATTAACATTGTTTGGTTTTAAGAATTTACCTAAGATTTCTCTTAATAATTGGTAAGTTTGATTTTGTTTTACTGGCACTACATTTTGATATCAAGTAATAATGTCAGCTAATGAAGAATTAGCCCCTAAATTAGGATTAATTGTACTTTGTCTTAAAGCATCAAATGCATTTAGCATACTATTTAATTTGCTTAGTGCGCTTGCAGCATCAATTGTAGGTTGCTCATTGCTAATTCCTAAAATATCATGTGCTAATCCTTGATCATTTTGACTTAATTTTGTATAGTCAATTTGAGTAATTGAGCCTTGGTCTAAGGCATATTTATATTTTCTTAAGAAAGTATAAATTGAATTAAATCCATATCTATTAAATGGTTCACTAGTTACAGCAGCTCTGTTTTCATTTGCTGGTTCAGCAGGCTTACTTGAAACAGCTCCAAGTAAATCAAAGTAACCTAATTTATCATTATCAGCAGCTGGAATAGTTAAGTATCTATCTCCAGTTATTTTAATACTTGTGCCCTTATCTGATAGGTTTAAAGATTTAATTAATTCATCTTTTAGACTTCTATTTGAACCAGGAATTGAGAAAACAGCTTTTAATGTAGCATAAATATAATCAATGTTTGATAAAGAATCTGCTAAATAGAAATTGTAAGTAACAACATCTCTGCCTAGGATATAGTTATATGTACGAGAAATTAATTGGAATTTTTCAAGTTTTAATTTTGATTCTAATGTATCCGCAAACATATTAATATCAAAAGCATCAATTAAATATTTAATACCATCAAGTAAGTTTTTGTATTGATCATTGCTTCCTTTGTATGCATTAATCTTTAGAATAATGTTATTTACAAAAGGAGGCATGTTTTTAAGTACATAATACAATGGATTGTTATTATCTTCACTGTCTTGAATAAATTCAAGGTTAATGTTGTTGATAATTTCTTTTAATCCATCTTTAAAGGTGTCTTGATCAATTGATTTCATTAATCAAATAATCATTTGGTGTGTTGAGAGTTTTCTTTGTCTTTTAATTACTCTAGGTTCTCCTGTTTCAGGATCTTTAACTGTTTCTTCTTCGATTTTGTTATATTCTCGAGCTAAGAAATTAATAATGCTATCTGTATATTTAACAAAATCTACTGAGTTAATTATTTTAATAATGCTGTCAATAAATTTAACAGGATCTTTAGTAATACGTACTAAAGCTTGTGGAGTTATATATTGAGCTAACATATTTTGTCCGATAAGGCCAAAGAAGTTATATAAAGTTTGAATTTCACTTTCTAGATATTTTTGTTGGGCTTCTAAAGTGTTTTGTTGTAGCACTAAAGCTTTTGCTCTTGCAAAAAATCCAGTTAGAATTTTACTTACATAATCTCCATTAATATTGTGAGAAAGTTTATATAAAGCATCGATTGCTAATTTAGGAATAATATTTAAGTTAATTTGACCTGAAGCAAATACACCAGCAAAGTCATTTTTATCAAATGTATATTCAGCAGCTTCTGTAATTGCATAAACAGCATCTTTTGTTAAGAATCCTTGCTTAACAAGGTCTAGATCTAATAATCCTTTTTGAATGTTTTCTACAGCTTTGCTCATTGTTTTTTGGTTAATTGCCTCATTCATAATTTCAGAAAGAGGTGCTCTATATCCAAAAGGTACATAAACTACGTTATTAAATTCAGAACTCTTTTCAACTCATCCATTTGGATTTAAAGTTGCTTTAATAATTAACTTATTAGCTTTTAAGAAGTTTAATATGTCACCTGTTCAAATTAAACCATTCTTGTGTTTTGCAGCTTCATCAGGATTTGTTGTATTTGAGAATTGAACTGGTACATTTGTTCAATAATCAAGCTTACCTTCTTGGTTATATACTGGTTTTACTATGTAGTAGTAGAATCCACCATTTGTTTTGTATGTTGTAGCTGTAATACCAATGTTTGCAAACTTATTAAATTCACTATCAGGTGTTTCACTATTTGCATTTTGAACAAAGTGTGCTAATTTATACACTTTTTGTCCATAAATAGTAGTAGGTGCATTATTAGGATTATTGTAGTCTACTTGAACAAATTTATCAAAATCATAATCTGTTTTAATATATGTAGGTGAAGGCACAACATTTGTTGCAGCATTGAATAAAATTACATATGAAACATAATAATCTAATTGTTTGGTTCTGAAGAAATCATCAATTTCTAAAGACATATTGTTTAAGCCTGTAGGCTTGTCTTTTTCATTTATTAGTTTATTAATGTTATTTGTAATTCCATTAATTTCTTCTTTATCATTTCCAACATTAATAAATTGGAAAACATTCTTTTCTTGAGTTTTTTCATCAAATGAGTCAATTGTTAATTGTTGCTTAATACCGATATTTTCGGCTCCAACTTGTTCTTTAACTTTGTTATAAATGTTTTGCTTAACAATAGCTAAAGCACCACTTTTAATTTCATTAAATGTATCATGTAAAATGTTTTTATTAATTAATCTTGTATAAACAGCATCAGTTAATGTATTTTCATCAAAATGTTCAATGAAAGCAATTGTTTTAGCTTTTTCATACTTATATGACTCGTAGTTAGGGATTTCTGTCCCACTATGTCCATCAAATTCAGGCACTGTGAAAGCATCTGGTTGATCTTTTAGCACCTCTTTTAATTGAGTTGAAAGCTCATCGTAAATAGCTTTATAATCTTCATAAGAAGAGTTAGATAAACCACTAATTTTAGCTTGTGCTTGTTCTAAAATATTTTGAACTTGGCTAATAATTTGGCTATATTGAGAATCAGTTTTGTTATTGTTAATAAAGTCTTGAGCTAAGATAATAGTTTTATCAATTAACCCTTTAACAAAAATTAATTTTTCTTTATCAACTGTTTTAACACCATATTGATCTTTAATTGGTGCAAGCATTAAAGGTGTTTTTAAAACTTCATCTTTTGAAACAATTGGTTCTTGCTTAGAAACCAATTCAGGATCAGTACTCATCAACTGCCCATTGCTATCATATTTATAGATATAATTTGAAATGTTTTTTGATCAGTATGAGAATTCCTTAAACATTCCCGGAATTGTATTATTACCTTCAGGATTACTACTTATTAAATGCTCCATAAAAGCAATATAAGCTCCCTCTCACTTATCTTTGTATTTTAAGTAAGTTGATTCATAAACTTTTCTTTGATAGTAAGTGATTGTTTCTCTTTTAGCTGCCCATTTTAAAGGAACATTATATTCTTGACCTTGTGCAAACTGAAAATACTCTTTTTCAATAGTAGTCATGTATTCTTTATCTGCACCAAAGAGTTGTTGATAAGAAATTGAATTAACTAATTGTGCTTCCATTAATTCAGCAACTGTAGCATTTGAAATATTAGATACTAAAGTTGGATTAATGTTTTTGTCTTGAACAAACACTAATTTTTGTCCATTGTATTCTTTAAATCCTAAAGTTGAAATAAATTCACTAGGTTGTACTTCAATAACTGGAGCAGTTTTCTTTCAATTTTGTCCTTTTATTAAGTTGAATGTGATTTCTTTAGTAGGCACATTAATAAACATTGTTGAAACTTGAGAAAGAATTTTTCCTTCTGTTGATTCAGTTACATAAGCAATATCATTGATTTTATATTGCTTATCAAAATGAAGTTGTGTATCAGAAGTAAGTTTAACTTCTTTTTTAGCAGGGACATAAGCCCCATTTAAATCTTTTGTGAATAAGTCGATTAAATAATTAGAAGCAAGAGTAAAAGTTTTTTTAGCTTTGCTGTAATCAAGTTTTAGCACGCTATTATTAACATCATCACTTTTTAACAAGTTATACATCTTAATAAAATCAGTCTTTTTAATGTATCCTTGTGCATAATTAGGATCATCGATAAAGTCCTTAAGGGGCACAAAATCATCCTCGACTTTACGAAGATCTATGATGTCAAATGTTTTTTTGTAATTATCATCTACATATAAAATTGGTTTGTTATAAGCTTCTGGTAAAGCATCAGCTTGAGCTAACCCATTAATTAAATATCCATCATTATATGCCTTAGCATTTGTTGATAAGTTTAAGTCAATTGTTAAATCATGTGAAATTGATTTGTCCTTGATCTTGTTGTATTGTAATTTCATTGATTGCGCAGTATCATGTAGCAATGTAAAAATCCCAGATGTTAAAAATACTAAGATAGTTAAACCAGCTACAGTAGCTTTATTTCTAAATAAAGACCTAAAAACTTCTTTAAAAAGGTTCTTCATATCTCTCCATTCTTTCTTGCTTATAATTTAATATTTTAAATTATAGCTATTTTTTTCTGAGTTAGACTGTTTGCACTTTGTCTCAAGTTGCGCTAAATCAAAAATAAAAAAATAACTTTTATCCCTTGATTGTAGGGTTAAAAGTTATTTTATTTTAATATTTGTGCCTTTTAATAGTAACTTCTTAAGAAGTTTTTGTTTCGTTTCTTTCTCTAAATTGCTATTTTAGCTATTGTTTTGTAAATATTTGCATTGTTTGATTTTGTTATTAATTGGATAGGAATTTCAAGCACATACTCATAGCCTTTTTCTTTTTTATTTATCATTTTAATGCTTGCAGGAATGACGATTTGTAGCTTATTTGGATTCAAACTAGTGATATTAAAATCATCAATTTGCAATTGATCTTTGGCTTTATTTGCACTAGTTTCTTTTAACTGAATTGAGACATAATGAGGAGTTACTTTTAAGCTTGCTAAAGACTCTAATAAACTTAAATAATTTGAATCTTTATTGCTAGATGCTTTATAGCCTTTTTCATCTCAATATCTAATTTCAATAATGTCACTTAAATCATTTATTCCATTTACAATGCTAGTATATGCTGAAGTTTCAAAATCTAATGCAGTTCATTTATCAAAATATAATCCATCAGTTTCTAATGCATGATCACTAGCTAATTCTTCCACTTGAATTTGTCCTTCAATAGGGATTACTATGTTTTCTTTTGGTAATTGATACTTTTCTATCTTTCCTGTAGATAAATTAGTAAACTCAATTTCATTATGATTCTTTGCAAAATTATCCTCAATTCACTCATCAATCGAATTAAATCCAGGATGTCCTTTAAAGAAAATGTTATATTTATCAGAATATTTACTTGCAATATATGTTAAATAATTCTTATTATATTTTTCTACACTTGTACCTATAACTAACAAGCTTGGTTTGTTATTTTTTGCTTTTTGTTCGTTTACAACATCTCTAACATTAGCTCAATTTAATCCAGATATTTTTGACCAATGTTTCATTAATCTTTGTTTATCTTTATCACGAGAATTAAATATATAATCCTTAATTGATTTTCCTTCTTCATTAAAGAAAGGATAAATATTGTCTAATCCTGCTTGACGTAATGTCTTTACATCATTATTTAATGAGAAATATAGCTCTATTCTAGGCTTAAAAGTACTTAACAGATATTGACTATAATTATTTCATATACTTGGTCTGGCTCACTCATTGGTGTTTTTATTAAAGTATTGATCTTTAACTCATGGTAAACGCGTATTAAGAACAAAACTACCTGCTGTTGTAGAGTCTTCGATTGCTTTTATAGTAATGTTTGGATATTTATCTAATAAAGCGATAATTCCTGAAGCTTTTACAAAATGATCACTATTTATTCAAATTGCAATTTGCTTATTTGGATTTTGTTTAATGACTTCTTCCATTTTTATTTGAGCTTGAGAATATGCCTTAGTATTGATTGCAGTTACATCGCTTTTTGCCCTAATTTCCGATTCATTATTTTGATCTACTACACGTTTATTCTTTAAGAAATCCTCAAAATATTTAGCATCAATTTTAGACTGAAAATTCATATCTGTTGTGTAAATAAAATGTACTTCTTTATTAGATAACATAGCTAAACGCAGATAATTATAAAATGGTTGAACACCTCAAGAAGAATAATAAATATTAATATCTGATTCATTTTGTTGAGTAACAATATCAGATTTCTTCTTATCTAAATCTACATCATTAATTTTTGAATATAGTTTTTCTTCAGGCTTAAAGTTTACTTTTATCACTTCACCAAAGTATTTTTGGTTTTGTAAACTACCTACTGTTGCCCCTACTATGATTGCTGTTGACACAGGTATAGCTATTGCAGCTCCTATAATTCATTTTTTATGTTTCATATAACTCCTAATTTTATTTTATAGTTTTATATTGTGAGAAAAAGAAAAAACTCAAGTTGCCTTGAGTTTTTGCCTATTTATTAAGGAAATCAATAATATCTTGTATCACATAATCTTTTATTTCTTCGTGAATTATATCATGTCTACAATTTGGATAATCAATAGCTTCTAAATTAGTAAAACCAGCATTTTTAAGTTGAGTTTTAGATCATTTAGCGCCCTTGTATCCATATGTGACAGGATCATCAGCTCCACGAATTAATAAAATAGGACAGTTATTAATATTTTGATATCCA
This sequence comes from Mycoplasma razini, assembly GCF_048076865.1. Taxonomy (NCBI): domain Bacteria; kingdom Bacillati; phylum Mycoplasmatota; class Mollicutes; order Mycoplasmatales; family Mycoplasmataceae; genus Mycoplasma; species Mycoplasma razini. The sequence continues at coordinate 816,375 of NZ_CP182212.1, forward strand.
TTTGTACTTTTTATGCCTTGCATAAGCTTAAAAACATCTTTAAAGCCAGCTACTCTAAATCCTTGACCACAATTTTTATCTTCTAAATAATCTTCAATATTTTGTGAATTTTTAGATACTCAATCGATTGGTGTTTTAGGATTTTTTATTTTTCAATTGTATGAGGCAAAACTTAGCACATTCATTAATGGTGAATAAGCTTCAGCCCCTTTTACACTTTGTAAAAATTTTGTCAATGCAATGCCAAGTGGAATTGCTTTTCGATAAGGTGGATATCCAGCTAGAATAACTTTCTTATAATGTTTTGATTCGGTTTTTAATAAATTACGAATTATTAAAGTTCCAAGAGAAAAACCATAAATAATGATCTTTGTTTGGTTAAAACGTTTCATAAATCATTTAGTTATAAGTTTATAATCTTCTAAAAGTAATTTATCGCCATCTTTGGCTGCAAAATAACCATGGATAGGTGCATTTGGACCGTGTCCACGCATATCACTAGTTAGCACAGTATAACCAGCTAAATTAAGCTTATTTACTAGATGACTTAAACGCCCTTGGTGTTCCTCCATTCCATGGATTAACTGAACATATCCTTTTGGATTAGGAACCTCATATAAACGCAATGATAATTGATAACCATCTTGTGCTGTAAGCATAATTTCTTCCATATTTGCTCCTTATTTTCTATATATAAGCAACATAGAATTATTTATCTTTATTTCTTGCGTCTTCAATTTCTTTAGCTCTTAAATCAAGGTTTGCTTGTTCACGAGCTTTTGCAATTTCTTCTTGTCTAACTTTTATTGCTTCTTCACTATTTAAAGTGCTTTTTTCTGCGTCATTTTCAGAAGCTTCTTGCTCTGTTTTAGATGTCATTTTAATTAGATCATCTAAATTTAATGGTTGAGCTTGTTCTTCCTTGTGTTCTACCTTTTTAGGAGGTAGTTCTAAATGAGTAGCAATGTAATCAATTTCTTCTGCTACAATAGTTTCTTTTTCTAATAATAAAGTTTTAATTAACTCTAATAATTTAGTGTTATCTTTAATTACTTGAGTTGCTAATCTCTTAGCTTCAAGCATTATTTTTCTAATTTCTAAGTCAATTTCGTGGCTTATTTGGTTTGATAATGAAGATGAAGTTGCGAGTGTTTTACCTAAGAATGGTGAACCTTCTTCTTCTTGATATTTAATAGGTCCTAAATCAGACATACCAAATTCGGTTACCATTCTACGAGCAATTGTTGTTGCTTTTGCAATATCATCTGATGCACCAGTTGAAATTTTATCTTCACCATAAATAATTTCTTCAGCTGCTCTACCACCCATAAAGCTTGCGATAGAAGCTAATAATTCTTCTTTTGTATAGTTGTATTTTTCGTTTTCAGGCATCATTAAGTTATATCCACCTGCTTGTCCACGTGGGATAATAGTGATTTTTTGAACTTTATTTCCTCCTGGAACTTTAATACCAACTACAGCGTGCCCTGCTTCATGGTATGCAACCATTGTTAATTCTTCACGAGTAATTGTTCTTGATTTTTTAGCTGGTCCAGCCATTACTCTATCAATAGCTTCATCAACTTGATCTCTTGTTATTACACCAGTATTTTCACGGATAGAAAGTAACACAGATTCATTAATAACGTTTTCTAATTGAGCACCTGAGAATCCAGGTGTTCTTCTTGCAACATTTTCAAATGTAATATCGTTTGCAAATCTTTTACCCTTTGCATGTAGTTTTAAAATTTCTTCACGTTCTTTAACATCAGGTAATCCAACAGTAATGATTCTGTCAAAACGACCAGGTCTTGTTAAAGCTGGGTCAAGTACATCTGTACGGTTAGTTGCTGCAATGAATAATAATCCAGAGTTTTCTTTAATACCATCCATTTCAACAAGAAGTTGGTTTAATGTTTGTTCACGTTCATCGTGACCTCCACCAATACCACTTCCACGAGTTCTACCGATTGCATCTAATTCATCGATAAATACGATAGCTGGAGCATTTTTTCTTGCTTCAGCGATTACTTGTCTAACTCTTTTTGCCCCCATACCAACAAATAACTCAACAAAGTTAGATGCTGAAACGAAGAAGAATGGAACATCAGCTTCTCCAGCTGTTGCTTTAGCAAGTAAGGTTTTACCTGTTCCAGGAGGACCTCCAAGTAAAATACCACGAGGCATTCTAGCTCCTGAAACTTCATATTTTTTAGGATTCTTTAAGTAGTCAACAATTTCGCTAATTTCTTCGATTGGTTCTTTGTTTCCTGCAACATCAGAGAATTTCTTATCTGATTTGATAATTTGAGCAGGGCTCTTGTCACCAAACATACTTGAACTTTGACCATTCATCATTTTCATTTGGTATCTGAATAATAGAACCATTAATAAAATGAAAATTAATGTTGGTAAAAATGGCAAGATATAAGAAGCAAAAAAGCTTGGAGTAGGTGCTTGTAGCACATTATAAGTTTTAGTTGCAGTAGCTAAAGTAGCTGCCAATCTTCCATTACTATCTAAAAGATCAGATAATAATCCAGCACTACCACCGGTTGTAAATTTAATCGCTTCAGATACAACCTGATCACCAATTATACTGTTTCTTACATAAATACCTAAAATAGAGTTTTGATATGGGTTAAAAACTATCTCTTGGAAGTATTTGCCATCTGGACCAGTAGTATTCGCTACATTAGCAGATTTAAGATTAGTAATAAATTCAGAAGTATTTCATACTGTAGCTGCATTTACTTTACTAATGATTAAGTAAGTCATAATTCCAATAGCAAATAGAATAACAAGAGTTGTTATTATAGTTGTCCATCTTTTTTTCTTTTTTGTATCCATTTTGTCCTTTCTTTTTATATTATGTAATTATATACTTTTATTTAAAAAAATAATATTAGCAAATGAATTATTTCCTTGCTAATATTATTGGTTATTTGGTAATTTTAAATGACCTTTTTCTTTGTTTAAAAAATCATTATCATCCAATTTATAAGTAGAAGTTCTATTCTTAGAAAGTAAGAAATCAATTATTGAACGCAACTTTCCAGAAGTTAAATTAATATGATCATAATTTTGATTAATAAATTTGTAAATAAGTTCTTCTTTAAATTTTAATTTTTTAAAGATGTCTTGTGAGTAATTACTTTTTACTCATTTTTTATAATTGCGACTTATTTTTAATTGTTCAACTTTTAATTTTTTATTTTTTAATCTGAAATATCATACTCAAATACTTTTAAGAAGCAAATGATTACGATATGTCATACGAATTTTGTTTCGGGTATATTCTTGTCTTAGATTGCTTGAATCAATGTGAAAAGGTATTCTTTCATAAATACATTTATGAGCAATATAATCTTTTCAATATTTATTAACATATGGTCTATAAACATTCATGCCATAAATTTTGTTGTGTTTTTTAATTCCAAAGAAATCTTTTTTTCGATTAGATTCTCTTGTCATCATAGCACTTTCAAAAAAGTCATCCTTGTTATGTGCTATTAATAAATAATTGCAAGATTGATCATGATAAATTTGCTTGAAAAATTCATATCTTTTTTCACGAGCTCAATCTTCAAAATTACCACCAGTATAATCATTTTTATTTAGCTCTAAAACAAAGAGTGGTAATTTATATTTTGCACAATATTTTTTAACTATATCAGTTTCAATGCTGCTATCGTCACGTTGATGATAATTAACGTGCGCCACTACTACATTGTACTTTTTGAATCTATCTAATAAGAACATACTATCAGAACCACCACTTACTGCTATTAAATATTTGTTACTTGGATCTTTTTTAAAAAACTTATTTTTTAACATTGTATTTATTCATCACTGTGTAAATATCATTAAACGCAAATGATATTGCAGCATTAGCAGCATTATCTAAAATTGGTTCTAAAATTCTCATTTGTTCTTCAGTAAACTTACCAAGAACAAAATCTCTTAAAGCTGAGTGATGAGGTGTAGTGATTCCAATTTTTAAGCGTTTGAAATCTTGTGATCCTAATTGGTCAATAATACTAATCACTCCATTGTGTGAACCACCTGAGCCACCCACTTTTATACTGCTTTTGCCTAGAGGGTAGTCTTTTTCATCATGTATTACCATAACATCATCAGGTGAAATTTTAAAGAAATTACAAATTCCTGCCACAAATGATCCTGAATCATTCATGTAAGTTAATGGTTTAGCAATTATTAAATCATCAACTTTGGCATATACGCCATTGAATTTATTTTTGTTTAATTCAACTTGTAGTTTATTACAAATTTTATCAATTGTTAAAAATCCTGCATTGTGACGTGTAAATTTATATTGTTCACCAGGATTTCCTAATCCAACTATTAATTTCATTTATTCTCCTTTAACAAAGTAAGCAAAATGGGTTAAGATAGGTTTTTCGTAAACATTACTTCTTAAGATAACTTCACCATAATTAGTTTGATCATTTGTAATAATGATTAAGTTTTTCATTGCCCGTGAAGTAGCTGTATATAGTAATTTTTTACTCAACATACGTTTATGACTTGGATGAACTAAAAAGATAATAACATCTAGTTCACTTCCTTGGAATTTATGAATTGTAGTCCCATATGCAAGGCTTATTTGTTCATTAAATTCACCTCTAGAGTACTTAATTGTATTCTTTCAATTATTTGCACGTTTAAAAGTTACATAAATATGAGAAACTTCTTTTTTCTTATTTTTTCCCACTGTAAATTCGACTTTGTCAATATATCCTATATCACCATTACATACATCTTCATCAAGTCTATTTTCTAATTGAATAACTTTATCACCAACTCTAAAGTTAACACTTCTTCCGTTACGTTTGTATGATAAAAATGTTTCGTTATCAGGATTAATTTCTTCTTGAATTAATCTATTAATTTCAAATAACCCAAAATCACCTTTATATGTAGGACATAGTAATATAACGTTTTCTAATCCATGTTTTTGCACTTGTTTTTTGTAAATTTCTACCACTTTATTTGCTACCAATTCATCTGGTGCTTGATATAAGTCGACTTCTTCTTTTTTAAAGCCTGGAATTCCATTATTTTTAATTTCTGTGAAGTGTTTTCAAATTGAAACTGAATCACTTCTGAAAAATTCATCTAAAAATGTGACAGAAAACTTATTAGACTTAATAATTTCTCTTAATAAATCCCCAGGACCAATTGGTGGTAATTGATCAACATCTCCAATTAAAATTATTTTTTCAAGCGCTGGGCAAGCATTTAATAATTTATCAAATAGATTTATATCAACCATTGAAAACTCATCAATTACAATTACTTTCATTTCTTTTAAAGTCTCTAGATGGTCACTTGAAATTTCTTCAGAAGTATTTGCAATTCTTAAGAAACTATGAATAGTTCTTACACGACTATTTATTTTAGAAGTAATATTCGTTGCAGCCCTACCTGTAGGTGCTAAAATTGCATAATCAACATCTAAAACTAAATCACTTTTCTTTAAAGTATCAAAAATATGTTTAATAATAAATGTTTTTCCTGTCCCAGGACCACCTGAAATTATTGAAACATTTGAATTAATAAAATTATAGTAACCTTGCTTTTGATTTTGAGATAGTTGACTTAATTCATAATCACTTTTTGGACTTAATTGAATTCTATTTGGTATTTTGACTAAATATTTTAATTTAGCAGCAATAAATTTTTCTTTATCAACTGTTTGCTTACGTGATAAATAAACATTGTGATTTTGATCAAATGATTTAATTAATTTATCATGTGCTGATAGATACTCAATATACTCATAGATACGTGTAATATCATAATCAAAAATAAATCTTAATTGCTCAACAATATACTCATACGGAATTAAGGTAGAGTTATCATTCTCAAGTTGTTCCATAATATCATCTAAATAAGCCTCAAAACGATTAATAGAAGCTAGATCTCAACCAATTTCGATAGCAAACTCATCAATTACTGGTAAAGAAGGATAAATTTTGTTTAAATACAATAAATAAGGGTTTTGACTTTTGTAATAATCAACAAAATCCATATCTTCAGTTTTATGGTGTTTTTTAAGCGCTTCTAAGAGATCTGACATGTTACGTGAATAAAAGAATTGAATATTATTGTGTTCTTCATCAGAAACACCCATTAGAGCTTTTATCCGTGGTTCATTATCATTGTAATATTTAACAAGTGAATTTAATTGTTTACTTGACATTACTTCTAGTAATTTATCTTCGTTAGCATCTAAATCTGCTATTAGTTTAAATAAATTACCTCCAAAAGCATCGATCATCTTCTTAGCAGACATTTTTCCGACATTTGGAACATTTTTAGAGATTAAATCTTCTCAATTAATTTCTCTCTCTTCTAAAATCGGAACATAAGCCTTTAAAATAAATGAATTTTTGTTTTTTGGACTTTCAGTAACTGTAATTTCATACTCAGTAAATAGGTCCGGAACATTACCTCTGCAATAAACAGGATAATTCATGTTTGAATTATCCGATCTGAATAATAAAAATGCCCAATTTTGATCTTTTGAGCCACTTAAAATCTTTGCAAATTTTCCTCTAAATACTGATTCTGCCATAATTATTTAAATTATAATGTTTTTATTTTTTTATATTACTAAAAAATATTTTAATATGTACCTTATCCCCAGAAGTTATCCACAAGTTTTTCCACTTTTTAATCTGTGGATAAGTCTTTTTTATTCACAAGCAAAGTCATATCTATTTAAAAAATTGTGGAAAAAGACAAATATCCCTATTTTTTAGACTTAAAAGTTGTGAATAACATTGTGGATAACTTGTACTTAATTGATTAAATAATATATTTATTAACATACTACTT